>CAIRBK010000088.1 GCA_903876795.1 uncultured Verrucomicrobiota bacterium
GTCTCCGTGCTGGGTCAACGACTCCAGCGCTGCGTGATCCCCAAAGAATGTATATTGATTCAGGCTCATTGAGATACAGCCTATGCACAATTTATGCCATTGTTAATCAATGATATGCTAAATTTAGGAGTCCCCTTAATTAACCCAGCATTGGTATTAGGTGAACGGGCATCACTGAATGCCTTGCACTGGAAGGCACGGTGGCCATTTTGCCACCCCAATTTCGCCATACGACCAAAAGATTTACCATGACAACCTCCCGCCGTCCCGAGTCACTCCTTGAAAAGGCCATCTTCGCCAGTCGCTGGCTCCAGGCTCCGCTCTATGTGGGTCTGATCATCGCTCAGGGTGTTTATGTTTATCAATTCTTCGTGGAGCTCTGGCATCTGCTCCACCTGGCCTTTGGGCCGGCGGGGACGGTGAAAGATCCAAGCACGCTCATCATGCTCAGCGTGTTGGGGATGATCGACGTGGTCATGATCGCCAACCTGCTCATCATGGTGATCATCGGCGGCTACGAGACCTTTGTCTCGCGCCTTCACCTCGACAAGCACGAGGACCAGCCCGAGTGGCTCAGCCATGTGAATGCCGGCATGCTCAAGGTGAAACTGGCCACGGCCCTGATCAGCATCTCGTCGATCCACCTTTTGAAAACCTTCATCGAAGTGCGGTCGCCCGAGTTTACTTCCGCGCCCAACGGTGTGCTGTGGCAGGTCGTCATTCACTGCGTGTTCGTATTCTCCGCCATCGCGCTGGCCTGGACCGACAAGCTCATGATGGCCTCGGTGCATGGCGAAGCCGCCGCCAAAGCCGACAAGCCCTGACGCGGCCTTCAAACCAAACGTCCAGGGACGAACGTTGCCACACCGTGGGGGCGTTGCCACAGCACCGGGTAGGAGCTTGCTTGCAGGCGATGGCCAGGTACCGCCCTGCGGACCAACGCCCCGAGAACGATGGTCCAGCGGTCCGCCCTCAACGGGTATCCGCTTTTTGGAGTATAGAGCTCGCAACGGGTTACGTGATCGGTGGGCGACCCACGGCTTGCGCGGTCCTTTTTCTTCCGACGGGTGTTCCTGGTTTATTCCGTAGGCCGGTCGGCGTTGGTCGGCGTCACTTCACCCGCCGTGTCCACGTCGTGCGGGAGGGACGCCTTTGCTTGTTCGCGGCCATGGGCGCGGTTCAGTCCTTTGGAGATGGCGATCTCGATCTGGTTGCGGGCGTGCTGGAGGTTCTGGCGCACGGCCCGGCGGGCTGCCTCGGGATCGCGCTGGGCGATGGCGGAGAGGATGGCCAGGTGCTCCCCGGCCGTCGTCTGGATGCGATGCGGAGTCGTCACAACCACCAGGCGCACGAAGCGCAGGCGGTCGTTGATGTCCTTGAGGGAGTCGATGAAGTAGGGGTTGCCCAGTCCCCGGGCCAGCGCGAGGTGGTACTCCTCGTCCATGCTCACCAGCAGGTCGCCGTCCACCGGGGCGTCGGCTCGCACGTTGAGCAAGGGCTCCCAAGTCGCTCTCATCAAGGCGAGCCAGTCGTCGGTCATGCCGTGGCGGGCCAGGCGTTCGATGACGAATAACTCCAGCGCCAGACGCAAATCATACAGATGATGGGTGGCCTGGGCGTCGGGTTGGCGGACAAAACAGCCCTGGTTGGGCACTTTTTCGACCAGGCCTTGCTCAGTCAATGCCCGCAAGGCCTCCCTCACCGGCACACGGCTGGCGGCAAACTCCTCGCTCAGCTCGGGCTCGCCCAAGTGGTGCCCGGGCGGGTAGTGCCAATTCAGGATGCGTCTCCGAATCTCTTGCAGGATTCTGTATCCTAACTGGTTGGTTGATGCATCCGCCTCGCCTGGCAAGCCGACGGGATGACTGGGTGTGCGACGCGAACGCGACATGGCGCAAGGGCTAACTCACGAGTTGATAAGTGCAAGAATAGCCTGAGAAATCACCCGTATACTGTAGTGTATACACATTGGCACGCGGCGTGCTTTATGTCGGATGACTGTTTTTGACCAACAACCTCGTCTCCACGCATGCAACCTTCGCACCTACGACGCTCCCGCGTCACCGACTCCCGTCGCGCTCTGCGACGTTCCGCCCTGCTCCTGCCCGGGGCCTTGATCTCGCTGCTGACCCCGTCTGCCGTCATCGCCGCTGAAAAACCGGCTGCGGACGAGGTGATCACGCTCGACGCCTACTCCGTGTCGGCCGCCGAGGCCGACCGCTATGACGTGTTGCCCACGCGCCCCACCAGCAGCGTGTTCGGCACCGACCACAGCCTGCAGGACACCCCGCGTTCGGTGACCCTGATCGAGAGCAATCTCCTCGACCTCTATGGCATCCGCACCGTGAACGACTTCGTCTCGGTCACGTCCGGCACCTACACGGGCAACTACTTCGGCGTGCCCGGCGCTCTCACCGTGCGCGGAGCCAGCGCCGACAACTTCTTCCGCGGCTTTCGCCGGGTGGAGAACCGCGGCAATTTCCCCACCGTGGTCGGCGGAACCGATTACGTGGAAATCATCAAGGGCCCTCCTCCGCCCGTTTACGGCGGTGGCAAGGTCGGCGGCATCCTCAACTTCATCCCCAAGACTGCGAAGAGCAAGACCGCCCAATACATCGAAAAACCCACCGGCGAAGCCACCCTCACGGTCGGCACCTACGACAAGAAGATCGGCTCCATCGAATACGGCATGCCCTTCACCATCTTCGGCAAAAAGTCGGGCGCCTACTTCTACTCCCAACTCGAGGACTCCAAGAGTTACTACCGTAACGTCTATAACAAGGGCCAACTCTACCAGATCTCGATCGACACCACGCTCTCCGATACCGCCCGCCTCGAATACGGCGGCATGTATCAACACGCCGACCTCAACCAGAGCCTGGGCTGGAATCGTGTCACCCAGGACATGATCGACTCTAACGGGAATTACCTGGCCGGCCGGCCGGTCAATCGTGATTTCAACAACGACGGTTACCTGAACGCCAGTGAATCGGCCGGGCTGATGCAGTTCACCTTCGCCCCGAGTGGTTTTCCCTACCAGAGCATCGTAAACCCCGCGATTTACAACCTCGATCCCGCCACCGTGCGCACGGTCAAGCTCGACCACCGCACCGTTCAGGTTGAGTCCATCGATTTCTCCAAGACCGATGCGGTCACCGGCTTCTTCGACTTCGTGAAGCAGGTCACCCCCGACGCCACGCTCAAAAACCAGTCGTTCTACGACTCCCAGAACCACACCAAGTATTCGAGCTACGGCTTCGCCGCCGACTACCAGCAATATGTGCTGGAAAACAAGACCACGCTGGACTGGAAGACCCAGCCGATCGATTCGCTTAAGCTTAATTACATCGTGGGAGGCTCGCTCCGCTACACCGAGGGTGACGAACAGGAATATCGCAGCAACGACCACCAGGCGCTCGACCGGCGCGACATCTCCTTCGGAGCCACCGGCAACGACCGCTTTGCCCGCCCCGGCACGTTTGGCGCCGGCACCTACGAATGGCAGCAGCGCGGTCATTTCTCCGACGTGGGCGCCTTTGCCTCGATCGACGCGACCTACCGCGAAAAACTCAACCTGATCCTCAGCGGCCGTTATGATAACTATGACGCCTCGATCAACGGCACCGACGGTGTGGGCACGCCCAAGGGACTCGCTCATCAGAGCGACGTGGCGGGCACCTACAACGGAAGCATCAGCTACAAGCTCACGCCTGCGCTCACGCCTTATTACACCCACGCCAAGGCCTCGTTCGTGGAGCTGGGCCAGGGCGGCATGATCGCTTGGGACAACCTGAATCAGGATTCCATCATCCAGAAATCGACGCTGGACGAGGTCGGCCTGAAGACGACCGCCTTCGACAAGAAACTCTACGCCACGCTGGCGCTCTATAAACAGGAAAAGACCGGCTACGATACCAACGCCAACCTTGGCGCCATCAACACCTACGAGTCCAAGGGCGTCGAACTTGAGGCGCGTTATGCCCCCAGCAAGCAATGGAGCTACACCGCCGCCGCCACCGTCCAGGAAACCAAGGTGGTCAAGGCTCCCTTCCTCCTTGGCATCCCCCCGTCCTACCTCGGTCTCGATCCGGCGCTCAACTACGGCGGCCGTTACTTCGGTCCCGGCGGTTCCGCCCCCGGCCTCGGCCTGCCCGGCGACCTCACCGTGCCGATTCCTTCGCAGGTTTACTCCCTGGGCGTGACCTACACCGATCCTTCCGGCTGGGGCGCTTACCTCGGCGAGACCTACGTCTCCAAGATGTATTCGGGCTACCTAAAACAGATCGTGCTGCCCTCTTACTTCGTCACCAACGCCGCCTTGTTCTACAACTACAAGCAGTGGTCCTTCCGTCTGAACGCGAAGAACATCTTCAACGAGCAATACTTCACCCCGCAGGCGCTCTTCGAGGAGACGTTCATCAGCCCGAGTCAGGGACCGACGGCGGAGCTGACCATCGCCTACAAGTTCTGATCCCGCCCATGACCGACCGCCTTTGCGCGCGTTGACACCCTTCGCGCCGCCGGTTTGTCCGGCGGCCCGAAGTTTTCTTTTCCTGCTTCCCACCTCCCATGATTCTCAACGATCCCGCCCTCGTGGCCATGCTGGCCGGCCTGCATGACGCCTATGAACGGGCGCTTGCCGCCAACGACATCGCCGCACTGAGGGCGTTTTTCTGGGATTCGCCGCACGTGGTCCGCTACGGCGTCGCCGAACAACTCTACGGATCGGGCGAGTTGCAGGCTTATCGGCAGAGCCACACGCCTGCCTACACCGGCCGCCGGATCGTGCGCCGCGAGATCGCCACGTTTGGTGCGGCTTGCGCCACCATCATGACGGAGATCGAGCTGGTGATCGACGGCCTGCCCCGCGCCAACCGCCAGTCGCAAACCTGGATCCTTCTTCCCGGGCTGGGCTGGCGCATCGTGGCCGCCCATGTGTCGGCCCCCTTGGCCGTCGAATCTCCCTGGTCCGGCTATGCCGACTCCATGGCGCGCACCCTCGGGCTTGCGCTCTCCGCCGAGCACCGTGCCGGCGTGATCGGCAACCTTGAGCGCACCGCCGCCATCGCCGCGCCGCTGCTCGCGTTTTCCCTTCCCGACGAAACCGAGCCGGCCTCCCATTTTCACGCATGAGCGCCGCGCTTTCCCCCCATGCCACCGGCGCCGTAATCGCCGCCGCCGTGCGCGCCCGCGAGGTCACCGCAGTGGCCGTCGCCGAAGCCGCGCTGGATCGCATCTCCCGCACACACGGGCAACTCAACGCGTTCACCACCGTGACCGCCCGCCGCGCGCTGGCCGAGGCCGCCGCCGTGGACGCGGCGGTTGTCGCCGGCCGCGATCCCGGCCCGCTCGCCGGCGTGCCTTACGGCGTCAAAGATCTTTTTGATCTGGAGGGCACCGTCACCTGGGCGGGGTCCAAGATCCTGCGCGAGTCGCCGCCCGCCGCGACCGACGCCACTGCGGTGGCCCGCCTCAAGGCCGCCGGAGCGGTTTGCGTGGGCGCGGTCAACATGGGCGAATTCGCCTACGACTTCGTGACCGAAAACGCCCATGCCGGGGCCACCCGCAATCCGCGAGACCTCACCCGTTCCGCCGGCGGCTCCTCCGGCGGTTCCGGTGCGGCCGTCGCCGCCGGTCTCGTGCCGTTCAGCCTCGGCACCGACACCAACGGCTCCATCCGCGTGCCCTCCTCGTTCTGCGGCATCTGGGGGCTCAAGCCGACCTACGGACGCCTTTCCCGCGCCGGGGCTTTTCCTTTTGTGGCCGGCCTGGATCACATCGGCCCCTTGGCCCGCTCGGTCACGGACCTCGCGCTTGCCTATGACGCGATGCAGGGCCCGGATGCATTGGACGCGGCCTGCGCCAACCGGCCGTCCGAACCGGCCGCGCCGTGCATCGATGCGGGAGCCGGCGGTCTGCGGATCGCCCTGCTCGGCGGCTACTTTGCCTCCGGCGGCGACCCGCTCGCCCATGCCGCCGTCGAACGCCTGGCCGGCGCCCTCGGCGTCACCCGGCGCATCGAGTTGCCCGCCGTGGACTGCGCCCGGGCAGCGGCCTTTGTGATCACCGCGTCCGAGGGCGGACGCCTTCATCTGGACAGGTTGCGCGCGCGAGCGGCCGACTTCGACCCGGCGGCCCGGGACCGCCTGCTGGCGGGCGCGATGCTGCCGGCCGCCTGGTATGTGCAGGCGCAAAAATTCCGGGGCTGGTGGCGCGAACAGGTGCTCCGTGTTTTTCGCGATGTGGACGTGTTGCTCGCGCCCGCCACTCCCGTGCCCGCGACCCTGCTCGGCCAGGAAAAGATGACGCTCGCCGGCCGCGAACTGCTCGTGAGGCCCAATCTCGGCCTGTTCACCCAGCCGATCAGTTTTATTGGCCTGCCGGTGGTGGCCGCCCCCCTGCAACACGCCGCCGGTTCCCTGCCGCTGGCCGTGCAACTCATCGGAGCGCCCTGGGCGGAGGCTTCGCTGCTGCGACTGGCCCGCCACCTCGAATCCTCCGGCGTCTGCGCCGCCCCGGCCGCGCCAATCACTTGATCCCGCTCCCCATCATGCCCGCCGTCACCGCCGACCCGTATCCGTTTCCCTTTGACCCCAAAGCCTGCGCCTTGCTGGTGATCGACATGCAGCGTGATTTTCTCGAACCGGGCGGCTTCGGCGCCGCTCTGGGCAACGACGTCTCCCACTTGCGCCGCGCGATCGAGCCCAACCGGCGCCTGCTGGCCGCCTGGCGCGCGGCCGGCCTGCCGGTGCTGCATACCCGCGAAGGCCATGCGCCCGATCTCGCCGACCTGCCTGCCGCCAAGCACCGGCGCGCGCAGGGTGACGTGCTCCGCATCGGCGATGTCGGCCCGATGGGACGCATCTTGGTCCAGGGCGAACCGGGTCACGCCTTGATTCCCGAACTCGCCGCGTTGCCCGGTGAGACGGTGATCGACAAGCCCGGCAAGGGCGCCTTCCACGCGACCGGCCTGCAGGCCAGCCTGGAGCAACTCGGCGTCCGCCAGCTCGTCGTCACCGGTGTGACCACCGAGATCTGCGTGCAGTCCACCGTGCGCGAGGCCAACGACCGCGGTTACGACTGCCTCGTGCCGTCGGACTGCACGGCGTCGTATTTCCCCGAATTCCACGCCGCCGCGCTCCAGATGATCGCCGCCCAGGGCGGCATCCTCGGCTGGGTTTCCCACTCCGACCACCTCCTGAAGACCCTTTCCGATCTATGAACACTCCCGCGACGACCTCTCCCTTCCGTCCCAAGCTCTGGGTTCCGGGCGACTGGAACGCCCTGTTCGGTTTCGGCACCAACATCCTCGTCAACCTGCTCACGATCACCGCGCTCCTGCGTTTCGCGATCGGCTTCCCCGACGATCTCGTCTTTGGCCGGATCATGCCCGCCGTGGGCCTGATGCTTTTCCTCTCCACCGCTTACTACGCGTGGCTGGCCTACGATCTCTCCCGCCGCACCGGCCGCTCAGATGTCTGCGCGCTGCCATCCGGCCCCGGGGTCGGCCACATGTTCATTGTGGTGCTTGCCGTGATGCTGCCGATCAAGCTCAAGACCGGCGATCCCATCAAGGCGTGGGAGGCCGGCCTTACCTGGGTCGCGATCCAGAGTTTTGTGCTGATCCTCGGCGGTTTCATCGGCCCCTGGATTCGTCGCGTGACGCCGCGCGCCGCCCTGCTCGGCACCCTCGCGGGCGTGTCCATCACCTTTATTTCGATGCGGCCCGCCTTGGAGATGTTCCTCACGCCGGTGATCGGCCTGGTGTGCTTTGCCATCCTGCTCGTCAACTGGTTCGGGGGCGTGCGCTACTTCCGCGGCCTGCCCGCCGGTCTGGTGGCGCTGCTCGCGGGCACGGCGGTCGCCTGGGGCTCGACTTTGTTCGATCTCAACTACGGCGGGCTCTCCCTGTCCAAGCTCACGGAATCCGTCACGCACTTCGGTTTCAGCCTGCCGATGCCGGCGTTCGGCCATGTGTTCTCCGGCTTCGAGTATCTCGGCCTGCTGCTGGTCACGGCGATTCCCTTCGGTCTGTACGATTTGATCGAGGCGCTGGACAACGTGGAGAGCGCGTCCGTCGCCGGAGACAGTTTCCCAACGACGCGCGTGCTCTGCGCCGACGGCGTCATCAGCCTGTTGGGCTGCCTGGTGGGCTGTCCCTTCATGCTGGCGGTCTACATAGGTCATCCGGGCTGGAAGGCGATGGGCGGCCGCATCGGCTACTCGCTGGGCACTGGTGTCATGGTGATCGCGTTGTGCTGGTTCGGTATCGTTCCCGTGATACTCGCCTTGGTGCCCGTGGTGGCGATCCTGCCCATCCTGCTCTACATCGGCATGCTGATCGGTTCGCAGGCGTTTCAGGAAACGCCGCGCCGTCATGCGCCGGCCATCTTGCTGGCGATGGTGCCCAATCTCGCGGCGTGGGCGCTGAATCTTGTCAACGGGGCCATCGCCGCCTCGGGCGGCACGCACTCGCCCGAGCTCAATGCCGCGCTTGCCAACCAGGGTGTGCTGTTGCCGGGCTTGCATTTGCTCGGCGGCGGCGCGGCGCTCTCGGGCATTATTCTCGGTGCGACCACGGTGTTTGTCATCGAGCATAAGCTTATGGCTGCGGCCGCGTTCTCGGCGGCCGGCGCGGTGTTCACGTTCTTCGGCCTGATGCATGGTGAGCAGGTCGGGATCACGCCGCATCCGGAAGTCGCCGTCGGCTATCTGCTGGTGGCCGTCTTCCTCGCCGCCTGCTCGAAACTCTCGCCCGCAGGAGCGAAGCCAATGGCCGCCGAGCATCCTGCGCATGATTGATTTGGCGCGGACGTCCTGAATTCCGGCTATTACGCACCATGCGATTTGCCCTTTGATTCCCGGCACGGCCGACCGTGCCGGCAAGTTGGCCTGCCCGCGCGCGTTTTCGCCCCGCGCTCACGCTCTCAGCCACGATTTTTTGAAGCGTCGGCGGAACTCGCCGTCGTCGCCCGGCACTCACGGACAGCGCCGCAGGGCGTCCCCCGTGCGAACGAGCCCCGGGGTGATCACGCGGGCGAAAAGGCCCCGCAGGCGCAGCGGCCGGTTGGCGGGTTCGCGTATCCAGGAAAAAACGACCGGACCGTAATGGCGGGCGAACTTGGCGCAGGCGTCGTTTTCCACGTCGCTCACTTCGATGATGGCGGAGCCAGCTTCGAGACGCGTGCCGGCCGGAAGGTTTTCCACCGAGAGATCCAAGTCTGCAAAGAGGGTGTCGCCGGGGTGGTGATCCACTCCGGTCAAACGCTGGACGAGGGACAACCAGGCGGAGTTGCAAATCGCGAGTTGAACCCGGGGATCAGGCCGGCCATCCGGCAAATGCATCCAGGTCTTGTATTCCCAGCGGTCGCCGATCGCGCCCCGCAACGGGCATAGATGGATCGCGTCGCGCGCCTCGCGGGCGTCCGGTCCCGGCCGGACATTCAACGCCTCGACCCGGGCGGCGTCGCGCGGACGTGGCCCGAGCGTGCGCCAGGCCGCATCGATGACGTCTCGGGTGAGTTCCATAAGGCTCACCATCAGGTGCGCGCATCCGCCTCCGGGCAAACCCGAAAGGTTGTTTCGCCCCGGGATCAGCCGCGTGATCCCAGGTAGGCGGCCCAGCCGCCGTGCGCGGTGATGTCGGTCGCGCCGGCGAGGGCGCAGGGCTCGCAGAGGAAACTCTTCACCGAGGAGCCGTCGGCGAGCGTGGCGGTGCCGATGACCATGGGCGGCGGCACCGCGGCGACGAAGCGACCGAAGGCTTCGGCCGACAACGCGTAGGTCTCCACCGCGATCGGCGCGCCGGCCTCGCCCGCCGACACGCGCACCAGGCCGGGCTTGGGAGGTGTGGTGTTGGCCAGGGCGTAGAGGCGGTAGTCGGCCGACGTGGTGGTGGCCGCCAGGAAACACGCGTTGAGGTCGGCGAGCTGCCGGTGCATAGGTTGTCCGCGCAGGTGAGCGCCGCAGACGGCGAGGGTCACCGCCGGAGGAAACGAAGCCTGCGGTGCCGGTTGTCCGAGATAGCGGGCGCCGAGCGCGAGGAGGGCCTCGTCGTGCCAGGCCGGGGCGATCAAGGTGATGCCGAAGCCGGGGCCGAACGAGTAGCGACCCGCGGGCAACGTGAGGCCGCACAGGTCGAGCAGGTTCATGAAATTGTTGTAGCGACCGAGATTGGAGTTGAGCCGGATGGGATCGGCCTCGATTTCAGCCACGGTGTAGATCGTGCCGGTGGTGGGCGCGACCAGCGCATCCACGGTGGCGAGAATCGTGTCGGCGGCGCGGCGAAGTTCGGCGAGGCGGTAGGTGGCGCGGAAACAGTCGGTGGCGGAGGCTTTTTTGCCACCCAGAATGATTTGGGCGACGGTGGGATCGAGGCCGGCGGCGCGGGCGGCCTCGGGAGTTGCCGAGTGTTGCTCGATGAAGGCCCCGACGGCGGCGTAGCGTTCGGCGGTCCAGGGGCCCTCGTAGAGCAGGCGGGCCGCTTCGAGGAAAGCGGAGAAATCGACTTCGACGATCTCGGTGCCGAGCGCGCGCAGGCGGTCGAGCGCGGTGGCAAACAGGGCGGGTGATTCGGCGTTGCCAAACCACTCCAACTGGTCGGCTCGCGGCACGCCGAGGCGGGGACGCGCCGGCAATAAATAACCCATTGTGTTAGTTGTTGCGGAGGGGCGGGAGAAGGGGTCGGCGGGGTCGAAGCCCTCGGCGGCGGTGAGGACGCGGGCGGTGGTGGCGAGGTCGCGGGCGAAGATGGAGACGCAATCGAGGCTGCGGCAGGCGGGGACGACACCGCGCGTCGAGAGCCGGCCCTTGGTGGGTTTCAGGCCGATGATCTGGTTAAACGCGGCGGGCACGCGGCCGGAACCCGCAGTGTCGGTGCCCAGGGCGAAATCCACCAGGCCGGCGGCGACGGCGACGGCCGAGCCGCTGGAGGAGCCGCCCGAGATGTAGTCGGGATCAAAAACGTTGCGCGGCGCGCCGCGGGGCGAACGGGTGCCGACGAGGCCGGTGGCGAATTGGTCGAGGTTGGTCTTGCCGAGGGGAATGGCTCCGGCGGAGAGCAGGCGGGCGACGGCGTGGGCGGATTCGGCCGGCGTATAGGCGAAGCCGGGGCAGGCGGCGGTGGTGGGGATGCCGGCGAGGTCGATGTTGTCTTTGATCGCGAAGGTGAGGCCGTGGAGCGGGGCGCCTTTGGGTGCGGCGGCGGTGTGGGCGGCGATGGCGTCGGGGGAGAGCAGATGCGTCCACACGGCAGGGTCGCGGCGGGCGTGGTCGGCGCACTTGGCAAGCAGGGCTTCGGCGTAGGGCAGGTAGTCGGCGGTGGTCATCGGGTGAGGCGCAGGGTGTTGAGTATCAGATCAGACGGTGTTGATGGTGCGTTTGGTAGAAGGCGGGATTAACGGGCCGGAGCGGGGTACGGTATTACCATGCCAAGGATCGCCTTCAAGGTCACGCCGGCCGAGGCGCGGAAAATCCGGGCGCGGGCTCGGCAGCAAAACGCGACACTGGGCGGGCGAGCGTGTTGAGGTCAACTCGCTCCACCTAGGGGCGAAGGAGCGTGTTGGGGTCAACTCGCTCCACCTTGGGGTGAGGGAGCGTGTTGGGGTCAACTCGCTCCACCTGCCGCGTTGTGACGTGTTGCGGGTGGAACGCGTTGACCTCAACGCGTTGGATTTGAGAACGTCACTTTGTGGAAGACACACGCGAATACCCGGGACGGCTCCGGCATGACGTGCCGGGCTGGGTAAAGGCAGGAGCCGTTTTTCATGTGCGAATCCGAAGCGCCTCGGAACAGGTGATTCCATTAACGGAGGAAAAGTTGGGCGCCGACCTGTTGGCTGCCATGCGGCGTTACCATGAGCTGGGGCGTTGGTGGTGTCGTTTGGTTGTGATCATGCCGGACCACTTGCACGCGCTGGTCTCATTCCCCGATCAAAGTGGGATGTCGGCGACGGTGCTTGATTGGAAGCGCGGCACTGCACGGTTTCAGGGTGTGCGCTGGCAGAGTAACTTTTTTGATCATCGGCTGCGGACGGACAAGGAGGTTGCTGAAGCGTGGGTGTATTTTGGCGCGAATCCGGTGGTGAAAGGCTTGGTGCTTAGGGCCCAAGACTGGCCGTGGCGATGGAGCCCTTTTGAATAAACACATTGAGAGTGACGCGCGAAAATGAGGGAAGCGCATTGGGGTCAATGCGCTCCACCCGGTGGATTGACGGGGCACGGAAGCGCGTTCGGTTCAATGCGCTCCACCGAGCACCACGAGGGGTTGTCCCTTAGCAACATTCGCGCCGGGTTCGACGAGTGTCTGTCCAACAATGCAGGGTTTTTTGGATGGGCGCCCGGTGGTTCTCCCAGGGTTATAAACGATCGGGTTGGGCGGACGCGGCGGGAAGCCAGCCGCCGCCGAGGGCTTTGATGAGCTGCACGCTGGCGGCGTAGCGGTTGCCGAGGGTCTGCACGGCGGCGCGTTCGGCTTGGAGGAGGCTGCGTTGCGAATCGACCGCTTCCAAGGAGCCGATCAGGCCGCCGCGGAGGCGTTGGTCGTAGTAGGCGGCGGTGCGCCGGGCGGCGTCGAGGGCGCGGGCTTGGGCGGCGGCCTGGTCGGCGTAGGCGCGGGCGTCGCCGAGGGCGTCTTCCACTTCGCGGAAGGCGATGAGGGCGCGGCGGCGATACTCGGCGACGGCTTGATCGTAGCGGGCTTCGACGGCTTGGAGATTGGCGCGGTTGGCGGCGCCTTTGAAGACGGGCAGGCTCACGCTGGGGCCGATGGACCAGAGGCGGCTGTCCCAGGAGAAGACGTCTTTGAGTTCGACGCTTTCTAAGCCGGCGGAGCCGGTGAGTTTTATGGTGGGGAGGAAGCCGGCCTTGGTGGCGCCGATGGCGGCGCTTTGGGCGGCGGCGAGGCGTTCGGCTTCGGCGATGTCGGGGCGGCGGAGCAACAGTTCGGAGGGGAGGCCGGGGGGGACGGCGGGCGGGAGGGCGAGGGGGGCGGAGCGGGCGGGGAGGCGGAAGGTGGCGGGGGGTTCGCCGCAGAGGACGGCGAGGGCGGTTTCGAGGCGGGCGCGGCGGCGTGCGACGTCGAAGGTGTCGGCTTCGGCGTTGGCGAGGTCGGTCTCGGCGCGGCTGATGTCGGCATCGACGCCGAGGCCGACGGCGACGCGGTCGCGGTAGGTGGCGAGGGCGGCGCGGCGGAGGGCGGTGGTGAGGTCGAGGACGGCGAGTTCGGCGTCGAGGGCGCGGAGGTCGAAGTAGTTGCGGGCGAGGTCGGTGGTGAGGGTGAGGAGGACGGTCTGGGTGGAGGCGTCCTGGGCGTCGAGCTGGGCCCGGGCGTTTTCGAGGGAGCGGCGGACGCGGCCCCAGAGGTCGATTTCGTAGCTGGTGTCGAGGGTGACGCGGTGGTTGTTGCGAGTTAGGGCAGGGCCGCCGCCGTTGGCGTTGTTGTTGTTATCCTGGCGACCGTTGGCGGAGGTGCGGGAGCGGGTGTCGGTCTGGCTGAGGGTGGCGGAGGGGCGGGAATCGGCGACGGCGGCGCGGAGGGTGGAGCGGGCTTCGTCGAGGCGGGCGACGGCTTTGCGGAGGTCTTGGTTGGCGGCGAGGGCGCGGGTGGCGAGGTCGTCGAGAGTGGGGTCGGCGTAGAGACGCCACCAAGTGGGGTCGAGCGGGGCGGCGGGAGCGGGGGCCGTGGCCGGGGTGGCGCGCCAATCGGGGGGGGTGGCGAGGGCGGGGCGTTGGTAATCGGGCCCGGTCATGCGGCAGGCGCCGAGGAGGAGCGGGATGGCAAGGAGAGCGGCGCGGGCGAGGCGGGGCGGCAGCGGGACGTTCATGGCGTGGCGGCGGCGGTCGCGGGGGTGTTTTCCTCGATGAAAAGGTCCATCTGCTGGCCGACATAGACGGGGCGGGCGGGGTCGCTGGCGAAGGTGTAGAGGACCTGGAGGACGCGAGTGTCCACGCGTTCGGAGCTGGAGCCGGTGAGGTTGCGCTTGGGGATGACGTAGGGCTCGATGCGGAGGTAGGTGAGGGGAATGGGATTTTGGGTGTCGCCTTTGAGGTAGCCGGTGGCGCGGCTGCCGGGGCGAACGCGGGGGGCGATTTGTTCGTCCACGTCGGCGCGGAGCTGGAGCTGGTCGATGCTGCCGATGAGGAAGGGAGCGGTGGCGGAGCCGGGGGTGGCGTATTCGCCGGGGCGGGTGTTGATTTGGAGGATCGTGCCGGGGACGGGGGAGCGGAGGGTGAGGCGTTCGAGGAGGGTCTGGGTCTGAACGAGCTTGGCGCGGGCGGAGGCGACGCGGGTCTCCTGGATGGCGAGTTCGTCGAGGCGGGTGTCGGCTTCGTCGGCGGAGACGGCGCGGGCGGCGCGGAGGGCCTCGGTGCGGGCGGCTTGGCGGCGGGCGGCGGCGAGCTGGGCTTCCTGGACGCGGAGGTCGGCTTCGAGGGTGGGGAGTTGGGCGCGGAGTTCGCGGTCGTCGAGTTGGAGGAGGGGATCGCCGGCCTGGACCTTGTCCCAGACTTTGACGTGGACGCGGGTGACGAGGGCGGCGACGGGGACGCCGAGGGCGGTGTTTTCGCGGAGGGCTTCGACCATGCCGGAAGCGCTGAGGCCGCGCGGGGTGGTTTTTTGCGCGGGGGCGAGCGGGGGCTCGGGCATGGGGGCGGCGGTGGTGGTCTTGCGGACGAGGAGGATGACGGCGACGAGGCCGAGGAGGGCGAGCCAGAGGGAGATTTTTTTGAAGAGAAACATGGCGGGAAAAGAGATCAGGCGTGCGGGTGGGCGGCGGCGATGGCGGCGGGGGAAGGGAGGACGCGGAGGATGCGGCCGTCCTCCATCTCGGCCATGCGGTCGGCGTAGCGGTAGATGCGGGGATCGTGGGTGACGACGATGACGGTGCGGCGGCCGTCGCTGGCGGTGCCGCGAAGGAGGTCCATGACTTGGTGGCCGGTGACGGAATCGAGGGCGGAGGTGGGTTCGTCGCAGACGATGAGGGCGGGGTCGTGGACGAGGGCGCGGGCGATGGCGACGCGTTGCTGTTGTCCGCCGGAGAGGCGGTTGGGGCGTTCGCCGGCTTTGTCGCCGATGCCGACGCGGGCGAGCAGTTCGCGGGCGCGAGGGAGGGCCTTGGCGGCGGAGACGCCCTGGATGCGGAGCGGGACGGCGACGTTTTCGGCGGCGGTGAGGGTGGGCAGTAGGTTGAACTGCTGGAAGATGAAGCCGACGTGGCTGGCGCGGAAGCGGGTGACGAGGGCGGGGCTGAGTGCGCTGAGAGTATGGCCGAAGGCTTCGATGCGGCCGGCGTCGGCGTGGAGGGTGCCGCAGAGGACGGAGAGGAGGGTGGTCTTGCCGCAGCCGGAGGGGCCGACGAGGAGGAGCATCTCGCCGGCGAGGGCGGTGAAGTCCACTTGTTTGAGCACGGGGGTGATTTGGTCGCCGTTGCGGAAAGATTTGTCCACGGCACGGAGGCAAACGGCGGGCTGGCCCGGGGCGGGGGTAGCGGTGGTTTCGGCGGTCGCGGGTGTGCTCATGAACGGAAGACGATGGCGGGCTCGATGCGGGAGACGCGCAGGACGCTGAGGAGGGCGGCCCCCATGCAGATGAAGAGTACGGCGCAGAGCACACCGACGGGCACGGGCCAGAGCAGGAGAAGCGGGACGCGGCCCGGGGGGAGAGAGGAGAAGAACGCGCTCATGACGCCGACACCGAGGCCGAAGCCGGTGAGGCCGACGATCAAGGCCTGGAGGAGGATCATGGCGGCGAGGGTGGTGTTGCTCGTGCCCATGGCCTTGAGGGCGCCGAGGTAGCGGGTGTTTTCCAGGATGAAGGCGTAAAACGTCTGGCCGGAGATGGCCACGCCGATGACGAAGCCGATGACGACCATGAGGCCGACGACAAAGGGGATGGGGCTGTATTTGACCATGAACAGTTCGCTCATGTCTTTGAACTCTGCTTCGGAGACGGCTTTGAGGCCGGTGGCCTCGGTGATGGCGCGGCAGACCTCGGCGAGGGAGCGGCCGGCCTGGGGTGAGGCGAGGACGTGGGTGAGCATTTTTCGCTGGCTGGGGGCGTAGCCTTTGGCGCGGTCCCAGGTGGTGTAGATGGAGGTGGCGCCGCCCATGCCCTGGCTGAGGGAGGCGATGCCGACGATGCGGGCGCGGCGGTCGTTCATCTCGAAGACGTCGCCGAGTTTGAGTTCTTTGCCGCGGAGGGCTTTGACTTGGAAAACGAAGTTGGCGTCCACGATGACGCTTTCGGCCATGCGGAGGTCGAGCACGTTGCCGGAGAGCAGGTTGGTGGGCGCGCCGGCGAGGGTGTTGGCATCAATGCCGATGAGGGTGACCTGCTGGGAGGAGCCGCCGTCGCCGAGGAGTTTGGCGGTGGCTCCGCCGATGTAGAGCGGGGCGGCCCAGGCGACGCCTTCGACGGAGCGGACGCGGTCCACATCGGTGTCGCGGAGGGGTTGGTTGTCGGCGATCTGCTGGACGAGCGGATCGAAGACCCAGATGGGCGAGCGGACGTTGGAGATGGTGGCGTAGGAGAAGCTGAGGATGCCGAAGAAGAGGGCGAAGCCCTGGGTCATCAGGATCGTGGCGAAGGCGATGCCGCTGACGAGCATGGCGTATTTGGCGCGGTCGCCAAAGAGCATCTTGAGGGCGATGTCGAACATGGGGGCGGATTCCGCTTAGAGGCCGAGCTTCGCCCTGGCCTCGGCGGGCACGGCGACGGGAGACGCGCCGTAGCCGGTGATCTCGACGGAGGTGATACGGTTCAGGTCCCTTTTGCCGAAGGGAAGAGAGGCGGTGGCGTTGATGGTGGTGGTGTATCTGGCGGGGCGTCCGTCGGTGAGCCACAGTTGGAAGCGATTGGAACTTATCTTGAACTCCGGCGTGAAGCCGCCGGGGCCACGGCCTTTGACCAGCGAGGTGATGAATCCTTTGGCAACGTCTTCAGGGATGACGCCGACGAGGGAGCCGTCGGCTTCACCGCGCAGATCGGTGAGAGCGGGCAGGAGCGCGGCGAGTTCGGCGGCCGGCACGGGGGCGGCGAGCAGGTCGTTGACCGCGAGGAGGTCGGAGCCTTTGGGCGAGCCTTTCTCGGAGAGAGTGATCCAGCCGGCGGTGGTTTTGAAGACGCGGCGCGAGCCCTGGCCGGCGACTTGCCAGGAGGTTTTGCCCACCTCGGTTTCAAGGAGCACCCAGCCGGCGGAATCGGCGCGGCCGCGATAGGGGCCGACCTTGAAAGGTGCGCCGGGGGTTTCGGTGGTGACGCCCCAAGTGTAGTTCGTGGCGGTCAGAAGTTGTTTGAGGGCGGCGGCGAGCGGGGCGGGGAGTTCGGCGGCGGCGAGAGTGTTGCCCATTAGCGTGAGCAAAACCGCAGGCCAGAGGCGGCGAATAACGGGAAGGATGCGGAGCATTCAGCCAGCTTGAGGAGAACCGCGCGGGCTTCGCGAAGACCCTGGGATAAATCGGGGCGAATTTGTCGCCAGGTCCCGGGATCGGGGGACGGACTCCGTCTGGCACCGATTGAGGAAGGCGCGGTTCAGCGCAGGCGTTGCTGCAAATCCCGCAGGCTGCGGGTGAGGGGCAGGCGTGCGCCGGATTTGAGGATGACGACGTGTTCGTCGCCGGCGATGAGCTGGATCTCGCGCACCTGGTTCAGGTTGACGATGGTCGAGCGGCTGGTGCGGAAAAAGAGGCGGGGGTCGAGCTCGGTCTCGAGCATGGCGAGGGTGCGGCGCAGGATGTGGTTGCCGCCGGCGGTGTGGAGGATGGCGTAATTGGCGGCGGCCTCGATCCAGTCGATCTCGTCGGCCCGCACGACGTGGTAACGCTCGTTGTTTTTAACGAGGAAGCGCTCCAGCGGCCCGGTGGGTGGCGGGAGCGGGAGGGTTTTGCTTTCGGCCGTCCCGGGGTTGGCCGCGCGGGCGGCGAGGCGGACGCGGGCGCGGGTGAGGGCGTCGGCGAGGCGGTCGGGCGGGCAGGGTTTTAAAAGGTAGTCGAAGGCTTCGACGGCGAAGGCTTCGAGGGCGTGTTCGCGGTGCGCGGTGAGGAAGATGGCCAGGGGGAGCCATTCGTCGCGCACGGCGCGGAGGACATCGAGGCCGTTGGGGGCGGGCATCTCGATGTCCAGAAACACGAGGTCGGGGCGGAGTTCGCCGATGAGGCGGATGGCCTCGGTGCCGTCGCCGGCTTCGCCGACGAGTTCGACGTCGGTCTCGGCGGCGAGCAATCGGCGGAGGCGTGCGCGGGCGGGAGGTTCGTCGTCAACGATCAGGATGCGGAGAGTCATGCGCCGACGGGGTGGAAGGGGATTTCCACGGAGGCGAGGGCGCCGCCGGGACCGATTTGGATGGAGAAGGAATGGTCGTCACCGTAAAGCGCGGCGAGGCGGTTGCGCGTGTTGCTCAGGCCGATGCCGCCGGAGGAGGCGGACGGGGCGGCGGAGGCGGCGGGGCGCGGGGAGAGCGGCGGTTGGGTTTGCGTTGCGCCGGTGCCATCGTCGGCGACTTCGAGGTGCAGACGGTCGCCGTGGAGCCGGGCGCGCAAAGTGACGACTCCGGGGCGGGCGAGCGGGGCGATGCCGTGGATGATGGCGTTTTCCACCAGGGGCTGGAGGAGCAGCGTGGGCACGGCGGCGGTGAGGGTGGCGGGGTTTATTTCGAGTTTGATGGAGAGCCGGTCGGCGAACCGGATGCGCTGGATGTCGAGGTAGCGTTCAACCAGGGCGAGTTCCTCGGCGAGGGTGACTTCGCGGCGGTCGCCGGAGTCGAGCACGGAGCGGAGCAGGTCGCACAACGAGCACAGCATGGCGTCGGCCTGGCGCGGGTTTTCGTGGATGAGGCCGGAGACGGCGTTGAGGGCGTTGAAGAGGAAGTGGGGGTTGAGCTGCATTTGCAGAGCCATGAGACGGCTCTCGACTGCACTGGCCTCGGCGAGAAGGGCGCGGCGTTCTCGCTCCATGCTTTTCTCGTGATAGGCGAGCGCGTGGCTGGCGGTGATGAGGACGGCGTAAATGGGAAAAGCAAAGCGCGCGACCACGCCGCGAAACATATCGTCGGGTATGAGGGTGCCCATATCGAGGGACGTCAGGTTCGGAGCGTGGGGATTGATGGGCAGCGGAAACTCAATCAGCCCGGCGCGGAGGGCGTGCTGGGCCAGCACGCCGAGCGAGAAGGCGATGCCCAGTCCGATCACCAGGTGCAGGGGGAGGGCCCATAGCCAGGTGCGGGCGTTGATCTGCAAGCGACGGCCCAGCCACAGGATGGCCGGGGCAAGGATCAGCCACGGCACCCAGTCCACGACGGCCAGCCCGTAGGAGCCGCGCCAGCGGGGGCCGGGGGCAAAGGTTTGCAACGCGAGCAACACGGTGATGGCCCCCAAGACCACCGGAAGAAGGATTTGATGGGGCGGTCGTCGCACCGAAACGGGGGAGGGGGATTCGGTGACTTTCACTTCGGAAGGGTGAGCAAGGAGACGGGAGGGAGTCACGCCGAACCTCCGGGCTGGGCGGCGGTATTGGCGAGGATCGCGAGCACGTTGCGGGCGACCCGGCCCGGCAGGCTTTCTGGATCGTGGAAGGGGTTGGTGGTCGGGGTCTCGCCGCCCAGCCAGCCCGCCATGTGAGCGTAGTTGTGCTTGCGCGCGTAGGTGAAGAGGCAGTGCAGCTCGTGGCCGGAGAAAACCCCGAGCAGGGCGGCGGACCAGTTTTGCGCTTCGCGCCGGGAGATGGCCTTTTTTTCGGTCAACTGCCTGAGCATACGTTGGACGTTGGCGGAAGTGGTCGGTTCGAGTGTGAGCGCGTCTTCGGCGAGCGCCTCGTCAAACGCGATCAACAAAGTCGAAATGCCCACGATCGGCTCAAGGTGAGGCGAGGAAGGTTTCGGCGCGTCCGGCACGGGAGTATCCGCATGGTATTCGAACAAGCTGGGTTCTAACGCGAACTGTGCGGCGGCGGGCTGGGATGCGCAGAGGGTAGCGGCCAAGGTCAAAAGCGCGGAGGCCAAAAGGGCGGAATGAGGGCGTGGATTCATCCGCCAAGGATGGCGCGGAGTCCGATGCGAACCCACGCCTCAGGGATAAACAAGGCGTCATACGGGATTAACTCTCGGGCATTTGTTACGACACGGGAGAGAATTCGCCGGGTATCTGGGCGGGTGGACGAACGACCACCCGGGCAGTCGGTGCGGCCAAGGGCGGGGACACTTTCACCGGGCGGGTGCGACTTCAGCCCCCAAGAACGATGAGCGTTTCGCCGGCGTTAACGGGGCGGCCTTCGGCGCAGCGGATTTCGCGGATCACGCCGGCGCGCGTGGCCGAGACGGTGACTTCCATTTTCATGGATTCGAGGATCACCAGCGGATCGCCTTCGGCGACGGAGGAACCGGGTGTGGCAAGGATTTTCCAGACGTTGCCGGGAATGTGGGCGGGGAGGGCGACGCAACCTTCGGGAATCGCGGACTCGTCGGCGGAGGCGGCAGCTTCGTCGGACGCGGAGAAGTTGAGCTGGCCGCTGTCGATCCAACGCTGGCGCTCGGCTTCGAAGGCGGACTGCTGGTGGGTTTTGAAGGCGGTGATGGCGGTTTCGTTTTCAGCGAGGAAGCGCTGGTAGTCGCGGAGCTTGAAGGTGGTTTCCTCGATGCGGAGTTTGACGCGGCCTTGCGGGAAGTCCTCGCGGAACTGCGTGAGCTCGGCGTTGGAAACGGGGTAGAAGCGGATCTGGTCAAAAAAGCGCAGGAGCCACGGTTTGCCGTCCTTGAAGTCGGCGGTCTGCTTGAAGCGATTCCACATCTGGCAGGTGCGGCCGATGAATTGATAACCACCCGGGCCCTCCATACCGTAGATGCAGAGGTAGGCGCCGCCTATGCCGACGGCGTTTTCGGGCGTCCAGGTGCGGGCGGGGTTGTATTTTGTAGTGACAAGCCGGTGACGCGGATCGACCGGTGTGGCGACGGGCGCGCCGAGATAGACGTCGCCGAGGGCGAGCACGAGGTAGGAGGCGTCGAAGCAGATGCGGTGGACGGCGGCGAGGTCGGGGAGGTCGTTGATGCGGCGGATGAACTCGATGTTGGACGGGCACCACGGGGCGTCTTTGCGGACGATCTGCATGTATTTGCGGATGGCAAGGAGCGTGGATTCGTCTTCCCAGGAGAGCGGCAGGTGGACGATGCGCGAGGGCACCTCGAGGTCATCGACGGGCGGAAGCTCGGACTCGGCCCGCAGGAGAATTTCGAGCAGACGTTCGGACGGGAGGATACGTTGGTCGAAGTGGATCTGGAGCGAGCGAATGCCGGGCGTGAGGTCGATGAGACCGGGGATTTGGTGTCGCTCAAGCCACGTCTGAAGGGCGTGGGCTCTCATGCGGAGCGTGAGGTCGAGTTGGAGCGGGCCGTATTCGACGAGGAGGTTGGCGTCGCCGGAGCGGCGATAAACCACCTGCGGCGCGGCGGGCCGGGCCGGCAGGACGTGGAGGATGGCCGGCTCGGCTGGAGTGTCACCTAATGGGTGACACTTTGGCTTGGGCGCGGGGCGGAGGGTCTCGATGGTGGAGTCCTGGGCGTAGACGAGCTCGCGGGCGTGTTGGGCGGTGAGGGCGGTGAAGCGGACTTTGTCGCCGGGCTTGAGCTGCCCCATTTTCCAGAGCTCGGCCTGCACGATGGTGAACGGGCACACGAAGCCGCCGCAGCTGGGGCCGTCGGGGCCGAGGATGATGGGCATGTCGCCCGTGAAATCGACGGCGCCGATGGCGTAGGCGTTGTCGTGGATGTTGGAGGGATGCAGGCCGGCTTCGCCGCCGTCGCGACGCGCCCACTCGGGCTTGGGGCCGATCAGGCGGACACCGGTGCGGGCGGAGTTGTAGTGAACTTCGTAGGCGGTGGAGAGGAGCGTGGTGATGTCGTTTTCGGTGAAGAAATCGGGGGCACCGTGCGGTCCATAAAGAACGCCGATCCGCCACTCACGGGTGAGGGGCGGCTGGATCGACGCGGGGGCGCGGAGGAGCGGGGCGCCGGTGGTGACGCCGGCGGGCGTGGAGGTGTGGACACGAAGGACGTCGCCGGTGCGGAGGGCGCGGCCGGAGTGTCCGCCGAAGAGACCGAGGGTGAAGGTGGACTTGCTGCCGAGGTAGTCGGGCACGTCGAAGCCGTGGCGGATGCCTAGGTAGGCGCGCAGTCCGGGGCCATCGACGGAGCCGATGCGGAGCGTCTGGCCGGCCTTGACGCGGAGGGCGCGATGGAAGGCGACGGGTTTTCCGTCTAGGGTGGCCGGCATGTGCGCGCCGGTGAGCGCGACTATGGCGGGGGTGTTGAATCGGAGGGTGGGACCGTTGACGGTGAGTTCGAGGCCGGCGGCGGTGTCGGGGTTGCCTACGAGGCGGTTGGCTAGGCGGAAGGAGAGGTTGTCCATCGGGCCGGAAGGCGGCACGCCGACGTCCCAGTAGCCGATGCGCCCGGGGTAGTCCTGCACGGTGGTCTGCGTGCCGCCCTCGATCACCTCGACGGTCGAGGGGACGAAGGGAAGCGTGGAGAGATACTTCGTGGTGACGGAGCCGATACGGAAGCCCTCGCTGGCGATGATCTGGCGCAGGTAGGGGAGGTTGTTTTCGAGACCGTGGACGCGGGTGTCGGCAAGGGCGGAGTCGAGGCGGGCGATGGCGTCGGCGCGGTCGGCGCCGCGGACGATGATCTTGGCGATCATCGGGTCGTAGAAGGCGGAGATTTCGCTGCCGGTTTCGACCCAGGTCTCGATGCGGGCGGTTTTGGGGAAGTGGACGTCGGTGAGGGTGCCGGCGGAGGGTTGGAAGTTTTTGCCGGCGTCTTCGGCGTAGAGGCGGACCTGAATGGAGTGACCGGTGGAAGGGAAGCCGCCAATGTTCGTATTACGAACATCCGGGTTGGATGATTGCAGCGAAGTTTCGGAGTGAATGTTCGTAATACGAACATTGGGGCGGAGGTCGAGGGTGCCGGCGGCGGCGCGGATCATCCATTCGACGAGGTCCACGCCGGTGACTTCTTCGGTGACGCCGTGTTCGACTTGGAGGCGGGTGTTGACTTCGAGGAAATAAAAGAGGCCGGTGGCGTTGTCGTAAACGAACTCGACGGTGCCGGCGTTGGTGTAACCGACGGCCGTGCCGAGTCGCGCGGCGCAGGCGTGGAGATCGGCGCGTTGCGCGGCGGTCAGGCCGGGGGCGGGGGTTTCTTCGACAACCTTTTGGTTGCGGCGTTGGACGGAGCAGTCGCGTTCGCCGAGGGCGACGACGTGGCCGCGGCTGTCACCGAGGATCTGGACCTCGATGTGGCGGGCGTGTTCGACGAATTTTTCGAGGAAAACGCCGCCGTCTTTGAAATTGTTTTTGGCGAGGCGAACGACCGATTCGAAGGCGGGTGCGAGTTCGGCGGGTTTGCGGATGAGGGACATGCCGATGCCGCCGCCGCCGCCGGTGCTTTTCAGCATGACGGGGTAACCGATGCGGGCGGCTTCGCGCCGAGCGGTTTCGAGATCGGGGAGGAGATCGGTGCCGGGTAGGAGCGGGACGCCGTGGGCTTTGGCGAGGGCGCGGGCGGAGTGCTTGGGGCCGAGCTGGCGCATCTGCGCGGCGCGGGGGCCGATGAAGGCGATGCCGGCGGCTTCGCAGGCTTCGACGAAGGCGGCGTTTTCGGAGAGGAAACCGTAGCCGGGGTGGATGGCCTGGGCGCCGGTGGCTTTGGCGGCGGCGAGGATTATATCGGCGTCGAGGTAGGACTGGGCGGCGGGGGAGGGGCCGATGTGGACGGCCTGGTCGGCTTGGGAGACGTGCAGGCTGTGGCGGTCGGCGTCGGAGTAGACGGCGACGGAGGCGATGCCCATCTTGCGGAGGGTGCGGATGACGCGGCAGGCGATGGCGCCGCGGTTGGCGATCAATACTTTTGAGAACATCGGATTTTTTGCCGCGAATTTCGCGGTTGGGAGCGGATGCAGAATGGGATTTTATCCGCGATCATCGGTGTAATCAGCGGAGAGATGCTTGGCTCAGGGATTCCAGACGAGGACTTCCACGGGGGTGGGGTTCCAGCCGTTGCAGGGGTTGTTGAGCTGGGGGCAGTTGCTGATGAGGCAGACGATGTCCATGCGGGCGACCATATCGACGTATTTGCCGGGTGAGGACACGCCGTCGGCGAATTGAAGGCCGCCTTCGGGGGTGACGGGGACGTTCATGAAGAAGTTGATGTTCGCCGGGATGTCGCGCTTGTTGAGGTCGAAGGAGGAGCCGGGCCAGGTCATCAGGCCGAGGAGGAAACTTTGGCGGCAGGAGTGCATGTGGCGGGTGCCGTGGCCGTAGCGGAGGGTGTTGGCCTCGCAGGAGCAGGCGCCGCCGAGGGTGTCGTGGCGGCCGCAGGTGTCGGCGGTGATCTCGGCGAGCACGCGGAGTTCGTTGGAGTAGAGCTTGGTGCCGGTGGTGAGGTAGATGCAGCCGTTTTCGCGGATCGTGTCTTGGGCGCTGTAGCGTTCGCGGAAATCGGCGGCGTTGTAGAAGAGGGTGTCGGCGGCCTGGTTGCCCTCGAGGTCGAGGATGCGGAAGGTTTGGCCGGCCTTGATGGGGTGCATCCAGAAATCGCCGGCGGGGATGACGCGGCGGTAGGCGGCGTCGGCGGGGACGAGGGTGGATTCGGTGTAGTTGAGCGTGCTCATGGGATGGGAATCGCCTGCAAGCAGGCTCCTAGAGGCTGAAGAGTTCGGAGTTGTAGAGGGCGCGCTCGTTTTCGGGACGGTAGGTGCGGCAGTAGTCGTCTGCGGCGGGAGGGTCGCTGCGCCAGAGTTGGAGTTTGACGGGGGCGGGGCCGTAGGCGGGTGCGGTGTCCAGGGGGTGGTGGCAGGTGGTGAGGACAACGAGGACATCGAGTTCGGCGCGGAGGTCGACGAGGTCGCCGGCGCGGGAATGGTTGGGGACGAAGGAGAGGCGGCCTTCGGCGTCGGTGTTGAGCTTGCTGAAGAGGTTGATGTTGGGAACGAGGTCGCGGGCGTTGAGGCCGTGTTTGGCGAGTTCGATGAGGAAGTGGTCGCGGGAGTTGCGATGCCAGGCGTTGCGGGCGGTCTGGTAGGTTTTGACGCCCCATTTTTTTTCGACGTGGGCGGCGGTGTCGTGGCCGCCGAGCGGGTCGTGCCAGCCGAGGGTGTCGCCGGTAATAGAGAAGAGGGCGCGGGCCATGTCGGAATAGAGCATGAAACCCGTGGTGAGCTTGGCGGTGTGCTGGCCCTTGAGGGTGTCGGCCATGTTGTAACGGTCGATGGGCTCGGCGCGGTTGAAGCAGAGGAAGGAGACGTTGGCGCCGGCTTCGAGGGCGGTCAGGCGGAGGGTGGTGTGACGGCGGACGGTGAACGACACGGCGGAGCCGCCGGGGATCGTCTCTTCGACGAGGAGACGGTCGGCGGGGATGGGAGTTGGGACAGGCGCCGGGCCGGAGGGGCGCGAGGTGGTGAAGGAGGTGCCGGTGGGCGCGGGCGGGACGAGGAGCGGCATGATGGTGTTACGAAATTAACAAAAAGTATTACCGCAAGAATAATGGCAGGGGGGCGTGGGATCGGAAGAAACGGCTCAGCCGTTCCGCCACCCGGTCAGAGGAGCGGAGGCATGTTGGTGGCGGTGAGGTTGAGTTTGCCGGTGCGGACGCCTCGGCAGGTCGTGAGCTCGTTGGCTAGGGTCTGGAGGGCGTCGGCTTTGCCCTGGACGAGGAGGACCTCCATGTAGTTGTGGTGCTCCAAGTGGACATGCATGCTGGAGACGATCATGAGGTAATACTTGTGCTGGATGGCGGCGAGGCGGGCTTGGAGGCCCTTGGTGGTGTGGTCGTAGACGAGGCTGATGGTGCCGGCGACCGACTCGGTGCCCAGTTGGGCGGCGTAGTCGAGCAGGCCGTCGCGGGCGAGGGCGGCGACGGCCTGGGAGCGGCTGGCGTAACCGCGGTTTTTGACCATGGCGTCGAGCTCGTCCAGGAGGCTTTCGGGGAGCGAGACGCTGAAGCGGGCGAGACGGTCTTTTTTGGCGGCGGCGGGCATGTGGGGTGGTGAATCAAACAGAGAGCACGAGGGGGGGCGGGGAGGTCACGGAGAAAAGGCGGACCGGGAGGTCCGCCCTCCGGTGGAAGTCAGAACATGCGGGCGTAGCGGTCGATTTCCCAGGCGCTGACTTGTTGATGGTACTGGCGCCACTCTTCGGATTTGTAGGCGATGAACTCGTCGCGGAGGCCTTGGCCGAGGACTTTGGTAACGAAGGGGTCGGCGGCGAAGGCGGCGACGGCCTCGTCGAGGGTGCGCGGGAGTTCCTGGATGCCGCGCCTGGCGAACTCGGCGGGGCTGAGTTCGTAGAGGTTGTCCTCCTGAGGGGTGCCGGGATCGAGTTTTTCGCGGATGCCTTCCAGGCCGGCGGCGAGGGCGAGGGTGGCGGCGAGGTAGGGGTTGCAGGCGGAGTCGGCGTTGCGGCTTTCGCAGCGGCCGCCGCCCATGGGCACGCGGATGGAGTTGGTGCGGTTGTTGGTGCCGAAGCTGTTGAAGACGGGCGCCCAGGAGAAGTAGCTCATGAGGCCGCGGCGGACGAGGCGTTTGTAGCTGTTGACGGTCGGGGCCATGGCGGCGCAGATGGCCGGGCCGTGGCGGAGGATGCCGGCGATGAAGTGGTAGGCGACGGGGGTGAGGCCGAGACCGCGCGGGTCGGCGGCGGGGTCGCACTTGAAGGCGTTTTGGCCGGTGGCGAGGTCGGAGAGCGACATGTTGAAGTGCGCGCCGTTGCCGGTTTTGTCGGCGAACGGCTTCGGCATGAACGTGGCGAGCAGTCCTTCCTCGGCGGCGTAGTGGCGGGCCATCATGCGGAAGAAGACATAGCGGTCGCACATGGTGAGCGCGTCGCTGTAGTTGAAATCGAATTCAAACTGGCTGTTGGCGTCCTCGTGATCGAGGGAGTAGAGGTCCCAGCCGAGGTCGTTGATGGCGGTGGAGACCTTGTTGAGCCAAGGGTAGCGGTCGAGGAAACCCTGGACGTCGTAGCAGGCCTTGGCGAGGCGGTCGTCGGGGTTGGGAATGGAGAGGGATTTGCCGTCGGGGCCGAGCTTCACGACGTAGACCTCGCACTCGATGCCGAGGTTGAAGCCGAAGCCCAGGGAAGCGGCGTCGGCGAGGATCTTTTTGAGGGCGACGCGGGTGTTGATCGCGTAGGGTTGGCCTTTGAACGTGTTGTCGGCGGGGAACCAGGCGACTTCCTTGTTCCAGGGGAGAATGCAACCGCGGTCCAGGTCGGGCAGGGAGGCGATTTCGTCGTCGTTGGGCGACTGGCCGAGACCGTCGAGGGCGTAGCCGGTGTAGAGTTCGGAGCCGTGGGCGAAGTGGGCAAAATGGTCGATGGGGACGAATTTGCCCTTGGGGACGCCGTGGATGTCGGTGTAGGCGCCGACGACGTATTTGACGCCTTTTGCTTTGAGGTCGGCCTGCAGGGAGAGGATTTCGGAATCGGATTTCATGGGAGTGGGCGTGGGACGGATGGGAGGAATGGGACTTAAAAGGGCACGGCGGTGGCCTTGGGTGAGAAGGGGGCCGGTGTGACGGACGGGGTAAACGGGACGAAACGGCTCTGCCGTTCCGCTACGGGTTAGGGGTTCGGGCCGTTGGTGAAATACGGGGTGTCGAGCGGGGCGTTTTCACGGAGGGCGCGGCGGATGGTCTGGGTGAGGTCGGCGACGATCCAGCGGAAGAGGCGTTCGCCTTGGGTGGCGGTGGCGCGGCTGGGGGCGCCGGTGACGCCGTTGAGGCTGGTGCGGTTGACGGGGTGCGCGAAAACGAGGCCGGTCGTGCGGTCGGGGTCGTCGGCGGTGGGGAGCAACGCGGGGCGGGCCAGGGCGGGCGCTCGTGCGAGGATGAGGGCGGTTTCGGCCTGGTTGGCGTGCCAGTCGTCGGCGTCGGCGAAGAAGGCCTCGCGCACGCGGGGGCTGACCTCGGCGGTGTTGAGGACGGCGATCATGAAGCCGTCGTGACGGGCGCGGAGGACTTCGAGCGCGCAGCGGAGGGGGGCGGCGTTGGTGACGTGGCTGTTGACGAGGAAGAGGCGGCGAATGCCGGCGTGCCAGAGCCAGTCGCCGAGATCGGTGACGAGGGCGATCAGCGTCTGCGGGGATAACGCGAGTGTGCCGGGCCAGCGGTGGGAGTGGCCGAGGGAGCAGCCGTAGGCGAGCGCCGGGAGCACGGGCACGCCGGTGGCGGCGGAGACGGCGGCGCAGACGTCGGCTGCGAGGGCGGTGTCCATGCCGGTGCCGAGGTGCGGGCCGTGCTGTTCGGTGGCTCCGCAGGGCAGGAGAGCGGCGTCGGTGCCGTCCGCGATGAGCGCGCCGATCTCGGGCCAGGTGAGGTGGCTCCAGAGGACGGGGGTGCGTGGGAGGCGGGCGGTCATGGGAATGGGACGACGCAGGGGACGGACAGGACTTACAAGTTATTCGACGTCGTCGCCGATTTGGGTGAGGCGGACGATGGGGAGATGGTCGGAGGGGGCGTGGACCTTGGGGTGGATCAATTCGTCGAGGCGGCGGCGGGTGGCTTGAAATTCGGGGGACTGGAGTTGGGCGAGGCTGCGGGGGCGGGGCACGGGGACCTCGATGATTTCCTGGATCTCGCCGGGGTGTGCCTTGAGGACGACGATGCGGTCGGCGAGGAGGATGGCCTCGTCGAGGTCGTGGGTGATGAAGAGGATGGTGACGTCGACGTTGCGCCAGATTTCGAGGAGGTGGGACTGCATCTGGGCGCGGGTCTGCGCGTCGAGGGCGCCGAAGGGCTCGTCCATGAGGAGGACGCGCGGGTTGGGCGCGAGAGCGCGGGCGATGGCGACGCGTTGTTTCATGCCGCCGGAGAGCTGGTGGGGGTAGTTTTCGGCGAATTTGCGCAGTCCGACCAAGTCGATCCATTGGCGGGCTTCGCTTTCGGCCTGGGCCGAGCTCATGCCGTCCATTTCGAGGCCGAACATGACGTTGCGCTTCACGGTGAGCCACGGGAAGAGCGTGTAGCCTTGGAAAACCATGCCGCGTTCGGGGCAGGGGCCGGAGGTTTCCTTGCCGTCGACCAACATGCGGCCGGAGGTGGGGTCGTCGAGGCCGGCGATGATGCGGATAAGGGTGGACTTGCCGCAGCCGGAAGGGCCGATGACGCAGACGAATTCGCGGCGGTGGATTTGGAGGGAGATGTCGCGGAGGGCGGTGACGGGGCCGTGTTCACCGGGGAACTGGCGACCGAGCCGGTCGATTTCGAGGACGACGGGGCGCTCCTTGATTTTGGCGAAGCGCGCGGCGACGGCGGGGTCTTGCGTGCGGTAGTCGGGGAGCGGTTCGGAGGTGGAATGGGACATGGGGGCGTGGATGAGCCTGGGGCAGTTCAGGGCTGGCCCTCGGGCAAGGGCTGATCCCGTCTGGAGAAGAGGCGGGTGATGAACGCGCGCAGACGACTGGAGCGCGGGTTTTTCCAGGCGAAGAAACGCTGGCCGAAGAATGCGAGGATCTGGTCGGTGGCGAGGCCGATGAAGCCGATGATGAGGATGGCGGCGTAGACGTTGTCGAAGTTGCGGTATTTGGCCTGCTGGTTGATAAAAAAGGTGATGCCGCTGCTCACGCCGACGACCTCGGCGACGATGAGGTAGGTCCAGGCCCAGCCGAGGAGGATGCGCAGGTCGTTGTAGAGATCCGGCAGGCTGGCCGGCAGGAGGACTCGGAGGACGAGCTGGCTGCGTTTGGCGCCGAGTGTCTGCGCGGCCTCGATCAGGCCGCCGTCGACCTTGCGCACGGTGTTCGCGACGACGAGGACTTGCTGGAAAAACGTGCCGATGACGATGATGGCGACCTTGGGTTCGAGATGGATGCCGAACACGGCGACCATGAGGGCGCCGAAGGCGGGAGCGGGCATGTAGCGGACGAAGTCAACGAACGGTTCGGAGAGGCGTGAGGCGGCGACAAATGCGCCGCATAAAATGCCGAGCGGCACGCCGACGGCGGAGGAAATCAGGAAGCCCCAGAAGATGGTTTTGAGGCTCATGGCGAGGCTCTCGTGGAGCCAGAGGTCGCCCTTGAGGACAGGCTTGGTGGTGAACGCGGTGTAGAGCGCGCGGCCGACATCGTGCGGAGCGGGCAGGTAGATCGGGTTGGCGCGGATGCCGGCGGGCGGGCGGGTGCCGGCGGACTGGGCGGCGGCGACTTCTTTGGCGAACTCATGGCGGTCGAATTGGAGGCCCGGGCGCATCCAGGAGACGTCACCTGCATCGGTGACCTTGATGTTGGGGTGCCAGATGAAGGGAACATAGCTGACTATGCTCCAGAGCAGCAGCGGCAGGAGAAAGGCGCACACACCCAGCAGGCGACGGCGGGACGGCGAGAGGTCTTGGCGGACGGCGAACCAGCGGGGGCGGCTCATGGTTATGGGGCGAGGCGGTAAAAGTGAACGGGAAGAGGCATCCTCGAAGGGCGCGGGAACGGGTCTGCGGGCGCGCGGAGTGCCGAGGCCGGGCCCTTTGTCGGGCCCGGCGTGGCGCGGAGGGTGACTGTGGTTGGGACGGACGCCCCGGGGAGGGGTTACTTGAGGGCGTCGAGGGTGATCGAGGCGTCGATGTAGGCGGCGGGGTCTTGGGATTCCTTGTAGACGCCGTTCTTCACATTGAATTCGTCGGCGATCTTGGAGGAGCCGTAGACGGAGTCGAAGCTGGCGGTCTTTTTGGAGAGGACCTTGGCGCCGGCTTCAAGGGAGAGGAACTTGGTGCCGGGCATGAAGGCGCTGTATTCGGTAGGATCGACGCCGGCGCGGGCGGCCATGATCTTCACGCCGTCGGCGTTGGTCTTGGGGTCGGCGAGGTAGGCGACGACCTTGTCCCAGACCTTGGTGAATTTGACCCAGTCGGCGCGGCGTTTGGCCAGGCTCTGCGGAGTCACGACAACGGCATCGTAGATGAGGCCGGGTTCGTAGGCGCTGGTGTAGATGGCGGTGGAGCCGGGGACGGCCTTGAGGGCGGCGCCGGAGTTGGGCTGCCAGGCACCGATGGCGTCAACCTGGCCCGAGGCGAGCACCTGCGGGGTCTGGTTGGTGGGGGTGGGGACGAGTTCCACGTCGGCCTCGGTCAGGCCGGCCTTCTTGAGGCCGTTGAGCAGGAGGAGGTGTTCGACGAAGCCGATCTCGATGCCGATTTTTTTGCCTTTGAGTTCCTTGAGGGACTTGATGCCGGGGCGGGCGACGATCATGTCGTTGCCGTTGGAGTAGTCGGTGATGAGGATGGCGACGTTTTTGGCGCCGCCGGCACCGGTGACGAGGGAGTCGCCGTTGGTGACCATGACGGCGTCAACCTTGCCGGCGGTGAAGGCCTCCATCGAGGGGCCGTATTCAAACCAGAGGAGTTCGACATCGACGCCGGCCTCCTTGAACCAGCCCTTTTGCTCGGCGATGGCGAAGGCGGTCCAGCCCGGCCAGTCGGAGTAGGCGACTTTGAGGGGGGCGGCGGAGAGGAGGGAAGCGGCGCAGGCCGCGGCGGAGGCGAGGAGGTGACGGAGACGCATGGCGGATGTAGTGTTACGATTGCGGGGAAAAGTATTACCAAGATCGTTCAGCAGGACGTGTGCCTGCCGGGTGTTTGTTGGCCAAATGGGCGATATTGAAATCGAGGGAAGGGTTATGGGGCAAGGTAAACGCCCTTGAGGGGGTGGAGATCGAGCACGTTGGGTTCCCAGCCTTTGACGCTGGGGCGGACGAGGTAGTTGCGGCGGCCGTAGATGAGCGGGGCGATGGGCATCTCGGTCATGAGGAGTTGCTCGGCCTGGTGGTAGAGCGGGTAGCGGAGGGCGTTGTCGCCGGCTTGGAGGGCGTCGGCGAGGAATTGGTCGTAGGCGGGGTTGTTCCAGCCGGTGTGGTTGTTGCCATTGCCGCTGCGGAAGAGTTCCAGAAACGTGCTCGGGTCGAGGTAGTCGCCGACCCAGCCGGAGATGGAGAGGTCGTAGGTGCGGGTGCGCAGGGAGTCGACGAGCACCCGGCCCTCCTGGAGGACGATGGTGATGTCGATGCCGAGCTGGGTGCGCCACATCTGCTGCATGGCCTCGGGCAGCTGGCTGTTGCCGCCCTTGGCGGTGAGGAGTTCGAGGCGGGGGAAGCCGGCGCCGTCCTTGAAGCCGGCTTCGGCGAGCAGGCGGCGGGCTTGGTCGGCGTCTTCCGCAAACCCGGGGATGGCCTCGTAGCCGGCGATGCCTGGAGGGGTGAGCGTGTAGGCGGGGGTGCGGCCGCCGCGAAGGATTTTCTCGCAGAGTGCGGGGCGGTCGATGACGAGGGCGAGGGCGCGGCGGACGCGGGGGTCGTCGAGCGGGGGCTTGTTGGTGTTGAAAGTGATGTAGTAGGACGCGAAGGTGGGTTCCTGGCGGAGGAGGCGGGGTTGCTCGCGTTTGTAGGTGTCGATTTTGTCGGCCGGCACCGTTCCGGTGACGTGGAGCTGGCCGGCGCGGAAGGAGGCTTCCTCGGTGATGCGGTCTTCGATGGGATAAAAGTTCACCTCGCGCAGGCGCACGGCGTCGCGGTCCCAGTAGGTTTCGCTTTTGACGAGGCGCACGACCTGGTTGGGCTCCCAGGCGGCGAGGGTGAAGGGGCCGTTGCCGACGTAGTTGCCGGGGCGGGTCCACCGGGTGCCGCGTTCATCCATGCGGCCGAATTTCTCGATGGTGCCGCGGTGCACGGGATACCAGGCCTGGTGCATCACCAAGGACGGCAGATAGGCGACGGGCGTGTGCAAGGTGAGGGCCAGCGTGCGGTCGTCGAGCCTGCGGACGCCGACGCGGGAGAAGTCGGCCGACTTGCCGGTGTTGAAGTCCTCGGCGCCGCGCAGGCAGTAGAGGAGCGAGGCGTATTCGGAGGCGAAGGCGGGCGAGAGCATGCGCCGGTAGGCGTAGGCGAAGTCGCCGGCGGTGACGGGCTCGCCGTTGGACCAGCGGGCATCGGCGCGCAGGTGGAAGGTCCAGGTGAGCTTGTCGGGGGAATTTTCCCAACGTTCGGCGACGCCCGGGACCGGGTGGGCGTCCTTCGGGTCCATCGCGGTGAGGCCCTCCATGAGGCCGAGGACGATCTGGGCGTCGTTGATCTGGGTGATGAGCTGGGGATCGAGATCGGAAGGTTCGGAGAGGTTGCCGAGGTGGAGCGTCTGGCTGCGGTCGCCGGAGACAACACGCGTTTCGTGGCGTTTGCAGGCCGGTGCAACAAGGAGGACGAGGGCGGCCAGCCAGGGCAGGACGCGGTGCGGCGTGAAGGACGGCATGGGAGTAATAAAAAAGCCACGCTCGGGGGGCGTGGCTTGGGAGGCAGTTGTGGTGGCGGCGGGTGTCGGGGTTATTTCGCGGGAGCGGCGGCGAGCTGGGAGTCGAGCCGCTTCTGGATCTCGGTCATGCGCGAGAGGAGTTCCTTTTCCTTTTTCTCGCGCTCGGTGCTGTTGACCAGGCTCAGCTGCGAGGCGTCGCGGATGATGTTGGCCGGAAGCGAGAAGATGCGGGTGATGACTCCCTGATCCTTGAGGGAGCTGAGGTAGAGGGCGGTGAGTTCCTGGGAGAGGCCGAGGGATTCGCGGGCGACGGCCTGGGTTTCGCCCAGGCGGTTGTTGAGGACCTGGTTTTTGGCGAGTTCGGTGGTGAGGACGATGCCGACCTGGTCGGAGATTTTCTGGCTGTAGGAGGCGAGGGATTCGCGGGTGAGATTCTGGTCCTTGGCGATGTCGGCCAGGATGGGTTGGATGCGTTCGGAGAGGCGGCCGGAGACTTTGTCGATCTGTTCGTTTTGAACGCGCTCGGCTTCTTCGGGTGTCTTTGGGAGCGGGTTGAGGGGCTGGATTTTTTGCGCGATGGCCTCGGCGAGCTGGGCGACCTTGGCCTCGTTGGCCTTGGCGAACTCGGCGTCGGTCATGAAGGCGTCGGCGGAGCGCTTCTCGATGGCGTCCTTGAGGAGCGTGTTGACGGCGTCGATCTGGCGGCGGGTCTGTTCAGCGGAGGCCTGGAGTTCGGCGGCGTGTTGGTCGCGGAGGGTGGCGATCTCCTCGCGTTGGGAGGCTTGGAGCGCGGAGACGCGGGTGCTGGTGTAGAAGGCCGCGCCGCCGATGATCATGGCGATGACGACGAGGAGCGGAAACTGTTCTTTAAGTTTGGACCACATGGTAAAGAGGCGGTTTTGGCGTTCATGCTGGAGAAGCGGTCATTAAAAGCAATGTCGTGGTGTCCGGCCGGATCGGGCCGAAAAAAACGCGGTGGCGGGAGGGGCTTTGCGGTTGTTTTTCCGGCAGTGCCGGGCACGGTTGCGCACACGCCCATGAGCTTGAACCGCGCGGAACAGATGGTGTTTGATTATCTCCAGCAGCAACCCGACGAGAAACGGCATTGGCAGCACAAGGTCACGGGCATTTCCGCCCGGGCGCGCGATCCGCACGGGGCCGCGCTGGAGCTGGAAGGGGAGCTTTGGCGATTTTTTGAGGAACGCTCGGGGGTGGCCTCGCCGTTTCGGGAGACCGCGCAGCGCGAAGGCTTGCGCCGCACGAGTCTACGAAACCTTGCCGAGTATCTGCTGCGCCTGTGGGCGCCGGTGAAGGCCAGGCCGCGGGGTGAAAACGAGGAGCCCTGGCGCCCTTATGCGTAGGTTTCCCGGGGGGGCTTGCGCCGTGTCCGGCGGCCCTGCGGGAATGGTGTTGTACCGAAGGTCACGGACCGGAAACTTTTCGCGAGTTGGCGCACGTCTTGCATGGACAAAGGGGCTGTTTCGTGCAGCCTTACACCCAAGTTATTCACACCCTATAAATGGAAAACCTGAGCGGGACTTTCGCCCATAAACCGCAGCTCAAGGTCTCCGCAAAGGCGAAGACTTTTGTTCTGGATACCAACGTCCTTCTTCACGACCCCCAGTCGATTTTTAAGTTCGAGGATAACAACCTCGCGATACCGGTGGAGGTGCTGGAGGAGCTGGACGCCATCAAAACCGAGCAGTCCACCGAGCGTGGTCGCAACGCCCGGCGCGTGCACCGCATCCTCTCCGAGCTGCTGCCCGACTCGCGCTCCATGCACGAGGGCGTGAAGCTCGAAAATGGCGGCACCCTTTCCGTCATCATCAATCCCTACATGGCGGACCCCGCCTTGCATGACTCGCCGCTCATGCTGAAACTGCGGGCCGTGCTGTCCGACTTCAACAAGAAGGACAACCGCATCATCGCCGCCGCGCTCTTTGTGCAGGAGTCGTATCCGCCGCCCACCATTCTGGTCACCAAGGACGTCAACGTCGCCCTGAAGGCCCGCGCCGTCGGTTTGGAGGCCCAGGATTACCTCAACGACAAGGTGCCCGAGCCGGTTGACGAGGATGCCTACCGGGAGATTCCGGTCACGATCTACGAAATCCAGAGGTTTTGCTCCGAGGGAGAGTTCGATCTCGGGACCGAAGGCTCCCGGGATCTCTATCTCAACGAATACGTTCTCCTGAGGTCCGAGGAGGGCAAGACCATGCCCGCCCGTTATTATGGCAACGGGATCGTCAAGCGCCTGCGTATACCCGACAGCATCAAGGCCCCCGGCGGCATCTCCATACGCTCCCGGAACCTGGAGCAGCAGTTCTTCATGGATGCGCTGCTCGACGATTCGGTGTCCCTGGTCACCTGCTTCGGCAAGGCCGGCACCGGCAAGACCCTGCTCTCCATCGGCTGCGCGCTCCACCAGACCCACGACGACCGCTCGCTCTACGACGGCGTGTCGATCTCCCGCCCGGTCATGGCGCTTGGCAAGGACATCGGTTTCCTGCCCGGCACCATGGAGGAAAAGATGAAACCGTGGCTCCAGCCCTACTTCGATGCCCTCGAGGTCCTCATCCCCTCGAAGCCCGTCAAGGAGCCCCAGTTCGCCTCCAAGAAAGTTTCCAAGAAGCAGAAAAAGAAACAACCCAGCGCCTTGGAGCTTTCCCGCCAGGAAACCGTCTCCGCGCCGACCGGCGGTGGCGGGCATGGCAACGGCAACGGCGGCCCCGCTCCCATGAAGCCCTACGAGCGGCTCATCAAGAGCGGCCTGGTGGAGGTCGAGGCGCTCTGCTTTATCCGCGGCCGCTCGATCGCCCGCCGTTTCTTTATCCTCGACGAGGCGCAGCAACTCACGCCCCACGAGGTGAAGACCGTCATCACCCGTATCTCCGAGGGCTCGAAGATCGTGCTGATCGGCGACCCCGCGCAGATCGACAACCCCTATGTGGATTCGCGCAGCAACGGCCTGGTTTACTGCCACAACCGCATGAAGGGCCACGCGCTCTCCGCCCATGTGAAGCTGACCAAGGGTGAACGCTCCCGCCTCGCCGAGCTGGCGGCCGACCTGCTTTGAGCCGGGCGTTTGCGCGGTAAACGCAGGGCCGGTCAACGTTCGCCGACAAAACGCCGTCCTCTTAGGAGTGCGGCCGTTTTGCCGGGGCGGGCAAGGCAGGTGTGCCTTGATGCGTGACAGGCCAGGCGCGATACGCGATCCCCGGGGCTCTGATCGTCGCTCCTCGCCCGTAAAAGGGGTCCTACCTGCAGAGCCTCAGGACTCAGCCTGGCGGGCGAGCAGCCAGAGCAGGTCGGACACGCGGTTGATGTAGTGGCCGAGCAGCGGACGCACCTTGCGGCCGTGAGCCGGCAGGCCCACCAGACGGCGTTCGGCGCGACGGGCGGTGGCGCGGGCGAGTTCCAGCGCGGCGGCATGGAGATTGGCGCCGGGAGTGGCCCAGCCGTGGAACGGGATGTTTCGCGCCTCGAGGGCGGCGACGGAGGCATCGACGCGCTCCAGATCGGCCTCGGTGAGCTTGGGGAATTTGGAGGCCTCGTAGCGCGCCAGGTCGGCTTCGGCGCAGGCGACTTCCCCCATCAGGTTGACGAGATCCTTCTGGATGCATTCCAGCCCGGCCCGGCGCTCCGCATCGGGGCAGGTCGCCTTGGCGAAGCCGAGGGCGGAGTTGAGTTCGTCGAGCGTGCCGACGGCCTCGATCTGCGGATGGTCCTTGGGCACGCGCTGGCCGTAAAGCAGGCCGGTCGTGCCGTTGTCGCCGGTGCGAGTAGAGATGGAGGGCATGGGAGCACGTTAGATAATCCGGCCGGCGTTCGCCAATGACATCCGGCGGCGGACGCAAAAAAGCCCCGGAAAACGTCCGGGGCCGAGCAGCCGCCCGCCGTAACGGGGGCGACATTGGGAATCGCCCGTTTAGAAGCCGATATTGATGAAGGGGAAAACCTTCGGGAGCGGCTGGAACTGGTCCCAATCGCGGGAGTTGACTTGGTTCCAGAGGCCGAGTTGCAGGCCCTTGAGGGTCTCGGCGTAGTTGATGAAGCCGAGCTGCACGCCGTGGACGTGCTTGGCGGTGTTGATCAAGCCGAGTTGCAGGCCGGAGAAGTCGGACGTAGCGAGGTCGTGCCAGTTGACGAGGCCGGTCTGGAGACCTTTCACCTTGGCGTTGTTGACGTTGATCCAGCCGCTTTGCCAGCCGACGACTTCGCCTTCGGTGTAGTTGATCACGCCCCACTGGACGCCGGTCGTGGTGCCGCCCACATGGTTGAAGAGTGTCCACAGGCCGCCGAGACCGGTGAAGTCGCCCGTGGTGGAGTGGGCCAGGCCGATGTCGAGGCCGGAGACGTTGCGGTTCTCGCCGTAAATCTGCAGGCGGATGCCGGAGACATCTTCGGTGGCGGGCACGAGCTGCGGCTCCGGTGCCCAGAGCGAGGCTTGGAAGAAAGCCTGGGCGTGGGCGGAGACTGCGAGCGCACTGCAGGCGGTCAGGACAGACAAGGTTTTGAGTAGTTTCATTCGGGTTGGGTTTCGGGTTAGGCAGTTAAAGGACACACGAACCGGCGGCCGGTTCGTTTCACGATTCCTGGCCGCGGTCGGGGCTCAAGCTATTTTGCGAGCGGCGGCCTGGGCCTTGAGGCAGAGTTCGGCGGCCTTGAAGGCAAGGGCCTGGGTCATGGCCTTCTCGGTGCGATGCAGGCAGTCCAGGATGAGTTCGCCGAAGAAACGGTAGCCGATCTGGCCGGCGACGTGGAAGTGGTGTTCGCCCTTCAGTCTGGCTTCGCCGAAGTCTTTCGCACGGGATGTGCCGGGTTGGCGTAGTTGGACATGGCTGCGTTGGTCGCGCCGGTGAATATGAGGAACCACTCGAACTAGACGCTGCCGATGTTGCAGAGAACGCGGCGTATTGCGTTTTTTTTGAAAACCACTCGCTCCGCCCCGACCCGCATTCTTGGCTTACTTCGGACTTCCGAGCTAGGAGCCCAATCCTAGTAAAAAAGACGTTAAATCATGAAATAATTTATTGAACAGGTTCTATACTAGCGGCACTTACCGAGGGCATTTTTAGTTTGCCCATGAAAAACACCCCGCTGCTTCGCATGTCTGGCCCCGGTCGCGCTCATTCGAGAGCGACTATTTTTTGTTCTCTCGGTTTGGCCCGCTACCTCCTTGGCCCCCTTCTTTTCACCGGCCACGCCTTAGCCGCGCCTTCCGGCGGCACTGTTGCGGCGGGCAGCGGCGACATCGCCTCCCAGGGGACGACGACTACCATCACCCAGCACACTGAGCAGCTCTCGCTGAACTGGACCACCTTCGACATCGGCGCCCAGGAGACGGTGCGCTTCAATCAGCCCTCAGCCTCGTCCATCGCCGTAAACCGCATCGCCGATCCCAGCGGCAGCCGCATCCACGGTGTCCTGCAGGCGCATGGCAAGGTGTTCCTCATAAATCCCCGGGGCGTGCTCTTTGGGCCCTCCGCCCAGGTGAATGTCGGCGGCTTGGTGGCCTCGACCCTCGACACTGCCGACAACCTGACTTTCTCCGCCGTTGCCGGCTCCACGGGCGCGGTGCGCAACCAAGGCTCGCTGACAGCCGCGAACGGAGGCTACGTCGCGCTGCTCGGCGCGACCGTGTCAAACACCGGCACGATCACCGTCCCCGGCGGCACTGCGGCCCTGGGCGCCGGCAGTCGGGTGACGCTTGATTTTGCCGGCGACCGCTTATGGGGCCTCTCCGTCTCTGAAAACACTGTGGCCGCCGAGGCTGCCAACGGCGGGCTCATTCGCGCCGACGGTGGCCGCGTGCTGCTCAGCGCCGGCGCCCGTCAAAGTCTCGTGGCCAGCGCGGTCAACAACACAGGCGTGATCGAAGCCCGCAGTTTTGAAAATCGCGATGGCACCATCATCCTGCTCGGCGGCATGACGGCCGGACGTACGTCCGTCGCCGGCACGTTGGACGCTTCCGCGCCCTCCGGCGGCGACGGCGGCATCATCGAGACGTCCGCCGCCCAGGTCAATGTGGCCGACGATGCGATTGTCACCACCCGGGCCGCGACCGGTCGCAACGGACTCTGGCTGATCGACCCCTTGGATTACGTGATCGCGCCTGGCGGCGGCAACCAGACGGGAGCGCAGCTTTCCGCCTCACTTGGCAGTGGCAATGTGCTCATAGTCAATCCCGCCGGGAGCGGCAACGGGGACATCTTGGTCAACGACTCCGTCGCCTGGTCGGCCAACACGCTGACACTGCGTGCCCATCGCGACATCGTGATCAACGCCCCGATGACCGGCACCGGCACTGCCAGGCTGGCCCTAGAATACGGCCAAGGCGCGGTGGCCCTGAACAACACGGCCGATTACCATATCAAAGCTCCGGTTTCCCTGCCGGCCGGTCTGTTTAATCAGGCAGGCGGCCCGAACTTCAGCACCAAGCTCGGTTCCGACGGCATCACCCTCAATTACACGGTGATAACCAGCTTGGGCGCTGCCGGCAGCACAACCGCAGCCGACCTTCAGGGTATCAATGGCGGCTTGGGCGGCAACTATGCCATCGGAGCAAATATCGACGCCTCGGCCACGTCGGGGTGGACCTCTTTGGCCTACGACGGATTCAATCGGATAGGGATCAATACGGGGGCCTTTGAGGGTCGGCTCACCGGCTTGGGGCATACGATTTCAGGACTCTACAGCCGGCGCATTGGCGGAAGTTTCAACGGCCTTTTCGGCTATGTGGATGGAGGCACGATTCGCGACCTCGGCCTGGTCTCGGTCGATATTCGGGGAGCCAGCGACGTCGGCGCCCTGGCGGGGTTTATGGATTCTGCGGTCGTCAGAGACGTTTATGTCACGGGTGTTGTATTCGGTTTTAACGACCGTGTGGGCGGCTTGGTGGGGCAAAGTCAATCGAGCACGATTGCGGACACCTACAGCACGGCCTCGGTGACGGGCAAAAATAGTGTCGGCGGCTTGGTTGGTTATTCGAACACGGATACGATCACGCGCGCCTACAGCGCCGGCGCGGTCGCGGTGACCACGCCCACGCCCAACTCCAACATCGGTGGTTTCGTCGGCTGGACCGCCGGCTCCACCATCAACACCGCCTATAGCACGGGTGCGGTCAATGGAGGCTCAGGCGGCACTGCGGTGGGCGGTTTTGTCGGGTTCAACACCTCGACCGATATCACCCACGCCTACAGCACGGGCGCGGTCTCCGGCTCCAATCAAGTGGGCGGTTTTGTCGGACTGACCGGATTTGGCGGCACGATCAGCAACGCCTACAGCGCCGGCTTGGTCACCAGCTCCGGGGCCGACGTTGGCGGGTTTGCCGGGCTAAACGTGGGGGCCACCATTGCCTCCAGCTACTGGGATGTCACCACCTCCGGCCGGGCCACCTCGGCCGGTGTCGGGGCCTCGTGACAAACCACGGCGCAACTTCAGTCAACGGGCTTTCTTGCGGCGAGTGGTTGGGACGCCGACATTTGGGCTCCGGCCAGCTCGGGATACTACGCGCAGCTCTATGCGTTGACCCCGGTGGTCGCCTATGCCCCCGTGTCCAAGGTTTACGGCGCAACCACGGTCACGCCGACCCTCCAAAAAGGAGGTCCGGCGGTTTACGTTTTCGGCCGGACTGACGACAGTCTGCCGACGACATTGACCTTGTCCGCCAACACCCCGGTTGGCGTCACCGGATTGTCCGCCACGCAAACCAGCACTCACGGCGTGACGTATCGCGCGATCGCCGAGCTCACCGTCACGGCCAAACCCATCACGGTTGCTGCGGCCGATCAAACCCGCGGCTACGGCGATGCCAACGGCGCGTTCACATACATGCTTTCTGACAGTTTGGTCGCCGGAGATTCCATCGGCGGAGCCCTGACTTCCGCAGCGACCGCGACCAGCGGTGTCGGCGGCTATGACATCACCCAAGGCACGCTTTCCTTGGGTGCCAATTACGCCGTCACCTTCGTGCCGGCCACGCTCACGGTCACGCCGAGACCATTCACCATCACCGCGCGAAGCAGCATCCGCAATGTCGGCAGACCCAACCCGCCGTTCACCTACACCACCTCGGGCACCTTGGTGGGCGGAGACACCGTGACGGGCACCTTGGCCGCGGCGGCCACGGCGGAGAGCGCTGAGGGGAACTACGTGATCGCCCAAGGCACGCTTTCCTTCGGCGCCGCCTCGTCCAATTACAACCTCACTTTTAACCCCGGCACGCTCACCATCGTCCCGCTGAGCGTCCGACTGTTTCAGCCCCCGGTGCCGATCACCGAGCAAAGCTATCTCCAGGTCGTCAAAACCTCCCAGGACGCGCAGCGCAAACTCCGCGTGGAGAATGTCCGAATCGCGGTGCCCCAGCCGGAGTCGCTCAAGCTCAAGGTCGAACTGCCGTCCCTTGAACCCGAGTTGGCGAGCCTCAACGACACCGAAACGACCCGCTGACACCGTACGCCCTCCGCCGTCTCGCGCGCGCCGCGTTCCCGACCGGGAATGCGGCCCCGAGTTCAATCCCCTTATTTGCTTACCTCCAACCCACTCACCTTGTGAATCGCCGTACCTCTTTGCTTGTCATCACTCTTGCCCTGCCGACGCTTGCGGCCGCCCAAAATACACCCGGCGCCGGGCGACTCCTGCGCGAGACCGCGCCTCCCTCCGCCGGGCCGGGAATCCGTCCTTCCCCCCTCGTAACCCCCCAGCGCGTTCCAGTCGATAGCTCCGCCGCCGCAGGGACCATCCCGGTCAAGGCCATTCGCATCACCGGCAACACCGTGATTCCGACCGAGGAATTGCGCGAGCTGGTCGCCTCGGCCGAGGGCCGCAACCTCACCCTGAACGACCTGCGGCTTTTGGCCTACCGTATCAGCCTCGCCTACGAAGCCCGCGGCTACACCCTCACCACCGCCTATGTGCCGGCGCAAACCATCACCGACGGCGTGGTGACGATCGCCGTTCAGGAAGTGCGTTTGGGAGCCACCCGGCTTTACAACTACAGCGACGTGTCGGACAGTGTCCTGCGTCGATACTTGCGCCATGTGCCGGCAAATCGGCCGATCTCCACCCCCGTTCTGGAAGATGCGCTGCTGCGCCTCCGCGAAGTACCCGGCCTGCAAACTTCCGTGATCCTGGAGCCCGGCGCCGCGCCTGGCACCACGGAACTCTCGGTTGGCAGCCCGCCAGTCAAGGCGCTCTCCGGCAGTGTCAATCTGGACAATGCCGGCGCGGAAACCACCGGCACGTATCGCCTGGGAGTGGGGGCCCAGTTGGCCAGCCCCCTTGGCCAGGGCGACCGCCTGGCCGTGCAAGGATTGACCAGCCTGGATAGCGGCCAAGGGCTGCGCTATGGACGCGTGGCGTACGATTACGCGCTGGGTGGGCGGGGCCTGCGAATCGGAGCAGGCTACTCGCATCTCTCGTACGAACTGGGGCAGAATTTCAAGGAGCTCGACGCCAGCGGCACGGCCGACGTCGCCCAGCTCTGGTTGTCACGTCCCTTGATCCGCTCGCGAACCACTTCGGTTGACGCCCGACTCGCCTATGATCACCGCGATCTCGATGATCGTTCGGAGGCGACGTTCACCTTCAACCCTCGCCGTCTGCAAACCCTCGCCCTGGGCGTGAGCGCCGGCCGCCACGACGAATTTATGGGAGGAGGCTATACTGCGGGCAGCGTCACGGTCGGCTACAGCCAAGTGGATATTCGCGACGCCATCGCCGCCCTGCAGGACGCCGCCAGTGCCCGGGTCGCCGACGGCGCGGGCAAGCTCGAGGCCCAAGCCGAGCGCACCCAAACGCTTTTCGGCCCGCTTTCCCTCTACCTGCGCGCCAATGGCCAGCTGGCCGGCGGCAATCTCGACTCGGCCGATCAGATCGGCGCCACCGGCCCCTACGCCGTGCGAGCCTACGCCCAAGGCGAACTCTACGGCGACGAAGCCGCCCTCTTCACGGCCGAGCTGCGCTACCGGTTGCCGCTCCCGGTTGACTACGGTTATTGGCAGGCTGTTGCGTTTTACGACCAGGCCACGGTGTGGCTGGCCAAGGACCCGTGGCAAAGCGGCGACAATCAGCGCACGCTGGGCGGCGCCGGGCTCGGTCTGCGCTGCAATCTCGGCAACGCCTGGTCTGCGCGGGCAGACGCTGCTTGGCGCACCCTGGGCGGTCGCCCGCAGGCCTCCTCCGGCGACACCCCGCAAGTCTGGGCCAGCCTCGGTTATGCGTTCTGAGCCGGGGACCAGAACGTTCTTCTCAGGTTCGCGCCGCAAACACAACGAGGCAGGGTGAGGTCTGCCCGTCTCGACCCGGCAGCTCCGGCGCGAGGCCCGGACGGGGCCCCGCTCAAGATATTTTGCGAGCGGCGGCCTGGGCCTTGAGGCAGAGTTCGGCGGCCTTGAAGGCATGGGCCTGGGTCATGGCCTTCTCGGTGCGATGCAGGCAGTCCAGGATGAGTTCGCCGAAGAAACGGTAGCCGATCTGGCCGGCGACGTGGAAGTGGTGTTCGCCCTTGTCGTCCACGAGATAGACATGGTCGCCGGTTTTTTCGCGACCGACGTCCACGTATTTGCGCAGCTCGATGTAGCCCTTGGTGCCGAGGAGGGTCATGCGGCCGTCGCCCCAGGTGGACAGGCCGGCGGGAGTGAGCCAGTCAACGCGGATGTAGTTCGACGCGCCGTTGTCGCCCACGAGGCTGGCCTCTCCGAAGTCTTCCAGCTCGGGGTAGTCGGGGTTGGCGTAGTTGGCCACTGCGGCGTTGGTCACGGTGGCGTCGGTCGCGCCGGTAAACGTGAGGAACTGCTCAAACTGGTGGCTGCCGATGTCGCAGAGGATGCCGCCGTATTGTTCTTTTTTGAAAAACCACGCGGGGCGCGAGGAGGCGTTGAGGCGGTGCGGGCCGAGACCGATGACCTGGACGACACGGCCGATGGCGCCCTGTTGCACGAGGTCGGTGGCATACATGGCGGCCTCGACGTGGAGACGTTCGCTAAAATAGACGGCGTATTTGCGCCCGGTGCGGGCGACGACCGCCCTGGCCTCGGCGAGCTGGTCGAGGGTGGTGAAGGGCGTCTTGTCGGTGAAGTAGTCTTTGCCGGCCTCCATCACGCGGCAGCCGAGGGGGCCGCGGAGATTGGGTATGGCGGCGGCGGCGACGAGGTGCACGGCGGGGTCGGCCAAAACCTCGTCCAGCGAGCGGGCGACCTTGGCACCGGGAAAGCGCGCGGCGAGCGCCTCGGCGCGGGCGGGGTCGGCGTCATAAACCCATTTCAACAAGCCGCCGGCCTCGACGAGACCATTGCACTGGCCGTTGATGTGGCCGTGGTCGAGGTGGGTGGCGGCGAAGATGAATTCGCCGGGTTTCACCACGGGGCTGGGTTTGCCCTGTGGGGCGTAGTTCATGCCGTCGGATTTTTGGCTCATGGAATGGGGGAGAGGCTGGGCAAAATCCAAGGACTCGCGGCCGTGCAAGGCGAGGGGAGACGCGCTGCAAACTGTCTCATGCCAATGGTTGCGTGAATTAAGACAATCCCGACGAAACGGCTCCGCCGTTCCGCTACGGTTTCACAATGTTCCGCCGTTCCGCTACGGATTCGCAATGTTCCGCCGCTCTGCTACGGATTCCCAACGTAGCGGAATCGCGGAGCGATTTCGGTTTGGAGATCGTTGTGGGTGTGTTTCTGAAACAACTCAGGTCGTCTAACGCTGCTGGTGAGAGTAGAAGCAGGCTGGGCCGGCGTGACCTCGACGTCACGACCCGCCGGGTCGCCTCCGTCTCGGTCGCCTTGGCCGAGCCCGCTTCTCCTCTCACGACGACGCGATTGATCTCCGAAACACTCCCTGGTCAAAAAGCATCCAGCCAGTGGTCTCAGCCCCGCCCGTGCGGCGGCGGGCAGGGCTGCGGCGAGAGTGCGCCGGGTCGAGTCTGTCACGTCGGGCAGCCGCCGGCCGTTCGCGCGCCTTCCTCGCGGGTTTTTTTGGCGAGTTCCTTGATGTTTTTTTCGAGGGGCGTGCGGACCTTTTTCTCCATTCGGTCGATGAAGAGCGTGCCGTTCAAGTGATCGATCTCGTGCTGGATGCAGCGCGAGAGCAGGCCGTCGCATAGCAGCGTGTGATGACCACCCTGCAGGTCTTGGTAGGTCACGCGGATCGCGTCGGGCCGGATCACGTCGCCGCGGATTTCGGGAAACGACAGGCAGCCCTCCTCGTAGACGGTTTTCTCCGAGGGCAACACCGTCACCGCCGGGTTGGCCAGCGCGACCGGCATGAACAGGTCCAGAGGGGGTTTGGCTCCGTCGAGTTCCCAGGTGAAGTCGCGGTCGGTCCGGCGAAGGTCGACCACGCAGAATTGCAGCGCGCGACCGACTTGCTGCGCGGCCAGGCCGATGCCGGCGGCCGTGTGCATGGTGGCCACCATCTGGTCCGAGAGCAGGGCGAGGGCGGAGTCGAACACGGTGACCGGTTCGCCCTTCTTGCGAAGCACGGGGTCGTTATAATGAACAATTCGCAGGGCCATGGGTCTGGTGAGAAGTGAAGCCGCAACGTGTATTTGCCATGCGCGCCCGGCAAACGAATACTTCCAGTGCATGACCCCGCCCCGTCCAACGTTGCCCGGATCGGCCGCGATCTGGTTCCTCGCCGGCGTGCTTTTGCTGGCGGCGGCGTGGAGCGTGCCGGTCAACCTCAAGTCGGTCCCCCCCGCGTTGCTCAAGGAGGCCGGCGCCGGCACGCCCACTGCGGCGACTCTGGGGTACCAGTGGCTCGAGCGCGAAAAATCCGGTCCGGCCGCGCTCGCGTTAGCCGCCGCCCGCGCGCTCGGCGACCCGCAAGCCGACGCCCTCGCGACCGCCCTGGGCGAGGCCGCGCGCCGCCAGCCGGAGCTCGTGCCGTGGGGCGGCTGGGATCCGTTTCTCGATCCGCTCTTTAACCTCAAGGAAAACACCGGCCGCACCGCGAGCACGCCCGTCCTCGACTTTTTTATCACCGCAAAAGCCCGCGCCGACCTCCTCGGCTACCTGCAAAACTCCCGTTCGCAGGGGGTGCGGACACTTCTGCGCGTGCGGCAGGTGACCGACACCGGGCGCTTTGTCCCCGCGACCCAGCCGGGCGGCCAGCCGCTCGACGCCGTCGTGTTGCTCACGGCGTTGCTTTACCAGGGCGACCACGCGACCGCTTTGCTGCAACGCGAGGTGCGCGACCTCGCCGAGACCGCCGTCGCCGCCAATCGCCTTGGCGAACTCGAGTCCGTGTTCATCGACCTGCTTTCGCTGGGCCGGCGCCTCGACTGGAGCCAGCTCTGCGAATTGCTCCGCGTGACCGGCTCGGCGAAGACCATCGGCGAGTTTGCCCGACTGGCCCGCACCGCGCCCGACGACCTGCCGGTCATCTACACCGCGGCCCTGCTCGACGGCTCGGCGGATCGCGTCGCGACTTACCTGCTGCGCCACGGCCGCCCGGGTTTGGCCGATCTCAAGCTCGCCCTTTCCCTCGGCCAGGGCGCCGCGGAGCAAGTGCTCGCGCGCCAGATTCCGGTCAACCGCCAGCCGGCCCCGGCCTTCGGGCCGTTCACCCTGGCCGCGTTGCTCTTCCCGAAACTCGCGCTGGCCGCCAAGTATCTCGGTTTCCTGCTGGGGGCCTTTGGTTTTTTCCGCGGTCTGGAGCGGCTGCTCTTCGCCGACGCCGGCGACTCCGCGCTCCCGCGCTTAAAGAGCGGGGCGCTCGCCCTCCTCACCGCCGGATTGCTCGTCCTCGCGACCGAACCGTTTTTGCTCAAGACGCCCGCGCCTTCCGAATTTCAACTCAAGCTCGCCATCCCCGTCCTCGCCAACCTCTCCGATCCCGCCTCCCTCACACCCACGGCCCCCACGACCACCATGGATATCTCCACGCTCTTCACCATCGGCTTCTTCGCCGCGCTCCAGGTCGGCATGTATCTGTTCTGCCTCGCCAAGATCCGCGAGATCAGCCGCCAGTCCGTGCCGCCGCTCCTCAAGCTCCGCCTCATGGAAAACGAGGAAAACCTCTTCGACGGCGGTCTCTACATCGGCATCGCCGGCACCGCCTCCGCCCTCGTGCTTCAGGTCCTCGGAGTCATCCAGCCCAACCTCCTGGCCGCCTATTCGTCGAATCTCTTCGGCATCTGCTGCGTCGCCTTGGTCAAGATCCGCCATGTGCGCCCCTACAAGCGCACCCTCATACTCGCCAGCCAGCCCGAGTTAAAACCGGCGACGACAACCGCCGCCGTATGATCATCGCGCAAACCGACGCGTTGAGGTCAACGCGTTCCACCCGACCGATGTGACGCCATGAACCGCACGCTTCTCCTCATCCTCTGCGACTTCCTCTTGCTGACGCTACTCGCGCTCACCGACTGGCAGAAGGCCGCCCCCGCCAATCCCGCTGCGCCTGTCCCCGCCGCGCCCGGCCCCGCATCCGGCGGCGTCACCCGGGACGACGACCTCGTCTCCGTCATGAAGCTCTCGCTCGAAGACGAACGCGCTCAACGCGAGCAGCTCTCGCAACAGCTCCAGACCACCCGGGGCACCCTCGGCGAACGCGAAAAAATCCTCGCCGACACCGCTTCGTCGCTGGCCGACACCCGCCGGAAGGCCGACACGCTCGCGCAGCAATACCAGGCCGCCGCCGCCGATGCGTCGCTCACCCGGGAGCAGCTCGCCCGGCTCCAGAAAGACCTCGAGCAACGCCAGGCCGAGGCCGCGCGGCAGGCCGGGGAACTCGCCGCCCTCGAAAAAGCCCAGGCCGAGGCCCGCGCCAAGATCGAAGACCTCAACGTCAGCGTGCGCGTCGCCGAGCGGGAAAAGCAGTTGCTCCGCTCCACCGCCGAATCACTCAAGACCCAGGTCGAGGCCGAGCGCGAAGAGCGCCTGAAGGTGCAGGCCGCCACCACGCAGCTCGCCCAGGGCGTCGGCCAGCTCGCCGACAGCTCCACCGCGCTCACCAAGGAGATCCGCGACAACCGCCCCATCAACGTCAACGTCCTCTTCAACGACTTCCTCGCCAACCGCGTCGAGACGTCCTTCACCGGCACGCGCCCGTTCCTGCTCGGCGAACGCACCGAGAACCGCGACACGCGCACCGTGTTCGTTACCGACGGACGCGACACCTATGCGCTGCTCCATGTGAGCGACACGCCCTTTTCGCTGCTCGATCCCGCCTGGGACTGGAACACGCTCAAGGCCGAGCTCCGCAAGGGCGGCCAACGCGTGGTGCCCGACCGCCTGGTGTTTCTCGCGCTCGACCCCCGCGTCGCCGTGCTCCCGGTCACGCCCGCCCAGGTAGCCGCGCTCGGGGTGAAGCCCTACCCGGTCGTGTTCGAGCCGTTTCAATTCACCGAGGCGCTCATCATCGCCAACGGCGGCGCCGGCTACGGCGAGGTGCCCTTCAAGCTCGACGCCGCCAACTCGAGTTATGTCCGCATGGACAACCGACTGGTTCGCCGTCTCTTTGGCGACTTCTCGCCCTCGCGCGGCGACCTCGTGCTGAGCAAGACCGGCGAACTCCTCGGCATCATGGTCAACAGCGATTACTGCGCGCTGGTGACCAACTTTCTGCCCTCGCAGGTCATCCGCACCGGCGACGACCTCGCGTCCCGCCCGACCGGAAAACAGCTCGAAGACCTCACCCTGCGCCTGCGCAAACTCCCCGCCCGCATCCAGCAATGGTGAGGGTTAGGTTGAGCAAGGGCGTGTTTCTGAAATCACTCGGGTCGTCGAACTCTGCGAGCGAGAGGAGAAGCAGGCTCGGCCGGCGTTGCCCTCGACGGCACGACCCGCCGGGTCGCCTCCGTCTCCGCTGCCTTGGTCGAGCCCGTTTCTCCTCTCACGCCGAACCGATTTATTTCCGAAAAATAACTACGCCAGCGCGCGCCGGAAAAACGCCACCGTCATGCCCAGCGTCAGGTGGGCTAGCTCGGCGTCGTAACGCAGGCCCTCGTCGCGCAGGAACGCGTGGGCGGCGTTGAACTCATGCCAGGTGAAGTGTACGCCTGCCGCAGTCAGCGCGGCATGGATCTTGGCGCGCCCTTCGCCGGGCACGTGCGGATCCTGGCGACCCCAGATCATCATGAGCTCGCCCTTGATTTCGCCGCAGCGCGGGAGCGAGTCGTCGGCCTTGCCCTTGTCGAGGCTGCCCTGGTGGAGATCGGTCGCGTAGAAACAGGTCGTGGCGGCGACCTCGGGCAGCAGCGCGGTGCGGAAAGCGAGGTGTCCGCCGAGGCAGATGCCCATCGCGCCGACGCGGCCATTGCCGGCGGCGTGGGTTTTGAGGAAGGCGACCGCGGCCCGCGCATCGTCGTCGTAGGAGGCGAGTGGTTTGGCGTATTTGAGCTCATTGCCCTTGTCGGCTCCGGGTTGGTCGTAGGCGAGCACGGTGCCGGCGGGCAGGAACTCGTGGTAAACCTCCGGCACGGCGACGATGAACCCGTGGCCGGCGAGAAACGCGGCTGTGCGGCGGATGGGCGCGGTGATCTGAAAAATCTCCGAGAAGAGCACGACGCCGGGGAAACGCCCTTCGCCGGCCGGACGGAAAACCTGGGTGCGCATCGGCCCGCAGGCGGTGGGGAGATCGACAAATTCAGGCTCGCGAATGGTCATGGTCGCGCGAGCGGAGCAGGCGGCCCCGGCCTTGGCAACCTGCCGTTGCCAAACCGGTTTGTCCGGCCACAGGCGAGAGAGGTTGAACGCGGCCGCGTTTCCAGCTGCATAAAAAACAAAACCCCGCAGCCAAGACAGGCTGCGGGGCGCACGCACGGGCCGTGTGATCGAGCGGGGATGCTTACCCTTTTGCCGGAGTCGCGGGGACGGGCGTCGTCGCGGCTTTGCCGCTGCGGTTGAAGAAGCGTTTGAGGCCCTCGTCGAGATCGTCGTCCACGCCGGTCAGCCCGGCATCCTTCAACGCGCGCCGCACACCGAGCAATTGGGCGAAACTGTCGCTGCGGGCGAGAAACCGGGCGTTGCCCAACCGGTCGATCACGCGCGACAGCCGCAGCTCGAACGGCGAAATGACTGCGGCCAGATCAAGGTCTTTTTTCACTGCGGCCGGGTCGAAATCTCGCGGCAGTCTCCCGAGATTTTGTTGGGCGCGGATGAGCATCCCGTTCATCCAGCCATCGGCGGTTTCAGGCGGTTTTACCAAGCCTGCTTTTTCCTCGGGCGACAACGTCGGGAAAACCTGCGTCAGAGCCTCCAGACCGCTCAAAGCAGTATCGAGTTGGGTCAGTTGTTCAGGAGTGAGTGTAATATCTATTTCGTTTTGTGAGGACATGGTTAAATAATGTTACCCCTTATCATGAGCAACTCGCCTGCCAGATAACGGATTAATGATAAAAAAAGGCATCTGCACGCCGCTGAACATCCCGATAAGGCCGTGAAGAAGTAGGCGATGGGGCCGGTTCGAACCTTCGTTTTTGAAGGTTAGAACCGGATCATCTGCCTACCCGCACCCTCAAATCGAGGGTGCGGGTAAGCCCCGTCGCCAGTCCGCAGGGGACTCGGGTTCGCTTCGAACCTTCAAAACGAGGGTTCCGGTAGGACTTCCCTCCGGTCCCTACTCTCAAAGTGAGGGTTCGGGTAGGACCATGTTCCGGTCCAGATCATCTAAACGAGGGTCAAAAGCGGGCTTTGATTCCATTGAAACCGGATTAAATTCTCGTCTTCAAGAGCTTGGAGAGTAAGTCAGGCTGTTGGTGGTTGGTGAAAGAACATCGTCGCGACTATTTAAACACAGTGTAAATAATAGGTTTCTTCCCAAAGTGCGGCTTGCATCACGCAAAGTTTACGCCTTTCCCTGAGCTGGCCCGGTCGCACCGACCGCGCTCCACCTACTGCTTCTAAATTAAACGTCATCTCTTTCGCGTAGCTTCGGCTGCTGTCCACCTCGAAACCTAGGAAATTTCCACAGAGGACGCGCATCGATCTGCGCCCCGTATTGGGGCGCATCGAAAGCGCTCCTCTGTGGGCTTCTCCTAGGTGCCTGAGGTGGGACGCAAGTAAATGCGTCCCTCCTTTGTTTTGGGAGGATGGCCCGGGAGTTACATACCGACTGCTCTTTTTCTCCATGAGTTATCCAGCCTCTGCCACCCGTCTTTTTCTGCTGCTCTCGGCATCGGCAATTGCTGCCGAACCCGGCTCTTTGATTTCCTACAGCGAAGTCGCCCGCAAGGAAGTCCGCCTCGGCGACCACAAGATAACCCTGATCCGCGTGCGTCCGCCTTCGCTGCCCAAGGTCGCTCCAGCTACCGCCGCTCCACCGCGCCCGCCCACCGCCGAAGAGAAAGCCTATGAGGAACGCGTGGCCACCAAGGGCTACGCCACGCTCCAAGTTTCCGCCACCGTTTACTTCGGCCGGAAAACTATCGTGACCGAACTGCGCTGGCGCAACGACGCCGGCGACATCGAATACCGCGCTTACTCCAACGTTGATTTCCGCTACCTCACCGAACTCACCCAACTGGAAACCGAAACCACGGTTTATTCCTGGTTTCCGTTTCTCTATGAGTGCGACTTGGCGAGCTGGCCCAAAAACGAAAAATCCCCGCTCCCGCCAGGCCTCGATTTCAGCGCGAACGAGGCGGAGTATTTCGTGGAGGCCGGCGCGAAGGCCTTAAAGAGCGAGGAAACCACCCTCGCCGGTCTCGATTATCTGCACGCCTATTACCAGCTCCACTTCGCGGAGCTGAAAGCCGGTTACGAAAAACGTGAGAAACTCGCCGCCGCCGAGGAAAAAGCCCGGCGCAAGAACCCGCCCACCGTGCCCGATAGCACACTGCGCTGGTGGCCGGTCACCGCCAATTCATCCACCCGTTAACTTCTTTCCCTCCTTCCGATGCGTAAGCCCATTTTCGCCCTTTCGTTGGTGCTCTCCGCTTTTTTTTCCGCCGCGCTGCACGGCCAGACGGCGACCGAGGACAATCTGGGTTCAAAGCTGACCTTCGACAATTCGACGATTCCGGTCACCTACACGTTTTCGTGGTGGGGCCGCGCCGAGCGTCACTACCTCGTCGAAACCACCCCCGATTTGGCCTTATCCACCTGGACCTTTCTAGCCGACTACAACCCGACCGGTGCCAACGCCGTGCTTTCCATCCAGTTTACGACGGATGCCAGCAAGTATTTCTTCCGGGTCATTCAGTTCGATCCCAACGACGTTTCCGCGCTGGCAGATACCGACGGCGACGGACTGCCCGACAAGTGGGAGCGATTTTATTTCGGCGATTTGAGCCGCGATGGTTCCGGCGACTGGAACAACGACGGCTTGCTCGACCGCGACGCCTTCCGCTTCGCGCTGAATCCCAAAGGCGCCGACGAGAGCCAAGTCGCCGGAAAATCAGACGTGTTCAACTACGATTCGCGTGGCTGGCTCGACGGCATGACGCTTACAGGCGGCACCGCCCGCACCCTCACCCTTGATAAAGAGGGCAATATCGAAGGTTCCAACTGACCTACCTTATGAATTTTAGACTTCATTTTATCGCAGCTTTTATGGTTTTGCTGGTTACGCTAAGGGCAAGCATTCCAAACGGCTGGGAATCGCAGCCCGCGCCCCGGCTGGATCTGCCCGCGCCTATTCTAGGTATAAACGCAGGAACTTTGGTCACGAACGCGCCCGCAGGCGAAGCTGTCCCCTTGCGGCGCATGGCGCGTACGATGTCCCTTGCCGCGCAATCCGTCGTCGGCAACGCAGCCGATGAAATCACCGAGGAAATTCAGAATCTCGCGACATCATTGCAGAATGATCCCGCGCGGATTTTCGAGTTCGTATATAATGCGATTGAATATGAACATTATTACGGCAGCAAAAAAGGCGCCCGCCTGACCTTGCTGGAAGGGTCCGGCAACGACATGGATCAAGCAGCCTTGCTGATCGCCCTGTATCGCGCCGCCGGATATACCGCCGAGTATGAATCTCGTTGGGAATTAATCCCTTTTGATGCGAGTGTGACCCCCTACAACACAGCCAATCCCGACACTCTTTTCACCGGCGTCAACTGGCTGGGCCTTGATCCCGACCCTTTTCCCGACCTGATCGTCGCCGCAGGCGCCAAACCCGATCCCAGTTGGACGGACCTTCAATACAAGAAAAGCGCACTGCTGTTTAACTATTTTTACCGCTGTGGCTTTCGTGCCTATTTTGTTACTGACTATCCGGGTGCCATTTTGGCCCCGCGCACGGTGGTCAAGGTCACGGTCGGTTCTTCTATCCTGACGCAAGACCCATCGGCGAAGCGCCTTACGGGTAAGGAACCTGTGAATTTTATCACTGCCACGGGTTTTGATGCCACCGCCAAGGGCAATTTCCTGACGGCACTCGGCGGCGACGTGACCAGTACCTACGTATCCGGTCTGAATGCTTCTGCGATCCAGACTCAGCTTTCGACCTATACTAATTCATTCAACAATTACATCCGAGCCAACCGCCCCAATGATTCCGTGCGCGATGTGCTCGGGCGGAAGGAAAACCAGATCATTGATTTTAACGGCGTTCAGGGCTGGTCGTTTATGATTTATATCACGGCACTGAGCGGGTTCGAGCCGGTGACTTATGAGGCTATCCCGGAATCCCTCATGTCGTCCCTTGAAATCCAGATCGACGCCAACACGGCTTACACAACAAAAACCCCCGCCTTGCAAGGCAAGCGACTGTCGGCGACGGCCACGAACAATACGGTGGAAATCCGTCTGGATGACATGGTCATTCATACGGCTACGGTCGCGGCGGCGACCTACAGCTTAAAGATGACCGCACGGCATCCGCATTTGGATTATTTGGTGGAAGGCTCGCCCGCTCAGCATGACCGCGATACTGTGAACACTTACAAAAAGACCGGCAGCTACGCACTTATTTATGGCTTCGCACCCAGTAAGCGCTTTCTCCAAAGCCGCCAGCGCACGCTTGACGGTTATATCGAAGCCGTGAGGGCCATCAACCCGGCTTTGGTCGGCGCGGATGGATCGATTGACCTGCCGAACCTGACCAACGCAGCGTTAAAGCGTCAGATCACCACCGAGCTTTTGAATATCATGGGGCTGAACTGGATTTATCAAATTTACCAGATCGACCAGATTGCGGCGGGGATCAACCGGATGAATCTAAGTATCCTTCATTGTTTCGGGCGCATGGCGCAAGAAGAGGGATTTTTTGTGGACGTGGGGTTGGTCTTTGATTCGCAGTTCTCCAAAAACGGTATTGGCACCAACGATTTTCCTTATTTTTTAACTTCCTCCTATCTGGGCAGCGCGTTAGAACACGGCAACATAGACCAATACAACCTCAACGCCAACACGGCGGTTTCGACGACCCAGATTTTGCATCTGGCCAATGCCAGCACCGATTCCAACAAAAACAGGATTTACCGCGCCGATTCCTCCAATTGGAGCACTATCTCAACAGAGCTTATAGGTTATACAACGGAGCAAAAAGATTTATTCCAGGCCAAGGTGAATAACGGTTCCGTCCTGCTCTTGCCGCGCAATGCTGCGAACGGGGCTGTAGGATGGACATGGAACGGCAGCGGTTATGTGGAATACAGGAATGTCAACGCGGCCTACTCCGTCGGCATGATTATTAACGGGGACTATGCCGGCGGCTACAGCGTTACCAGCACCTACATCAACCCCGCGCCGGTTTTTAGCAATTATGTCTCCTCGCCCAACTACTTTGATACGGGCGGCGTCTCCAATATAATCAACCGCACCACCCCGGCATATAACGTGCCCAGTTTTTTCGGAGCCGATCCGGTGGATATGGCCACCGGCGCGATGGTTTTTAATAAAGAGGATCTGGCCCTTGGGGGTTCCGGCGTGCGCGGCCTCTCCTTTGAGCGGCACTACAGTTCCAACCGCCGCAGCGTCAACGCGGCCAAGCTGGGCTACGGCTGGACGCATAATTACGACATGAAAGCGGTGGTGCGGACCGCGCCAGACGCGGGTTTGGGTGAAACCACGCCTTACGAAGCAGCGCAGATGATCGTGGCCACCGTTATTATAAACGAACTCGTCAAGGACCTCTCCGCCATCAAGCCCGTCGTCGCTGGCGCGCTTGTCGCCAAAGTCGCGGTCGATAATCTGCTCAACAATGCCGTCTCCCTGACAATGGGTAAAGACACCGTGCAGTTTATCAAGCAGCCCGACGGCACCTACACTCCCCCCGCAGGCAGCAAAATGAGCCTGAGCAAGACGGGCGGCTTTTATCTGGCGAAGGAACGATTCGGTAACACCTATAAATTTGATACGGCCAATCAGGGGCGCATCGTGGAGATCACGGATTTCTATGACAAGAAGCTGAATTTTGCCTATGATGCCAACGGGCTCAGCACCGTCACCGATGCCTACGGACGCGCGCTTACCCTGGGCTACACCGACGGACGGATTTCCAGCGTAACCGACAGCACCGGGCGCAGTGTATACTTTGGCTCGACTAATAACAATCTCACCACCGCCACCGACCCGGAAGATAAAACCTCCACCTTTGTTTACGACGGCGAGCACCGGTTGACCGAATTAAAAGATCCGGAAAACCGCACCATCGTAGTAAACCGTTACGATTCCGAAAGCCGTGTTTACGAACAGGACAGCGAGGGCGACCCGACGAAAACCTGGAAGCTGGCTTTTTCCGGTTTGCGCAATACCGAGACCGATCCGGCAGGCGGGCAGAAAGTGTATTTTTACGACAAGCGCGGGCGTCCGACCGGCATTCAAGACGCTTTGGGCAATCGCACCGCCATGATTTATGACGGGCAGGATCACATGATCGAGCGGCGGACGGCCAAGGGCGAGGTTTATAAACAAACCTTTAACGCCGACCATGACGTGACCGAAGCAGAGAACCCTATCGGGGTAAAAACGATCTACCGTTATGATTCCCTAAAACGCGTCGATCAAGTGACCGTGCGGGATACGGATGTAGCGACCGCCGACCGGGTAACCGGCATTGAATATACCGGCGGCAACGTCTCCAACTTGCCGAACAAGATCACCGATCCGAAGGGTAATATCAACCGGCGCACCTATTACACGGATGGCAATCTCAACACGACAGTCGAGGAATCCGTTACCGGCAACCGCACCACCACTTATTATTACGATACACGCGGGATGCCGCAAACGACGACCTATCACGATGGCATCTCAGAAAGCTTTGTTTACAGCGTCCGGGGTGATTTGACCTCGCAGACGGACCGGCGCGGCAACAGCGCGAGTTTTCTCTATAACAACCGCCGCCAGCCCACGCAAACCACCCAGCCCGGCAACCGGATTACCTACCGCTCTTATGATGATAGCGCAAACCTCCTGACCATCACCGACCCGGTCGGTAATGTGGCCCGGTTTACCTACAGCGCAACCGGCAAGACCCTCACTGAAACCATCGCCTACGGCACGCCTGAGGCCGAGACGACCACGCATGTTTACGATGCGCGGGACTGGAAAGATTACACGCTCGATGCCAGAGCGCAGAAGACGGATTTTGGTTACGATCAGGCCGGGCGGGTGACTTCGATCTTAAACCCGCTTTTGCATGAAACGACCTTTGACTATGACGCGAACGGCCAGCGCGTTTTGACCCGCACCCCGCTTGGTCATGAAACCGCGTTCACCTATACGGCGCTCGGGCAGGAAGACACGATGCAAGACCCGGCGGGCAATGTGGTCGATTATAACTATAACGCCTATGGTGAGCGCAAGGAGTTGAAAAACCGCCGCGACAACAGCTTTGAGTTTTTCTATGATGCCAACGGCAATCCGACGATCACGGAAACCCCGCTCGGCCATGCCGTCACGAAAACATGGAACGACCGCAATCTGATTGGCACGGTCGAGAAAGCGTCGGGCCAGACGACGACATATGTTTACGATAACTTACGCCGCGTTTATACGCAGACGGACCCGGTGGGGACGATCACCTTTGGGTATGATAATAACGGCAATCCAGAAACCGTCACCGAAGGGAGCAGCGTTCTGACCCGCACATGGGACGCGCTCAACCGCCCGCAAAGCTACACGAATGCCAGAGGTCAGGCCATCGGCTATCAGTATTACGATAACGGGCTTTTATGGAAGCTGACCTATCCCGGAAACCGTGTGGTGACTTACAGCTATTACCCGACCAACCGGCTTAAAACCGTGGTGGATTGGGCGGGACGCACCACTACTTATGCATGGGATAGCGCGGGCCGCTTGACTGGGATAACCCGACCCAACGGCGTCAACCGCGCCAATATATTCGACAACGCCAGTCGCCTTGAACGTATTTATGAACGCGATAGCGGGGGACGGTTGTTGGCCTATTTTAAATACGGGTTTGATGATGACGGGCGCATTACCTCGCGCTACCGTCTGCCGAAACCACAGGCATTTACGATTCCATCAAGTTCTGCCAGCTATGATGCGGATAACCGTCTTGAACTCTGGAATAGCCAAAGTGTCATCCATGACGCCGACGGCAACATGACCAGCGGCCCGCTCGGTGCAGCGGGTTTTGTCAGTTACAATTATGATGCCCGCAATCGGCTGACCTCGGCAGGCACGGCAGGCAGCGGCTTTACCTACTACGGATATGATTCCGAGAACAACCGCGTGTCGCTCACGACGACGGCGGGCGTCACGCGCTATCTCGTGGACCCGCACGGCGACGCCTTGCCCCGCGTGCTGGTGCGCGAAAAGCCCGATACTAGTAAAACGACTTATGTATATGGCATTGGACTTCTCTATGAGGTGAACGACGCCACCGGCGAAGCGACGTATTATCATTTTGATAATATCGGTAACACCGCAGCCCTGACCGGCCCCACCGGGACCTTAACCGACCGCGCAGAATACAGCCCTTATGGTCAAGTAACCTACCGCACCGGCACAACGGACACGCCGTTCCTATACGTCGGCCAATTAGGTGTACAGCAGGAGGCCAACGGGCTGCTCTACATGCGGGCGCGGTATTACTCGCCGGAAACGCAGCGTTTCCTAAACGCCGACCCCATCGGCTTCGCCGGCGGCATGAACTGGTATGCTTACGCAAACGGCAATCCGGTCATGTATGTGGACCCAAGTGGTTACGTTTTCGGGACGCCGCTGACGTATGGTGAATTTTTTAGCGCGGCGGGGTCTGGCGCGGCACAAGGAGCAATCGCCTACGGCAAAGGTCTCGCGGTAGGCGCTGCCGTCACCGGCGCGGTGATCGTAGCCGCGCCCGTGGTCGCCTCCGTCGGCGCGAGCGCACTGGTGGCAGCAGGTGTTTCCGCAGGCACTGCCACCGCCATATCAACCGCAGCCGTTACAACGACGTTGGGCGTAGCTAGCGTTGCCGGGGCCGTTTACACTGGTTACGACACGGTAATGGCAGTGAACGCCGGAGATGGTGACAGGGTTGCTTACAATGTGGGTAATCTCATCGGCGGCGGATTGGTCGCTGGAGCTGGCGGTGGTCGTTATGTTGCCGACTACGTTGGCCCCACTCGCAGCACGGTTCCCGTGACGAATAACCCTTTTGCCGACGCTGGTTACAAGTTCGTGCGCAACCCTGAGCTGCCCCTATCCCGTGACCTCTTTAACTTAATGGCGACCGCTCCGACTCCCTCAAGCGGAGGTCTGTCCGCAACGTTGATTGGTTCAGGTATTAGCGCGTCACTTAGAAAGTGAGGTTTTATGTCACCTCAATTTACGATTTATTTGAGTGGCGCTTTGGGTGCAGTATGGGCCGCCTTTTTAGAAGGGAAAAAGGCAGGCGCGACAGGGCTCGTTATTGCGATTCTCATAGGTGTTTTCTTAGCGATAACTCATTTTGTATTATCGCGAATCTTAGGCCGTTGGATGCTTGACCAGCTTGAGCGCGTGAAGTCATCGGCGAGCATTATCCGGCTTTCATTGGCAATATGTTTTGGGCTGACGTTTTTTGTCTGGTGGCTCGCCGCGCCGTGGAGCGGCGACTACCTAACGAAACACGCTTTAAGCCTACTCGGCTTAAATTAACTGAAATCGAGAACGTTGTCCGTTGTTCGCAACGTCCCCAACCGATGCCGACGCGTGAACGCGTCAGCGGCACACGTCGCGCCAGCTCTCCGCAGACTCCGAGCTGTCACGCCGTCTGCTTCCTCCCTCCGCCGCATGCGCGGCTCCGGTCCGGTGGAGTGCAACCCCGCCGGGGACGGCCTGGGCGGTGCAGTGGCCCGCCCGAAGCGGCGCTCCTGTAAGACCCGCGCCGGCACGTCACGCGGCCCGTGCGCTGCGCTCCCGTTCCGCGAGTCGTGCCCGTCCTGGTCAGACCGGCGGGGACCCCGCTGCGCCCGGCTGGCA
>CAIRBK010000089.1 GCA_903876795.1 uncultured Verrucomicrobiota bacterium
GATGAAAATATCGTGCCCCGAAAACACCTCGGAAATCGAGTGCTTCGACACGCCTAAGTAGCCGAATTTCAGTGTCATGCCGACATACCTGCCAACTGCGGCGCAGTTGAAAATCAATCCATCAATCGCGCCTTTTAGGTTAATGAAAGCCCTCATCCCCCCGCCCGCTGGGCCGCCATCCGCCTCTTCTCCAGGGACGTCGATGGCATCCTCACCGCCACCACCATCCGCGCCACCGAACTTTAAATCCCCCACCTCGTCCAGGGCCGCATCGACAAAATCACCGCCCTCCAGTCGTCGCGGTGATGGGTGATTCTTTCGTCAGCGACTACGGCCGCCCGGATCGCCGGTTGCGGGTGGTCTACGATAACGGCACTGAATTCGATCTGCTCCTCCGCTCGCTCCAGCGCGCTCTCAACAAGGACAAGTCAAGCCGCCGAATAACAGAACCGAACCTGGGCCCGCTCTACCCGGGTGCAGAAGAGACGGACGATCTCCACGCCGGCTATATCTATGTGCTGCGGAGCAAATCAGAAGAGGTCTTCGTAGCGCAGAACCGCTGCGTAATCCATAAGATCGGCGTCACTGGAGTGGACGTGAAAAGCCGGATCGCCAATGCCAGACAAGACCCGACTTACCTCCTTTCGGAAGTGGAGATCGTGGGCAGGTTTAAACTCGCCAACATCAACCGTAAAAAACTGTAGGCCCTGCTCCATAAGTTCTTCGTCAAGGCCCGACTGGACATGGATATCAAAGACCGCTTCGGCGCGCATGTGGAACCGCGAGAGTGGTTCCTCGTGCCGCTTCCCGTGATCGAGGAAGCGATCCAGAAAATCACCGACGGCAGTATCGGAAGTTATGACTACGACCCAACCATCGCGAAAATCATGAGGATTTAATTTTTAACCCAGGGTGTGTCGCGCCTCAACCGCCGCGACCAGCCTTCAGGTCACGGTACGCGCGCCTCGCCCGGACAAACGTCGCCTGCGGCGAGGGCCAGCCCGCTTTCGCACCGTAGCGCAACCGCCGCAGATCTTCGCGCACCCCCGCCCACTCACCCCAGGCTCCGGTCTTGGGCGGCTCCCCGATGCGGAGCAACCACCGCCCCGCTTCGCGGCGCACCGGGTCGCCACCGCCCCGCGTCCATCGTCCCGGCCACCACGCCCAGGCCGTCCGCCCGAGCGCGCGCCAAGCGATCATCCCGACAACGGCCGCCGCCGCCAACGCCCCCCAGGTCGCGACCCGGCCCGCGTCCCACGGACGCCGCAGCCATTCGCCGGCACTGGCAAGACCGGCCATAATCCCCGCCTTCAACGTGCTCATGCGGGCCTCGATCGCGTTCTTCGCGGTGCGCGCCAACTCGACTTGCGAACTCCGGTCAAAATCCACGATGCGCCGATACCAAAAAATCCTCAGGCCCTCGAACCTGGCCGACCAGCCCGAGTCGCTGATGCGCGCCAGCGAGACCTCCGGGGTCAAGGTCGCGTCGGCCGCCGCAGGTGCCGGCGCGCCCGGCGTGGGATCGACGCGCAGCCATTGCCGGGCGCGGGCATCGTAAATTTCGCACCAAGCGTGCGCGTCGGAATTGCGCACCGTAAGGTTCCCGCTCACGGGGTTCCAGGTGCCGCCGCGAAAACCGGTGACCAGGCGGGAGGGATAACCGGCCGCGCGCGCCAACAGCGTGAAGGCTCCGGCGAAGAGTTCGCAGTGTCCCGTGGTGTCGCCTCCCATCCAACGCACCAGCGGGTCCCCCTCGCCCCTCGGTAATTCGGATTGCAGCGCATACCCGTGTTTGCGCCGCAGCCAATCTCCGGCGAGCCGGACAAAAGCCGGGGCGTCGTCCGGCGGCGCGGCCAGTTCGCGCACCCAGCCGGCCAGCCGGGCGGTGTCCGCGGCGGACAAATTCAGCGCCAGAAACCCGGGGGCCGTTTCCCCGAGCAAGCCCGGCTCGGGATCGCGGCGCGGCAGAATCTCCGGCTCGCCCAGCGCAGGCTCGGACCGCATCCCCTCGACCCGGTAGGCGAACATCCTGACCGGTGTTTTCTCGATTCTCACGAGGCGCAGCTCGTCGTTGACGGTGTGGCTCTGGGGCCCGTCGTTGAACTGCAGACGATTAAAGCTCCCCAGGAGCGGCAGGTAGCGACTGATCCCGGCCTCCAGGTAAAACGTCCACACGGCGTCGCCTGCCCGCGCCCGCGCACCGCCGTCGATGCCCGCCGCCGGTTGCTTTTGCGGCCGCATCCGCTCGGCCAGCTCAGGGGAGCGGCTGAACTCACCCTTTTGGTAAACATCGAGCACCAACATGCGCCAATAACGCTCCGCCGGGATCGCCCGGATGTCCGAGACGTCCACGCTCAGGGCCACGTCGGTGTCTCGCTGGATGTCGGTCACGTCCCCGAATCGCACGGTCTCGCTGAAGCCCGTCTTGGATTTTTTGGAGATCAGATTGTCCAGAAAAAGGGTGTTGGTGATCTCGAAACGCGGCAGGGCGAAGAAAAGCAGCGCCGACAGGCCGACCACGCCGGCGAACAGCCCTGAGGCCAGCGCGAAGACCCGCCAGTCGGTCGCCGCCCGCAGGCGCGAAGCGAGCCGCCGCCAGCCGATGCGCATCCACACCTGCGGCGCGTCGGGCGACCCCGCCTGCGCCGGCCGGCCGGTCTCGGCCGAGGCGATCAGGTTGATCACCAGCAGAAACAGCAGCGCGCATCCGGTGAACACCACGATCTGCACCGCAAACACCGGCGACACCGAAAGCACGCCGGCCACCACCACCAGGAAGATGCCGAGCACGATCAATTGCAGGTCGTCGCGCCGCCCCCTCGGCGTCACCGCCCGGTAAAGCACCAGCATCATCGCCAGCCGGATGAGCGCGGGCAGCACCTCCTTGTTGCGATAAAAATCCGCCGCGAACACCGCCACGATCAACGGGAACGCCAGCCGGTGCGCCCAGCCGGGCACGCGCAGGGTGAGCGCCGGCCGTCGCAACGTCACCGGCACCGCCAGGGCGATCAGGATCAGCCAAAACGTCGCCTCGACCTCCATGTAGAGCACGGTGGCGGCCGAGAGCAGCGCGAGCACGCCGCCCAGCAGCCACTTGAGCGCGTGGAGCTCGTCCAGGTTAAGCTGAGGCCGCTTGTTCTCCATCGAGGTGGGCAAGGACGCCCCGCGCGCCGTCGGGCGCGAGGGTCAGCACGTTGGCGCGCCGGGCCGTCGCCACGAGGGCGCCGGCGGCCGGCGCACCGGCCGAGGGTTGAATGAGGGCGAGCCGGTCGAGAAACCGTTCCAGGTCGGCCAGGCGGCGCACCGGCAGCGGCGCCTCGTCGTCGAAGGCCACGGTCATCAGCCGCCCCTCGCGGAAAAGATCCTCGGCCAGCGTCGCGGCCAGGCCGCACATCCGTTCAAATTGATCGGCGCGCGGCCAATCCGCGGCCGCCGTGCGCACCCACAGCGAATAACCGGTCTGGGTCTCCGCCGCGTGTTGCCGCACCATCAGCCGGCGCAGTCGCGCCGTGGCCTTCCAGTGCACCAGCCGGTGCGAGTCGCCGCGCACATAGGAACGCAGCGCCAGCAGGTCGCCGCCCGGACCCGCCCGGGACGAGCGTTCAACCTGGCCGGGCTGATGCCAGGACTTGGTCGGGAAACGCCGGTAATCCACGGGCGCGGGCCAGACCAACACGTCGCGCCTGAGCTCCCCGCCGATGATTTTTTTGAGGAAGCCAAACGGGAACAGCGAGGTCGCCGAGCGCACTTCGATCCGGTGGCGACCGCGCGCCGCCGGCCGGAGCGTCCACTCCAGCGAGGCGACCTCGCCGGGGTCGAGCCGCTCGCGCAGCGGCAGGCGGATCGGGTGCTTGTCCCCGGTCGCCACAACCTCGAACCACACGCCGTAAACGGGCAGGAGCTTCTTGCGGTTGTGCAACTCGACGGTGGCCGGATGCTCCCGGCCCGCGCGCAAGGGCGTCCGCACCCGCAGCCTCCAGGCGAGGTTGCGCAGATTGAGCCACAGGAGCAGGCCGCTAAAGACCAGGCACGCCAGCAGCAGCGAAAGCGCGATGAAGAGGATGTTGTTGGAGGTGTTGTAGGCCGCCGCCGCGATGCCCAGCGCCACCGCGATCACCAACAGGCCCGGCAGGGTCAGCAGCAGCCGGCTGCCCTGCCGGGGATAAACCAGCGACCAGAGGAACACCCGCCAGCGCCGACCGGGCGAGCTGGCGCGCCGGCCTCCGGCGGTCTGCCAGTCGGTCGCGCCCTCGGCGGCGGTCTCGGCCGCGACCGGCGCGATCGGGCGCGGGCGGACAAGATTCGGGGCGGGCGACGGCATGGGGGCGGCGCGCGTTTTTCAGACCGGCACGGGCAGGCTGCCGACGATGCGTCGCAAAGCGGCGGCGACCGAACGGCGTTCCTCCAACGGATCGGGGCTCTGCCGCAGCAACGAAAGGCGGTGCGCCAGCACGGGCACGACCAGCTCCTGCACGTCCTCCGGTATCACGAAGTCGCGCCCGAGCAGCAACGCCCGGGCCTGCGCCGCATGTTTGAGGGCGAGGCCGCCGCGCACCGAGATGCCGGCCTTGAACTCGGAATCCGTGCGGGTGGCGCCGACGATCTTCAAGATGTAGGCCAGCACCGACTCCTCGATGAACACCTGCCGGGCGACCTCCCGCAGGTGCCGCACCTGGTCGCGGTCGGCCGCGGCCTCGAGCGTGATCGCATCATAGGCGGTGTGCGCCGAGCGGAGGATGTCGAGTTCGTCGGCCTCCTTCGGGTAGCCCATGTGCAGGCGCATCAGAAACCGGTCCATCTGGCTCTCGGGCAGGGGAAAGGTGCCCTCGTAGTCCACGGGATTTTGAGTGGCGAAGACCATGAACGGCGCCCCCACGTCGTGCGGCTCGCCGTCGACGGTGACTTTCGCCCGGTCCATCACCTCGAGCAGCGCCGACTGGGTTTTGGGCGTGGCGCGGTTGATCTCGTCGGCGAGCACGACGTTGGCGAACACCGGGCCTTTTTTGAAAATGAAGCGTTTTTCCAACTCGTCGTAGATGGACACGCCGGTCACGTCGGACGGCAGCAAGTCGCTCGTGAACTGGATGCGGGAGAACGCGCAATCCATCGACCGGGCGAGCGAGTAAGCGAGGGTGGTCTTGCCGACGCCGGGCAGGTCTTCGATGAGGACGTGCCCGCCGGCGCCGAGGCAGACGAGGACCTGATCGACGACCTCGTCCTTGCCCTTGATCGTGCGCCTCATGGCGGTGCGGAGCCGGTCGAGGGTTTTTTTGGCGTCGCTGACTGCCTGACCGGAAACAAAGTCGCTCATAAACCATGACCCTAAAGCGAGTCCGGCGGGCGTCAAACTAGGGAGTGTTTCTGAAGTCAAGAAGGTCGGCGTGAGAGCAAAATCCGGCTCGGCCAAGGCGGCCGAGACGAAGGCGGCCCGGCGGGTCGGGCCTGAGTCAAAAAACCCGCGATACGTCCGAACGGACCGCGCCCGCCACCGCCCTCAGTCCCGCGGTGCCGTGTCGAGAATGGCCCCGATGGTCTCCTCCAGCTCCCGTCCATCGGCCGCCTCGCGCTGCAGGTCCGCCAGGGCCGTGCGGACGGCGCTTTCGTCTCCCTTGAGGGCGGCCTCGTAGATCCGGCCCAGGGACAAGGCGGCGTTGGCGTAATACGGGTGGATCGTCCCCATCACGGCGCGCAACTGCCCGAGGCGCCGCGAAAGCTCGGCCCGTCCCCATGCGGTGCGTCTCAGGCCGGGCAACTCCTCCAAATCCAGCACCACTTCCTCGCCGCCGCGCTCCGCCAGCCAGCGGCTGCGGTCTTGCAGCCAAGCCCGGGAGTCGGCCGCAGTCATCAGCGGTAACAACCGCTGGCGGCTCTGGGCCTGAAACGCGGTCAGCCACCACAATTCCATCGCCGACTCATCGGCCCACAACCCCGGATAGGCGCGGGGCAAGGCCGCCAGAGGATCGGCGCCTGCCGTGATGCCGCGCACCCAACCGGCCCAACGCACGCCGGCGGCGGGCTCGACCTGCAATTGCAGCAGCAACCACAACGTGGCCGGTGCCCACACGCGCGCTTCGCCCGTGCCGCCTTCCCCTCGCAGGAGTTCGGACAACGACGGCACGGCCGCCGCCGCCACGGCGTCCTGTTGATAGGCATCCATCATGGCCGGCCGCTCGCGGACGATGCTCAAGCCGACGCAGGCCTGCTCCAGCCACCCCGCCGCCGTCAACTTTGCCGCGACCCCGTGCCAGGCCACCGCCTGCCTCAGGATGAGCCCGCGAACCATGGCGCGCCTCGCCACGCCCACCTCGCCGCCGCCGCCCCACCGCACCCGCACGCTGACCAAGCCGGGAGGCTCCACCCCCACCGTAAACGCATCAGGCCCGGTCCACCGCGCCACCGGCACCAGACGCACCGTGACGGGTGTGCTGAAGCCTTCCCCGGGCAGGCTCAACACCCCCGACAGTGCCGACCATACCGACTCGCCCAGCGCCAGCGCCCGGCGCGGATCGATTCCGTCCGGCACGACGATCTCAAAGCGACCCGGCCGGGTCTGGAAAAGACGCGGCGCCACCTCGGCGGGGACGTCGGCCGCCGCGTCCTGCCCCGGGCAAAACGGAGCACAACCCAGAGCCACCAGGACCAAAACCGCCCGCCATCCGCACCGCCCGCTCATCACGGCAACGTCAGGCGAAGCATGTTCTCCTCGACGGCGACCAGTTTCATCTGCTTCCAAGCCGTCTTCAGATCCTCGGATAAATCCTGGGCCGCGACCACGCGATGGATGATCTCGTGCGTCAACCCCGGGATGAGATGCACCGGCAGTGCTCCGATAAAGAACTCGTCGGCGGTGAACTCAAAACCGGCCGGCCCCGGCACGAATTTGCCCCGGGTCTGCACCACCAGATCGCGGGTTAAACCGAGGGCGGACACCTTGCCGGTCACGCCCACCTGCAAAACCCCGGACTGGATGCGAAAATTGATCCTGTCCGGGGTGAACAGGCCCGGCGTCGCCCCGGCTGCGGCCTGAGCCTTGGGCGTGGCGCTTGCCATCCAGGCATTGAGTTCATCCTCCGTAAGCGTCACGTCGGCGCCGTTGCCCTCGGCCAGCATCTGGCGCTTGCGCACCCACTGGCGCGCCTTGCCGCTGTTGGCCGATCCTTCCAGGAAATACACCTCGCCGGGTGCCGCCCCCTCCGGCGGCTTGGTCACGACCGGGACGGGTTTGAACATCAGGTGCAGCCAGGCCAGCGCGATCCCGAGGGTGATGCTGAAAACCACCCCGAGGATGATTTCAAAGGGGCCTGGACCGTGCAGGGCACGCTCGATCTTTTTATTGGAAACCATGGTGGGCGGTAAGGATGAACGCGGAACGAAAAGGGGGCAGACCCGCAGATTGCCGGTCAGGTTCAGGTTCGCACCCGGCCTTTGCGAGAATCTTCCACGAAACGGTAGGACACCGAATAATAGGTCCAGCTCGCCGCCAACCCCACAAAAACGGTGAAGGTCATCAGCGGGTAACCCGCCACCAGGAAGCCGATCAACGCAAACGTGGGCACCCAGAAATAGGACTTGGTCGAGCGCAGCATCGCGCCCAGCACGACCAGGCGGAAGGCGTCGGCGAACTCTTCGTTTTTCTGATATTGGTAGATGCCGGCGACCGTCAACGGCCCCGCCAGCATCACGGCCGGCACGAGTGGCAGGTAGATAAACGCACCGTAGTTAAGAAAATGCAGCGGCCACACCAGCAACCAGGCGAACAGCATCGGCAACACGCCGAGCACGAGGAAAATCACAAACGCCGCCAGGCCGTTCTTAAACAAGCGCCCCCAATCACCCCACTCCGGGAGGTCCGGCTCCTCCCCCCGCCTGCCCTGCTCCACCATCGCATACAGATAACCGAATGCCAGGAAATGCGCCACGGGAATAACCATCAACAAGGCGCCGATCACGGCTTTGATGAACCACGACTGGTCCGAAAAGAGGCGTTTGCAAACTTGTTCGAGGGAAGGCATTGCGGCGGACGAAATTTGCGTCGAACGTAGGCGTGCGCCGATGGACATCACAACCAAATTAAACCGACTCATCTCCGAGGTCGAAGCCGCCATCGACCTCCTCGTGCCCGCGCACCCCGGCCCCGAAACCGGCCCGGCCCGCATCCACGCCGCCATGCGCTACAGCCTCCAGGCCGGCGGCAAACTCCTGCGCCCCGTGCTGGCCCTCTCGGCCGCCGAGTTGTTTGCCCCGCGTCTCTCCGCCCTGCCGGCCGCCGTGGCGATCGAATGCGTCCATACCTACTCGCTCGTCCACGACGACCTGCCCTGCATGGACAACGACGACCTGCGCCGGGGCCGGCCCACCGCGCACAAACAGTTCGACGAGGCCACCGCGCTCCTCGCCGGCGACGCCCTGCTCGCCCACGCTTTCCTCATCCTCTCGACCCACTACGCGGCCGATCCGCGCCTGGCCGCCGCGCTCGTCCATGAACTGGCCGACGCCGCCGGCGGCGCCCGACTGGTCGGCGGCCAGATGCAGGACCTCCTCAGCGAGAAAAAAGCCGACGCCACCGCCGCCGAGCTGGAGTTTATCCACCTCAACAAAACCGCCGCCATGCTCGAGGCCTCCCTTGTCATGGGCGGGCTGGTGGGCGGCGCGGAGCCGTCTGCGCTCGACGGGCTGCGGACGGCCGGCCGGCACCTCGGCCTCGCCTTCCAGATCATCGACGACGTGCTGGACGCGACCGCCGACAGCGCCACGCTCGGCAAGACCGCCGGGAAAGACGCGCAGTCCGGCAAGACCACCTATGTGAGCGTCCACGGCATCGACGCCGCACGCCGCATGGCGCAGGAGCAGACCGAAGCCGCGCTCACCGCGCTGCGGCTCCTCCCCGGCGACACCGCTTTTCTGGTCGGCTTGTCCCGGTCGATGCTGGCACGGGCCAAATAAGAACAATGCTTGCGTGAATGAAGACTATCCGGGCGAAACGGCTCCGCCGTTCCGCTACGGATTCCCACCGTGGCGGAATCGCGAAGCGATTTCGGTTTGGAGATCGTCCAGGGTGGGTTCCTGAAATATGTCGAGCCGGCTTGAGAGGCGAAGCGGGCCCGGCCAAGACGACCGAGACTGAGGCGACCCGGCGGGTCGCGCCTTTCCGGGCAAAGCCGGCCCAGCCTGCTTATCCTCTCATTCGCAGAGTTCGACGACCTGAGATATTTCAGAAACACACCCCGGTCGAAAAGCATCCAGCCATTGGTATAACCTCACCCAGGCGGCAACCCGACGATCGCCGGGTCAACACCCACGCCGGGGGAGCACCTTACTTGTGATCCCAAGGCAGCGCGATCTTCAGCCGGGGATGCTCCCAGACCTTGAAGAGGGTGAACATTTTCCCCGGGTTCAGGATGCCGTTGGGGTCGAGCGCGTGTTTCACCGCCAGCATCGCCTTGATCTGCGCGGGCGAGTGCTGGAAGCGCATAAACGGCGTCTTCGCCAGCCCGATGCCATGCTCGCCGGAGATCGCGCCGCCCAGCTTGACCACACCCTCCATGAGCCGGCACACGGCTTTTTCGGCGCGCAGATACTCGGCCCGATTGTCGCGGTGATACATGATGTTCACATGCAGGTTTCCGTCGGCCAGATGGCCGAACGTCGGGATCGGCAGGCGCGACGACCGGCGAAGCTTGTCCAGGAAGAGCGCAAACTTCTCGTAGCTGCTCATCGGCACCACGATGTCCTCGTTGAGCTTCGAATCCCCCAGGGCAAACATCGCGCCGGAGCATTTGCGGCGGACCTCCCACAACTCCTCCGCCTCGACGCGGTCGCGCGCCTCGCGGCACGCCGCCGTGTTCGCCCGGGCCCAGGCCAGCACGGTTTCTCGGGTCTCGGCGACCTCGCTGGCCGTGCCCGCCAGCTCCAGCAAAATCACCGGACGCCCCGCCTGGCCGGCGAACACTGTCTTCCCGGTCTTCGCCTCGGCGCATTGCACGGCGTAACGGTCCAGAAACTCGCAGATCGCCGGCTGCACGCGCAGGGCGAACAACGCGCGTATCGCCCGGAACGCCGCCGCCTCGTCGGCAAACGACGTGAGCAGCGTCCAGCGCGCGGCCGGCAGCGGGATGAGCTTCAACGTGGCTTCGGTCACCACACCCAGCATGCCCTCGGCCCCGATCCACAGATCGCGCAGGTTGAAACCCGCGGAAAACTTCTTCGTCGCCGCGCCCCACTCCACATATTCGCCGGTCGGCAGAAAGCCCTTGAGCGCGATCACAAAATCGCGGGTCACGCCATATTTGCCGCCGTGCATCCCGCCGGCGTTGCAGGCGATGTTCCCGCCGATCGTGCAGTATTGCTTTGAAGCCGGATCGGGCGGGTAAAACCAGCCGCACGCCTCGACCGCCCTGTGGATGTCGGCTACAACCGCCCCGGCCTGCACCCGGGCCAGACCGGCCTCGGCATCCACCGTGATTTTATTCCACCCCGAGAGGTCGAGCACCCAGCCGCCCTTGACCGGTGAACCCGAGCCGGTGAGCGAGGAACCCGCGCCCCGCGTGGTCACCGGGACTTTGCGTTTATTGGCGATTTCCAGGGTCGCCGCGATGTCGGCCTTCGTCTTCGGCTTCACGACGGCTTCGGGTAAAAACGACAGCTTGCTGCCGTCAAACGACGACGCGAAACAGGCGTCGTGGTCGGTCGTCACGCGGGCGCCGAGTTTACCTTGGAGTTGCCGGGTCGCTGGTCCGAAAGAAGGCATGGAAGTGTTTTCACATTCCAGCGGTAGTCGCCCCGCTTCAACCCGATAAAACCGGTTTTCTTCACCCACCGATGACACGCGTTCTGCTCACGACCACCTCGTTTCAAGACACCCCCGGCATCCATCACGACATGCTGGACAAGGCCGGCTTTGAGATCGTCCGCGAACGCGGACCTCTCCCCGAGTCCCGCATGTTGGAGCTCGCCGGCCAGTTCGACGCCTACCTGTGCGGCGACGACGCCATGACCCGCGCCGTCATGGAAAAATCCCTGCCCCGCCTCAAGGTCATCTCCAAATACGGCATCGGCCTCGACAAGATCGACCTCAAGGCCGCCAAGGACCTCGGCCTCCCCGTCCTCTTCACTCCCGGCGTCAACCACACCACCGTCGCCGAGCACACCTTCGCCCTCCTCCTGGCCACCGTGCGCAACCTCGTCGTCGAGGCCAACCACGTCGCCGCCGGCCGCTGGACCCGCATCACCGGCAACGAGGTCTGCGGCAAGACCCTCGTCCTCGTCGGCCTCGGCCGCATCGCCAAGGAGGTCGCCCTCCGCGCCCGTGCCTTCGGCCTGCGCGTCATCGTGTTCGCCCACTTCTGGGACGAGGACTTCGCCCGCTGGCACGGATTGGAACGCGCCGGATCCCTCGACGAGGCCCTCAAGCAGGCCGACTTCGTCTCACTCCACACCAAGCTGACCGCCGAGACCAGGGGCCTCCTGGATGCCCGCCGTCTCGCCCTGCTCCCCAGGGGTGCCGTCATCGTCAACACCGGCCGCGGCGAACTTATCGACCTGGCCGCCCTCGTCGCCGCGCTTAAGTCGGGCCACCTGCGCTACGCCGCCGACGTGCTCGATCAAGAGCCCCCGCCTCCCGACCACCCGCTGCTCGGCCTGCCAGGAGTCATCCTCACCCCCCACATCGGCAGCCGCACCCACGAGAGCGTGCAACGCCAGGCCAGCTGCGCCGTGGACAACCTCACGCTCTTCCTCGCCGGAAAACCGCCCATCGCCCGCGCCGTCTGATTCTCCGCCCCATCCGCTGCTCACGATCCGCCGCTTATCTTACCTCCCATGCCCGAAACCTACCACGTCGTCCCCGAAGCCCAGCACAACACCCTCGTCGCCGCCGCCTACCGGCACCGCGGCTTCCACGCCGACGAGGCCGCCGAGGGCGCCCGTTTCTGCGCCGAGGCCTCCCGCCACGGCATCCGCACCCACAACGGCATCAAGGCACTCCACCTCGACCACCTCTTCGGCTCCGGCTCCAAGGGCTGCGTGCCCGGCGCCCAGATCGAAGATATTCCCTCCCGTTTCCCCGCCGTCAAAATCTGGAACGCCAACAAAAAACTCGGCCAGTCCACCGCCTACCGCGCCATCGACGAGGCCATCCGCCTGGCCGACCACTACGGCGTCGGCACCGTCTCCGTGGACAACGCCTTCCACTACCTCTGGGGCGGCGGTTACGTCATGGATGCCGCCCGCCGCGGCTACATCGCCTACACCAACTGCACCGCCGCGCTCGCCGAGGTCGTGCCCTTCGGCGGCAAATACCCCACCCTCGGCACCAACCCCCACTCCTGGGGTTTCCCCACGACCGATGCCGTCGGCTACCCCATCGTGATCGACTGGGCCACCTCCGTCGTCGCCATGGGCCGCGTCCAGCAACTCAAACGCGAGGGCAAGCCCCTCCCGCCCCTCGCCGCCGTGGACAAGGAAGGCAACCCCACCACCGACCCCGACCAGGCGGTCTCCCTGCTGCCCTTCGGCGCCCACAAGGGCTACGGCCTCTCGCTCATCAACGAGATCGTCGGCGGCTTCATCGGCGGCTCGCTGCCCACCATCCGCAACCGCTGGGCCCAGGTCCCCTCGGGCGAGAAGGGCACCTGTGCGTTTTTCTTCCAAGTCATCCACCCCGACGCCCTCAACGCCGGCGCCTTCGCCAAGGGCCGCGACCAGAAGGCCAACGTGAAGGCCGTCATCGACGACCTCCTCGGCCACGGCAACGAGAAGTCCATGCTGCCCGGCCAGCTCGAGGCCTCGTTCGCCAGGCACACCGCCAGTGCCGGCGGACTCCTCTTCACGGCCGCCGAGATCGCCGCCTTCAACGAGCTCGCCGCCGAAGCCGCCCAGCCTCTCTGGAACCCGGCCGCCTTCAAAACCGTCACGATCTGACCCGGAAGAATGACTGAGCGGTGACACGGGGCCGCACAGAGTCCGTGGAGCACAATCCTCCGCGTCCGTGACCTCTGTTTTTCGGCTCGGCCCCCTGTGTAATTCCAATGGCTGGGTGTTTTTAGACTACGGTGTGTTTCTGAAATAACCCCCGTGTAGCGGCGTCCGTGCCCGGACGCTCCCCTCCTCAACCCAAACGCCCGGGGACGGGCATGGCCACAAACACGGCGATCATCGCCGCATCTCCAGGTAGAAGCTTGCTTGCAGGCGCTGGTTTGGCACCGCCTTGCGGACCATCGCCCGAGGGTGTGTTCCCGAAAAATCGGTTCGGAGTGAGGGGAGAAACGGGCCCGGCCAAGGCGACCTTGACGGCCCAGCTTGCTTCTACCCTCACTCGCAGAGTTCGACGACCTGAGTGATTTCAGAAAAACACCCTGAACGATCTCCAAACCGAAATCACTCCGCGATTCCGCCACGTTGGGAATCCGTAGCGGAACGGCGGAGCCGTTTCGTCCGCATAGTCTTAATTCACCCAACCTTGGGTATTTTATAGATACTGGATGGGTTTGGCTGGGTGAAAATCCCCCTCGGCTGCTTGGGTCGCTCCGTGCTTTGGAGGACAACCCAGCCGGGGACGTCGGTGTCGGCGGGACCGGGCCACGCGAGTGGAGTTTGGCCCAACAGAGTGCGCGTGAAGAACCCGATCCGCCGCGGTTTCCAGACTCAGCTCAGCGACCTCCACACCAGCGCGATCAGGCCGCAGAGCACGAAGCCGATGGCCGTCGGCATCAGCGCCGAGACCGCCGTCCATTTCAGAGACCGGGTCTCCTTGTAGATCGTGTAGAGCGTGGTGCTGCAGGGGTTGTGGCACAGGCTGAAAATCATCAGGCACACCCCGGTCAGCGTCGTCCATCCCGCGCCCGTCAACAACTGGTGCACGCCCTCGTCGCCGGTCTCAAACATGACGCCCGCCGCGTGTTCGCCGCCCGTCTGGCCGGTCAGCAGGACCGTCAGCATGAGGATCGAGGGGATCACAATCTCGTTGGCCGGTATCGCGATGAGGTAGGCCAGGAAAATGATTCCGTTGAGGCCGATCAACACCGCCACGGGATCCATGCCGGTCGCCGCCCAGTAGGCCAGGCTGTGGTCCCCGGCCTGAACGTTGGATACCAGCCAGATCACCGCGCCGGCCGGCAGGGCGAAGACCACCGCGCGCCAGAGCACGAACAGCGTGCGGTCGATCAGCGAGGTGTAGAGCGTGCGCAGGATATTGGGCGGACGATACGGGGGCAGTTCGAGGCTGAAGGTCGAGGCCTCGCCGCGCAGCAGCGTGCGGCTGAGCGCCCACGAGCACAGCAGGCTCAACCCGAAGCCGAGCAGCGCCACGCCGAAGACCGCGCCGGCCGCCACCACGCCGGACAATGCGGCCGGCACGAGCGCGCCGAGGAAGATCGTGGCGATCAGGATCTGCGTCGGCCATCGGCCGTTGCACAGGGCGAAGTTGTTCGTGACGATCGCGATCAACCGCTCGCGGGGGGAATCGATGACGCGCGCCGCGATGACGCCCGCCGCGTTGCACCCATAGCCCATCGCCATCGTGAGCGCCTGCTTGCCGTGCGCGCCGACGCGGTGGAACAACCGGTCCAGATTAAACGCCACGCGCGGCAGGTACCCGAGGTCCTCCAGCAGCGTGAAGGCGGGGAAAAAAATCATCATCGGCGGCAGCATCACGCTGACCACCCAGGCGGTGGCCAGATACATGCCGTCCACCAGGAGCCCGGCCAGCCAGGCCGGCAGCGCGGCCATCGCCAGTCCGCGCAGCCACGGGTAGATCTCGCCCAGCAGCAAGTCGGCCAGCAGTCCGCTGGGCACGTTGGCTCCCGCGATGGTCAGCCACAGCACGAAGGCGAACAGCAGCCCCATCACGGGGAAACCCGTCCACGGGTTGGTGAGCACGCGGTCGATCCGGCGGTGCAACGCCAGACGGCGAGAGGAGCCCCGCCGCGATACGGTGCGCTCGGCGATGCGGGCCGATTCGGCGTAGATCGCCTCGGTGAGCCGGTCGTTGAAATCGCGCGGCAACTGCCAGCGCAGTTCGCGCGCCTCCCGCAGGAGCGGATCGTTTTCGACGGGGGTGCTCATGCCACGCGGCCCTCCCCGCCGGCGGCGCGCGCGAGCGCGGCGTGATCCTCGGTCAACCGGCCGAGTGTGCCGGCAGTGACCAGCCCGCCCACGGCGGCATCGCCTTCGAGCAGGCGCAACGCGATCCACTCCTCGTTGGCCAGCCCGGGGAATCGCGCGCGCAAAGCGGTCGTCACGCGTGCCAGCGCCTCGCGCAGGCCGGGCACGGCGAGCTTCAGTTTATAGGGGCTCGGCTGGAACGCGCCCGATGCCACCGCCTGCACCTCGGCCAGGAGCTGCGGGATGCCCTCGCCGGAACGCGCCGAACAGGGCACGACGGGGATGCCGAGTTCGCGGGCGAGACGGCGGGCGTCGATCTCCAGACCGTTGGCGCGGGCCTCGTCCATGAGGTTCAGGCAGAGCACGGCGCGGTCGGTGATCTGGAGGATTTGCAGGACCAGGTTGAGATTGCGCTCCAGGCAGTTGGCGTCGGCGACGATGACGGTCACATCGGGGCGCCCGAAGAGGATGAACTCGCGCGCCACCGTCTCGTCGGGACTGGCCGAGCGCAGGGAGTAGGTGCCGGGCAGGTCCACGAGCTTGTAGCGTTTGCCCGCATAGGCGAAGCCGCCCTCGGCGCGCGCGATGGTCTTGCCCGGCCAGTTGCCCGTGTGCTGGCGCAGGCCGGTGAGGCGGTTGAACACGGTGCTCTTGCCGGTGTTGGGGTTGCCGGCCAGCGCGACCACATGGTCGCTCTTGCTCACATCAAGGCCGAGGCGTTGCGCCGGACCGCGGGGAGCCGCGCACGATTCGCAGGCGGAGGGGGGACAGGAGGAGGACATGATTTGGAAAATGGGTTAACCAACCTGGGAAACCTCCGGCTGGACGAGCACCTGGTCGGACTGCGTCCGGCGCAGCGCGATCAACGTCCCCCGCACCCGGAACGCGGCCGGGCCGTGCAGGGGGCTGTCGAGTTCATGTTCGATGCGGCTGCCGGGCACGAACCCGAGATCAAGCAACCGCGACCGCTCGGCTCCGATGCAGCCGGGCAACAACGCCAGCACTTGGGCCGCCGCTCCGCGCGTCAGCTCGCTCAGGCGGCAGGCGCCGGCCGGCACCTCGCCCTCGTCCGCCAACGGCAGCCGCACGCGCACCAGCGCCGCCAACTCCGCGGGCAACATCTCCGCCCGGCCCTCCAGGAAAAGCGTGCATGCCTCGACGGCGGACGGCGTGCGGGCAAAACGCATACCCGCAAAAATCCCCCGCCCGGCCAGCTTCGCAAACAGCGCCGGCGGCTCGTCTTCGATGTGTGAGATCACCCCGGGCCGCCCCGCGGGCCACGACAGGAGCGCCTGGCCCTCGGGTTCGGGAAAACTGCCGTCCCGAGTCGGGATCGGGTCCCCATGAGGATCGAAACGCGGATGCCCCAGCGTGTTTTCCAATCGCTCCACCTCGGCCGCAGTGAGCGCATGTTCAAGTTGGTCGGCCCGCCCATGCCAGTCCGCCGCCGGAAGACTGTTGGTTCTCGCGATCTGCGTCTCGGTCAAACGATGCGCCCGCATGACCCGCACCGCCACCTCGCGGCCGGCATCCGTGAGGCCCCAAGCCTGCGCGTTTTCCACCGCCAAACCCGCCTGCTTGGCATTGGCCAAGGCCCGTAATCCGGCCTCCCGCCCCAGCCCGCCCAACGCCCCCAACTGCGCCTCCCCCGCCGGTTGCCGCCGATATTCACACTCCAGCAAAGCCCGCAAGACATCCTCCACCGCCTCGCGCTCCCCCCCCTTCAAATTACCTCCCTGCGGAACTTCACCGACAGCTTTTGCCTTGTTCATAATTTGAAAGGTATAAAAAGATTAGCCTAGTCAAATATTATTTGAATCCTCTCGTCCGACGCCTCGGGACGCGGGTTAGGTTAGTTGACCGCAGGATTTGGCCAAATGGGGTCTCGCCGAACGGATCGCAGGGAGGCTGGGTGGCGGTGAGCGGGGGGCACCGATTCCGGGCTTCCGTCCCCGCCGTGTATCTCTGATGTTGGGTGCTCATGCCGCTCGTTTCGCTCAATCCCGCCACCGGACGCATCCTCAAGCGTCACCGCGACCACACCCCGGCCCAAATCGACTCCGCCCTGGCGCAGGTCCACGCCGGTCACCTCGGCTGGCGCGAGCTCGCCCTCTCCGACCGCGCCCGCCACTTGCTCGCCCTCGCCCGCACCCTCCGCGAGCAACGGGAGTCTCTGGCCGCCCTCATCACCGCCGAAGTCGGCAAGACCTTGGTGATGTCGCGTCTCGAGGTCGAAAAATGCGCCGACTGCTGCGATTTCTATGCGAAGCACGCCGCCCGCTTCCTGAAACCCGAGCGTCCGTTCGGAGCGCCTCGCGACGCCCGCGTCGTCTTTGAACCGGTTGGCGTGATCCTCGCCATCATGCCTTGGAACTACCCGCTCTGGCAGTTCTTCCGCGCCGCCGCTCCCGCCCTCATGGCGGGCAACACCCTCCTGCTCAAACACGCCTCCAACGTCTCCGGCTGCGCCCTTGCCATCGGGAAACTCTTCGGCGACGCCGGCCTGCCCTCGGGTCTGGTGCGCGCCATCCTCGCCGCGCCCGAGGCCCTGCCTCCGCTCATCGCCGACGACCGCGTGCGCGCCATCACCCTGACCGGCAGCACCGAGGCCGGCCGCCGCGTCGCCGCCCTCGCCGGCGCCGCGCTCAAACCCTGCGTCCTCGAACTCGGCGGCAGCGACCCCTACATCGTGCTCGCCGACGCCGATCTCGACCACGCGGCCGAGATTTGCGCCAAGGCCCGTCTCGTCAACGGCGGTCAGAGCTGCATCGGCGCCAAACGCTTCGTCGTCGTCGAGTCCGTCCTGCCCGCCTTCACCGGGAAATTCCTGGCCCGCCTCTCCGCCCGCCGCATGGGCCCCCCCGCGGACGCCACCTCCGATTTCGGCCCGCTGGCCCGCGCCGACCTGCGCGCCGAGCTCCACGTCCAGGTTCAGAAATCCATCCGGCTCGGCGCCCGCCTGCTGCTCGGCGGACGACTGCCCAAGGGCCGCGGCTTTTATTACCCGGCCACCGTGCTCGCCGACGTGCGTCCCGGCATGCCCGCCTACGACGAAGAGTTGTTCGGTCCCGTCGCCGCGATCATCTCCGCCACCGGCGAGGACGACGCCCTGCGCATCGCCAACGACACGCCCTACGGGCTGGGCGCGGCCGTCTTCACCCGCGACCGCCGGCGCGGCGAAGCCCTCGCCCGCGAGCGACTGGATGCCGGCATGGTCTTTGTAAACGACTTCGTGCGCTCCGACCTCACGCTCCCCTTCGGCGGCGTCAAACGCTCGGGCTTCGGCCGGGAACTCGGCGTCTTCGGCCTGCGCGCCTTCGTCAACGTCAAGACCATCCGGGTCTCCTGAGCCTCCCGCGAGGGGGCCCTCGCACGGTCAGCGCGCCTCGAACGTGCCGTCGGCGCGCTTCACGATGAGTCGCTTCAACTCCAGCATCATGAGCGTCGCCGAGAGCTGCGCCGCCCCCAGCCCCGTGTGCGCGGCCGCCGCATCGGGCGACACCATCGCCCCGCCCGAGAAACACCCGTACACGCGCCGCTCGTCCTCGGTGAGATCGGCCGCCGCCAAGACCGTGCCACCCCCGGCCTTCTCCGGTATCGGCGCCGGCCGCAGGCCGTCGAGGTAGCTCAACTCGCTCAGAATATCGTCCACCCCCGTGAGCAGCGTCGCACCATCGCGGATCAATTGGTGGCACCCCGCGCTGGTCGCCTGGTCGATGCGCCCGGGCACCGCGAAGATCAACCGCCCCTGCTCGCCGGCAAACCGCGCGGTGATCATCGAGCCTCCGCTCACGTCGCTCTCCACCACCACGACCGCCTCGCAGATGCCCGCCACGATGCGGTTGCGCATTGCGAACGACTGCTTGTCCGCCCTCCGGGCAAACGGAAACTCCGACAAGATCGCGCCGGTCTCCTCGATGCGCCGGTACAGCCCGAGATTCTCCGCCGGATAGATGATGTCGATGCCGTTGCCCAGCACCGCGGCCGTCCTGCCTCCGACCGACAGCGCGCCCTCGTGCGCCGCCGTGTCGATGCCCCTCGCCAGCCCGCTCACCACGCAAAACCCCGCCCGGGCCAGCTCGGCCCCCAGTTTTTTCGCCACGCCCTGCCCGTAGAGCGTCGTGCGGCGGCTGCCGACGATGGCCACGCCCGGCAGCGCGAAATCGTAACCGCCCTTCCGATACAAACCGATGGGCGCGCTGTCGATTTCACGCAGAAGCCGCGGATACGCCGCATCGCGGCGGGTGACAAAATCCGTCGCCGCCAGCGCCATGCGCTCCTCCTCCCGCGCCAGGTCGAAATGCTCCCGCCAACCCGCCAGCGTGGCGCTGATGACCGGTCCCACGCCCTTCACCCGCTCGAGCCGCTCCGCGCCGGCCTCAAAAATCGCCCGGGGATCGTCACCCAGCTCGGCCAGCAGGCGGTTCAGCGTGATCGGCCCGATGTTGGGCAGGGCGTTCAACGCCAGAAACGCCTGCCGCTCGGTGAGTTCCCCGGTGCTCATGATGGACGCTCGACGGTGCGACTAGGAACGGGTGAGCCAGGACACCCACCACACATAGGCCGGAATGCCCAACGCGAGATTGAACGGAAACGTCACGCCCAGCGCGGCCGCCACGGACATGCCCGTGTTGGCCTGCGGGATCGCCACGCGGATCGCCGCCGGAGCCGCGATATACGACGCACTCGCGGCCAGCGTGGCCAGGATCACCGAGCCGCCCTCCGACAACCCCGAGAGCAATCCCAGCCAACCGCCCAACAAGCCGAAGACCAGCGGCGCCACAAGACCAAACCCAAGCAAGAAGCCACCCGCCTTGCGTATCTCCGGCAGGCGCTGCGCCGCCACCAGCCCCATCTCCAAAATGAAGAACGACAGCACCGGTTTGAACGCATCGACAAACAGCAGCTTGTAAGGCGCGAACCGCTCCGGCCCCGCCATGAAGCCCACCCCCATGCCCGCCACCAGCAGAAAGACCGAACGGTTGAGCAGGATCTCGTGCAACAACGCCCCGTAGCCGGGCCGCTTCTCCGCCTTCAATCCGTAGAGAAAAATCGCCACCAATATCGCGGGCACTTCCAGTATCACCAGCAGCACCGGCAAAAACCCCTCGTGAGCCGTCTGACTGCGCCGCAGCATCTCCATGGCCGCCGCAAACGTCACCGCGCTGGCCGACCCGTAGTGCGCCGCCAGCGACGCCGCATCGGCACGGCCAAGCCGGCCCATCGCCAGCGCCGTGAAAAACACGATCACCGGCACCAGAATGCCAAGCGCCAAAGTGGCCGCCGCCGGCAGAGCGATCGTGCCGAGCGAGACCTGGGCCAGTTGCACACCACCCTTCAACCCGATGGCGAGCAACAGGTAGGTGCTCAGCAACTGATAGACCGCATCGGGCAGCTTTAAATCGGCCTTAAGAATGCCACCGATAAAGCCCACGGAAAAAAACAAAAACAACGGATCCAACAGATTCTCGTTCATCGAATGCGCAGTGCAACCGCCCCACCCGCCCACGGCAAGCCCAGCCTCTCCTCCACCAAGAAGTGCCCGCCCCGTGGCCTTGAGCGCGATCAAGTGACGGACGGCATCTCCGTTTCCGACCTGAAACCCGCATCTCCGAGTGAAATGATCGCGCAAGATGTCCATGCGAATGATGATCGTGGAATCCCGACATGCACCCGGCGGGTTCACGGACGGAGCGTGGCAGCGAGAACGGCGCATCGCCAGCAAGCGATGGGCCGCAGGACCGATCACCGCCGGGCCAGTGAAACGTCCTTACCCCGGGACGGGATATGGAACGTCATCGGGAAACGACCCGACCTTCGGGCTCAACCCGTGCGCAGCGCGGTCGGGAGGTACTCCAACAACTGGGTCGTCGTGCCCGCCACCTGCCCCTGTGAACGCGCCCAGGCGTCGGCTGCCATCCCGTGCCAGACCACGCCGCGCGCCGCCGCTCCGGCCAAATCGCGGGGCGTCTGCGCGACCAGACCGGCGATCAACCCGGCCAGCACATCCCCGCTGCCTCCCCGCGCCAGCGCCGGTCCGCCAAACACGCTATGGAAAGCCCTCCCGCCCGCGCACACGGCGGTGACCGGTCCCTTCCTCACCGTCACGGCTTCCGCAGGAATAGCCTTTTCTATGCGCCCATATTCACCGGCGTGGGGCGTGAGGATGCGCGGCGCGCGGCCGGCAGCGACAATCCCGGCCTGCAACGCGTCGGCATCGATCACGACCGGCACGTCGACGTGGACAACGATGTCCTTGGCCAGGGCCAGGGTCTCGGGCTCACGGCCGAGACCCGGGCCGATGAGCAGGGCCCCGGCACGGGCGACTTGCTCACGCAACAGGTGCGAGCCTTCCAGCGCGAGGCCGCCCTCGGGCGTCTCGGGCCAACCCACCCACATCGCCTCCGGCGCGCGCGCCGCAAACGCGGGCGCCAGTGATTCGGGCACAAACGCGGTGACCAGCCCGACGCCGCTGCGCAGCGCGGCCAACACGCTCATCAAGACCGCCCCGGGATACCGCCGCGACCCGCCGACGATGAACAGGTGACCATAGGTGCGTTTGTCGGTGTGCGCGGGCCGCAGGGCGCGCAGGGGCGCCAACACCGCAGGGGTCAACACCTGGTCGGTCGCCCCGCCCGGTGTCTCCCGGTCCTCGCCGCGGAGCGAGTCAAAAAAACCAAGGTCCAGGTAGCGCAGGCGTCCGGCGTTGGGCAGCGTGAGCAGAGGAGTTTTGAGGATGCCGGTCGCGTAGGTGAAGTCGGCCCGGAACGCGGAAGGATCGTCGAGCCCGCTCGGCAGGTCCACGGCGGCACGCAGGCGGACCGGCCAGGTGTTGATGGCCGCCAGTTCCGCGGCCGGGGAGTTCTGCAGCGGCGGATGAAATTGATAACCAAACACACCGTCGATCACGACGTCGCGGGCGGCGGACCCAGTCCCCTCGCCCACGCTCGTGGCCACGGGAGCAAGGGCACTCCAGGCGCGTTGCGCGAGGGGCCGCAACGCGCGCTCGCCGAAGACGAATCGCACCTCGACACGGACCTGCGGATGGCGTTCGGCGATGCGCCGGGCGGCGATCAGGGCATCGCCGGCGTTGTGGCCCTTGCCCGCCAAGACCAAAACACGGGCGTCGGCCGGAAAGGCGCCGATCTCCTCAAAATCTCGCAGCAGGGCGTCGGCGACCGCGCGTCCGGCCCGCTGCATCGCGGCCCACTCGCGCTCCTCATCGCCTCCGAAGAAGACAGCCTCAAGGGTTTTCGCCTCGTCGCAGGAGAGGATGGGGTGCGCGGCGATCATGCCCTGAAACTAGACCGCCCTCACCACGGCGGCAACCGCCATGGCCGCGGTGTCCGTGTGCGATAGCGTGAGCAGCACATGCGTGCCGCCGACCTGGCGCAGCAGCGCCGCGCCCTTTTCGTCGAGCCGCACAAGCGGTTCATGCCGGCTGCCGTGGTAAACCGAGATGGATTTCCAGCCGAGCTCCGCGCCTATGCCGGTGGTGAACGCCTTGGCCACGGCCTCCTTGGCGGCGAAACGCGCGGCGAGGTGCTTGTGGGGAAACTTCATCCCGAGGCAGTAGGCCCGCTCCTCGTCGGTGAACACCCGGGCGAGGAAACGGTCGCCCTGACGATCAACGACGCCTTTGACGCGGTCCACGTCGATCAAATCGGAGCCGAGGCCCAGGAGAATGCCGCCCGGGGGCAGGGTAATGATCCGGGGATCGCTCATGCGTTCATGCGCTTCTTCATCTCGCGCACGGCTTCCTCGATGCCGGTCGCGAGGGCGCGGCTGACGATGGTGTGGCCGATGTTGAGCTCGTGCACATGGGGAAGCGTGCGGATGTCGGCCACGTTGTCGTAGTTTATGCCGTGACCGGCGTTGACGATTAACCCGGCGGCATGGGCGCGGAAAGCGCCGTCACGCAGGCGGGCAAACTCGACGGCGCGGCGCGGCGTGTGCCAGGCGTTGGCCCAGGCTCCGGTGTGCAGCTCGATCCACGGCGCGCCGAGCTCGGCGCTCAGGTCGATCTGCGCCGGCTCGGCGTCGATGAACAGGCTGGTGACGATGCCGGCGTCGTTCATGGCATCGACGCAGGCCTTTACCTGGGAGCGACGCGCGACCACGTCGAGTCCGCCCTCGGTGGAGATTTCCTCGCGGCTCTCGGGCACCACGCACACGGAGTGGGGCTTCACCCGGAGCGCGAAGTCGATCATCGCGGGCGTGCAGGCCATTTCCAGGTTGATGCGGGTCGTGGCAACGTCCTTGAGCCGCCAGACATCGTGTTCCTGGATGTGCCGGCGATCCTCGCGCAGATGGATGGTGATGCCATCGGCGCCGGCGCGTTCGGCCAGGACGGCCAGAGCCACGGGATCGGGCTCGACCGGCCCGGGGGCGGTCTGGTCATAGCTGCGGTAGCGCGCCTGACGAACGGTGGCACAGTGGTCGATATTGACGCCGAGCAGGATCATGGGATGGGAAGCAGAGAGTTAACCGCGAAACGCACGAAATACACGAAAAACCAATCCCGCCAGTTCGCGCCTTTCTTTTCGTGTGTTTGGCAGGTTTCGTGGTTTCTTGGGTCTTACACCCATGCCTTCCGCTCCCGTCAAAAAAGAAAACCTGCTGCTCAACCTGGTGTTCAACGTCGGCCTGCCGACACTTGTGCTGTCGAAACTGAGCAAGGACGAGCTGCTCGGGCCGGTGCTCGGGTTGGTCGTGGCGCTGGCGTTTCCCCTCGGCTACGGCGTCTGGGATTATCTGGAACGCCGAAAAACCAACTTCATTTCCATCCTGGGTTTCGCGAGCGTGCTGCTGACCGGCGGACTCGGGCTCCTCCATGTGGGAGGCATGGGCTTCGCGATCAAGGAAGCCGCCGTGCCCTCGGTGATCGGTCTGGCGGTGCTGATCTCCCTGCGCACGAAGACCCCGTTGGTGAGGAGCCTGCTTTACAACGAACAAGTGATCGACGTCGAACGCGTGGACGCGGCGCTGGCCGAGAAGGGCAACCGCAACGACTTTGACCGCCTGCTGGTCAACTCCAGTTACCTGCTGGCGACCTCTTTCATCGTGAGCGCGGCGCTCAATTTTACCCTCGCGCGGTATCTGCTCAAGAGCCCGCCGGGCACCGCCGAGTTCAACGCCGAGCTGGGCAAGATGCACCTGTTGAGCTGGCCGGTGATCGTGATGCCAAGCATGGCGATGATGATCTTCGCCCTGTGGCGGTTGCTCCACGGCATCAAGCTGATCACCGGTCTGGATTTGGAACAAATCTTCCGGGCGCCTCCGGAGAAGCCGACCAAGGCTTGAACGAAATCGGCCTGCACCGGCCCGGGGAATCGCCTGCAAGCAGGCTCCTACCGTTAAAAGCAACGCCCGGCCTTGAGGCCGGGCGTTGCTTTTTTCCGTCGGACGCTACGGGCGTTTAGCGCAGGTTGATCGGAACGAAATTGCGCTGGGCCTCGCCCACGTAGATCTGGCGCGGACGATAGATCTTGAGCTTGGGATTGGCGGCGACCTCCCGCCACTGGGCGATCCAGCCCGGCATGCGGCCGATGGCAAACATCACGGTGAACATGTTCAACGGGATGCCGAGGGCTCGCATGATGAGGCCGGAGTAGAAATCGACGTTGGGGTAGAGCTTGCGAGCGACGAAGTAGTCGTCGTTCAGGGCGACCTCCTCGAGTTTCATGGCGATGTCGAGCAGCGGGTCGTCCTTGATGTTGAGCGACGCGAGGGCCTTGTAGAAGGAGGCCTTGATGATCTTGGCGCGCGGATCGTAGTTGCGATAGACGCGGTGGCCGAAACCCATGAGGCGGTCGCCCTTGCCAGACTTGGCGGCGGCGATGAACTTGGTGCCGTCGTCGCCCTCGTTGTGGATGTTCTGGAGCATCTCCAGCACGGCCATGTTGGCGCCGCCATGGAGGGGACCCCACAGCGCGTTGACGCCGGCGGAGACGGACGCGAAGAGGTTTGCACCGGCCGAGGCCACCATGCGCACGGTCGAGGTGGAGCAGTTCTGCTCATGGTCGGCGTGGAGGAGCAGGAAGAGATTGAGCGCGGAGGCGACTTCGGCGGTCGGCACGAACTCGTTATACGGCTCGGAGAACATCAGGTGGAGGAAGTTCTCGCAGTAGCCGATGTTGGGGCGCGGGTAGTTGAACGGCAGGCCGTTGTTTACCCGGTAGGTGTGGGCCGCGATGGTGCGGACCTTGGAAATGGCGATGGCGGCGGCCTCGTCAAAATGCTCCAGGTCGCGCTGGTGGTTGTTGCTGGCGAGATGGGGGTAGTAGGCGCCGAGGGCGTTAATGGTGGCGGAGAGCACGGCCATCGGGTGCGCATCGCGCGGGAAACTCTGGATGAAGCGCAGCATGCCCTCGCGCAACGGCGCATGCTGGGTGAGGAGCTTGGAAAACTTGGAGCGCTGGTCGGTGGTCGGCAGCTCGCCCTGGGTGACAAGGTAGGCGGTTTCGACGAAATTGGACTTCTCGGCCAGCTGCTCGATGGGGTAGCCGCGGTAGCGCAGGATGCCGACCTCGCCGTCGATGTAAGTGATCTTGCTGGTGCAGGAGCCGGTGTTGCCAAAACCGTCGTCAAACGTGATGTGGCCGGTCTCGGCCCGCAACTTGGAGATATCTATGGCTTTTTCGCCTTCGGAACCGGTCATGACCGGCAGGGTGATCTCTTTTTCGTCTAACTTCAGGGTAGCAAATTTAGCCATAGGCTGCGAACAGAGCAAAAACCGGACCGGATGCAAAACAAAGTGGCGGGCGAACATGCGACTTTGGCGTGACATAAGCACCGACCAAGCGAACCGTTAGCAAAAGTGTTATTGCTAATAAGCTCGCCGCAACCCGGTGAGTATGAGGGCACCGGGCAGGCAGCAGCAGCCAACTCTAGCCGGCGGACCGTGCGGCAAGCGCCGCGAAATTCCGATAAAGTTGAAGGCCCTTGGCTTGGCTCTTTTCGGGATGGAACTGGGTGGCGAAACAACGCCCGCGAGCGATGGCCGCCGTGAACGGGCCGCCGTAGTCGCACTCGGCCAGCACGAGCGACTTGTCGGCGGGCTCGCAATAGAAGCTGTGCACGAAATATAAGGACTCACCCTCGGTGCGCAGGTCGACTTGCAGGGCGGTGCCCGGTTGCACGAAACGCACGGTGTTCCAGCCCATGTGCGGGATTTTGAACTCGGGCGGCCGCACAAAGCGTTTTACGCGGCCGGGAAAAATCCCCAGCCCTGTGATGCCACCCTCCTCGGAATAATCAAACAACGCCTGCAGCCCTAGACAAACGCCCAGAAACGGTCGGTCTGCGCCGATCCACCCGCGGACCGCCTCGGCGAGACCACTGTCCTTGAGCGACGCCACGCAATCGCGCAACGCGCCGACTCCGGGCAGAACCAAGCCGTCGGCGCTGGCGGCAACCAACTCGGCGGGCGTGCGCACGACCTTGGGCGAGGCCCCCACGACCGCAAAGGCCTTGAGGACGCTGCCGAGATTGCAGAGTCCGTTGTCGATTACGGCGATGGTAGGCATGGCACGGTTTGGAAAATGTGGGAGCCTGCTTGCAGGCGATTCGGGAGATAAACGACAGGCGTTAGGCAACATCGCCCGCAAGCAGGCTCCTACGCTTCGGACTTATATCTTGCCCTTGGTAGAGGGCAGCTGGCCGGCGGTACGAGGGTCGATCTGCGTGGCGGCATCCATGGCGCGGGCGAGGCCCTTGAAAATCGCCTCGGCGACGTGGTGCGGCTCCTCGCCGTATTCGAGCGTGATGTGCACGTTGGCGCCGAGCGAGTTGCTGAAAGCGCGCGCAAACTCTTTCACAAGGATAATGTTGAAATCGCGCACGAACTGCGTGGGCGCCTCGACTTGGTAAACGAGATGCGGGCGACCGCCGATGTCCACGGCGACGCGGGCCAAGGACTCGTCCATGGGCAACAGGAAGAAACCGTAGCGCTTGATGCCGAGCTTGTCGCCCAGCGCCTGTTTAAACGCGTCACCCAGCACGAGGCCGACGTCTTCGACCGTGTGGTGATAATCGACCGCGACATCGCCGACGCATTTCACGTCGAGATCGAATAATCCGTGCTTCGCGAAAAGCGTGAGCATGTGATCGAAGAACGGCACGCCGGTGTCGATCTTGGACACGCCGGCACCGTCGACTGCGAGCGTGAGCTGGATGTCGGTTTCGGCGGTTTTGCGGGAGAGAGTTACTTGGCGAGCCATGCTTCGATTGCTTTGTTGACGGCGAACATCTCGTCGTCGGTGCCGACGCTGATGCGCAGGAAAGAGGCGGTCAAGGCGTGGCTGGGGAAGGCGCGCACGAGGATCTTCCGCGTGAGCAGGAAATCGTAGAGCGACTTGGCCACCGCCGGGCCGGTCTCGTTCTGCGCGTTTCTAGGCTCGGCAAAGATGAAATTGGTCTGGGTCGGATAGATGAACCATCCCAGGCGCTCCGACCAATCGCCCACCCAATAATCGCGGGTATAAATGATTTTCCCGATGATGGCGTCGTAGTAGCCGGTGTCGCCGAGCGCGGCCAGCGCCCCCGCCTGTGAGAGGCGGTTAACATTGTAGCTGTCGCGCACGCGGTCGAGCAGCTCGATCACGGCGGTGCTCGCCAGCGCGTAGCCGACGCGCAGGCCGGCGAGGGCGTGGGCCTTGGAGAGCGTGCGCGTGATGACAAGGTTCGGGTAGCGCGCGAGCAGCGGCACGGCGTTTTCCTTGGCAAACGGCGCGTAGGCCTCGTCCACCACGAGCACGCCGGGAAACCTGTCGAGCACGGCGGCAAGCTCGGCATTCGTGAAGGCGACACCCGTCGGTGCGTTGGGCGAGGTGAGGAAAAACGCCTTCGCGCCGGACGCGGCGATTTTCCCGACGGGCAGCTTCATCGAGCGGTCAAACTCGATCGCGGAGATCGCGCCGTCGTTGATCGCGACGAGCACGGGATAGAGCGAGTAGCTCGGCAGCGTGAAGCCGGTGGCGGCGGCGGGTCCGCCGAAGACCCGCACGAGGAGATTGAGGACGTCGTCGGAGCCGTTGCCGACAAGGACGTTGTCCTCGCGCAGGCCGTGGAGTCCGGCGACGAAGCGGCGGAGCGGCGTGCTCTTGGGATTCGGGTAGAGGCGGAGCAGGTCGCCCTCGTCGGCGAGTTCGCGCCGGATGGCGACTGCCGCACGCGGGCTGGGGCCGTAGGGGCACTCATTGGTGTTGAGCTTCACCCAGCCCGGTTCCGTCGGCTGGAGGCCGGGCGTGTAGGCGTGGAGCTTCTCAATGTGTGGGAGAGCGAGAGAAATGGGATCAGACATGTAGGAGCGAGCTTGCTCGCGATGTGAGATTAACGAGATACGGAAACCAGAGGATCGCCTGCAAGCAGGCTTCCGCATTCAGAGCGCGCGGATCTTCACGCTGCGGCCGTGGGCGTCGAGTTTCTCCATCGTCGCGAAGGCGGAGACGACCGGCTCGCCTTTTTTGACGGTGTTCTTGTCATAGCGGATGACACTCGTGCGGCGCATGAAGTCGGCGACGCGCAGGCCGCTGAAGAACCGGCCGGCGCGGGCGGTCGGCAGCACATGGCTCGGGCCGGCGGTAAAATCGCCCAAGGCGGTCGGAGTGTAGTTGCCGAGCATGATCGCGCCGGCGGTCGTGATGTCGCGCAGAAGCGCTTTGTGGGCGCTGTCCTTGACGAGAAGCTCCAGGTGTTCGGGCGCGACGTAGTTGGCGATTTTGACGGCCTCGGCGAGGGTGTTGACCTCGATGGCCAAAAAGCCCTGCGAGAGCACACGTTGGGTTTTCTCGGAGCGGGAGATGAGCTTCAACTGGGCCTGCACCTCGTCGGCGATGTCCTTGATGATCTCGGCCGAAGTGGCGACCAGGTAGATTTTCTCCCGGCCGGAACCATGCTCGGCCTGCGCGAGCAAGTCGGCGGCGGCGAAATCGGCGCGGGCGGATTCGTCGGCGACGATCATGACCTCGCTCGGTCCGGGCAACGAATCGACACCGACAGTGCCAAACACCTGGCGCTTGGCCTCGCACACGTAGGCGTTGCCCGGGCCAAAGACCTTGTCCACGGCGGGCACGGTCAGCGTGCCGAAGGCTGCGGCACCGATGGCCTGCACACCCCCGATGCGGTAAACCTCATCGACGCCCACCAGGTCGAGAGCGGCGAGGAGTCCGTCGGCGATCTTGCCCTGCGAGTTGGACGGCGTGAAAACGGCGATCTCGGGGCAGCCGGCGATTTTGGCCAGCGTGGCGGTCATCAACACGGTAGAGACGAGCGGCACCTCGCCGCCGGGGACGTAGATACCGACGCGACGGATCGGGTGGTTGATCTCGCCCACTGCGGCACCGTGTTTGTTTTTACCGAGCCAATCCTTGGGAAGACTCTGTTTGTTGAACGAGACGACGTTCTCGTGGGCGGCGACGAGGGCCTTGCGTTCGGCTGCGGGCAGTCTTTTGGCGGCGGCGGCGATCTCGGAGGGTTTTACGCGGAAATCGCGGGCGCGGAGTTTGGCGCCGTCGAACTTGGCGGCGTAGTAGGAGACGGCTTCGTCACCGCGCTGGCGGATGTCGGCCAGGATCGAGGACACGGCGTCCTGGATTTCCATGGGCACGGCGGCTCCACGACAAAAGCCGGCCAGTTCGGAGTCGAAGGTTTTGGAGGCAAACTGAAGGACGCGCACGGGAATGAAATGAGTCGGAGAGAACTACCCCCCCGGGCTTTCCCGCGCGAGTCGGAAAACGACTTTTACGCAACCGGCCCCTCAACGGGTAATCGCCGGGACTGCGAACAGGCTGTCGGCAAACGTTTCGTTCACCGTGATTGAATCGAATTCTATGACCACCGTACGCTCCCCGCCATCAGATAATTTGCTCGTGCTGATGATCTTGCGAGGGAAACGGATGCCATCGACGAGGGTCTCGCTTTCCTCGCGGATGGTGATGCCGTTCTCAGTTTCGGTCAGCACAAGACGGCCGGTCGCCTCGTCGAAGGAACGGGTGAAAACAATGCCGTCGCCGTGATCAAAGGCGAGTTTACGGCAGTTCTTGCCATCGACGATAGCCTTGCCGAGGTCGGTGACTTTGCCCCGACGTTGCTCGATTCCGCGAAAAAACGAGAGATTCTCCCATGTGTTGGCGCGGAGGCGCTTGATCTGGTCGTTGGTTAGCAAGGTCATGCGCCAGCGGCTGGAGTCCGCCGGGTCCTGCTCGCGCTGCCAGCCCTCATAGTCGTCGAGCGCAGTGATCTCGATTTTGCTCTCAGAGGTGGCGACGATGCGCTGTCGGTAGGGACGCTGGAAAATGATTTCTATGCCGACTTTCACCGGCGTGACCACACCCTTGTCGTCGGTCGTCGTGGTCGTGAGGGAACCGATGTAATGCACCGACTGGAGCGAGGCCAGCGCGGCTTCGCTTCCGACGGTGGACCGGGCTCTCGCGATCACTTGGTCCGCATCTGGGGCGGCCTGAACCGTTAACGCGGAGAACCCGCAGGCAAGGATGACAACGAAGAGGCGGAACTGATTTTTCATGGGGGGTAAAACGGAGCGCCGGCGAAGAAGGATTATTCCCACTCGATCGTGGCGGGAGGCTTGGAGCTGATGTCCAGAAGCACGCGGGAGACGCCGCGGACCTCGTTGGTGATTCGGGAGGAAATTTTGGCGAGCAGGTCGTAGGGCAGACGGGCCCAGTCGGCGGTCATGGCGTCACGGCTCTCGACAATGCGCAGGGAGATGACGTCGGCATAGTTGCGCTCGTCGCCGATCACCCCCACGGATTTCACGGGTAGATAGACGGCAAAAGACTGCCAGACCTTCCAGTAGTAGCCGGACTTGATCATCTCTTCCTGGAGAATGGCGTCGGCGGCCTTCAGAACATCGAGCTTCTCCCGAGTGATGTCGCCGGCAACTCGCACGCCAAGACCCGGGCCCGGGAAGGGCTGGCGCCACACGACCTCGCGCGGCAGACCGAGGGACTCACCAACGGCGCGCACCTCGTCCTTGAACAACTCGCGCAAAGGCTCCAGCAGTTTGAGTTTCATACGCTCGGGCAGGCCGCCCACGTTGTGGTGAGACTTGATGAGCGCGGCGGGGTTCCCCGCGATGGCGACCGATTCGATGACATCGGGATAGAGCGTGCCCTGCGCGAGCCACTTGGCGCCGCCGATGGAGCGGAGGGATTTCTCAAACACCTCGACGAAGGTGTTGCCGATGATCTTGCGCTTGGCCTCGGGCTCGCTGACGCCCTGCAGGCGCTTGAGAAAAAGTTTCGAAGCATCCACCACACGGAGATCGATATGGAAGTGGTCGGCGTAGAGTTTTTCCACCTGCTGGCGCTCCCCGGCGCGCAGGAGACCGTTGTCCACGAACACGCAGGTGAGCTGTTTGCCGATTGCCTTGTGAATGAGTGCGGCCGCCACGGAGCTGTCCACTCCGCCGGAAAGTCCGAGGAGCACGCGCTCCTTGCCCACCTGGTCGCGAATAGTCTGCACCGCGTGTTCGATGTAGTCCTTGGTGGTCCAGTCCTGCTTGGCGCCGCAGATGCCGAGAAGAAAGTTGCGGATCACATCGATGCCGCGTTCAGAGTGGAAAACCTCGGGGTGGAACTGGATGCCGTAGAAGTTGCGCTTCTTGTCCTCGATAACGGCGTATTCGGAGTTCTCGGTGGTGCCGATGGCGGTGTAGCCGGGCGGCAGGGCGATGAGGCGGTCGCCGTGGGAGTTCCAGACCTTGAGCTTTTTCGGCAGTCCCTTGAAGAGGCGCCCGGGCTTTTGGAGAGTGAGGACACCGTTGCCGTATTCGCGATGGGTGCTCTTGGAGACCTTGCCGCCAAGGAGATGCCCCTGGAGCTGGATGCCGTAGCAGATGCCGAGAATGGGCACGCCAAGTTCGAAGATGGCCTTGTCGGGCATGGGTGCGTCCTTGGCGAAGACGCTGCTCGGGCCGCCGGAGAGGATGATGCCGATTACGCCGTCGGCCTTGAGCTGGGCGGCGGGCGTCGCGAAATGGTATATCTTGGAGAGCACTTGGCACTCGCGGATGCGACGCGCGATCACCTGGGTGTATTGGGAACCGAAATCGAGAACGGCGATAATCTGTGACATATGGTAAAATGACGCCCGGGGCATCGGGCTGACTTGGACTAAAGCAGGAAAAGTGCTCGACCCGCCCTCAGCGTGTCAATGCGTGGACAAGTACCAGCGAACGTTAAAATTTGAGCCGGCTGTTTTGCTGTCCGCACCTGGGACAGGCCTCCTCCTGCACTTCGCTGCGGACGACATACAGGTGGTTGCAGCGGACGCAGCGAAACGTGGTGCGACGACGCTCTCCCTCAAAGCGCGCATGGTCGCGACGGTCATAATAAAGCCAGAGGCCGAGAAAAATCGCGGCAACAAGCAGACAATAAACCAGTGAGGCGATTTGCAGACCCATGAGGAGGAAACTCAAGAAGACAAAGCGAACGTCCGGGTGCCAGAGTGGAAAACAAAAACGCGCCGAAGATTGCTCTTCGGCGCGTCGTTTAACGATGGCGAAACGGAATCGTTTCTAAACTTCGTCCGATCAGACTTGGGCGGCCGTGGCGGCTTCGACGGCGGCTGCGGGAGCGGCGGGTGCGGTTTCAGCTTTCTTGGCCTTGGAGCCCTTCTTGGACTTCTTGTAGCCTTGATCATCGGCCTTTACGAACTCGATGATGGCCATCTCGGCGGCATCGCTCACTCGGGGGAGAGCGAGCTTGTAGATGCGGGTGTAGCCGCCGTTGCGGTTGGCGAACTCCTTGTACTTTTCGTTGAAGAGGAGGGTGACGGCATCCTCGTTGCGCACATCCTTGAGGGCGAGGCGACGGAGGTGGATGGCATCCTTCTTTTCAGTCTTCGCGGCGGCTTGCTTGGCCTTCGTGATGATCTTTTCGACAAAGGGACGGAGGGCCTTGGCCTTGGCGAGCGTGGTCTCGATACGGTCGTGCTCGATGAGCGAGGCGGCCATATTGGAGAGCGTCGCTGCGCGATGGGAGGCGCTGCGGCCGGCGAGGGAGTGGGTGTGTTTCTTGTGGCGCATTGTGGTTTTGTTTTAGGAGCGACGCCCGATCGGCAATCCCCTCCGCAGCGTTGGGCGGAGGGGACGGCGCGAGTGTCGCAAGAGTGTTAATCAGCGGGTAAGGCTCAGGCTTCCTTCTTCGAAGCGTCGAGGAGGCGCTCGTCGAACTTCATACCAAGCGAGAGACCGAGGGCCTCTAGCTTGTCCTTGATTTCGTTGAGCGACTTCTTGCCGAAGTTGCGATATTTGAGCATCTCCTGCTCGGTCTTCATGGCGAGTTCGCCGACCGTGGTGATGTTGGCGTTGTTCAAGCAGTTCGCGGCGCGAACGGATAGCTCGATTTCGTTGACCGACATGTTGAGGAGCTTGCGGAGCTTGTTCTGCTCCTCGCTGACCTCGGACTGCTGGTTTTCGAACTCAAAAGCCTCGTCGCTCACGCGATCAAACACGTCGAGGTGATGCTTTAGTATCGAGCCGGACTGCTTGAGGGCGTCGTCCGGGGTGATGCGACCGTCCGTCCAGATCTCGAGGATGAGCTTGTCGTAATCGGTGATCTGGCCGACGCGGGTATTCTCGACGGCATACTTGACGAGACGAACGGGAGAAAAGAGCGAGTCGATCGGGATCACGCCGATGGCCTGTTCTTCCTTCTTGTTTTGCTCGCCGGGATAGTAGCCGCGGCCGGTCTTGATCTCGACCTCGGCCTCGAAGGAGGCGCCCTTTTCCAGTGTCGCGATAACCTGGTCGGGGTTGACGATCGTGATGCTGGCGTCGGCCTGGATGTCGGCCGCAGTGACGGCACCCGCGCGGTTCTTCACCTTGATGGACAGGGTGAGAGGCTCGCGTTTCTGGGATACGATGAGGATTTTTTTCAGGTTGAGGACGATGTCGGTGACATCCTCGACAACACCGTCGATGCTCTGGAACTCGTGTTGGACGCCCTCGATCTTGATCGAGGAGATGGCGGAGCCTTCAATCGAGCTCAGGAGCACGCGACGCAGGGAGTTGCCAATGGTGTGACCATAGCCGGCTTCGAAGGGCTCGGCGATGAACTTGGCGTAGGTCGGCGTGGAGCCTTCCTCGACCTTGGTGAGTTTATTGGGCAGTTCGAACTTTCCGAGGCGTTTGGGCATGGAGGCGAGTGATTGCTGCGTTTAAGGGGAAACTCCAGCTTAGAAGCGGGAGTAGAACTCAACGATGAGTTGTTCGTTGATGTCAGAGGCGATCTCGTCGCGGTTGGGCAGACGGGTGACGACGGCTTTGAACTGTTCGGCGTTGAGCGTGAGCCAGCCCGGGACGGGGCGGGCGCGGTTTTCTTCCAGATTGCGCTGGGCAAGCTGGCGGGAGGAGGCGACGTTCTTGATCTCGATCTCGTCGCCGGCCTTGACGATGGCGGAGGCGATGTCGACCTTGTGGCCGTTGACACGCACATGGCCATGGCCGACCAGCTGGCGGGCGGCGGAGCGGCTCTTGGCGAAGCCGAGGAGGTAGACGACACTGTCGAGGCGGGTCTCGAGGAGCTGCAGGAAGCGCTCGCCGGTGACGCCGCGTTCGCGCTTGGCGATCTCGAAGGTGCGGCGGAACTGGCGCTCAAGCAGGCCGTAGGTATAACGGAGCTTCTGCTTTTCGTTCAAGCCGACGGCATACTCGGAGAGCTTGCGGCGGAGCTTGGGGCCGTGCTGGCCAGGGGGGAAGTTGCGCTTTTCAAACGCCTTGGTGGCGCCGAATATCGGCTGACCGAAACGGCGGCTGATGCGGGTGGTGGGACCGGTGTAACGAGCCATGGTGGGTTACTTTGTTTAAAGGTGAATCCGAGTAATAGATACGCGGCGGATTAGACGCGGCGGCGTTTGCGCGGGCGGCAGCCGTTGTGCGGCACCGGCGTGACGTCAATGATGGTGGATATCTCAAGGCCGATGGCCTGGAGTGCGCGGATGGCGCTGTCGCGGCCGAGGCCGGGACCGGAGACCTTGATCACGACATCCTTGAGGCCATGCGACATGGCGTTGCGGGCGGCGTCCTGGGCGACGACCTGGGCGGCGTAGGCGGTGGACTTGCGCGAACCGCGGAAGTTGCATTTGCCGGCGCTGGACCAGGCGATGACCTGACCCTTCTGGTCGGTGATCGAGACGATCGTGTTGTTGAAGGATGCCAGGATGTTGGCGACGCCGGAGGTGACGTTTTTGGAGCCCTTGGCCTTGCGAATCTTGATGTTGCCAAGCTCTTCCTTGAGAAGATCCTCGGCGGTCGGCTGTTTGGCGACACCACCGATGAGCTCGACGGGCTTCTGCTCGGCCGCAGTGGCGGCGGGAGCGGCAGCGCCTTCGGCACCTTCGGTCTTGGGGGCCTTTGGAGCCTTGGCAGGCTTTTCGGCAGCGGGAGTTTTGGCCTCGGCGCCGGCAGCGGCGGCCTTGGCGGGCTTTTCTTTCTTGGGAGCGGACTTTTCTTCAGCCATGACGTTTTAAAAAATTATGCTTCCTTAGCTTTGGTGACGCCAACGGTGCGACGGGGGCCCTTGCGGGTGCGGGCGTTGGTGCTGGTGCGCTGACCGCGAACGGGGAGGCTCTTGCGGTGACGAACGCCGCGGTAGCAATTAATCGCCTGGAGGCGCTTCAGGTTGCCGGTGAGCTCGCGGCGGAGATCACCCTCAACCACCCACTTGTTTTCAGTGATGATGTTGAGGATTTTGTTGAGCTGCTCTTCGGTGAGCGCTTCAGCACGGGAATCCGGATCGATACCGGCTTCTTTAACGATATGGTCGGCGCGAACCGGACCAATTCCGTAGATGTAACGGAGGGAATACGCGACTTTCTTCTTCGCGGGAATATCTACACCGAGGAGACGTGGCATGGATTTGAGTTGGGTTTATTTAACGTGGAAATCGGATGGGAAAGGACCGCCGGTGTGAACCGGCCGCCCGGAAAGTGAGTGGAAAGAAATTAGGTGGCCTTCGGGATCGTGAGGATCTCGGGCCCGTTTTCAGTGGTGAGCACGGTGTGTTCGAAGTGCGCGGAAGGCGCGTTGTCGGCGGCGACAATCGTCCAGCCGTCGCTGAGGGTCTTGGTGCGGTAGGTGCCAAGATTAACCATCGGTTCGATCGCCAAGGTCATACCGGCCTTGATCTTATCTCCGGAGTTGCGACGCCCGAAGTTGGGTATCTGAGGTTCCTCGTGCATCGAAACACCGACCCCATGCCCTACCAAGTCGCGAACGACGCCAAAGCCGTGGGATTCGACATAGGTTTGGATAGCGTGCGAAATGTCTCCGATTCGATTCCCGACAACGGCTTGTTTGATGCCAAGGTAGAGCGCTTCTTCGGAAACCTTCAACAATTCGGCAACCCGAGGAGACACCGAGCCAAGCGGCACCGTGGTGGCGTTGTCGCCGATGTAGCCTTTATACTCGATGACGACATCAAGAGAAACGACGTCGCCCTCTCGAAGAATGCGCTTCAGAGAACCGATCCCGTGAACCACCTCTTCGTTGACCGAAAGGCAGGTATAGGCCGGGAACCGACGATTACCGATTTGGTATCCGTAACAAGCGCTCCGGGCTCCGTGCTGGGCGATAAAATCGCGTGCAGCCTGATCCAAGTCATACGTCGTTAAACCCGGGCGAACGAGCTCTTTGAGCTGCTGCAGCACGAGGGCGGCGATCGCACAAGACTCACGCATCCGCGTGACCCCTTCTTTGTTTTTGATCGGGATCATACGACGGAGAGTTCAACGTCCTCTATCAGAAGACCGTAAGTGCGATAGTGGTCGACGACCGACTCGTTGGAACCGGGGGCAGCGAAGACGCCGTGGAGATTTTCATCACGGGCCTCAATCCATTCGTCGAATACCTTGGCTTGGAGCAACGTAGCCGGGAAGCCACTCAGGGCGAATCCCGCATCAGGTTTGCGTGCCCAAAACCAGCGTCGCACAAGGGCGAGCAAGGTTTCATCCGCCAAGAGTGATTCTTGGCGGATCGCCCCTTCAACCGTTTGGCCGAGGGGCAAGCCACGCGAAATCTCCAACCGCATCAGTTCAGTCGGAGAGACGTGCTCAATATTCAAAGAACGAAGCCGATTCATCACGTTTTGCGAGGAAAACGGAGGCAAACCGAGCAGTAAGAACTTCTGTTTGGCGGGAGCGCCGAAAGAAGAAAAGAGGTCGAACAGTGCAGACACTACAGCCGAAGTAAAGCCTTATTTAATCAAAATACGATATCCCCAGATACCCACGCCGATCAGGAGCAGGCCCAACATGGGGAGAGCGATCTTCATAACCGCCTCGGTGCTGAGAGCATCGCCGGCCGCACTTGGCGCATTTCCACTGCGGGCGCGGACGCGGCCCTTCTTCAGGAAACCGTCGTAGTGACGCTGCAAGAGGAAGGTCTCAATCTGTTTCATCGTGTCCAGAATGACACCGACTGTGATCAACATGCCTGTGCCGCCAAAGAACACGGCAATGCGCTGGGGGACGTTGAGCTCGAAGAGGAACACGTCGGGCATGACGGCGATGATCGTAAGAAAAATCGCGCCGGCCAGCGTCATACGGGTCATGATGAAATCGAGGAACTTGGCGGTGGGTTCACCGGGGCGGACACCCGGAATGTAACCGCCGTATTTCTTGAGGTCGTCGGCGATCTGAATCGGCTTAAACATCACGGACACCCAAAAGTAACTGAAGAAAAGGATGAGCGTCGCCATGGAGGCGTAATAAACCCAGTGACCGCGCAGGAGATTTTCTGCAAACTCGGTGAGGAACTTTAGGTCGAACGCGGCGCCGACCTGCGAGAAAATCTGCTGCGGGAAGAGGAGGATCGCGCTGGCAAAGATCACCGGCATCACACCAGAATAGTTAACCTTAAGTGGCAGGAATGAACTCTGTCCGCCCATGACCTTGTTGCCCACGACGCGTTTGGCGTATTGGACGGGAATTTTACGCTGCCCCTGCACCACAAGAATGATGCTCATCGTAACGAGGACGAAGAGTAGAATCATCACCACGGCTTGCGGCAGTCCGAGTCCCTTGACGCCAATGGCGGGGAAGAAAAGTTGGTATGCCGTGGCGGCGGCTCCAGGAATGTCAGCTAGAATGCCGATGGATATCAGGAGCGAGACACCGTTGCCGATGCCGCGCTGGGTGATCTGCTCGCCCAGCCACATGAGAAGCAGCGTTCCGGCGGTCATGAAGATAACCGAGGTTATCAGGAACCATGCCTTCGGCGCTATCACGATCGAACCGTAGAGATTTACGTCAAAGCTAGGACCAAAGAGACGCGCCGGATTTTCAAGTGCGAGGATGAGAAGCGTACCCTGGATCAAGCAGATGACCAACGTGGCGTAACGAGTGTATTGGGTAAGCTTTTGGCGTCCGACATCGCCTTCTTGCTGCAAGCGGCTAAGGGCGGGCACCACGGCGGTCATCAACTGAAAGATGATAGACGCGCTAATGTAGGGCATGATGCCCAGTGCGAACACGGCGCCCTTAACGAGGGCGCCTCCGGTGAACATGTTGTAGAGGCCCACGAGGGCGCCGCCCGTGCTGCCGGCCTGTTCTTTGAAAAAGGCGGCCAATGGCTCGGGATTAAGGCCCGGAAGCGGAATGTGCGCACCAACGCGCGCGACAAAGAGAAGGGCCAAGGTGTAGAAGATGCGGGAGCGCAGCTCGGGAATCTTCAGGGAATTCGTGAATGCGGAAAGCACAGCGAGGGAAACAGAGGACGTTGATCGAAAAGCAAAAAAAGGCCGCGCGATTTAATGTCGCGCGGCCCGAGCCTGCATTAGGCGACGATGGCTTGGCCGCCGGCCTTCTCGAGTTTGGCCTTGGCCGACTCGGAGAACTTGCCTGCGGTGACCTTCAGAGCGCGGCTGATTTCGCCGTCGCCGAGGATCTTGAGACCGGCCTGGTCGGCACGGATGATGCCGGCCTTGGCGAGCACCTCGGCGTTCACCTCGGTGATGCCCGCGTCGAGCTTGGCGAAGTCGCCGACGTTGACGACGGCGATCTCGGTACGGAACTCGTAGTTGTTGAAGCCGCGGTGCGGGAGCTTGCGGTAGAGAGGCATCTGACCGCCTTCGAAACCGGGGCGGATGGAGCCGCCGGAGCGGGCAGTCTGGCCTTTGCCACCACGACCAGAGGTCTTGCCGTGGCCGCTGCCTTCTCCGCAGCCCACGCGCTTCTTGCGGTGGACGGCGCCTTTGACGTTCTTAAGTTCGTGAAGTTTCATGGATGTTCCTGGGAGGGTCGCCCCACCCTGCCGAATGGCGAGGCGGGACTCGGATTATGAGATGATGGAATCAGGTGGCCGCACGGGCGGACTTGATTTCCTCGGCCAGACGGAGCTTTTGAAGACCGTTGAGGGTCGCATGCACCACGGCGATGTGGTTGCTGGATCCGCTGGACTTGGTGAGGATGTTTTTGATGCCTGCCGCCTCGAGCACCGCGCGCACGCCACCACCGGCGATGAGGCCGGTGCCGGTCGAGGCGGGCTTGAGGAGAACCTTGCCGCCGTCGGCCACGCCCATGACGTCATGGGGAATGGTGTCGCCCTTGAGCTTCACGGTGACGAAGTTCTTCTTGGCGTTCTCGGTGCTCTTTTTGATGGCGTCGGGTACCTCGTTGGCCTTGCCGTAGCCGATGCCAATCTTGCCCTTGCGGTCACCAACGACGGAGAGCGCGGCGAAGCTGAAGCGGCGACCACCCTTCACGACCTTGGCGCAGCGGTTGATGAATACGATCTTCTCAACGAGCTCGTTGCCGTGTTCGTCGAGGGACTTCGGAACTTCGCGAGGAGCGCGGTTTTCGCGACGCGGGGGACGATCGTTCGAGGGAGCGGGAGTGTTGTTACCAGAGCTCATAGTTTAGAATTCGAGACCACCTTCGCGGGCGGCGTCGGCGAAGACCTTGACTTTACCGTGGTAACGAGCGCCGGAGCGGTCGAACACAACGGAGATAATGCCGGCGGCTTTGGCCTTGGCGGCGAAAGCGACGCCAAGGGACTTGGCACCGGCGAGGTTGGCGGCGAGCTTCTGCTTGCGCAGATCGGCATCCAGGCTCGACAAGAAGGCGAGGGTAGTGCCGGCCTCGTCGTTGATGGCTTGGGCGTAAATGTGCTTGCTGGTGAAGCGGACGGCAAGACGCGGGCGTTCGGCGGTGCCGAAGACCTTCTTGCGGATGCGCCAACGACGCTTCTGTAGCAGGTCGGCTTTGCGAATGGTATTCATGGGTTATGCGGCCCTTGAGAGCGTATAAATGATTTGGATAAACGTTAAGCGACCGTCTTGCCTTCCTTGCGGCGGACGCGTTCGCCAACGATGCGGACACCTTTGCCCTTGTAGGGCTCGGGCGGATAGTAACCGCGAATTTCTGCTGTGACCTTGCCGACGAGCTGCTTGTCAGCGCCTTCGATCTTCAGCTTGGTCTGATCGGTGACGGTGATTTTGATGCCCTCGGGGATGTCGAAAAGAATCGGGTGGGAGTAGCCGAGCGCGAGGTCGAGCTGCTTGCCCTTGAGGTTGGCCTTGAAACCGACGCCTTGGATTTCGAGCTCCTTGACGAAGCCTTCGGAGGCGCCCTTGACCATGCCGGCGATCACCGAACGAGCGGTGCCGAACATGGCCCGGGAGAAGCGGCTTTCGTCTTTGGGCGCGACGGTGACCTTTTTATCGGCCTGCGCGAGCGTGACGACGTCGGCGAAGGTCTTGGAGACCTTGCCCTTGGGGCCTTCGACAGAAACGGTCTGGCCTTTGATGTCGACCTTGACCTTGTCGGGGATGGGAACGGGAACTTTGCCGATGCGGGACATGTGGGTGGTTCTCCGGGTTACCAGACGTTGCAGAGCAATTCGCCGCCGACTTTCTGGCGACGGGCGTCCTGGTCCTTAAGCAGGCCCTTCGAGGTCGAAAGGATGCTGATGCCAAGGCCGTTGAGCACACGAGGAATCTCGGTGTAGCTGTAATAGAGACGGCGGCCGGGCGTGGAGACGCGGGTGAGATTCGTGATGGCCGGAGCGTTGTCCACATACTTGAGCTTCACGACGAGGGTCTTGTGACCCTTGTCATCGGCCGAGATGGAAACGTCAGAGACGAAGCCTTCGGATTTAAGGATAGCGGCGAGGCTTTCCTTGAGTTTGGAGTGCGGTGAGACGCACTCGGCGAGACCGGCCTTGGACGCGTTGCGCAAGCGGGTCAGGAAGTCGCTGACGGGATCTGTCATGGTGGATGTTGGTTGATTGGGGCGCGCGGGTCATATCCGACCCCCGTGGCCCGAATGGTTTACCAGGAGGACTTGGTCACTCCAGGGATCTTGCCGGCGAGGGCAAGTTCACGAAAAGTGATACGAGAAACGCCGAACTTGCGGATGAACGCGCGCGGACGGCCGCTCATGGAGCAACGGTTGCGGATGCGGATCTTCGAGGAGTTGCGCGGAAGCTTTTGAAGCTTCTTCTGGGCGGCGAAGAACTCTTCGTCATTGGTGGTGGGATTGGCGAGGATGGCCTTGAGCTCGGCGCGTTGGGCGGCGAACTTGGCGGTAAGCGTCTTGCGCTTTTCGTTACGATAGATGGCGGAGGTCTTCGGCATGGCGAAAGAGGATTAGGCGGCGTTATTCTTGGCGGCAGCATGCTGCTCGACGCGGCGGAAGGGCACACCGATGAGCTTGAGGAGTTCTCGCCCTTCGTCGTCGCTCGCGGCGGTGGTGACAATGGTGATGTCGAGGCCCATGGCCTTCTTCACGTTTTCCACGGTGATTTCCGGGAAGATGGTGAAATCGGCGATACCGAGGTTGTAGTTACCTTGGCCGTCGAGCTTGGAGCCGACGCCGCGGAAGTCGCGGATCGTGGGGAGGGCAACGGCCAGAAGGCGATAGAGGAAGTCCCACATGCGGTCACCGCGAAGGGTGACGTGGGCGCCGACGATCTGGCCTTGGCGCAGTTTGAAATTGGAAATGGCCTTCTTGGATTTCGAGAGGACGGGCTTCTGACCGGCGATGGCGGCGAGATCGCGCTGAATGTCGGCGATCTGATTTTTGTCGGCTTCGGCATCAATGCCGGTGTTGATGGAGATCTTGGTGATCTTCGGCACCTCGTGGATGTTCTTGTAGCCGCGACTCTTCACCAAGGCAGGGACGACCTGCTCGGTGTATTGCTGTTTAAGAAAGGGAGTTTTTTTGCTCATTATGGTAAGAGCCACCGGATTACCGACCCGGGTGGCAATTTGAGTGTTTTTTTGGCGGAAAAGGGTCGAAGTTACACGGGCTGACTTCCACCCTTGCAAGCGCTATTTTGAATTTTATCAATCAGACCTTGGCCGCCCGCTTCTTGGATGCGTCGAAAACGGATTTGAGCTGGAGGTTGGAGACGTGGATGGAACCCTCTCGTTCGACAATGGCGCCGTTCGGGTTTTCCTGAGATTTCTTGACGTGGCGTTTGATCATGCCGACGCCCTCGACGCGAGCGCGCTCCTTTGGAGCGAGGATCTCGAGAACCTTGCCCGACTTACCCTTCTGGGAGCCGGCGATGACGACGACTTCGTCGCCGCGTTTTACGTGGAATTTGCTGGTAGCCATTTTAGAGAACCTCCGGAGCGAGCGAGATGATCTTCATGAAGTTTTTCGCACGCAGTTCGCGAGCGACAGGGCCGAAGATGCGGGTGCCCTTAGGATTACCGTCCGGCGTCAGGATGACGACGGCGTTGCTGTCGAAGCGCAAGTAGCTGCCATCGGCACGGCGTACAGGAGCCTTGGTCCGGATGATGACGGCCTTGGCGACCTCGCCCTTCTTCACCGTGGCGTCGGTGGAGCTTTCCTTGATGTGGATGGTGACAACATCACCCACGCCGGCGGTGGTGGTATTCTGGCCTTTTTTGCTGATGAACATGGCGCGGCGGGCGCCCGTGTTGTCAGCGACTTCTACCCATGAACGGAGTTGGAGCATGACGAATCTCTTTGTTTAAAATATTGAGGGAATCAGGCCTTGACCGTCTTGGTGGGGACGAGTTCGGCGACGTCCTTTTCGCTGATGGCGGCCCCCTCGGGAAGGACGGCGGCCTCGATCACGCGAACGACGCGCCAGCGCTTGAGTCGGCTGAGCGGGCGGGTTTCCATGATCTCGACCTTGTCGCCGACCTTGGTCTCGTTCTTTTCGTCGTGAACGTGCACGACGGTTTTACGATTGATGGTCTTCTGATAGCGGGGATGCGGGATCTTGTAGGGAACGGTGACCTTGATGGACTTGTCGCCAGAGCGGCTGGTGACGAAACCGGTGAGGTCCTTGCGAGAATTACGAGTCGTTGTGGACATGATGATGGGCGGTTAGGCGGCGGCCTTCTTGGACTTGGCGTTGCGCGCGGTTTCGAGACGGGCGATGTCCTTGCGGAGGGAGCGCAGCTCGTGGGTCTTCTCAACCTGCCCGGTCTGCTTGCGCAGGCGTAGCTGGAGCAGCTTCTCGCGGTTCTCGGTCAGTTTGGCGGTGAGCTCGGCGGGGGCCAGCTCGTTGATAGGATTGGTCTTCTTGCTCATGACGTGTTTTACGGGCGGTGGCCGTTATGGTTTAGGCGGCGGCGCCTTCGCGCACGATGAACCGGCAGCGGAAAGGCAGTTTGGCGTCGGCGAGGCGGAAGGCTTCCTTGGCGACGGTCACAGGAACACCCGCGAGCTCAAAAAGCACGGCGCCGGGTTTGATCTGGGCAACGTAGAACTCGACGGGACCCTTACCGGAACCCATGCGCACTTCGGCGGGCTTTTTTGTGACAGGCTTGTGCGGGAAAACGCGGATCCAGAGTTTGCCCTTGCGCTTGAGGTGGCGCGAGATGGTGACGCGGGCGGCTTCGATCTGCTGGCCGGTCATGGGACCACGGCTGAGGGATTGGAGGCCGAATTCACCGAAGGAGAGCGTGTTACCACGCTTGGCGTTGCCCTTTCGGGAACCCTTCTGGGATTTGCGGTATTTGGTGCGGGCGGGAGCGAGAGCCATGATGGTTTCTCTTTTGTTAAGTGGTTATGCGACGACGGAATCAGACCGTGGTGTCGGCTTCCTTTTTGCAGATCCAGCACTTGACGCCGATCTTGCCGTAAACGGTCTTAGCCTCTGCGAAACCATAGTCGATGTTTTCGCGGAGGGTGTGGAGAGGCACGCGACCCTTGCGCTGCCACTCGCGGCGGGCGATATCGGCACCACCAAGTCGGCCGGAGGACTGGATACGAATGCCTTCGGCACCGAGGGCCATGGCCATTTCAACGGCCTTCTTCATGGCACGGCGGAAAGCGATGCGGCGTTCGAGTTGGAGGCAGACGTTCTCGGCTACGAGCTGGGCCTCGATCTCGGGCTTCTTGACCTCTTGGATGTCTAGTAGGATGTCCTTGCCGGTGAGTTTAGCGAGCTCGGCCTTGATGTTCTCGATTTCGGCACCCTTGCGACCGATTACGATGCCGGGACGGGCGGTGTATATCTTGACACGCACACGGTTGGAGGCGCGCTCGATGAAGATGCGGGGAACGGAAGCCTGTTTCAGCTTCTCCATGAGTTTCTCACGGATGATCTGGTCCTCGTGGAGGAGTTTGGCGAAGTCCTTCTTGGTGGCATACCAGCGGGACTGCCAGTTGCGGCGGACGGCAAGGCGGAAGCCGGTGGGATTGGTCTTTTGGCCCATATTGGTAAATTAGTTGGAGTTGCCGTCTGAAAGGACGATGCGGATGTGGGACATCTTCTTGCGGCGGGGCATCGCGGTGCCGCGGGCACCGGCCTTAAAGCGCTTGAGAACGGGGCCGTTTTCAACCAACGCGCTCTTCACGACGAGGGAATCGGCGGAGAGGTTGTTGTTGTTCTCGGCGTTGGCGATGGCGCTCTTCAGCGTCTTGACGATCAGGCGCGCGGACTTGCGCGGGATGAGCGTGAGGAGATCGACGGCATCGTTGGCCTTGCGACCTTGGATGGTGCGAACGACTTCGCGCACCTTTTTAGGGGACATGCGCGCGTAGCGAGTGAGGGCTTGGACTTCCATTTTGATTAAGATTCCCTTTGGGGGCGACAGCAGGACCAGGGTCCCCTGCCCTTTTGAGTTTATTGATTATACTTTGAGAGTTTTCACGGTGGCCGTATCGCCGGACTGGATCGATTGACCCGGGACAAGCTGGAGGATCAGAGCCGCGCCGGCTCGGGGACGGACGTCGACGAGGACAACCTCGGCGACCGGGGCTCCGGAGCGCGTTACGCTGAACACCATGCCTCGGCGAAACCCGCCTTCGAAACCGGCACCGAGCAGAACGACATCCGCGACGCGGGTCGCCCGCACAGTCACCACCGAGGATGCCTCGACCGAACGGCTCGCCACCAAGCCGGCCGCCTGCACCACCGTCGTGGAAACGACGGGGAGCAAAACGAAGGCGATGACGAGACGGCGGAACATGGCGGCGAATATGTTTATCAGACTTCCTTGCGGGTCATGCCGCCGTGAGCCTTGAACACGCGGGTAAGCGCGAATTCGCCGAGCTTGTGGCCGACCATGTTCTCGGTGACGTAAACGGAGACGAAAGCCTTGCCGTTATGCACGTTGAACGTGTGCCCGATGAAATCGGGAGTGATGGTCGAGCGACGGGACCAGGTTTGAATGGGTTTCTTGGTGCTGCCAGTCTTGGCGGCCTTCTCGATCTTCTCGAGCAGGTGATAGTCCACGAAGAAACCTTTTTTGATGGAACGAGCCATGTGTGTAAGGTGTTGAGATTACTTCTGACCGCGGGGTTTGCGCCCGTTGTGTCGGACGAGGATCTGGCTGTTCGAGGGCTTCGAACGGCGACGGGTCGGGAAACCCTTGGCGAGCTGGCCCCAAGGCGACACGAGGTGCTGGCGACCGCCACCACCCTTGGACTTGCCTTGACCACCGCCGTTGGGGTGATCCACGGGGTTCATGGCGATACCACGCACGCGGGGGCGTTTGCCGAGCCAACGGCTGCGGCCGGCCTTGCCGAGCGAGGCGTTGATCTGGTCACCGTTGCCAACCTCGCCGATGGTGGCACGACAGTTAGGGTTAACCAGACGGATTTCTCCGGAAGGAAGCTTGATCTGGGCGGAACCGTTCTCGACGTTCACCAGCTCGATCGAGGTGCCGGCGGTGCGGCCCAACTGGGCGCCGCGACCGGGGACGAGCTCGACGTTGTGCAGCTTCGTGGAGGGCGGGATGATCGCCAGCGGGAAGTTGTTGCCGACGTTGAAGTCGTTGAGCGAAGCCTTGTCAGAGGTGAACACGCTATCGCCGGCCTTCAGGCCCTTCGGGGCGAGGATATAACGTTTCTCGCCAGTGGCGTAGGCCAGGAGGGCGATGTGGGCGGTGCGGTTAGGATCATACTCGATGGCCTGCACCTTGGCGGGCACGTTGAGGATGTCGCGCTTGAAGTCGATGATGCGATAGAGCTGCTTGTGGCCACCCCCGCGACGACGCGAGGTGATGCGGCCATAAACATTGCGACCGCCGCTCTTGGACTTCGACTCGGTGAGGGCGCGTTCAGGGCGCTTTTTGGAAATGCCCTCGGGCTTGTTCAGCTGCGTGAAGCGCTGGGCAGGCGTAAGGGGGCGGAAAGGTTTGAGAGCCATTGTGGTTGTTCTCCAGGTTAAACGAGCTCGATCTTGTCGCCGGCCTTGAGGGTGACGACGGCCTTCTTGTAGTCGGAAGTCGTGCTCGGGCGGCCTTGGCGGCTCTTTTTGTTTTTGCCGCGGATGACGGCAGTGTTGACGCGGGTCACGGAGACCTTGAAAGCCTTTTCAACGGCTTCCGCGATCTGGTGTTTGTTGGAGTCAATCGCGACCTGGAAGGTGTATTGGCCAAGCTCGGATGAGAGCTTGTTGGACTTCTCGGTCAGACGGACGAGTTTAAGGACGTTGGAGCTCATTAGTTCTTACCTCCGTTGACGCGGGCGATGATCGCCTCGAGGGCTTTGGAGCTGACGATGATCTTCTTGTATTGGGCAAGATCGAGGGTGTTGAGCGTGCTGGCTTCCTGAAGCGCGACGCGCTCAAGGTTACAGGCGGCACGGGCGGTGTCGGCAGTGAACTCGGCATCGACGATGAGGATCTTGCCCTCGGGAGCGATGCGACCGATGACCTGGTTAAGAACCTTGGTCTTCACCGGAGCGACTTCCCACTTCTCAATGACGTCCACCTCGCCGGCGGAAACGCGATCAAAGAGGGCTCGGCTGAATGCGAGGGCCTTAACCTTTGAATTGATCTTCTTGGAGTAATCGCGGGGCTTGGGGCCGAACACGACACCACCACCGACCCAGATCGGTGAACGGGTGGAACCGGCGCGGGCGCGACCGGTGCCCTTTTGACGCCAAGGCTTCTTGCCACCGCCGGAGACTTCGCCACGAGTCTTCGTGGAGTGGGTGCCGAGACGGTTGTTGGCGTTGATCGCGACGATCACTTCCTTGACGGCTTGGAGTCCCTTGTCGCCTTCAAAGGTAGGAAGGCCGACGAAATCTTGTTCGCGAGAGGTCTTGCCGTCGGAGCTGAAAACTTTGAGTTTCATGTCTGTATTTCCCTTGGGTTAGTCTTATTTCTTGGGCTGACCCTTTATGGCGGTGCGGACGATAACATCGTCACCGTTGGCGCCGGGGATGGCACCCTTGACCAGGAGGAGGTTCTTCTCGGGAATAATCTTCACCAAGGTGAGGTTCTGAGTGGTGACACGAACCTGGCCCATGTGACCCGGCATGGCCTGGTTCTTCCAGGTGCGTCCAGGGGTCTGGCGCATACCGATCGAACCTATGCGGCGGTGGAACATGGACCCGTGGGAGGCGGGACCGCCACCGACACGGAAACGTTTCACCACGCCTTGGAAGCCTTTGCCCTTGGTTACGCCGATGACGTCAACAAGCTGGCCTTCTTTGAATTCCGCGACGGTGACAACGTCACCGACTTTGACGGAAGCGACATCGTCGAGACGCACTTCACTAAGTACTCGCGGAGCCTCTTCGAGACCGGCCTTGGCGGCATGGCTCTTTTCGGCCTTGGATGCATTCTTCGACTTCTGCTTGGAGAAACCGAGCTGGACGGCGTTGTAACCGTCAGTCTGCGTTGTCTTGATCTGGACGACCGGGCAAGGGCCCGCTTCGACCACGGTGACGGGGACTAGGACGTTTTGAGCGTCATAGACCTGCGTCATCCCGATTTTTTTACCGATGAGGGTGCTGATGGACATGGCTAAGTGGTAGGTGGAAAGATTTCCGTTTAACGACCTACATTAGAGAGACCCAGCGGTGCACGTGGTGCACATGGGCAGCTGCTAAAGTAAAGTATTTAAGAACAGAGTCGGTCTTTAATTCAGACGTTGATCGTGATGTCAACGCCGGACGGCAGATTTAATTTCTTCAACTCGTCAACCGTCTGGGCGGTCGGCTCGATGATATCAATGAGTCGCTTGTGCGTGCGTGTCTCGAACTGCTCCATCGACTTTTTGTCTACGTGCGGGGAGCGATTGACAGTCAGCTTCTCGATACGGGTCGGAAGCGGAATAGGACCCGAAACTCGGGCGCCTGAGCGCTTGGCTGTCTCGACGATTTCCGAGGCGGACTGATCGATCACGCGATAGTCGAAGCCTTGGAGTTTGATACGGATGCGTTGGCCTTTCATGGCGATAAAAAGAACGAAGGATTAGGTGCGAGCGGGAGCCTTGGAGGAAGACTCAACGATCTTGGTGAGGAGCGAGTTCGGAACCTGCTCGAAATGGGAAGGCGTGATGGACGCAGAAGCGCGGCCCTTGGAGAGTGAGCGGATGTCGGTGACATAACCGAAGAGCATCTCAAGTGGAACGTGCGAGTTGATGATGCACGCGCCATTCTTGGACTCCATGCCGTTGATACGGCCGCGACGACGGTTGATGTCGCCAATCAGGTCGCCCTGATACTCCTCGGGAGTGGTCACTTCGACACCCATGATGGGCTCAAGGAGAATCGGCTGGGCGGCCCTCATGGCCTCCTTGAAGGCGAAGATACCTGCCATCTTGAATGCCATTTCGGACGAGTCCACGTCGTGGAACGATCCGTCAACGATGCGAACGATGACATCGACAACGGGATAACCCGCGACCACGCCGTTATTGGCGGCTTCGAGGATACCGTCGGTCGAAGGCTTGATGAACTCCTTGGGAATGGAACCACCAACGGTCTCGTTGAATACTTCGACGCCCTTGCCCTTTTCATTGGGCTCCATCTTGACGATGACGTGACCGTATTGGCCTTTACCACCGGACTGACGGATGAATTTGCCCTCACCGTCGGCATTGGCGGTGATGGTCTCACGATAGGCAATCTGGGGCTTGCCTGCGGTGGCCTCGACCTTGAATTCGCGTTTCATTCGGTCGACGATGATTTCAAGGTGAAGCTCGCCCATGCCGGCGAGAATCGTCTGGCCGGTGTCTGTATCGGTCTTGACACGCAATGTCGGATCTTCCGCAACGAGACGCTGAAGAGCATTACCCAACTTCTCCTGGTCAGCTTTGGAATTGGGTTCGATCGACATCGCGATCACAGGCTCGGGGAAAGACGGCGGCTCTAGCCGAACGTCGTAGTCCTCATGGCAGAGCGTGTCACCGGTGATGACGTCCTTCACGCCGACCAGCGCGCAAATGTCGCCCGAATAGGCGATGTCGATTTCTTCGCGGTCCATCGCGCGCATGAGTACAAGACGGCTGACGCGCTCGCTACGACGCGTGCGAGGATTGTAAAGAGAAGCGCCTTTGGTAACAGTGCCGGTGTAAACACGGTAGAAAACCAACTTGCCGACGAACGGGTCGGTCCAGAGCTTAAATGCGAGACCTGCCAGCTTCGCTTTGTCGTCAACGACGACGGAGACTGAGTTGCCGTCGCTGTCCCCGCCCTTCATCGGGGGGACGTCAATCGGGCTGGGAAGATAGTTGACCACACAGTCAAGCAAGCGTTGAACACCCTTCTTTTTGAAGGCTGAGCCCGGAACGACGCCGGTAAACTTCATGGAAATCGTGGCCTTGCGAACCGCAACCAAGAGGTCGGCCGGGGTGATCTCCTCGCCTCCGAGATATTTCTCGGCTAGCGAGTCATCAAAGTCGGAGGCGGCCTCGATGAGTTTCTCGCGGTAATCCCTGGCTTGTGCGGCGAGTTCGGCGGGGATCGGATGGCGCTTTGGATCAAGGTCCATGTTCATGGGATCCTCGAACAGGTAAGCACAGTTTTGCACCAGATCCACAAGACCGCTGAAGGTCTCCTCCTTGCCGATCGGAATAAAGAGAGGGTGCGCGTTGGCACCCAACTTCTCGCGCATCTCGGAGACGGCGCGGAAGAAATCTGCACCCGTGCGATCCATCTTGTTGATGAAGGCAATGCGGGGAACACCGTATTTGTTGGCCTGGCGCCAGACGGTCTCGGACTGGGGCTGAACACCGGCTACGGCGCAGAAAACAGCGACGGCACCGTCGAGGACTCGCATGGAACGCTCCACCTCGGCGGTGAAGTCCACGTGTCCTGGAGTATCGATGATATTGATACGCTGTTTGATGCCCTTCCACGGACCACAGGAGGCGTTCCATGCGCAGGAAATGGCGGCGGCGGTGATGGTGATGCCTCGCTCACGCTCCTGCTCCATCCAGTCGGTCACGGCAGTTCCCTCGTGCACCTCACCCATCTTATGGACTGCGCCGGAGTAGAAGAGAATCCGCTCGGTGGTGGTCGTCTTGCCGGCGTCGATGTGCGCGGCAATGCCTATGTTACGAGTCCACTCGAGGGGAAACGGACGGTCCTTCGCGTTGGCGGCGGAGATCTTGGATTTCTCGGTGACGATGGAAATGACGGGAGCTTCGGACATGGTCGGCGAATAACTAACGGTTTACCAGCGGAGGTGGGCGAAGGCTCGGTTAGCCTGGGCCATCTTGTGGGTGTCTTCCTTTTTCTTTACGACCGTGCCAGTGTTGTTGTATGCATCCACTATCTCAGCGGCGAGAGCCTCACGCATCGGCTGGCCCTTTCGGGCGGCTGCGGCAGAAACGATCCAGCGAAGGGCCAGACTCTCCTGGCGCTCATAGGAAATTTCCACTGGAACCTGGTAAGTCGCACCACCGACGCGGCGGCTCTTTACCTCAAGACGTGGACGGGCGTTCTCCAATGCACCAATCATGAGATCGACAGGATCACCCTTTTCAAGCTTCTCGGAGACTTTCTCGAAGGCACCGTAAACGATACGCTCGGCGGTGTTCTTCTTGCCGTCTTCCATGACGACGTTGACGAGATGGGCTACAAGCGTGCTGTTGTAGCGGATATCCGGGGTGGTCTGGCGCTTATCGGCTTTGTGGCGGCGTGACATAACTAGGATTTCTTATAGGTTACTTCTTGGCGGCCTTCGGACGCTTTACACCGTATTTAGAGCGGCTGCGACGGCGCTTTTCCACGCCCGTGGCGTCGAGGGTGCCGCGAACGATATGGTAACGCACGCCCGGCAAGTCCTTCACGCGACCGCCACGAACCAACACGATGGAGTGCTCTTGGAGATTGTGGCCCTCGTCGGGAATGTAGGAGATGACCTCGTTGCCGTTGGTCAGGCGAACCTTGGCGACCTTGCGGATAGCGGAGTTGGGCTTCTTGGGTGTGCGGGTCATGACCTGCACGCACACGCCGCGGCGGAAAGGATTACCGGAAAGCGCGGGCGACTTGGATTTCGCGCGAATCTGGCGACGTCCTTTGCGCACGAGTTGGTTGATGGTGGGCATATCGATGAGTGGCTATGAAATGAGGAAAAGAGGTGGAAGCTACCAAGGCAGGGAGCCTCGGCAAGAAGATTCTTGGAAAAAAAATTGACGCCCGGAAAAACCGACCCTTCGGCTCGGTGTTTCTGGATTAAAAAGCGTTCGTCATTCCAAACAAACAACGCTCGTTGAGAGGTAGTAATCTCCCATCAAACATAGGCAATCCAACCGCCACAAGGGCAAAGTGCGCATGCGCCGCTTCCGCCATTCCCGTCTGCAACTCCAGGATTCCATATCCCGACACCAGGCCCTGCTAAGGCCGCGCCTTCGGCAACAAGCGCTGCCAACCGCTCGGAGACATCCGCACGTGAAAAATGCCTCCCACGGCAGCCCACCCCACCACCACCCCGGTTACAACAAATCAGGCCAAAAAATGTATTCAAACTATGATTACGTACCTTTTTTTTGGGCACTAAATAATGGCCGTATTCGCACTTACAACGACTTCACTAACCGTAAACAGCATTGGTTGTATCCTGAGCCTGCCCCGAATCGACGGACACGAGGCCTTACAGACCGAAATCGAGCGGCTGTGACAGGATCTGGCGAGGATCACCGAACAGAGGAACATCCTAAAAAAACCGCAGGTAACCTTTCTGATCCATCGCACAGCGATATGCCCGGATCGAAGCGATGAGCCCCGAGCATCCTATTAACCTAAAATGCGCAGTTAAAGGGCTGCGGATATTGGCGAGGCATCTGCTGCACAGGGGTTTGTATGCAAACCGAGACTGTCAGCGAGTTTCACCCGGCGGGTGAAGGCGATTTTGTGTTTACGACGGCGGGCGGCAA
>CAIRBK010000090.1 GCA_903876795.1 uncultured Verrucomicrobiota bacterium
GGTAGGTCAGCGCCAGTGTCCCGGCCATGGTTTCCAAAACCGGGGATAAGTTGGCCTCCGCGTTCAACGGCTGGCCCGCAAACACATATTCGTGCAAATTGGTCATCCCGTCGCCGTCAGGATCAGCCGTCGCATCCGAGATGGCTTCGTCGTAGAGCTGCTCTTCGGTGAAACTCGCCGCCCGCCAGTCGGAGTAAGTGAGGGCGGAGGCCGACACGGGTGCGACGATTACAAGTAGCAGACCAAGAATAGGGCGCAGGGTCATGGCTTGATTCATTGGATTATCACCAGGCAGGCAAACCGATGGCGAGTATGGCGTGTAGGTGCAAGAAAAATACATGTATATTTGGTGATCCGGTCCGTCGCGGACGGTTAGTGCCTCGGCGATACACGCCCGTCGTCCCGTCTCGCAAAACCTTCTCCCATGGAGCGGCAGCATCCTGCTCTTAAGTGGCAGCCTCGATCTTGCTGGCCATTTGCCCTTCCCCATTGCCACTAGAAAATCGGAAGGACCGAAACGTCACGCCGCTGAGCGCGCCGCGTGCTTAAAGCTCGACCGTCTCGCGCTTGAGCGCGCGCATCACCGCCGCGCTGCCGATCAGGACGAGGACGAACATCACCACCGCGATGGCCGTGGCGCGGCCGACCTGAAATTCCTGGAACATCGTCGAGACCATCAACGTGCTCAGCGTGTGCGAACCGCTGGCCGGATCCTGCGATGTCAGCAGCCAGATCATCTCAAAGGCGTTGAGTCCCCCGATCACCAAAAACACCGCCGAGACCACCAGCACCTCGCGGATGAGCGGCAGCGTGATCGTGAAAAACTGCCGCGCCGGCGACGCCCCCTCCAGCTCCGCCGCCTCGTAGAGATCGGCCGGGATGCCCTCCATCGCGGCCAGATACAGCACCAGGTTGAACCCGCAGGCCATCCACAGGTAGATCGGCAGCAACGCCCCGTAAAGGTGCGCCTGGGAAAGCCAGGCGAAACCCCGGAAACCCTCGAAGCCCAGCTTCACCAGCGCAGCGTTCACCAAGCCGCCATGCGGATCGTAGGCGCTCATCCAGAGCAGCGAGGCCGCGATCCCGCCCAGCAGGTTGGGAAACAGGAACACGACGCGGAAAACCGACGCCCCCCACACGCCCCGATGGATGAGCGTGGCGAAAAACAACGCCGCCGGCACCACCACCAGCGCGGGCGCCAGCATCAGGTAGAGGTTGTTGCGCAGGGCGAACCAGAACACGTCGCTCTCCAGGAGCAGCCACTTGAAGTTGAACAACCCCGCCCATGTGCGCTCCCCGAGCCCGTCCCAACGCGTAAACGCCCACACGAACGACGCGAGCCCGGGCAGGATGACCAGCGCGCCAAACAACGCCAGCGCCGGCCCCACGAAGCCGGCCGCCAGCGGGCCGCGCAGGCGACCGAGGTGCTCGGCCTCCGCCGGAGAGTCGCCGGACCGGCGCAGGGTCGTCCTGGACCGCATCCATGCCAGCCATGCAACCAGCGCGGCCAGCGCCAGCAGCAGGGCGGCCGCCGCGAAACCATGACGCGTCTCCACCCGGTCGGGATCGCTTTCGCGGGCGCGCGCCGCCATCGCCGCCGCCTCGAGGCGCTCGCCAAACTCGGCCGGCGTGATGCGGCCGGTCATCAACCGGTAACGCGCGTCCGTGAGCGCCTGGTTGATCACGGCAAGCTGGGTCGCCGACGCCGGCGGCGCGGCGTCGAACGAGGGGGGCGCCTTGGCCACCAACATCGCGGTGTCCCGCATGAGCGGCGAAAAATCGTCCGCACCGACCGACCGCAGGGCCACCGGCGAATCCACCGTGCGCGCAAAACGGCGCGCGTTTTCACGCGAGGTCAGGAAACGGAAAAACTCCACCGTCGCCCGCTCCCGCGCCGGGTCTCCGCCCGCGAACAAAAAGTAATATGCGCTCTGCGTCTGCAGCGTGTCGGCCGGCGTGACGCCGTCGGAGAAGACGGGCAGGTTCATGGCTCCGAGTTCGAAGCCGGCGGGCAGTTTGCCCTTCATCTCGCTGGCGAACCAAGAGGCGGACAACGTCATGGCGGCGCGGCCGTCGATGAAGGCGAGCTGGGCCGCCGTGTGGGTCATGCCCTCCCAACCCTTCACGAGGTGGCGGGTGGAGAGGCGCTGCAGCACGCCGGCGGCGCGGATGAAGCGCGGATCGGTGCGCGTGCCGGGCTCCAGCCGGTTGTAGGCGCGCCAGCCGTCGGGTCCCACGAGGTTGTAGTGCGCGGCGCGCAGGAAGGCGTCGCCATAGCGCATGAACACGCCCGGCAGCGACAGCGGGGCCGCCCCGGAGCGCTCCATGGTTTCGCAAAGCGCGAAGAGCTCGTCCCAGGTGTGCGGCACGGCCCAGCCGTTGTCCCGAAAGCGTTTTTTGTCGTAGAAAACGGTCCAGACCGCGTGGGCGAAAGGCAGGCCGTGGATCTTGCCGCCCTCGTCCCACCGGTCGAGCACGCCGGGGAGAAACGTGTCGCGCCAGCGCGCGTCGCCTTCCCAGTTGGGCCCGTCGAGGTAGGGCGCGAGGTCGAGGATGCGGCCGGCCTTGATGAGGTTGGGGTAAAGCAGCACCGCGTCGGTCGCGTCGGGATCGTCGCCCGCCATCACGCGGATGCGCACCTGGTCGTTGATGCGTGGATTGCCCCGCAGGCGGATCTTCACGTCGGGACGCACCTGTTCGAACTCGCGGGCGGCCTGCTCGAAAAACGCCGAGCCGTAGCCGGCTACCAACACGGGGATGTCGAGTTCCAGCGGTTCGGCCGCAGGCAGGGGCGCCCGCGCCGCGAGGCACGCCGACAGGATGGCAAAGATAAGGGCAAACGCGCTCCGACGCATCGCTTCAGGTGTGCGCCGCGAGAGGCCACGACGCCACTTATTTCTCGCTGGCGTGGCAGCCGGAAGAGCCGCCGCAGCACAAATTGCGTTGCTGGATCCCCGGCAGGGCCTAGAGCTTGGCGGCCAACATGTATCAGGTCACCTTTTCCGAGCAGAGCATGCATGAGCTGAACAGGCTCGACAAACTTCAACAGCTTGAAGCCGTCGAACCCATCAGCCTGCTCAAGCCCGCCGATCTGGAGCACCCGCGCGAACCGCTCGGTCGCTTCTCCCGCGCCGGCCAAAGCCTCTACCGGCTGCGTTCGGGCGATCATCGGTTCTATTTTGAAACCAAGGGGGCGGACATCCTCCACGTCCTGTATATCCTCCACAAAAACTCGCTGGAAGACTTCCTGATGCGCAACAAGCTGCCCGTGACCGAGACCCAGCTGGTCGAACAACACTCCAAGTTCTGGAAATACCTGGAGTCGCTCACCAAGAAATAAGCCTTCCCCTTCGCCATGGCCGACGCACCTCCCCGACCGACCGACCCCGATGGCGACGGCGCCCCCAACATCGAGCAGGCCAGCCGCATTTATTTCCTGCCCAACCTGATGACGGCGGGCAACCTGTTCTGCGGTTTCGCCGCCTGCCTGCGCTGCATCGAAGCCAGTTTCATCGCCCGCGGGGCGGCGGAGACCGCCGGGAGCATTCCGCCGGAGGCCATAGCGCTCTATCGCGACGCCGTCTGGTATATTTTCGGGGCGATGGCCTTCGACGCACTCGACGGCCGACTCGCCCGCATGGGGGGTCGTGAATCCCTCTTCGGCGCCGAATTTGATTCATTGGCCGACATCGTCTCGTTCGGGTTGGCCCCGGCTTTGATGGTGTTTTTCCTGATCGTGAAGCCAGCCGGCGGGGATCAAACCCTGCTGAGCGCCGGCGGTTTGATTGGATTTATCTATCTGCTGTGCGCGGGCATCCGGCTGGCGCGGTTCAACGTGATCACCCACCCGCTGCTCCAGCGACCCGGGTCCAAACCCGCCAACAAAGACTTCGTGGGTCTCCCCGTGCCGGCCGCCGCCGGCACTGTAGCTGCCCTTATGTTGTTTTTATTGAACCTCTTGGAGCACGACAAATCATTGCAGATGCTCGCTCTCGGGTTGCCCGCGCTGCTGTTGTTGGTGGCGATGTTGATGGTGAGCACGGTGCGTTATCCGAGCGGCAAACAGATCGACCTGCGCACCAAGACCAAGCTCACGACCTTGGTGATTTACGTGGCGGTGGGGGCGACCGTTGTGCGGTTCAAGGAATACGGCATGTTCATCGTGTGCCTCGGTTACATCTTCTTCGGTTTGGTCCGGCACTGGCGGCGACACGGTTTGATCAAACGCGCGCCCTTGGTGTGAGTGATTCTGGGATCAACCGACCAATAACCGACCAATAACTTCTGCGTTGTGCACAACCCGTCCCTTGTTGGTCAGGCCTATCTAGGTTTTTCACGACATCGGCTGCCCTTTTTTAGCAGGGAAAATCTCAAGTTATGGCAGTTACTGGCAGGCCATAATAAGACGGATAACATATATCATTGAACTAGGTATCTTTTATCCTTTGTTAACTTCCGCTTTTGCGTCTCTCCACGCCCATCCCCTTTCCATGAAATTCAAGATCAACCGCGATCACTTCAGCAACGGCCTCGCCCAGGTTCTCAACGTCGTCGGCTCCAAGGCCACGATGCCGATCCTCAGCAACGTTTTGATCGAGGCCGAAAAGGACTACATCTCCCTCACCACCACCAACCTCGACCTGGGCATCCGGGCCAAGATCAAGGCCGACGTGAAGGAAGGCGGCGCGGTGACTCTCCCCGTCAAACGCCTGGCCACGATCATCCGCGAGTTGCCCAACGTGGACGTGTCTTTCGACGCCACGCCCAACCACCAGGTTAAACTCACCTCCGGCGGTTCCACTTTCCGCATCGTCGGCATCGGCAAGGAGGAGTTCCCTCCCCTCCCCGAGTTTGGCGACGACAAGAGCTTCACCCTGGAGCAGGCCGAGCTCACCTCGATGCTGAAGAGCGTTTCCTACGCCCAGTCCACCGACGAGACCCGCTACATCCTGAACGGCGTGTATTTCAATTTCCGCGACGCCAAGCTCTCCCTGGTCGCCACCGACGGCCGCCGTCTCGCCCTCATCTCGAAGGAACTCGAAGTGCCCGCAGAAAGCGCCGGCAGCATCATCCTGCCCGCAAAGACCGTATCCGAACTCACGCGCATGTTGGACAAGGGCGAGAAGCTCAAAATCGCCTTCAACGAGCGCCGCGCGTCCTTCCAGATCAACACCGACAAGGATTCCAGCGGTCTGGTGGACTCGATCTATCTCTACTCCAAGGTAGTCGAGGGCAACTACCCGAATTACCAGCAGGTCATCCCCAAAGAGACGCACCAGCGCATCAAGCTGGAGCGCGAACTCTTCCTACAGTGCGTACACCGCGCCGCACTGGTCACCTCCGAGAAGTCCAACTCGGTCAAGATCAAGCTCACGAGCAACCTCCTCGAAATCACCGCGCAAAGCCCCGACTTCGGCGAGGCCCACGAGTCGATGGCGATCGCCTACAGCGGCCCGGACCTCCAGGTCGCATTCAACCCCGCATTCGTGCTCGATCCGCTCAAGGCATTGACGAAGGACGAGGTGTTTTTCGAGCTGAAGGACGAGTTGAGCCCCGGCGTGTTCAAGACGCTGGAAAACTTCATCTGCGTCATCATGCCGGTCCGCTTGAGCTGAGCCGGCGGGTTTTTCCAGAAGCGGCATTGTGCCACGAATGGAATAACCCAACACTTCCATCGCGGCGTGAAGCCGCCCTTGCATTCGGAAAGCAGTCATGAACCCCGATTACGCGCTTTTGTCGGCGATTATTTTGTCACTGGTGTTGTTGCAGCTTAACCAGCGGCAGGGCTCCCCCGTGCTGGCGATCATCAATCGTTGGCTGCGTTGGTTCATCTTTGCGTTCGGGGCCGCCGCCATCGTCGAGGATCTGGGCTGGATGGACCGGCCTTATCCGGTGGTCGTCGGGACGTTCTTCCTCGTGTGGTTTCTGATCGAGACACTCTACAACTGGCTGGCCATCCATGCGCTCAGCGTCAGCCCGCTGCCGCTCTTCCCGCGTTTTACGCTCAACCATTCGGGGGAAGAGTGGCCCACCCTGCCGCGCTTCCTTAAAATCCGCGACTGGCTCCGCGCGAACGGGTTTAAGCAGGTCCAGGCGCTCAAGGCCGAAGTCGGCCCGAGCATTTACCTGCGAGTGTCGGTTTATCAGGACGCCGAGGCCGGCGTGCGACTCCAGATCACCTTTCTGCCGCAGGGGAATGGCGCGCTGGCGGTATGCTACAGCCTCTCGACGAACACGGCGGGCGGCTATCGTTATGTGACCGACAACCTGCACCTCCCCTTTGGCGGATTTTATCCTGAAAATTGGCTGATGTCGCGCAACCCCTGGCGGCGTTCGCTGGCCGGCTTGGTGAAATTGCACCGCGAGCGCGTGGCCCGCGGTGGCGAGCAGGTGGTGCCTTGGACGACGGACCCGTTGACTGACTTGAACGGCCAGCAACGTGAGCTGGAGCGCATCAACACCGAGCTGGGCTTTCTCGCGCCGCATGCCGACCGCGAGGAACACGGCAAGATCAGCCACGAAGGCCGCTACCGCGTGTGGAAGGAATACTGGCTCCTGAGCTACTTCGGGAAAAGCGTGCGGTATTGAGCGTCGCCCCGTGAAAAACACCGCCGGGCCGAGGTAAACATTTGCCGGCAGGACAGGTTTACGGTCAGGCTTGGGTTGTCCGCCAACCGCCACAACCCTTCATCCCGCCATGAATCGTTTCTTCGCCCTCCTGGTTTTTGCGTTTCTTTCCCTAGGTGCCGTTCATGCGGCCGAGCTCGACTGGATGACCGATTACAAGGCGGCCGAGCAAAAGGCGGCGGCCGAGCAGAAGACGCTGTTGCTTAATTTCACGGGTTCCGACTGGTGCGGCTGGTGCATACGCCTCGACAAGGAGGTTTTTTCACAGCCGGAGTTCGCCGCTTATGCCAAAGAAAAACTCGTGTTGGTGAAGCTCGATTTCCCCCGCAACAAGCCGCAAAGCGCCGCCGAAAAGAAACAAAACCAAGAATTGGCCGCGAAATATCGCGTGCGCGGATACCCGACGATCATGGTGCTGGACTCGCAGGGCAGGCGGGTCGGCGAGATGGGTTACGAAAAAGGCGGCGCCGAGAAGTGGGTCCAATCCCTGGACAAGCTGATCACCAAGTGATGACGCCCGTGTGTGCGGTTTGGCCGCAGGGCGGATCAAACGATTTTCCACCGGCCGATGTCGCGGCTGGAGAAGATGACACCGTTCACGGATAGGGTGAGCGGCTGGCGCGGATTCAGGGGAAGATCGGGGGCTTGACGGAGGTCGAGGCGGCCTCGCAGGGAGTCGCAGGGGCCGCGCAGGATGGCGATTTCGACGTGTTCGCCGAGCGGCAGGCCCCAGATGCGGGCGATTTCGTCGCGGAGGTGCGGGACCGGAGATAAAGCGGGAGCCTGGGCAAACGAAAAGCCGAGTTGAACATCGGGCATGATGGGAAGCGTGATGGAATCTTCTGAAGGATCGGGCACGGGGCGAAGGAAACGGCACGCGACATCGTATCGGGCGGGCCGAGAGTTGGCCGGGTAGCAAAAAGCAGGCCGTCCCCGCCGCCGGAACAACCCCCACCACGGGGTGATTGTTCCGGCGGGGGGACGGCGGGTGGAAGGCGGTGCGGTTAGAACGCTTTCTTGTAGATCTCGAGGATGTCGGGGACGGAGGTGATGCGCGGGTTGCCGCCCGTGCACACGTCGCCGAAGGCCGCCACGGCCAGGCGGGGCAGGTCGGCTTCCTTCACGCCGATGTCACGGAGTTTTTCGGGGATGCCGACGGCCTTCGAGAGTGCCTTGACGGAGTTGATGGCGGCGGCGACCGCGGCGGCCTCGGTCATGCCGTCCACGCCGGGAACGCCCATGGCGCGGGCGATGTCGCGGTAGCGGGGGGCGGAACCGACGGCGTTATACTCCAGCACATAGGGCAGGAGGACGGCGTTGGCGATGCCGTGCGGGGTGTCGTAAAACGCGCCGAGCGGGTGCGCCATCGAGTGAACGATGCCGAGACCGACGTTGGAGAAACCCATGCCGGCGATGTATTGGGCGACCGCCATGCCGTTGCGGGCGGACGACGAGGTGGGGTTGTTGACCGCCTCTGCGAGGTTGGCCGAGATCATGGAAATGGCCTGGAGGGCAAACATGTCGGACATGGTCCAGGCGGCGCGGGTGATGTAGCACTCGATGGCGTGGGTGAGTGCGTCCATGCCGGTGGCGGCGGTGAGGCCCTTGGGCATGGAATACATGAGCTCGGCATCCACGATGGAGAGCACCGGGATGTCGTTGGGATCGACGCAGACCATCTTTTTGACCGCCTTTTCGTCGGTGATGACGTAGTTGATGGTGACCTCGGCGGCGGTGCCGGCGGTGGTGGGCAGGGCGATGATGGGCACGCTGCGCTTGCGGGTCGGGGCGACGCCTTCGAGAGAGGTGATGTCGGCGAATTCGGGATTGTTGATGACGATGCCGATGGCCTTGGCGGTGTCGATGGACGAACCTCCGCCCACGGTCACGATGAAGTCGGCGCCCGAGGCCTTGAAGGCGGTGATGCCGGCGTTCACGTTGGCGATGGTGGGGTTCTGCTTGATGTCATCGAAGACCGCGTAGGGAACCCCGGCGGCATCGAGCACGGAGAGGACCTTCTGGGCCACCCCAAACTTGAGGAGCTCCTTGTCGGTCACAAAGAGGGCCTTGGCAAAGCCGCGGCGCTTAATCTCGTCGGGCAGCACGCTGCGCGAGCCCGGACCGAAGTAGGACGTTTCGTTGAGGATAATACGATGGGCCATAGCGAGATCGTTTTTAACCGGCCGAATTAATGGGCTCCATCACCAAGAAAGATAGCGGTGGCTCTTGAACGATTTCGAATGAATGGGTGCAGACGGGCTGATGGGACTGTTTCTCCAATAAACCTTAAATGCGCAGTTAAAGGGCTGCGGATATTGGCGAGGCATCTGCTGCACAGGGGTTTGTATGCAAACCGAGACTGTCAGCGAGTTTCACCCGGCGGGTGAAGGCGATTTTGTGTTTACGACGGCGGGCGGCAA
>CAIRBK010000091.1 GCA_903876795.1 uncultured Verrucomicrobiota bacterium
ACCGGTCTCCGTGCTGGGTCAACGACTCCAGCGCTGCGTGATCCCCAAAGAATGTATATTGATTCAGGCTCATTGAGATACAGCCTATGCACAATTTATGCCATTGTTAATCAATGATATGCTAAATTTAGGAGTCCCCTTGAGTGTGCCAAGGATTTCGGCCCAGAGATCTTCCCACTCGGTTTCGGTCCAACTGTAATCGCGCTGAAAGGGAGGGATGCGGTAGGTCAGACCGTTACCAAGAAGCTTTCGGAACGTGTCGTTTTTAGTATTAAAATTAGTGGCAGACATGGCGTGAAAGCGTGGGTTTGTTAAGGAACAAAGCAGCAGGTTCGCGGCTTGTAATCAGCGAAAATAAAAAAAACGCGCCCTTGATGTGCATCGATCTTACGAACGAGAGGCACGGCGCGTGTGTTTGCTGGCTTCTCCATCGTCATTTTGCTGCCGGGGTCAATCCGGACCATGCGATGGACAAAGACCGTTTTAATGAGGTGTTGAAGTAGCTTTTGGCGACCAAATTTTCGCGATGCTGAAGGCGACCGAGCACGATGCTGGGTGCGATACCTTGCTCGCGAGCGAAGCGGCTGATGGCTGCTTCGGTTACCGGACGAGGGACATTGGTCACAAAAGAGGCCCACTCTTTCTTGGGCACGAGAAAATCGGCGGCCCAAGTGTTGGCTTCGGTTTCCTTGGGGCTTTCTACGCCGCGAAACTCCATGAACACGTCGTTTTTGCCGTGAAGCAGGATGTGGGCGGCTTCGTGGAAGAAGGTGAACCAGAGCAGGTCGTCGGTTTTGTAGCGCAGGCTCAGCTGGATAATCGCCTTATGCGATGTAAGCCAGCGGGTGAAACCAAAGACATGGGTTTTGGGCAGTTCGGGAACGAGCACCACGGAGACACCCGCCTCGGCACAGAGGGCGCAGACTTTGGGCCAGATTTTCGCCGGATTTTCGGCAGTAAGCCGGCGGATATCCGCGAGCGCGGCTTGGAATTTTGCTTTGTCGTAGGGTTGGGTGTGGCACCGCTGGGCCATGATCTCTCCAGCCCGCAACCATGCGCTCAAGTCGCCTAGGTCGCTTTTATGTCCGTTGGATTCACGGGCGGCACCTTCCAAGCCGGAGTAGGTGATTTCCCATTGTTCGGAAGAAGCGACGCCAAAGAAGCTGAGGAGGGAGCCGACGCGGGCGCGATCATCCGCAGCGGGAGCGATGAGCTTCAGCTCCAGCATGGCGGAATAGGAGAATCGGGAGAGCCAACTGGTCTGCGCGGCCAACTGCTCCTGTTCCTGAAGGCGGGCTTTGCGTTCGCGGTAAGTGGCTTCGGCGTTGTTCCAAAACGCGGCAGGGATGCCGGTGACGCGCTCCAGCTGGATGGAGGTTTCGGCGGTGATCTCGGCTTTGCCGTTAATGATCTCGTTGATGGTCTTGAGCGGGCGGCCCATGCGCTGGGCAAGCTCGGTCTGGGTCATCCCTAGGTCCTCGATGGTCTCAAGCAGAGTGGCACCCGGAGGGACGGCGTAATCGGGATTAAACTTGGTGACTGATTTACTCATGGGTGTCGGCGATTTCCTGAATGCAGACGCGGGTGACGGCGGCCCAGTCCATGCCGCCGGCGGCGGCTTGGGGAACGGGATCATGGTCAGGCGTGAACAAAAGACGGTATGGATGATCGAGATCGACGGAGAGCTGGCCCTTGCGGTTGCCCTTAAGTTCGTGGCAGCGGGGACGCGGCAACATGCGGAGCATTGCGAGGGTGGGAGCGGCTTCGATTTCGGAGAGGCGTTGTTGGATCAGTTTGGCTCGGCGCTCACCATGAAGGGCGACCATGTCGCGCGTCGTGGTGAGGGCTTTTTCGAGTTTTTTGTTTCGAAAAGTAAATTCCATAGACCGCAGGTGGCAAGATTTGTTTAACCTTTAGGGTTAATGAAATCGTTTAATTTTAGTTTTAGGAGCCAAGGATCCAGCGAATTGTAAACAGAGGGTGTATTGCTCTGTCCTGTATAAGCTTGCCCTCGATGGCGGCAATCAATTCGTCCCGTCGCCGATCCACCTGATCTTGCGCCTCGAACAGGGAACGACGCTTTTCGTTGCGGGTGGCTGTCGCCGCGATGCACGCACTCAAGCAGGAGGCCGCGTTCGCCGCCTTGCTGAAGCGGTGGGCGATCCAGCCCGCAAAAGTGGCACCGTGAAACTTTGACGGATTTTCGGCTTCACTCCTCCTCAGCGGTAAGAGGAGCCGATTTTCCACTCCAATCCGAACCCAGCCGAAAACGTCAAAGTTACTTCACCCCTTGAAGTGCTTAGGCTACAAAAGAATAAACCCGAACTTCGACATTTCTGCCAAAGTTCGGGTTTTGAACTAAAGTGGCTGCCCGACATGGATTCGAACCATGACTAGGTGAGTCAAAGTCACCTGTGCTGCCATTACACCATCAGGCAATGAGGAAGGGTGAATGTGCTTCACGACAACTTTGCGTCAAGGCCCGAGATGGGTATCCCGTCCGGGCGGCCGTCGCTCATGCTCGCGCATCCGCCCCCGCTTTTTGAACACCGATTTGCCGGTGCACCCCAAAAAACGGATGGACAACCCCGCCGCCTCCGCGTCTCGTTGCCAGATCATGTCCCACCAGCCCGCCACCCATTCCGCCGATATCAAGCTCGCGAAACTCACCTCGCCGGTCAGCCTGGCGGTCGATGCCGTTCTGGTCGTCGCCTTCTTCGTTTTCCTTTTCGGTCTCCTCAAGTCGCACGTCCCCTCCAACGATCCAAAGATGATTTTCCTCTGGGCCGGCCTCACTGCCGCCTGCATGAGCGGTGTGTTCTGGCTCGCGATCCAGATGTTCCGCGTCGTCCTGAGCGCCCAGCGTCTGGCCGCCAAGCAGAAACAGTGACCGCACCCCGCGCAGTCGTGGGGTGATCCCTTTCGTGTCGGAAAACTCCATACCTCCGCGCACGTCCTCCGCGGTGGAGGACTACCTCGAACGCATCAGCGAGCTCATCAAGACCAAGGGCTACGCCCGCGTCGTTGACATCGCCGCCGAGCTCAAGATCTCCCAGGCGAGCGTGACCACGATGGTCCAGCGCCTCGACGCCGAGGGCCTCGTCAAATACGAAAAATACCGCGGCATGGTCCTCACCCGCGCGGGCGAGCAGGTCGCCGCCCGCATCGCCCACCGGCACGAGCTGTTGACCAATTTCCTCACCCTGCTCGGACTCGAAAAGGAGGTCGTCGATCATGACGTCGAGGGCATGGAGCACCATGTGAGCGCGGAAACCTTCGAGTCGTTGGAAAAACTCAACCGCTACCTCGAAAGCCACCCCGAGGTCCTGGCCGCGATCAAGAAGTAGCCGCTGCTCCGGCCCTTGCCGGGCGGCTTGTTTCAACGGCCCGGTTTCAGCCGGGCCGCCGCCTCAACCGCTTACGAGACCCCGACCGCCAGGGCGCGCTTCTTCTCCACCCGTGCGCCGGCGATGATCGCCAGTTCGAAAAGGATGTAGAGCGGCGCCACGAACAGCAGCTGGGTAAACGGATCCGGCGTGGGCGTGACCACCGCCGCGATGATGAAAATGGCCACGATGGCGTGCCGGCGGTATTTGCGCAGCGTGGCGACCCGCAGGAAACCGGCATACACGGCCAGCACGATCAAGAGGGGAAACTCGAAGGACGCCCCCACGCCCAGCACCAGCCACAGCAGCAGGCTGTAGTAGCTCGCCGGGGTCCACCGCGTCACAAAACCAAACAGATCGTTGATCTCCACCGCCACGCGCAGCGTGCTCGGCACCAGCAGGAAAAAGCTGAAGCACGACCCCAGCAGGAACAACAGCATCGCGGTGCCGCACACCGGCAGCACCGCCTTTAACTCGCGCTCGGAAAGCGCCGGCGCCACAAATTGCCCGGCAAAAAACAGCATGAACGGGGCCGCCAGCAGCAGACCTCCCATGGTGCACATCTGGATGATGACGGAAAAACCCTCCATCGGCGCATTGGTGCCGAGTTCCAGCACCAGCGACGGATTCTCCCGCTGCACCGTGTGCAGCGGCCACAGCAGCACGTCGTTGAATTCCTTTAGAAAAAAGCCGATCAACGAGGCGAACACCACGAACGCGACCGCGCACTTCACCAGCGTCACCCGCAGCTCGTCGAGGTGGTCCAGGAACCCCATCGGCTTCTCTCTCGCCGGGAGGTCGCCGGGCATCATGTCGTCGTCATCTGGTATGTTGCGGGAGCTCACGTTGTGTTGGTGAAAACCTACCCTTGGAGACTTTTGCGGGGAACGGAAGCGAGGAATCGACCGCCGGGGTACATGGGCGACTCCCGGCCCGGGCCAACCTCGCAGGTCAGACCTCGTTTTTGCGGACGCCCGGGCGTTGCGCGGCGTAGATGCCGCTGTGCCCGCTGAAGTGGTAGCTCACCCAGCAGGCCACCGCGAGGAGCACGGCGTGCTGCGCGCCGAAGAGTTCGATGCCCATCAGGGTGCAGGCCAGGGGCGTGTTGCTGGCGCCGGCGAACACCGCGACGAAGCCCAGCCCCGCCGCGAGATCCACCGGCAGGCCGAGCGGACCGGCGAGGGTGTTGCCCAGCGCGCCTCCGATGAAAAACAACGGGGTGACCTCGCCGCCTTTGAAACCCGAACCGAGAGTGATCGCGGTGAACAGCAGTTTCCAAAACCAGCTCCACGCGTCGGCCCCGCCCGCCTGGAAAACCGACACCGTGGTCACGTCGCCGGGAAACGGGCTCCATGCGCCGAGGCCCAGGTATTCGCGTGTCCCCAGCGCCAGGGCGAGCGCGATCACCGCCACGCCGCCGATGACCGGGCGCAGCCAGTACGTCGGCACATAATGCTCGAACCCCGCCTGCAAGCCGTGCGTGGTCGCGGCGAAGAGCCGGGCGCACACGCCGAAGAGCGCGCCGGCCGCGGCGACTTTGGCCAGCACCAGCAAGTCGAGTTGGCCAAAGGTAAACGGTCCGGCTGGCAACAGCCCCGCGATCATCATGCCGGTGTGGTGGACGCTCCAGGCCGCGCAGGTGAGGTCGCCGATGATGGCCGCGATCATGCAGGGGATCAGGTTCTCGTAGTGTACGCGGCCGACCGTCAGCACCTCCATCGCGAAAACCGCGCCCGCCAGCGGCGTGCCGAAGACCGAGCCGAAGCCCGCTGCGACGCCCGCCATGAGCAACATGCGCCGGTGTTTTTCCGGGACGCGGCAGGCCCGGGCAAACGCGCTGGCCAGTCCGCCGCCCATCTGCACCGCCGTGCCTTCCCGCCCCGCCGAGCCGCCGAAAAGGTGCGTGACCAGCGTGGCCCCGAGTATCAGCGGCGTGATGCGCGCCGGCACCCCGCCGCCGGGCGTGTGGATTTCGTCGATGATCAGGTTGTTGCCGCGCCCCGCGTTCTTGGCGTGGTGCCGGTAAACCCACGCCATGACGACGCCGGCCAGAGGCAGCAAAAACAACAGCCACGGGTGATCGAAGCGGATCTGCGTGACGCGATCCAGCGACCACAGAAAAAGCGCGCTGGCCGAGCCGGCGAGCAGGCCGACGGGCGCGACGAGCAACGTCCACAGCCCCAGCGGACGCAGGCTTTCAAGGTAGGCGCGAGGGCGGATAAGGTCGGTCCCGGTCATGTTTGAGGATCGACGTTGGCGGGTAATCGGCCGCGTGACAATGCGGGTCAATGCGCCGTCTCCCGACATTCGAGGATTGGCCCGGCGCCCGGCAACAGGCAACGTCCGTCCCGATGCGGCAAGTTCTCGGCCTCGTATTCATCGTTGCGTTGCTCGGCGCGGTTTCGCGCGCCGACGAGGTGTCCGCCCGCGTGGTCGTCCTTGCCAACCGCGACGATCCCGAGTCGGTGCGGCTGGCCGAATATTACGCGCGGAAACGCGACGTGCCCAACGCCAACATCATCGCGCTGCCCATGCCGTCCGACGAGGCGATCACCTGGCGCGTGTTTGTCGACTCCGTGTTCAACCCGCTTCGGGCCGAACTGGTGGCGCGCGGCTGGATCGACGCGATCGGCATGGACCTGGCGGACGCCGCCGGCCGGAAAAAATACGCCGTCTCCGGCCACAAAATATCCTACCTCGTGGTATGCCGGGGCGTGCCTCTGAAAATCCTCCACGACCCCCAACTGCCGGCCGAGCCCCTGCCGCAGGCTGCCAATCCCGCCTTCAAAACCAACGCGGCTTCCGTCGATGGCGAGTTCGCCCTGCTCGCCGCAGGCAGCCCTCCGATGATCGCCTTTGTGCCCAATCCGCTCTTTAACAAAGACCGGCCTGCCCGCATCGACCTCGACTCCGTCGTGAAGGTCGGCCGGCTCGACGGCCCCGCGTTCGACGACGCCCGCCGGCTGATCGACCAGGCCCTCGTCGCCGAGGAGGTCGGGCTTATCGGGCGCGGCTATGTGGACATCGGCGGACCCCACGCCGCCGGCGACCGCTGGCTGGAAGACGCCGCCCGGCAACTCGACGAACTGGCTTTTGACGTCGATGTGGATCGCGCCGGCGGTTCCCTGCCGTCTTGGGCGCGGATGGATGCGCCGGCGTTGTATTTCGGCTGGTATGCCGGCGATCTCAACGGGCCGTTTGCACAGGAGGGCTTCCGGTTTCCTCCCGGCGCGGTGGCGTTGCACATCCACAGCTACTCGGCGGACACCCTCCGTTCCACGACGCGCGGCTGGGTGGGACCGCTGGTGGCGCGCGGCGTGACCGCGACCTTCGGCAACGTCACCGAGCCCTACCTCGAACTCACGCACCGGCCGCAGCTCATCCTCAAGGCCCTCGCGCGCGGCGACACGTTGGGCGACGCCGCGGCTTACGCGGTGCCGGTTTACAGTTGGCAGGCGATGATGGTGGGCGACCCGCTCTACCGTCCGTTCAGGGTTCCCTTCGCCGATCAATGGGCGCGTCGCGATAAACTCCCGCCCGAGTCGCAGGCTTGCTTGGTGCTGCGGCGGATGCGCGAACTGGAGCGGTCGGGCCGGCGCGACGCGGCGATCTGGGCCGGGGTCGAGGCGCAGAAAACCCGGTTCAGCCTCGCGGTCGCGCTCGCGATCATGGACCTGCAAAAAGCCGCCGGCGACACGGCCGGCATACGGCAAAATCTGGAAGGAGCAGCGAAGCGCCGCAACTACACGACGAACGAGGCTCCGCTGGCGGTCATGCTGGCGCGCAGGCTGGGCGAGACCGGTGACGCCAAGGCGTCGTTTGTCGTTTGGATGAACGCTCTGGCCAACCGCAACTTGTCCAAAGACACACGCGTGCAGTGGCTGCCCGAGGCCCGTGAAGCCGCCAATCGTGCCGGCGAAACCCGCCAGTCTTTGCGTTGGGACGAAGAGTACCGCGACCTGACCGCGCCACCGCCGGCGCCGGATGCCGATAAAAAATAAGGCGGGCCCGCGAGGGCCCGCCGGGGACAGGACGTCTTGGGGAGACCGGTGCCGGTCAGACCTTGTCCACGATCTTGTCGGCCAGGCCGTAGGCGATGGCCTCCTGGGCGTTGAGATAAAAATCGCGGTCGGTGTCGCGGTTGATGACTTCGATGGGCTGGCCGGAAGCCTCGGCGAGGATCTGGTTCAGCTCGGAGCGGAGCTTTTCCATTTCCTTGGCCTGGATGTTGATGTCGGTCGCCGGGCCGACCATGCGGCCGGAGATGAGCGGCTGGTGGATCAACACGCGGGAATGTTTGTAGAGGAAGCGCCGGCCTTTCTTCGCCCCGGAGAGGAGGATCGAGCCCATCGAGGCGGCCATGCCCGTCACGATCACGTTGATGGGCGAGGTGATCATCTGCATGGTGTCGTAGACGGCCATGCCGGCGGTGATGGAGCCGCCCGGGGTGTTGATGTAGAAATGGATGTCTTTGCCCGGACCGACGGCTTCGAGGTAGAGGAGTTTCTCGGTGATGTCCTTGGCGGTCTCGTCGGTGACGGCGCCCCAGAGGAAAATCTTACGCTCATCGAGGAATTTTTTCTGGATGAGCATCGCGACGGGGGCGGCGGACTTTTTGGCGACCGCGTCGGATCCCTTGTCGTCGTCATCCTCGTCGTCGTCGAGGCGGGGCAGGGGAGCGCTCAGACCGGGCTGGAGATTGTCGAAATGCATAAGGTTTATTCAGGTTGCGGGAGGGGCGGGGGTTGGCAAGTGTTCAGGAGGAAAAGCCGTGCCCTCCCACCGGCTCCACAGGCCGTGAAAATGATGCACGGGACCGTGGCCGTGGCCCACCGTGAGTCGGCCCGAGGCGGCGATGGCGGCGGTGAGGTAGGCCTTGGCGGCGCGGATCGCGTCGAGTGGCTCGGCGTGCCGCGGGAGCAGCGCGGCGATGGCGGCCGAGAGCGTGCAGCCGGTGCCGTGGGTGTTTTTGGTGACGATCCGGGCCGCGGGCAACTCGACCTGCGAGGCGCCGTCGTCGATCACGTCGATGCTTTCGTCGCCCCCGAGGTGGCCGCCTTTGAGCATGACGATGCGCGGTCCCAACGCGCACAAGTCTCGGGCGGCCGCGCGCATGTCGGCCAGCGTGCGGATGGGGCGTCCGTCCAGCAGTACCTCGGCCTCGGGCAGGTTGGGCGTGATGATCTCGGCGAGCGGGATGATCTCGCGGCGCAGCGTGGCGACGGCGTCGGGCGACAGCAGGTGGTGGCCGCTTTTGGAGACCATCACCGGATCAACCACCAGGCGGCGCACGCCGTGGCGGCGCAGCGCGGCGGCCACGTTCGCCGCGACCTCGGCAGAGCCCAACATGCCGAGCTTGACCGCGTCGATGCGCACGTCGGCGAATAAGGTGTCGATCTGTTGCGTGATGAATTCCACCGGCACGGACTGCACTCCGGTCACGCCTCGCGTGTTCTGGGCCGTGAGCGCGGCGACGACGCCGGTGCCGTAGGCGCCGAGGGCGGAGAACGCCTTCAGGTCGGCCAGAAGCCCCGCGCCCCCCGAGGGATCGACGCCGGCGATGCTGAGGACGTTGGGAATCATGACTGAACGGCCGTCGTTTCCATGCGCGGTTTACTCAAACGCTTCGACCACGGGCTTGCCGTCGAACTCCGGCGGGATCGGCAGCCCGAGCAGCCACAGGGCCGTCGCCGCCGTGTCGCAGGTGCTCACGGGCGTGGTCAGCACGCGGCCCTTTTTCACGCCCTGGCCCCACGCGATCCAGGGGATGTTCACGTCCTCGGGCGAATCGGAGCCGTGGGTCTTGTCGTGGCCGCCATGATCGGCCGTGAGGATCACCACGCTCGAGTTGGCTATGCCGGCGGCCTTGAGCGCGTCCATGATGACCCCGAGGGCGGCGTCGCTCGCGGCAAACGCCCGCTTTTGCTCCGGCGAGCCCCAGCCGTGTTGGTGGCCGGCCGTGTCGGGGTCGGCAAAGTGGATCAGGCACAGGTCGGGATTGAGCAGAGGCAGGCGCGCGGCGAACGCCGTCGCCACCGCCGCCGCGTCGGACTTGGGCAACGGCAGCACAAACTCGTCCAGCGATCCGGCCAGGTTGAGGTGTTTGAACTTCGCCTTGCCCGCAAACATCGCGGTCGTGAACCCGTGCGGGCGGGCCAGCGAAAAAATCGTCGGCACCGGGATCGGCCCGCGCGCCGGCATCCACTCGTTCCAGGTGATCCGGTGCTTGGCGGGACCGACCCCGCTGATCATCGAGGCGTGCGAGAGCAGTGTGATGCTGGGCACCACGGTGCGCGCTTCCCAGGTGTGCGCGCCGCCGGCGACCAAGGACTTCAGCACCGGCATGTCGCTCTCGGCGATGACGGACGGCTTCCCGCCGTCGAAACTCACGATGAACACATGGGAGGCGCGGGGCCCGGTTTGCGCGCACACGACGTCGCCCAGGCAGGCGACGGCCAGGGCCGCGAGGAAAAGCCGGAAGCGTTTCATGATGGAGAAAGGCAGGGCCTCACCTGTGCGGTGATTTTCCTTCCCGAGCAAGGGGTTTTGCGGCACCGCTTGAGCCCACGCTATGAAGGTTACCGGCCTCGCCCTCGTCCCTCCTCCGTCGGCCGCCGACCTGCCCAAGGTCACGCCCGAGCTGCTCGCCTCCGTGCTCGCCCGCTACTCGCGCAGCAACGAGGGCATCCACGCCATCCTGGAAAAGGTCGATCTCGCCAATCCCGACGCCTCCATCGACCGCATCCTCAAGTTCGTCGATTACGGTCACGCCTCCATCGGCGGCCTCACCGGCGGTCTCGCCATCGCCCTCGACGACATCTCGATGTGGCTGGCGTATAAAATCTTCGAGATCGCCCAGATGGCCGACGGCCAGGAGTCGTCCACCCGCTACATCACAATGGATGCGGACAACCTTCCGGCTCCCGCCGAGATCGGCATCCCCGACGACCTCGCCCCGCGCTGGCGCGGGCTCATGGCCAAGGCCTTCGCGGCCTACAACTCTGAATACACCCGCCTCGACGCCCTCGGCGCCGCCGAGCCGGGCCGCGTGCGCGTGCCCGCCGACGCCAAGCCCGCGGTCGTCACGCGCATCCTCAAAAACTACGCCCTCGACCGCGCCCGCTACTTCATTCCGCTGGCCACGCGCACCAACGTCGGTCTCGTCCAGTCCTCCCGCATGTGGGCCGCCACCGTGAAGCATCTCGATTCGATGCCCCATCCCGAGGCCCGCGCCGCCGCCGCGCTCATCCGCGGCGAACTGCTCAAAATCTCCCCCCGCCTCATGCGCCACAGCTCCGCCGAGCCATCCTACCAGGAGCAGGCTCGGCAGGAACTCGCCGCCTCGCTGCGCCTCGGCCTCGCCCGACTCTCGACCGCACCGCTGGCCGACGAGGTATGGGTCCACGTTGACCGCAGCACGCCACCCTTCCTCGGCGAAGACCAACCCGTGTCCGAGGCGCTCCGCCACCGCGCCAACCGCTACGGCTACCAGGGCGCGGCCACCCGCCGCATGCGCGTGAGCTTTGCCTGGAACAACCTCGCCATCGCCGAGCTGCGCGACCTCAACCGCCACCGCACCGGCCACCGCTACACGCCGCTCATCCAGGCAGGCTTCTACCTGCCGCCCGAGATCGCCCACGCCGCCCACCAGCCGCTGCTCGACGAACAGGCCGCCCTTACCCGCGAGCTCATGCAACGCGGTTCGCCGGCCTATGTTTACTCGCTGCTGCTTGGCGCGCAGACACCCTTCGAACACGGCACGCATGCCGATAAGTTCATCTACGAGGCCGAACTGCGCACCGGCATGGGCGCGCATTACCGCTACGCCGAGCACCTGAGCGACGCTCTCAAGGCGTTCTTCACCCAGGTCCCCGAGGCGCGCGAGTGGGTTGCCGAGGGCACCGCCGAGCCGGAATAAACCTTGTCCGCCGGACGACCCTCGGATTGATTGCAGCCACGTTTATGAGGTTCGCCCCGCCCCTGCTCCTCGTCTCTCTCGCCCTCGTCGCCCCGTTGCGGTTGTGCGCCGAGGATCCCGCCCAGTTCGACGCCTCGAAGCAAAACCCCAAGCTCGCCCCCGGCCCCGGGACCACCGACATCCCGCTTTCCCCCGGACGCGACGCCAACCAGCGTCCGATCCAGCGCAACGACGGTCTGCAGGACCGGCGTTTCAACCAGCCCGACAAAATCGAGCGCCAGGACGCCGCCGTCGGCGACAAGCGCGCCCCGATCGACCTCAAGGAAACCCGCGAGAAAACCATCATCGAGCGCAAGGACGCTCCCAGGCCCGAGCTGAAAGACCGCGTCATCAACCGTCGCGACGGAGAAAAATCCCCGATCCAGCCCAAGGGCGACCAGATCAAGAAATACGACATGGCCGAGCGCTACCAAGGTCGCCTGAAAGACGCCGAGGCCGCCGCCGCCAAGCGCCAGCCCACCTTCGAGAAGCGCACCACGTTCGACAAAATCAACCGCTTCGTTTTCAAGCGCAACGGCCCCGGCACCGACGACGGCAAGCCGATGGTCACCACCGCCGGCGGCGGCTCCACACCGCCGCCGTCACAGGACACCTACACCAAATACCGCGTGGACTGGTCGAAGGGGCAGACCGTTCCGGTGGAGTAGCCACGCCCCCCCGTCCCGCCTATTGGCTGGGGGCGGCGTGTTCGCGGCCGCATCACGCCGGGCGCGAAGTTTATTTGCCCCGGCGCACGCGTTCCTTCTCGTCCTCGCGCTCTTCCTCGAGGCGCAGCCGTTCGCTCGTGAGTTGGGCGCGGATTTTTTGCGACTCGTCGAACGAGCCTGAGGCCAAGGCCTCGTCGAGCTGGCGTTTGAGGAAAATTTCGCGCTCGGCGATTTTGCCTTTGTAGACGAGGTCGATCTCCGCGAGCCGCGCCTTTTTCTCGGCGGTGAGTTTCCCGCCGTTGCCCGGGTCGGCTTTGGCGAGACGTTCCATGGCGAGTTCGTAGGCGCTTTTCATGCGCCCGACCGTGCGCTCCCCCCGCCTCAAAATCAAGTCCCCACCCGCGCACAACTACCCCATTGTGTTAGTTATTGGCCGAGCCCCCTCTGGAACAACTAACACAATGGGGTAGTTTTGGTCAGGGCGTGACGGGGAAACGGGCGCCCAGGACGAGCACCAGCAGGGTGAAGGCGAAGGGCGGCCAGAACCCTCCGCGCTCGGGCGCCCATCGGTGGGCGTAGCCGTGGAGAATCACCGCAATCAACCCGACAAGCGCCGTGTAGCCGAACCACACCGAACCGAACTCCGCCGCCCGATACGCCCCGGGCAGGCTCGTGAAAAACCGCACCGCCAGCTCGATGCCCGCCAAAACCAGCACGCTCGCATGATTAAACACAATCGCCAGTCCGCCCAGGCCGGCCAGTCCGCACAGCAGGGCGAGAAACCCCGAGACGATCACCAGCGAGCCGACCGGTATGAGCACGAGGTTCGCCAGCAGCGACACCGGCGTGAGCAACTGGAACATCGCCACCCCGCTGATCAGGCCGAACAGCGTCGTGGCCGCTCCGATGGCCACGGCCCCGAGGAGAGCGCGCCAGCACCAATCCGTCGCATAGTGATACCAACGCCACGAGACCTTGGGCAGCCAGGCGAAGAGCGCCGCCTTTTCGTTCCACCGATCGGCCAGCGGAAGACCGAGCAGCAGCAACGCCGCCACGATCCCGTAGCTGAGTTGGAAGCTCGCCGAAAACAACTGCATCGGCCGCACCGCCAGCACGCACACCGCCGAGGCCGCCAGGGCCGGCACCGGACCCCCCGGCAGCCGCAACGCATGGGCGGCATGCACAAAGACCACCATCAAAAACGCCCTCACCGCCGAGGGCGCGCAGCCCGTGATGTCCACATACAGCCATAACAGGAACGTGCCCGCGACCAGCCGCGCGAGCTGCGGCAGCCGCATCAGCATCAGCACGCCCTGGATGGCCGCCGCGATCACCGCGATGTGCAGGCCGCTGATCGAGAACAGGTGCATCGTGCCGCTTTCCCGGAAAAACGCGTTCTGCTCGTCGCTCAACTCCTGTTGCTGCCCGAGCAGCATCGCGCGCAACACCCCGCCGTGGCGCGCGTGCGGCTCGATGCCGTGCCCGAGGATCGCGTTGAACCGTCGCAGCGCGTCCTCGCGGAAACGCGCATAGGCGCCGATCCCGCCCGCCGGCCCGGCGAGGCGGGCGCGGGTGAGCTTGAAGTTGACGCCTTGATCGGCGAGGTAGCCATCGAAACCGCCGGCGGCCGGATCGCGCGGCAGGGTTTCCAGCACGCCGACCAGCGCGACACGGCTGGACCGGGGCGGGGCTTCCTCGCCGCGTCGCAGGGTCGCCGAGAAATACACGCGCTGCCCGGCGAGTTCCGCCAGGTGGGCCTCGGCCGCGATCACGCGGCCGATGCCGCCCACGCTCCGGCCGTCGGCCCGGGGCGGGAACACCCGGTCGATTTCCAGGGTGGCGCGCACCTCGCGCGGCGGCAACGCATCCCAGTCCGGCAGGCGCATCCGGTGGAGGTCGTAAAGCGCCGCGCCGCTGAGGAAAACCCCCGCGATCAGTGCCGGCGCCCAGGCAAGCCGCCAGGCCAGGGCCGCGCCCGCGAAGACGACCGCCGCGACCGCCGCCCACAGCGGCGGCAAGGGCGACCACTGGAGTTTTCCCGCGACCAGCCCAGCCATCAACGGCAGCAACACCCATAAAAGCGGAGCGCGGTGGCGGAGACTGCGGCTGGTCATGGTCTTGGGGATTAACCGCTCATATCCGCCAATCCACGCCAATCTAAAAATACCTTTCCCCTGCGCGCTCATTCGCGTCCATTAGCGGTCAGCCATGCCGTCGCCCGACCAGCCCGATCTTTTTGGCGAATCCGCCCAGTCCGTCGCGCAACCGCGTCCGGCCGCGCAGCCGCTGGCGGCGCGGATGCGCCCGCGCGTCCTCGCCGACATCGTCGGCCAGGAACACCTCACGCAGGCCGACGGGCTGCTCACGCGGCTCATCAGGAGCAACCGTTTCGGCAGCCTGATCTTTTACGGTCCGCCCGGCTGCGGGAAAACCAGTTTCGCCGAGGTGATCGCCAACGAGACCCGGAGCCGCTTCGTGCGAGTCAACGCCGTCATGTCCAACGTGGCCGAGCTGCGCGACATCCTCTCCACCGCGCGCTGCGCGCCCGGGACGCCCACGCTGCTCTTCATCGACGAGCTGCATCGTTTCAACAAATCGCAGCAGGACCTGCTCCTTCCCGACGTCGAGGAGGGCCATGTGCGGTTGATCGGAGCGACCACGCACAACCCCGGTTTCTACGTCAACCCGCCGCTGCTCTCGCGCAGCCACCTCTTCCGGTTGCAGCCGCTGCCGGTCGAGGCCGTCGCCGGCGTGCTCGCCCGTGCGCTCGCCGACCGCGGGCGCGGACTCGGCGCGCGCGGCTGCGCGGCCGACGCCAAGGTGCTGGCCGATCTCGCCGTGCTGTGCGACGGCGACCTGCGCCGCGCGCTCAACGCGCTGGAGGTGATCGTGCTGTCGTTGCCCGAGGGCGCGGCGGTCACGGAGCGGGAGCTGGAGGTCTTCGCCCGCGAGCGGCGCATCCGCTACGACGCCGACGAGGACGAGCATTACGACACGATTTCGGCCTTCATCAAAAGCTGCCGCGGGAGCGATCCCGACGCGGCTATGTATTGGCTGGCCAAGATGCTCGCCGGCGGGGAGGACCCGCGTTTCATCGCGCGGCGGCTGGTGATCCTGGCGAGCGAAGACGTGGGCCTGGCCGACGCGCTCGCGCTGCCGCTGGCCGTGGCCGCGCACCAGGCGTGCGATTTTGTCGGCCTGCCCGAGGCCGAGTATGCGTTGGCGCACGCCACGCTGCACATCGCCTGTGCGCCCAAGAGCAACTCGGCCACGCTGGCGCTGGCGGCGGCGAAACAGGCGCTGGCAGCGGCGCCCGTGCAGGCGGTGCCCCTGCCGCTGCGCGACAAGAGCGGGGCCGCCAGCAAGCAGGCCGGCCACGGCAAGGGCTACCGTTATTCGCACGACTATCCGGAGAACATCTCGGGACAGGACTACCTCGAAAAACCGCTGACGCTTTACACGCCGAAGCTCGCCGGCCCCGAGGCGAAGATCGCCGAACGCTTGGCCCGCTGGCGGGAGTTGAAGGCGAAAGTGTGTTTGTGAATTAAATCGGGTCGGCGTGAGCGGAGAAGCGGGCTCGGCCAAGGCGGCCGAGACGGAGGCGCCCCGGCGGGTTGTGCCGTCGAGGGCAAAGCCGGCCCGGCCTGCCCCTTCTCTCACTCGCAGGGTTCGACGGCCCGAGTTATCTCTGAGAAACACCCCGGGCTGCGGGGCTTGGGACCGCCGCCCGCTTCACGCAATCTTTACCCGGCCGCGCTTGCGGTCCGGCCGCGCCGACCCACATTGGGCTGCATGAAGTTCAACCCCGCCGTCGCCAAGTCGCTGTTGATGGCCGCCTCGATCGGAATGGTCGTGCCCCTGGTTGCGCAGACCGCCCCCAAGCCCTCCAAGCCGACGGTGCCGGCCAAGCCCGCCCCGGAAGAGCCCCCGGCCAAGATCGACGGCATCACGCTGCCGCGCAGCGGCGGGGGTTTCCTCGGACTCACGGTCGAGGGCGCGCGTCTGGTCTTGAAATTCTACGATGCGGACAAAAAGCCCGCCGACGCCGACCTTTCCCGGGTGGCCGCGCGCTGGACCCCCGTCAATCGCAAGGGAGAGGAGCGCTCGATGCTCAACCCCGATGAGACCGGCAAGGCGTTGATCTCCACGCCGGTCGTCAGGCCCCCGTTGGTGTTCAGGGTTTACCTCACGCTGTTCGACGCCAGCGGTGCGGTTCAGGAAAACATGGCCGCCGACCTGCGCGAGTTGGACGCGGCGAAGGAGTAGTCGCCGCGGGGATGGGAGTATACGTGTAACGATCCGAGTTTTTTTGGCCTCACAGCAGCTCAATTTCGACGGTAGTCAAAACTATGGAAACATTCATCAAGTTCATCTCTGAATGGGCTAAAGCGGTGGTATCCGGCTTTTCGGAATATCCTCTTGCGGCATCGATTGTGACGTTGATTGCGGTAATCGCTTATGTAGTGTTCTGGAAAATCAAAAAATCGATGATTGGACGGCGCGTTGTCTGCTTTTTTTCTGTGTTTTGATCGGCTGGTTGATCCTAGTTCCCTTAATCGGTGAATTCTTCAATCTTGTTGGTTACATTTTGGCGTTCATCGGGTTTCTATATTCTCGATATGAAGCACAGCCGGCCTTCTTTTTTGCGACTTCTGCCAGTATTTTCACTCTGGGGCTGATTTGGTTCTTTCTTCCGGTTCAGTGGAATCCCAATAGGACATGGAGAGTGGCTATCGCGGTTCTAGCTTGGTTGGTGATCATACTTGTTGGCGTTCCGATCATGAACTTACTGAATCCAAAGAGATCTGTTGATCCGAAGATGGATACGGCGGCGGTTCAGCGACAACTCGGCCACAAGCCGAAGGATTCGGTCATTACCTGGATAGGTTGTAGGCTGCGGGTGCGCGAAGTCCTCGATGCCACGTTGCGGCTGACCGCTGCCGTTCAGACCCGCTGCATCACCACGGCGACCGAGAGTTTCTCGGTGTGGGTGCCCTTGAACACGCCGCGGGTCGGCGTGCTGTCGTGGTAGTCGCGGCCAATGGTGATCTTCACATGAGGTACACCCGCACCCTGCCTATGGATGTTCAAAGCTAAATTGAGGATAAAAACAGCCATTCTCGTCGGAGACGCATGTAAGCCGAGTTCGCTTCATCAGTGAACTACTGGTGGCTCGGTTTTCCCCGCAGCGCGTCTTGAACCAAAGGGGAAAGCAAGATTCCGGGCAGGTCTGGGTCCGGGATCAATCTCAGCAGAGGCCAAGCGAAAGGCGCCTCAATGGCCACGCGATAGCGTCTTTCGGGGACCAGGTTTTCGGTGGAGATTCCAGCGCTCACGAAACGGGTTTCGTTGTCCTTGAGGGCGATTTGAAGTTGAGCGCCGGTCGGCTCCAGAAGCAGCACGCGCTCACCCCAGCGCAGTGCTGCCAAATCCTCCACTGTGGTCACTCCAGGTTCGGCCTCGGGGTAAACTCGGAAGCCTTTTTCTTTTTCCAATACAGGAACCAGCGCGAGGTCGCACGGCACGGCACCGAGTATTGCTTTGGCCACCACGCCAGCACACCCGGCCACGCTGGGATCGCTCAGGACCGTGTTGTTTGCCGATGCGGGCGTCCACGTCCAGTCTCCCGCGAGTCGCCGAGCCGCCACGAGGCGCGGTCCATGATGCCCCACAATCCAGAGATCGGGCGTGGAACGCTGTCGGGAATCGTTGCAGCCAGTCTTCCTCCAAGGCAGGTTCTCAACCGCATAGCTCGTCTCGCCGATGGAGCCCAGCCAGTACACGAGGTGCCTGGGGTCATCCGCCCGCAGACCCAAAATGCCCGCAGTGCGCTCTGTTAGGGACCAGGACTGGGTGCCAAATATCACCGCGTCGTTGGTAATCTGCGCGGGCAGGCCCGCAGTAAACCGCTCCACGCCGCGAAACTCTTCGGGGCGACCGATGAGGATGAGATTGCGCCCGGCTAGTGCTTCGGGGGCGTCCGTGTCGTGAAAAACCGGGGCGGCACCCGTGGTACGCTCGTCCCAGATTGCCACCGAGCCCCCCGCGTACCGGGAGAGATGCTGTGCTAACTTTTCCCTCCTCGCAACCGTCGCAGCGTCACCCAAAGTTCCCACCACCACCGCATAGGGTTCTCCGTGATAGAGCGCGTCGATGCCGCCCGTGCCGTGAGTGCGCCCAACCGGAACTGCCTCCCGTCGCCAACTATCGTTTGTGCGGTCGAGATCGACGGGCTCATCGCCGCGCTTCACGCCACCAAGCTCGCAACCGTCAATCACCAGCGACAACGGCGCGGTTCCCGGAATGTTGGCGGGCGTTACCGTCAATGCAGCGATGTTCCGCGTGTTGATCGCGATCTGTCGCTCGTCCACGGTCACCTTGAACCTAGGCGGCGTGGCCTCGGAACCCCAGGTGCGGATGTGAACGTACCACGCTCCATTGCTTGCTGAGTCCTCGGCCACATATTGCCACTTGGACGGCGCGGTCGGGCGGGTTTTGCTCATGCGCCAAGCGTTGATGGACGGCACATCCTTGGGCTGCCACCAATGACCCAGTCCATTCGAAAGCCAGAGACTCGGATTTCCCCCGTCCGCCCACGCAGCGGCGAGGCCATACCGGGCCAGGCGACTACATTCCCGGTCGTCGCGGCTCGTGAGCGCGAGCACTGGACACGGCCCCCAGTTCTCCGGCGAAGTATTGATGGCCCAACCCGCAAACGAGACCGTAGAGGCAAACCAATCCGGGTGCCGACTAGCCAGTGTGAAAGCCCCCTGCCCTCCCATGCTGTGACCCTGCAAATGGATGCGCTCAGGATCAATGGACCACGCTTTTTCCACCTCGTTGAGCGCACTGATTATGTCCTGTTCGCCAATGCCGCGATAGCTGGCTTTTCGACTATATCCTATAACGTGCAGGACCAAGTGATCCGCAGGCAGTTCCCCGCGGTAGTCTAGATGCGTGCCTCCTGACCCATGCAGCATAATGACTAGGGGATACCGCCGCCCCATCTCGTAATTTTCAGGCACGCCTACGGCAAACGGTTGAGGGCTGCCATCCACAGGCGAACGATAAGCCCACTCCACCCAGCCTCTCAAACTGGCCGGCATGGTCTCGCCCCGAGCGGCGCGCTGCTCCAAGTCCTTGATGCGTTCCTGAGCTGCGTCGGCCTCCTTACCTGTGCGTTGCTGAAGCAAGGTAATGATCGGACGACAGGGAATCCCCGCCGGAGTGTTCAGCCATTCCAGTTGCGGCTCAGCCCCATAAGCGAGGGCATTTAAAGTGAATGAGATAGCGCAGCGTGTTCGGTTCATAATGTTGGTGAGAGGGGGGCTGTCTGAGGCTTCGAGGACTATTTGATGGAATCTTTATCGAGGTGGGCGGCCAAACGCTGGAGCAATGGAATCAAGACCTTGCGCTCGGCTTCGGTGAAGGGTGCCAACGGATCGCGCTGCTGAGGCGCACTGCGGCTCGCGTCCGGGGGAAGAGAATCCAGCTTCGCGATACCGGCGTCCGTGATGATGACACGCACCCGCCGCGCATCCGCTAAATCTGCCTCGCGCTTCACCCAGCCCCGGCGCACCAGGGTATTGATAAGAGACGTGGCGGTCGGGCGATCGCAGAAGAAACGCCGGGCGACATCCGCAGGGTAGAGATACCCTTCGCTCCGGATCATTCGGAGCAGAGCCGCCTGTTTGAGATTAACTCCGCAAGGCTGGAGCTTGGCCTCCAAGTATCGTTTCCAGGAAAGAAACGAAATCGCCACCGCACGCATGGCTTGTTCCTGCTGACTCCAGTCTGAACTCATTATGGTTAGAGTTCTAACTACTCGGCCCGAACTCAATATTTCATTTCGTTAAGTAGGAACTTGGAGATGTCAGCCAAAGGAGCGCCGGCCGGTTTGCCGGAGCCAATGACACTGATCGCGGCTGACCGCTGCCGTTCAGACCCGCTGCATCACCACGGCGACCGAGAGTTTCTCGGTGTGAGTGCCCTTGAACACGCCGCGGGTCGGCGTGCTGTCGTGGTAGTCGCGGCCGACCGCGATCTTCACATGGCGCTCCCCGGCCACGCAGTCGTTGGTCGGGTCGAGGGGCCACCAGAAACCGCCGGGAAGGAAGGCCTCGACCCAGGCATGGCTTTCACTGGCGCCGATCAACGCGGGGGCGCGCCTGGCCTCGGAGGCTTTGCGCTGGGTCTCGGTCTCGATGTAGCCGGTGACGTAGCGCGCGGGGATCTCCGCCGAGCGCAGCACCGCGATCATCACCTGGGCGAAGTCCTGGCAGACGCCGGTGCGCTGCTTGAGGGCGACCGCCACGGGGGTGTCGATGCGGGTGGAGCCGGCGGCGTAACGGAAATTGGTTTTGATCCAGTTGTTTAGCCGCAACAGGGATTCACCGATGGGGGCGCCGGGCTTGAAGAGCTTGTTGGCCAGCGCGTGGATTTCGGGGCCCATCGCGATCGCCGCCGAGGGCATGAGAAATTCAAACAGCTTCAGCTTTTCGCTGCGATAGATCTGGCGGGCCTCGGACACGCTGATGTCGAGCGCGGCCGCCGGCGGCGCGTGGGGCGTGGTCTCCACCTCGGAAATGCTTTCCAGCACCAGCTCGCGATGGCGTTGCACGATGGAGAAGGTCTCCACGCTGTTGCCGAAGTAGTCGGTGTAGCGGTGGATGTTGGCCGCCGGGCCGGTCACGAGCTGGCGCGAAAGCAACGTCTGCGAATCGTCCGTGGTCGGGGTGAGTCGCGCCTCCATGAAGGATTCGGAGGCGGATCCGGCGTAGCGGTAGAGGGTGCGGTGATTGATCCGGAAACGCATGAACCCCCTCACTCTCGCCGGTCCCGTGCCAACGACAAGCTTTCACACGCCCGGACGCGGCGGTGCCGGAAAAGAGGTTGCCGAAGTCCCCCGGGCTTCGCACACCTGTTCCCTTCTTCTTTCACATGAGTCTCGACGCACCCTCTCTCCCGGCCATCAACGGCGCCGCCTTTTCGGTCGCAATCGTCGCTTCGCGCTACAACCCCGAGTTGGTGGACGCATTGGTGGATCAAGTCCGCTCGCACCTCGTCGAGGCCGGGGTGAAGGAGAAAAAAATCACGGTGGTGCGCGTGCCCGGAGCCAACGAGCTGCCCAGCGCCGTCCAGTTGCTGCTTCAGGCCAAAAAGCACGATGTCGTCGTCGCCCTCGGCGTGATCATCCGCGGAGACACCATCCATTACCAACTGGTCGCCGAGTCGTCGCAAGAGGGGCTCCAGCGCGTGGCGCTCGACACCCGCACGCCCGTCATCAACGGGGTCGTCACCGCCGAGAACCGCCGGCAGGCCGAGGATCGCTGCCTGGGCGAGATCAACCGCGGCGCGGAATTCGCCCGCGCGGCGCTCACGATGGCCGCGCTGAAGAAGCAATTTACCAAATGAGCAGCAACAAAGCCCTTTTTGCCCAGCGCCGCGAAGGGCGCGTCGTCGCCCTCCAGTATCTCTTCGCCTGGAGCCTGAACACGCCGAAAAACCTCTCGGACGACATCCGCACGTTTCTGGACACCCAGGAGAAACCCCGCGAGCACTACGCCTTCGGCGAGGAGCTCATCCACGGCGTCATCGAACATGTGGATGAAATCGACGGGCGCATCCGCGGGCTCGCCCACAACTGGGATTTCGAGCGCATCGCCAAGATCGACCTGGCCATCCTGCGCCTGGCGATTTTCGAGATGGTTTATCGCAAGGACATCCCGCCGGTCGTCTCCATCAACGAGGCCATCGACCTTTCGAAGCAGTTTTCCAACCTCGACGCCAAGCGCTTCATCAACGGCATCCTCGACCGCCTCAAGGACCAGCTCGGCCGCGACGCGCGGAAGGTCGAGCAGGCCTCCTGAGCCTCGAGTGCGGCTGACTCCCGATGTTCGGTCTCTTTAAAAAGTTCAAGGAAGGGTTCTCCAAGACCGTCGCGGCGATCACGGAGAAAACGCGCGGCATCTTCGGCGGGCGCTCCATCGACGCCTCCTCCCTGGAGACACTCGAGGAGGCGCTCTACACCGCCGATTTCGGCGTGGCCACGACCGACGAGATCCTCACCGAGATCAAGGCCGCCTACAAAAAGGACAAGGACCTCCGCGGCCGGCAGGCCGCCGCCATCGGTTCCGCCGTGCTCACGCGCGTGCTCGCCGGCAGCGAGGCCGAGATCAAGCCGGCCGCCTCCGCGCCCACCGTCATCGTGATGATCGGGGTCAACGGCTCCGGGAAAACCACCACGTCGGCCAAGCTCGGCTGGTTGCTCAAGCAGGACGGCAAATCGGTCATGCTCGCGGCCTGCGACACGTTCCGCGCGGCCGCCGTCGAGCAGCTCAAGTCCTGGGCCGTGCGCCTCGATCTGCCCATCGTGGCGAGCCACACCGGCGCGGACGCCGCCGCCGTGGCCTTCGACGCCTGGCAGGCGGCCAGGGCCCGCGGCTGCGACTACCTCATCGTGGACACGGCGGGCCGCCTGCACACCAAGAGCAATCTCATGGACGAGCTCGCGAAGATCCGCCGCGTGCTCCAGAAAAACGACCCGACCGCCCCGCATCACTCCTGGCTGGTCGTGGACGGCTCGCTGGGCACCAACTCCATCGAGCAGGCCAAGGTGTTTCACAAGAGCTTCGGCCTGACCGGCCTGGTCGTGACCAAGCTCGACGGCACCAGCCGCGGCGGCGCGATCGTGGGCATCTGGCGCGAGCTGAAGCTGCCCATCTACTTCCTCGGGCTCGGCGAGCAGCCGGAGGATTTGCAGCCGTTCAGCGCGGAAAACTACGCCAAGGCCGTGTTCGGTCTGGAGTGAGGATCGGCGGGCCGTCGGGCGGCCCCGCCGATTGGTGTGGCCGGCCTACGCGACCGGGTTGGCGAGCGTGCCGATGCCCTCGATCTCCACGGCGATGGTGTCGCCGGCCTTGAGCCACACGGGCGGTTTGCGGGCGAAGCCCACGCCCTCGGGCGTGCCGGTGAGGATGACGGTGCCGGCGGGCAGGGTTTTGTCGGCGCTGAGGAAGGCGATGATCGCGGGCACGTCGAAGATCATGTCGGCGGTTGTCGAATCTTGCATCACCGTGCCGTTGAGGATCGAGCGGATGCGGAGGTTGTTGGGATTGGGGAGTTCGTCGGGCGTGACGAGCACGGGGCCGAGGGGGCAGAACGTGTCGAAGCTCTTGGCGTGGCAGAATTGGCCCCCGCCAAAGTCGCGTTGCCAGTCGCGGGCGGAGACGTCGTTGGCGCAGGTGTAGCCGAGGACATGGGACAAGGCGTTTTCGCGGGTGGCGTCGCGGCATTCGCGGCCGAGGACGATGGCGAGCTCGGCCTCGTAGTCGGCGCGGGAGGTGGGTTGGTTGCGCGGAAGCGTGATCGGAGCGCCGGGGTGCTGGAGCGAGCCGGGTAGCTTCACGAACCACATGGGGCGGTCGGGCGGGGCCTTGCCGCCTTCGGCGGCGTGTTTGGCGTAGTTGAGGCCGATGCCGATGATGAGCGGCGGGGTTGACGCGATCGGGGCGAGGAGTTTGCCGGGGGTTACGACGTGACCGGTGACGCGATGGGTGCCGGCGAGCGGATCGCCGGTGATTGCGAGGGCGGTGCCGTCGGCTTGGAGCGCGGCGTAGGCTGGGCCGGAGGGAGTGAGGTGGCGGATCAACTTCATGAGCCAAAGCTGAAAGGCTGGAGCTTGGAGCTTCAAACCTGGAGTTCCGACGCAGAGCTCCGGCGCGGGTGCGGAGCGGCACTGAAACTCAGGCGCGTTTTGCGGAAGATCGGCGCTTGGGTGACGTGCTTTTGGCGTCGCGGTCTTTTTCCGGTGCCTCTTCGGCCAAAGCCATTGGCTCGGTGTCGAAGTTGATCAATTGCCAAAGCTTCAGTCCGCAGCCGTTGGCGAGTTTTTCCAAGGTGGAAAGACGCAGATCGCGTCTGCGACCGGCCTCGACGGATTGGTAGTATTTGTAGCCAAGACCAACCTTCTCGGCGAATGCCTCTTGGCTAAGCCCAAGAGAGAGCCGAAGGGACTTAATCCTCTCCAGCAGTCGGTTCGCCGTGTCGTTTGTCAGGTCGAAGCTTAGCCGGAGGCCGTTTTGTCAAACACCCTAGCAACGACAGTGTGCTGGACACCCTACTAATGATAGTGCGAAGTGAGAGCTTAAAAGTCGGACGCCCGTGTAAATGCATCAGCCCTGTGCCCTCTCGCTACGATCATCTAAGTCAAGAAGAGCTAATCCGCCTACTGGAAGCCCGCGACCGGCGCGACGCCACCCGCTTCGGCCTCGTCTGGGAGGCCAACGAGATCGAGCGCGACCGCGCCATCAATTCCGACTTCGTCGCGCTCGACCTCCTGCCGGAACTCAGCGTCGGCCCCGGCCCGTGGCGCAATCTTATCATCGAGGGGGATAACTTCGACGCGCTCCGCCATCTGCGCATGACCTACGCCGGCGAGGTGAAGTGCATCCTCATCGATCCGCCCTACAACACCGGGAAAAAGGACTTCGTCTATAATGACCGCTTCGTGGACGAGAACGATTCGTGGCGCTTCTCCACCTGGATCGAGTTCCTCTACCAACGCCTCATCATCGCCCGCGACCTGCTCCGCGAGGACGGCGTCATGCTTCTCTGCATCAACGACGAGAACCGCGCCAAACTCGAACTCTTGCTCGACAAGGTAATGCCCGGACGCCGCATCGGCAGCTTCGTCTGGCGCACCAAGGACTCCGCGAACGACGCCGGCGGCAACATGAGCCAGGTCCACGAGCACGTCCTCGTTTACGCCAACCCGCGCTTCCAGTTCGCCGGCAAGGCCCTCTCCCTCGACGACTACCGCAACCCCGACGACGACCCGCTGGGCGATTGGACGCCGCAGCCACTCACAAAAGCCGAAACCCGCCTCTCTCGGCCAAACACTTACTACCCCATTCAAGATCCCGCCACCGGCTACTGGTATCCCTGCGACCCCAACGCCGTCTGGCGTTATGCGACCGAAACCCGCGTCGAAGACACCAGCCAGCTTCGCTCCGACACCATCGAGGAGTTGATTCGCAAAAAGGAAATCTACTTCCCCGCCTGCAAGCCCTCGGAGGTCATGCGCTGGGACACGCTGGAAGACCTGAGGAAAGCCATTCGCGCCGGTAAGGGCCCGCGCCTGCCCAAGAAAAAGACTCCGCTGTTTCGCGAAGACTTGCCCGACCTCGAATTTTGGGTGGGCAAGCCCATCGCCCCCGGCCGCCCCTCGCGCAAAGACTACCTCAAGCGAAAGACTAAGATGGTCGCCCCCTTGAGCAGTTGGATCGCGGGCAAGAACGAGGAGGTGGACTACGTCTTCGACGACATGGAGAACGCCTTCGAGGTGATCCGCAGCGAGCGCGGCGGCGAAGGCACCGACACAATCAACGCCATCCTTGGCAACAAGGCCTTCAATTTCCCCAAACCGCCCTCGCTCATGCGCGCGCTCGTCACCCAGGCGGCGCCGGGGCCGGACGACCTCGTAGTGGATTTCTTCGCCGGTTCCGGCACCACCGGCCACGCCGTGCTTCAGCGCAACGCCGAGGACAAGGGGCGTCGTCGCTTCATCCTCGTTTCCAGCACCGAGGCCACGCCCGCCGAGCCCGATAAAAACATCTGCCGCGATGTTTGCGCCCGACGCATGAGCCGCGTAATCGAAGGCTATGGCGATACGCCCGCCCTGCCCGGCGATTTCGCCTACCTGCGCTGCCGCCGCATCAAGCCCGGTCGCATGCTCGACATCGAGCATGCGCAGGTGTGGACCTCGCTTCAGATGCTCCACCTTGATTCCCTGGCGGCCTACGCCGACGCGCCCTTTCTCACAGCGGGCGACGAATCGCAGTTGGTGGTCTATGTGCCGCGCTACACGCCCGATTGCCTAGCCGCACTCAAACGCGCCGTAAAACCATGCCTCTCGGCCGTCATCTACTCGTGGCACCCGGAGTCGATCCGCCAGAAGGTGCGCTACACCCACGTCGAGCACGCCGCGATTCCTGAAAGCCTCGCCCTCCGTTTCGGTCTCCGCGCCTGAGAACCCGCGCCCATGAGCAGCCTAAAAACACTTCGCGCCTACCAAAACCTCGCGGTCGAGAGCGGCTTCGGCCTCTTCTCCCACAATCAGACCCTGCTCAACGCGGCGGGAGCCAACGCGGCCGGTCGCGACACCGCCATCACCCACAACGGCTACTTGTTGATCGAGGCGCCCACCGGCGCGGGCAAGACGCTCATTGCCGGCACGCTGATCGAGCGTTTCAGCCGGCAGGAGCGCGTGGTGTGGTTCTGGTTCGCGCCCTTCAAGGGCGTGGTCGGCCAGACCGCCGACAGCCTGCGCGGGCAGTTCAAGGGCCTGCGCCTGCGCGAGCTGGCCGACGACCGCTCGGTCGAGCAAAGCCGGGCGGGCGACGTGTTCGTCACCACCTGGCAATCCGTCGCCACCCGTGCGAAGGACAAGCGCAACGTGCGGAAGGACGGCGACAGCAACCCGAGCATCGACACGCTGGTGAAATCGTTGCGCGCGCAGGGCCTGCGCGTCGGCGTGGTGGTGGACGAGGCGCACCACGGCTTCGGCGAAGGCACTCAGGCGGCGAAGTTTTTCCACGACGTGCTGCGGCCGGAATACACGGTGCTCATCACGGCCACGCCGGACGACACCGAGATAAAGGCTTTCGAAAAGGCGCTCGGCATTGCGGAGCTTCATCGCATTCGCGTGAGCCGACGCGACGCGGTGGACGAAGGCTTGATCAAGCAGGGCGTGAAGTGCGCGGCCTACTTCGTCGCACCCGAGAAGCGCGCGCTGGTGGACCTCGAAGGCACGGCGTTGCGCGACGGTGTGGCGGCGCATCGCAAGATCAAGCGACTGCTCGCCGAGGGCGAAAAGCCCCTCGTGCCGCTCCTGCTCGTGCAGGCGGGCGAGGGCAAAAAGGACGACACCGAGGCGCTCAAGGCGCGGCTCCTTCGCATGGGCTTCACCGAGGACCAGATCGCCGTCCACACGGCGGATGAGCCCGACCCTGACCTGCTCGCGCTGGCGAACGACGAGAGCCGGGAGGTGTTGATCTTCAAAATGGCGGTCGCGCTGGGCTTCGACGCGCCACGCGCCTTCACCCTCGTTTCGATGCGCGCCGCGCGCGACACGGATTTCGGCGTGCAATTGGTGGGGCGCATCCTGCGCGTCCACGCTCACCTGCAAACCCGCGCCCGAGCAAAGTCGCTGCCGGAGACGCTCAACTACGGCTACGTGTTCCTCGCCGACGCCGAGAGCCAGACCGGCCTCGACCTCGCCGGGCAGAAGATCAACCAGATCCAGACCGAATACGCCAAGGTAAGCACCGCCACGGTGGCCCTGCGCATCGGCGAGGAAGTAAGCGGCGTGGCGAAGGTGGACCCGAACGGGCAGATTTCCTTTTTCGGCCTCGAATCCGAAACGATCCCCGGCAGGGCCGCCGGGGCGGACACAGCGGGAGTGGGCCCGACGGGCAGCTGCGCAGGACCGGGTGTGCCGGTGGATTTCGATTTCGGCGCTTTCTTTGGTGGCGGAAGCAGCGCAAGGGCGGAGGGCGGAGGCGGCGCGGGCTCAAACGTCATCGCCTTTGCCGGCGCGGCGCAGGTTTACCGCTACCCGCTCCGCGCCGACGTGCCGCGACGCTTTAAGACGCAGACCGTGGGCTCAAATAACGATGTGACGGAGGAGGACTGCGCGGATCGATTCATCATCTCCACCCGCGAACTGTTCGAAGTGATGAAGAACAAGATCCCCGTCGAAAAGCGCACCCTCGACGTATTCGCGAGCACGATCCAGCAGGAGTTTAATTTCGCGGCCGATCTCTCGCCCGACCAGGCGGCTAAACTCGCCTTGCGGGTCTTCTTGGAAAACAAGGTGTTCGATCCGCGTGAGCTTCGCCGCGCCCTGCTTCGCAAAATGGAGAAGGTCATGCGCGACGAGGCGATGGCCGAGGCCGACGACCCGGAGCAGGTGGTGCGATTCCTCGACGTGATCCTCGCCACGCACCCGCAGCTCCTCCGGGACGCGCAGAAGGCAGCCATCGCGAAGAATGCGGAGGTGTTGGAGGCGGAAGACCTTGCGCCCGAGATCACCTCGACCACACCGCTTGCGAAGTCGCCGCGCAACATCTACCTGGTGCGGCCCGAGGGTCTGAACGGCTGGGAGGCGGATTTCGCCGATCTGCTCGACCGCGACAGCGGCGACAACGTGCTCTGGTGGCACCGCAATGATCCGCGCCAGCCTTGGTCGGTAAACGTGCTTATGCCGGACGGGCGGGGGTTTTATCCGGATTTCGTGATCGGCATAGCGGGGCGCAAGACGGAGGACCACGCGCTCATGGCCGACCCGAAGCTGAATTTCGCCCGCGAGGACGAAGCGCCCAAGGTGCTTGCCGAGCACAAAAGCTACGGCCGCGTGCTCATCCTCACCCGCGAGGGTGAAGGCCGGTGGATGACAGTCGGCTGGGACGAGAAGCGTCACGGTCCTGTGGCGGTGCGCGACTTCCGCTTGGCGGACGCGGCTGGATTTTGACGGTTACGAAGACACCTCGGTTGAGCTACACGGGCATCGAGAGTCACCCGGGGCTCACGCGCTACGGGTTATACGACACTGTGGTGGCGCGGGAATAGGGCGGGCCATTCGCTCACGCTCCCGGCTACGGGATGATATCGATGCCTTTCAGGCCGAAGTGGGGGGCGGCGGCCAGGAGGCGGCGGTCATGGCTGTAGATTTTTTTGAGCCCCGCGTCTGCTGCGCAGGCCAGGTGCAGGGCGTCGGCGGCGCGGAGGAAAACGGCGGGGGCGAGCTTTTGCATCCCCGTGCAGGCCGATTCTATCAGCAACGGGTTGATCGGCAGCCAGCGAATCACCCCGGCCTTCTCTTCTTTTTCCAGCCGTTTTACGGCGGATCGCACAGCTTTCTCATCGAGCCGCGCCGCGCGTTGCTGGCGTTTGAACGCGGCGATCATTTCAAGCCGTCCATGCAGGCAGCAAACGACTTGTCCCGATTGCCCGGATAACCACGACTCCACGGCTTCGGAGCCATGTTCGCGGATATAGAGCTTCACGAGGCAGGAGCTGTCCAAGTAGATCATCGTCCGTCGCGATCGGCGGAAATCAGGTCCGTGGAATCGAGATCACTGGACGGCAGCTTGATCCAGTCTCGTTTCGGGAATTTTGGAGCGGCTACCTGGACGAGAGGCCGGAGCTCGGCGACCTGTTCGCCGTGGTCGGTGACGATAATCGGAGTCGTCTTGGCGGCGCGGACCCATTTGCCGGTGGCGGCATGAAGTTCCTTGATGGAGATCGTCTTCATGCCGAAAAAAGTGTCACCGGTTACACTTTGGTCAAGGGGGATGGCTGCTCAGGCTTTGGCGGGCTCGGCGTAGGCTTCCATGCCGGCGCAGCTGCACACGAGGTTACGGTCGCCGTAGACGTTGTCCACGCGACCCACGGCGGGCCAGAATTTGGACTGGCGCACCCAGTCGCTCGGGAAGGCGGCGGTCTGGCGCGAGTAGGGGCGCGTCCATTCGTCGGCGGTCACCACTTTCGCGGTGTGCGGGGCGTGTTTGAGCGGGTTGTTGAGTTTGTCGGATTCGCCGGTGACGACGGCCTGCATCTCGCCGTGGATGGCGATCATCGCGTCGCAGAAGCGGTCGAGCTCGGCCTGGGTCTCGCTCTCCGTCGGCTCGATCATGAACGTGCCGGGGACGGGGAACGAGAGGGTGGGGGCGTGGTAACCGTAGTCCATGAGGCGCTTGGCGGCGTCTTCGGCTTCGATGCCGTGTTTTTTCCAGCCGCGCAGATCGACGATGCATTCGTGGGCAACCAGGCCGGTGGCGCCGCGGTAGAGCACGGGGAAATACTTTTCCAGGCGGGCGGCGACGTAGTTGGCGTTGAGGATGGCGATCTTGGTGGCCTGGGTGAGACCGTCGGGGCCCATCATGCGGATATACATCCACGAGATGACGAGGATCGAGGCGCTGCCGTAGGGCGCGGCGGATACGGCGCCGCTGGCGCGATTTGAGATTTGCGATTTGAGATTTGAAATCGCGCCGCCGGGGGCGGCGATGTGGCCGGGGAGGAAGGGGGCGAGGTGCGCGGCGACGCCGATGGGGCCCATGCCGGGGCCGCCGCCGCCGTGCGGGATGCAGAAGGTTTTGTGGAGGTTGAGGTGGCAGACGTCGGCGCCGATGTGGCCGGGGGAGGTCAGGCCGACCTGGGCGTTCATGTTGGCACCGTCCATGTAAACCTGGCCGCCGTGCGCGTGGACGCAGGCGCAGAGGTCTTTGATCGACGTCTCGAACACGCCGTGGGTGGACGGATACGTGATCATGACGGCGGCGAGGTCCTTGGCGTGGGCGTCGGCTTTGGCGTGGAGGTCGGCGACGTCGATGTTGCCGTGGGCGTCGCAGGCGACGGGGACGATTTTGTAGCCGCACATGGCGGCGCTGGCGGGGTTGGTGCCGTGGGCACTGGCGGGGATGAGGCAGATGTTGCGATGACCCTCGCCGCGGGACTCGTGGTAGGCGCGGATGACGAGGAGGCCGGCGTATTCGCCTTGGGAGCCGGCGTTGGGCTGGAGAGAGACGGCGGCGAAACCGGTGATCTCGGTGAGCCAGGCTTCGAGGTCGGCGAAGAGTTGCGCGTAGCCCCGGGTTTGCTCGGAGGGGGCGAAGGGATGGAGTTGGCCGAACTCGGGCCAGGAGACGGGGAACATCTCGCTGGTGGCGTTGAGCTTCATCGTGCAGGAGCCGAGGGAGATCATCGAGTGGACGAGGGAAAAATCCTTGGCCTCGAGGCGTTTGATGTAACGGAGCATCTCGTGCTCGGTGTGGTAAAGGTTGAAGACGGGCGCGGCGAGGAACGGAGAGGTGCGGGCGTGCGGGGCGGTGAAACCGGCGTTCTCGACATCGGAGGCGAGCGGGGCGCGGGTGTTGCCGAAGAGGGCGATCAACTGCTCGACCTGCTCCAGCGTGGTGGTCTCGTCGAGGGAGATGCCGAGCGTGGAGGCGTCGATGGGGCGGAGGTTGATGTGCCGGGCGAGGGCGTCGGCGTGGATCTTGGCGGCGGGGATGGCGCCGACGGTCAGCGTGTCGAAGACGGGCTCTGCGTTGACGGTGGCGCCGGCGGCGCGGAGGCCTTGCGCGAGGATGGCGGTCAACGCGTGGACGCGGCGGGCGATTTTCTTGAGACCCTCGGGGCCGTGGTAAACGGCATACATAGACGCCATGACGGCGAGGAGGACCTGGGCGGTGCAGATGTTGGACGTGGCTTTGTCGCGGCGGATGTGTTGCTCGCGCGTGCCGAGGGCGAGGCGCATGGCGGGGTCGCCGTTGGCGTCTTTGGAGACGCCGACCAGGCGGCCGGGCATCTGGCGTTTGAAGGCGTCCTTGGTGGCGAGGAAGGCGGCGTGGGGGCCGCCGAAGCCCATGGGCACGCCGAAGCGCTGGGCGGAGCCGACGGCGACATCGGCGCCGAATTCGCCGGGGGCGCGGAGGAGCGTGAGGGCCAGCAGGTCGGTGGCGACGATGGTGAACGCGCCCACGGCGTGTGCAGCGGCGAAGAATTGCCCGAAGTCGTGGATGCTGCCGGTGGTGTCGGGGTATTGCACCAGCACGCCGAACGTGCCGGCGGTGGGGGCAAAGGTCTGGTGGTCGCCGACGATGACCTCGATGCCGAGCGGGATGGCGCGGGTGCGGACGATGTCGATCGTCTGCGGGTGGCATTTTTCGGAGACGAAGAACGCGCGGTGGGCGGAGGCGTCGCCTTCCTTGAGGCGGTGGCACATCATCATGGCCTCGGCGGCGGCGGTGCCCTCGTCGAGCATGGAGGCGTTGGCGATTTCGAGGCCGGTGAGATCGGTGACGAGCGTCTGGAAGTTGAGGAGGGCTTCGAGTCGGCCTTGGGCGATCTCGGCCTGGTAGGGCGTGTAGGCGGTATACCAGCCGGGGTTTTCGAGGATGGTGCGCTGGATGACGCCGGGCGTGTGGGTGTTGTAGTAACCCATGCCGATGTGGCTGCGGAAAATCTTGTTTTGGGAGGCGAGTTTGCGGAGCTCGGCGAGAGCGGCCGATTCGCCGAGGGCGGGAGGCAGGTCGAGCGGTTCGCGACGGATGTGGGGCGGCACGGTGGCGTCAACGAGGGCGTCGAGGGACGGCTGGTCGAGAGCCATGAGCATGGCGGCCTGTTCGGCGGCGTCGGGGCCGTTGTGGCGGCGGGCGAAGGAGTCGGTCGGGGCGAGCAACTCGGAGAGGGCGGGGGCGGGATTCGCGGAAGCGGGCATAAAAAAAGGACGGTAGGCGCGGCCTACCGTCCGGCAAATGGTTTTTGGGAAAGCGGGCGGGGTATTAGGGGCGGGGCGCGCGGGTGTTGGCGGATTTTACATCCCGGCGGCGCACGCTGCGGAAAAAAACCGTGCAAAGTGCCGCGAGGCCAACGCAGACGGCACCGGTGGAGAGTTCGGGGATGGCGGTGACCGAGCCGCTTAACACGATATCGTCAAAACGCACCGTGCCACTGTTGGTCGAGGTGCCTCCAGAGACGGAGGTTGCGCCGAAAGCAAAGAACCGGAAGACCACCGAAGTGCCGGCGGTAACGCCGAAATCGTTAAAATCCCAGGTGTTGTTTACGAGGCTGGTTGTAATCGAATAGGGCGAGGATTGAGCCGAGGTGCTGAACCCATCAGTGCTGTAGGCCACCACCAGATTTGCGGGAGCGGCGGGGCTGCCGTTTACCTTAAACGACAGTTGCGTGAGGTTTGCGCTGTAGCCGCCGGTCGGCGCGAGGCTGAACCCAATGTAATCGATATTCAACAGAAGTGCGTTCGTTGTATTCCAGGCAGAACTCACAAAGAGATCAGTCCCACTGGCGGCGCTTAGATCTGTGCGAGTAAGGGTGGACGCCGTCACATTGACATTCTTTAACGAAACGTTCTGCTCGGTGGTTATCCCGCTGTTCCCCGTCATGTCGTAACTTACGATCTGAGCATTCAAGGCCGTCCCCAAGGTCAGGGTGCCGATAGTTGCAGCCAAACGAAGGATGAACTTACGATAGACCATGATTGGGTAAAGCAATGACTATGCCCCAGGGCTTTTTATGAAGTGTTTTCATAATTGATTTGCTTCATGGTCGTTAAGTTGGCCTTCGGTATGCTTGATTGCATTTCAACTATGCAATTGAGGAGCGACGATGCGTTGCAGGTGATATGCTCCGCGAGGGGTTTTGCGCTCATTGTCACCGTGGTGTTGCTGGCGTTTCTGGTGTTGTTGATCACTGCGTTGGCAACGCTTACCCGGGTGGAGACGCAAGTGGCCGCCAATCAATTGAGTCAGGCGCGGGCCCGGCAGGTTGCCCTGATGGCACTGCATCTGGCTGTTGGTCAATTGCAGGCCCATGCCGGGCCCGATGCACGGGTGACGGCGACGGGGGACATCCTGGCCAACGTGCCCCTTGCGGCTGCGCACATCACCGGAGTGTGGGGTGCGGAGGGCTCCGGGGCGGACCCGATCGCCTGGCTCGTCAGTGGCAGCGAAAAGGCGGGCGCGACTCCAGCCGGGGTGTTGGCGGGCGTGATCGACCCTGTCGCTGACGAGACCGGGGCCGACACGGTTTGGTTGGTGGGTGACGGCAGTGTTTCCGACCGCGCTCAGCGCGTCCGCCTCGTCAAGCAGGACCTGCGGGCGCCGCCGGGGGAGTTGCCGGGTGTGGGGGCGGGCGCGACGCCGCGTCTCGGTCGTTACGCGTGGTGGATCGGGGATCAGGGCGTGAAGGCGTCGCTGGCCCTGCCCGACCGTGCCGACGAGGTGACCTACGCGCCCTGGAACACGCCGGTGCAGCGGGCGCGCATCCGGCAGCAGATCGGGTCCGGGCCGAATTATTTCCGCGCGGGCAACGCGGAGAGCGCTTTGTCCCATGTGGCGCGCGAGGGTTTCGACCCGCTGGCCAATCCGGGATTGAGTCGCATCGCCGCGCCCGGGCAGTTGGCGCTGCTGACGCCGGCGGCGGGGTCGTTGACCGGCTTTGTGCGCGACCATTATCATGATTTCACCACCGCCGCCCATGCCGTGCTGGCCAACACCCTGCCGTCGGCGGATCCCGGGCGGGGGCTCCTGCGCGATCTTTCGCTGAAGCCCGGCGAACTCGGCCCTGCCTTCGCCGCTTACGCGGATTACGAGAGCCACCAAGAAGCGCCCGGTTCGACGCTGGCCTGGGCCGATCCGGCGTATCCGGAAATCAAGGATGCCGATTCCCCGCGCCGCCGCCATCGGCTGGTGCCGGCGGCCGCGGTTCCGGCCGCGCCGGGCCTGCCCGGGCTGGCCTTCGGCGTTTCGCCGGTGATCGCGGATTTCATGCTGCAATTCCGGTTTTTCTACCAAACGGCCAATCAAGTCACCGCCCGCGTGCGTCTCTATGTCTCGCTTTGGAATCCCTACACGGCGGCCCTTGCGCCCACGGCCGCCGACGACCTGGGGCTGGAAATCTCCGGTCTGCCCGTTGTCACCATCACGAACACCGAGACAGGCGCGACGAACACCCTGGATCTCCAGGCCGCCCTGCCCGCCGTCATCCGGGGGCCGGCGGGGGAGTTGGCCGTGAAGCTGCCCTTCGGTGACGGCGGGTTGACCACCAATGGCACCAGGGCTGATCGCTCCTCCTGGTTGCCGGGGCGGGTTTACGGATGGACCACCAATGCGGGCGGCGCGCCCTCCGAAGCACTCCGGTTCTACAGCAAGACGCTCAAAACCACGGGCTGGTCCTACGCCCCCGTGGCCTTGCCTGGATCGAACCCCAGGGACCTGGCGATCAGTACGCGCGGCGCCCAGGTGCCCGGGCTGACGCTTCGTCTGCGAACGGCTTCGGGCGTGTTGGCGACGGTGAACACGCCGGCATTCCTTCCCGTCGATGTGGCTCCGGGTTCCTTCCCTTGGAAATTCGCCTTTGCCGCCCGGCTTCGCCAGCCACTTCATGCGTCGCCCGACCGCACCTGGCTAAAGATTTTCGATCCGCGCGATCCCGCCCTCTCGTCCGGTGCATGGAGGGCTTTTGACGTGAACGACTCGGCGACGCCGCCGTTCGATCCCAATCTGTATGCCAGCGGCGCGGGTGCGCCGACCACTTACACCGAGACGCTCTTGTATCGCATCCAGGGCACGTCGAGCAGCGAGGTTTCCCAATCGAGCTACAATGACGTGCCGCTGTTCGAGCTACCCCGCCTGCCGCTGCTGTCGCTGGGAGAACTCCAGCACATGCAGGTGCCGGGCGTCCGTCCCTTCGCCATCGGCAACTCCTGGGGCGGGCCGGCCAACGCCATTTTTGACCGCTTCTTTTTCTCCGGACTCGCTCCGGCGACGAACGCGACCCGGGGAGAGCCCGCGTTGTCCGCCGGCCAGCCCCTGCCCAATTGGAACCTGCGCGTCCTCGACGGCGCGGACGCGGCCGGCCTGCGCTCCGCCGGAGCCCTTTCGTCGCGCCATCTTCTCCAGGCCGGCGGGTTTAACCTCAACTCCACCCGGGCCGCCGCGTGGCGCGCGGTGTTGTCCGGCGTGCGTTTTCCCCGGGCCTTCGGGCCCGCCGACATCGAGAACGCCGGCGGCGAGGCTTTCGGCACGCAGAAAAACCCGACTGCGGTCGGACAGGAATCGTTTGCCGCCGACACCTCGCTCGGCGCGGGTACGCCCGCGCCGGCTTTCCTGCGCTTCGCCCAGTCGGCGCAGGAGACGTTTTTTTGGAAACCGGTTGCGGACGGTTACGGCGACAAGCGCCAGACCAGCACTTATGCTTTTCGGCTCGGCGTGCGCGGGGCCGGCGATCCGGCCGCGCCGCTTTCCACCGTGGACGCCTCGGTGAACGCGCATGGGTTGAGCACGGATCAAGTGGAGACGCTCGCCGGTGAAATCGTGCGGCGGATCAAGGCGCGCGCCGCCGTGTCGGGACCATTTCGCAACCTCCGGGAGTTTCTCGGACCGGCTTCCGGCGCCGGTTCGCCGAGTGTGTTGGAACAGGCGATCGAGGGTGCCGGGCTGAATGCCCCCGAGGTGCGTCCGCTGGATCAAGCCGCCGCGCTTCCTGGCGGGGGCCACGGCATGGGGCTCAGTTCGCTCACGCTCACGCAGGCCGACCTCATGACCGCGCTCGCCCCGTACCTGCGCCCGCGGTCGGACACCTTCATCGTCCGCGCCTACGGCGAGGCGCGCAACCCGGCGACCGACGAGGCCGAGGGCGCGGCCTGGCTTGAGGCCACGTTGCAGCGGTTCCCGGAGACGGTGGATTCGGCGGACAACGTGGAAAAACCGGCCGGCGTCTTTGGGCGACGTTTCAAAATCATCTCATTCCGATGGCTCGCTCCCTCCGAAGTCTGACCATGGTGGTTGCGTTGTGGCTTTTCGCCTGTGTGCCGATGCATGCGCAAACGCCGCCGGTCGCGGCCCGGCCCGGGGAGGCGAGTGTGCGCTTCACGGTGTTCGCCCTCAGCGGCATCGAAGGGCTCGCCTACGCGCCCAAGCCCGGCCAGGCGCGGGCCACGCTCCGGTTTTACAGCGCCTACCGTTCGCCGGCCTACATTTATCGCGGCGCGGCCCGCCTGTGCTTTTATGAAACGACATCCGCCTCCGGCGTCGAAAGCCCGCCGGTGGCCGTCTATGACATCCCGGAAGGTTCGGCGGATTTGCTGTTGATTTTTTTCCCGCGGACGAGCCCAGCGGCCGACGGGCGCAAATACGAGGTGTTCGGGGTGGACGACGGTCTCGCCCGCACGCCCCGGGGCCACTTCAGCACGCTCAATGTCTCCGGTCGCGAGTATGCGGCCCAATACGGCTCGACGCGCATCACGATTCCCGTCGGGGTCGGTCCGGCTCATCCCGCGGGCGGGCGCGTGCTGCTGCGGCTGGCCGCGCGTGACGAGGGCCGGTGGATCCCCGTCGGCAAGCACGACTTCCACCTCACGGCCCGCGACCGCATCCTGCTCGTGTTTTATCCCCCGGATGAAGGCGGCGGGTTTTACCCGATCATCCGCCGGCTCAGCGACGAGTTGCCCCGGGAGCGGGGAGGGGCCTTCGGAGCGGCATCCGAAGACCAGGGGTAGTGAGGCGATTTTTCGCCTGCGGTCTTGCCTGCGCGGTGCGCCCGGCGAGGTTGATGGCAACCGCCGTGCCTCCCGCCGACTCACCGTTTACCACCGCCGCCGCCCGAGCCGCGCACATCGACAGGCGACTCGCGGAACTCTACCCCGCCACGCCCATCCCGCTCGACCACACGAGCCCCTACACGCTGCTCGTCGCCGTGCTGCTCTCGGCCCAATGCACCGACAAACGCGTGAACCTCCAGACGCCCGGCCTCTTCGCCAAGGCCGACAACCCCCGCGACATGGTGAAGCTCTCCGTCGCCGAGATCGACGCCCATGTGCGGCCCTGCGGACTCGCTCCCCGGAAGGCGCAGGCCATACGCCGCCTGTCGGAGCTGCTCCTCGAAAACCACGGCGGCGAAGTGCCGCGCACGTGTGAGGAGTTGGAAGCGTTGCCCGGAGTCGGCCACAAGACCGCGTCGGTCGTCATGTCGCAGGCGTTCGGCGTGCCGGCGTTTCCGGTGGATACGCACATCCACCGGCTGGCGCAGCGGTGGAGGTTGACCAAGCTCGGCGCGGGCGTGGAGCGGACGGAGCACGACTTGAAACACCTGTTCCCGCGCGCGCACTGGAACGCGCTGCACCTGCGGATCATTTTTTACGGACGCGAGCACTGCACGGCGCGCGGCTGCGACGGGACGGTGTGCGGCCTCTGCCGGGAGCTGTTCCCCGGCCGCCGCCGCGCGGTGCGCGCGCGCAAGGCGTGAGGGGAAGCGCGGGGGCGCGTTCAGGTTTTGCGGACGCAGGAGTCGCGGGCAACCTTCCTGGTCTTCGGGTAGTCGGCGATCTCGTGGAGGCCGCGGCTCTCCTTGCGCAGGAGCGCGCAGGCGACGATCAGCTCGGCGACCTGGGTGAGGTTGCGCAGTTCGAGCAGGCGGGCATCGACCGAAAAATTCCAATAATACTCCTGAATCTCCCGCGTGAGCGTGGCGATGCGGGTGCGGGCGCGTTCCAGGCGCCGGGTCGTGCGCATGATGCTCACGTAGTCCCACATGGTGCGGCGCAGTTCGTCCCAGTTGTGGGTGACCACCACGCGCTCGTCGATGTCGCCGCCGCCGAGATCGACCCAGTCGGGGATCCTGGCGGGAGGCACGCGCGTGGCCGACTGCAGGTAGGCGTCCACCGAGATCGAGCCGCGATGGGCCATGACCACGGCCTCAAGGAGGGAGTTGGAGGCGAGACGGTTGGCGCCGTGCAGGCCGGTGCAGGCCACCTCGCCGCAGGCGTAGAGGCCGGGCAGCGAAGTCTCGGCGGAGAGGTTGGTGGCGACGCCGCCGCAGGTGTAGTGGGCGGCGGGGACAACCGGGATCATGTCCTTGGCGATGTTGATCCCGATGTTTTTGCAGGTCTGGTAAATCTGCGGGAAGCGCTCGCGCAGGAACGCGTCGTTGCGATGCGTGATGTCGAGCCACACATGGGGCGCGCCGCTCTTCTTCATCTCGGCGTCGATGGCGCGGGCCACGATGTCGCGCGGGGCCAGGTCGGCCATCGGGTGGTAGGCCTTCATGAAGGCCTCGCCGGCGGTGTTGCGCAGGATGGCGCCCTCGCCGCGCACGGCCTCGCTGATGAGGAAGCGTTTGCCGCTCGTCGAGTAGAGCGCGGTCGGGTGGAACTGGATGAACTCCATGTTGCGCACCTCGACCCCCGCGCGGTAGGCCATGGCGATGCCGTCGCCGGTGGCGATGTCGGGATTGGTCGTGTAGAGGTAGGCCTGGCCGGCGCCGCCGGTGGCCAGCATCACGACCGGGGCGTGGAAGGTGAGCACGCGGTTGTCGCGCACATCGAGCGCGTAAACGCCGAGCACGCGGTCGGCCCCGCGTGAGCGCGGGCCCTCGAGTTTGCGGCGCGTGATCACGTCGATGGCGAACATGTGCTCGAACATCGCGATGCCAGGTTCGCGGGAGAGGGCCTTGATGAGGGCGGCCTCGATGGCCTTGCCGGTCATGTCCTTCACATGGAGCACGCGGCGCTCGGTGTGGCCGCCCTCGCGGCCGAGGTCGTAGCCGCCGGAGCGGTCGCGGGAAAACTTCAGCCCGAGATCGACCAACTCCTGCACGCGGGCCGGGCCGTCGCGCACGATCTCGCGCACCACATCCTCGTCGCAGAGGCCGTCGCCGGCGATGAGCGTGTCCTTGACGTGTTTGCCGAAGTCGTCGGTTTGTCCCGTGACCACGGCGATCCCGCCCTGGGCGTAGTTGGTGTTGGACTCGGCCTGGTTTTTCTTGGTGAGAATCGCGACCGAACGGCCCAGGCGGGCGACCTTGAGCGCGAAGCTCAGGCCGGCGATGCCGCTGCCGATGACGAGGACGTCGAACGAGGGGCCGGTGCTCACAGGATTTCGTTGTCGATCAGGCGCACTTCATCGACCCAGGCGGCGATGGCCATGACGGACTTGCCCGGCGTGATCTCGCCCTTGACGGCCTCCATTGTGAGGCGGTCCACGATGGACACATAGATGATGCGCACGCGGCGCTGCTGGCCGATCAGGTGGGTGGCCTCGGCGATCAGGCGGTCCACGCGTCGCTCGCCGGCGGCGACCATCTCGGCGGCCTTGCGCAGGGCCCGGCTGATGACCAGGGCCTCGACGCGCTGCGTGTGGGTGAGGTAGCGGTTGCGCGAACTCATCGCGAGGCCGTCGGCCTCGCGCAGCGTGGGGGCGACCACGATCTCCACGTCGAAGTTCAAATCGACGACCATCTTGCCGATGACCGCGACCTGCTGGGCGTCCTTCTGGCCGAAGACCGAAAAGTGCGGGCGCACGATGTTGAACAATTTGGCCACCACCGTGGTGACGCCCCGGAAATGCGCCGGACGCGACGCGCCCTCCAGGGGTTTGGCGATGTGCTCCTCGAGCACGAAGGTCGAGTAGCCCTTCGGATAAATCTCCTCGGGCGACGGGGTGAACACATAGTCCACGCCCGCCGCCTGGCACGCGGCCAGGTCGGCTTCTAGCGGCCGCGGGTACTTGGTGAAATCCTCGCTGGGTCCGAACTGTGTCGGGTTTACAAAAATCGACACCACCACGAGTGACCCGCGGTCCTTGGCGATCTTCACCAGGCTCAGGTGGCCCTCGTGCAACGCCCCCATGGTGGGCACCAGGCCGATGCGACCGCCCTCGGCGCGCAAACGGCCGGCCAGGGACATCATTTCCGATACTGACGTGATGATTTGCATGAAACGGGAGGAGCTACGCGGGGCAACGCGAGGCTTGAACTAAGCTCCGCCGCCGCGCTTATTCAAGTTTTTCGCCCGACGAACCGCACTTTCAAACGACGCCCACCATGATCCGCATCAACGAAAACTACCTGAAGCTCAAGGCCTCCTACCTGTTCTCCGACATCGCCAAGCGCGTGACCGCCTACACTGCGGCCAACCCCGACAAGCCCGTCATCCGCCTCGGCATCGGCGACGTCACCGAGCCGCTCACCCCCTCGGTGTTGAAAGCCTTCCACGCCGGCGTGGACGAGATGGCGGCGCGCGCCACCTTCAAGGGCTACGGTCCCGAGCAGGGCTACGCCTTCCTCCGCGAGGCGATCGCCGCCCACGACTACGCCGCCCGCGGCTGCCCGATCACCGCCGACGAGATCTTCGTGTCCGACGGCTCCAAGTGCGACTGCGGCAACATCCAGGAAATCTTCGCCACCGAGGGCCTCAAGCTCGCCATCCCCGATCCCGTTTATCCGGTCTACGTGGACACCAACGTCATGGCCGGCCGCACCGGCGCCAACCTCGACGGCCGTTACGCCGGCATCACTTACCTCGATTCCACGCCGGCCAACGGCTATGTGCCCGCGATTCCCCCGGTCTCCACCGACCTGATTTACCTCTGCTTCCCCAACAACCCCACCGGCGCCGTCGCCACCAAGGACCAGCTCGCCGCCTGGGTCGCCTACGCCAAGGCCAACAAGGCCCTCATCCTCTTCGACAGCGCCTACGAGGCCTACATCCGCGACCCGCAGATTCCGCATTCCATCTACGAAATCCCCGGAGCCGACGAGGTCGCCATCGAGTTCCGCAGCTTCTCGAAGACCGCCGGCTTCACCGGCACGCGTTGCGCCTACACCGTCGTCCCGAAGAAGCTCGTGGCCTACGACGCGGCCGGCAACGCGCACCCGGTCCACGCCCTCTGGAACCGCCGCCACACGACCAAGTTCAACGGCGTCTCCTACCCGGTGCAGAAGGCCGCCGCCGCCATTTTCACGCCCGAGGGCCAGGCCGAGGTGAAGGCCATGACCGACTTCTACCTGGCCAACGCCGCGCTCATCCGCACCGCCATGACGAAGCTCGGCTTCGCCTGCATCGGCGGCGACAACGCCCCCTACATCTGGGTCAACACCGGCACCGATTCGTGGGCGTTCTTCGACAAGCTCCTCAACGAAGCCCAGGTCGTGTGCACGCCCGGCGCCGGCTTCGGCAAGTGCGGCGAAGGCCATGTGCGCATCAGCGCCTTCAACAGCCGCGAAAACGTCGAGAAGGCCCTCGCCCGCATCGCCGCCGCGCTGGGGAAGTGACTCCGGTCACGGCCCGGCGGCCTCGCGGCCGGGTCGTGCGGATGGATTCAAGGGTCAGCCGCGCCCGCCACGCAGGAGGATCACGTTGGCCAGGTCGTTTTTTTCGAACTCGTCCCAGTAGGCGTCCTCCAGCTTCCGCAGGCGAGCGTCGGCGTCGATCGAGGGGCCGGGAACACCCGACACCGACTGGCGCGCCTGCTCGGCCGCCAGATCGCGGTCGGCCAGACGCGTTACCAGTTCGTGCCAGAACGTGTCGTTATCGTAGTCGCCGGCGATTTTCGAGAGACGCTCGTCGTTGAGAAGTTTTTCCGAGGGCACCAGTTGGCCGGAGCTGCCTACGTCCACCAGGTCGGCGCACCCCAGCGGCGTGGCCAGTTCAAAGAGCTTCTGCTCGATCTCCGCGTAGCGCTGGACAGCCGGCGTTTCCTCACCCTGGCGGCCCTCGACCACGCGCATGCCCAGATGCACCAACTCCAGCAACCGGGAGAACTCTTTCGGCGTAAACATGACCTTCATGGCTTCCACTGCATCCGTCCGCAGCCGGCGCGCAAGGCGGGAATGGATTGCAGGCGGGGGAATCGGGCGCGGTCCGTGTTGAACGTTTCCTCCATCGGAGGGGCGGCGTTTGCAGCGCGAGGGTGGCGGTCTCTCCGGCGCCCGCCCCTGCACAAAATCGGCCAGCGACCGTATGCGCCTCCATCCGGCGGTTTGCAGGTGTCGTCGCGATGTCCGACGCCTTCGGAAGGTATCGGGCGCGGCCGCCCGAGCGGGATTCTCATTTGATGAGCGCGACTCATTAAAGCTAAGAAAACTATTCAGATTCAAAAAATCGGTCCGGCGGGTCCGTGGCACAGTCTCCGCATGATGCGGCGCGTATCCATCAATTTCATATGATCGCCGACCAGTCACCCGCCCAACCCGCTCCCACCCGAGGCCGCCGCCTGCTGGCGCCCCTCGTTTATCTTTCCCTTGCTCTCCTGATCGCCGCCGGCGGCTACGGCATCTGGACCTATACCCGCGACCTCGCCCGCGCGACCGATGTGAACAACAAGCGCATCAACCTCGCCGGCCGCCAGCGCGCTCTCAGCCAGCGCATGACCAAGGCACTGCTCGCCTACGATCGCGACACCCGCGCCCAGCTGCCGGCCAACGCCGCCCTCGGCGAGTTGAGCAAGGTCTCCGGCACCTTCAACGCGGTCATCCGCGGCTTCGACGCCGGCGGCACCGTGCCCGGCACCGACGGCAAGGAGTTCCTCATGCCCGCCGTCACCGACGCCGAGGAAAAGCGCATCGTGCGCGACGCGCTCGAACTATGGCTGCCGCTCTACGACCGCCTCCAGGAGGTCGCCTCCGGAAAGGCATCCGCCGAGCAGCTCGCCTCCGCCGTCGACATGGCCCGCACCCGCAATGTGCCCATCTTCGACTTGATGAACGACCTCACCAACCGCACCGAGGTCACGGCCCGCGCCAGCATCGCCTCCGCCTCCACCCCCCGCAGCGTCCTCATAGCCATCGTTAGTGTAGCCGTGTTTTTGATACCTGGTCTCTACCTCTGGAGCCGCGCCCGCGCGGAGGGCCGCCGCGCCCGCGCCGCCCTCGGTTCGCTTGAGACCACCTACGCACAGCTCTCAACCCAGAGCGCAAACCTGGCTACTGCCAAGGCCGAGACCGACCGCATCATGGAAACCGTGCAGGAAGGCCTCATGCTCATCGACGCCAACGGCATCATCGGCGAGCACCACTCGCGCGAACTCCTTGCCATTTTCCGCCAGGACCAGCTCGCCGGCCTCAGTCTCCTCAACCTCCTCCAGCGCCTCCTCTCGGAGAAGATGTTCAACACCACCAAGGACTACTTCGGCCTGCTCTTCGACGCTAACCGCAAGGAAAAGACCGTACTCAAGGTCAACCCGCTCACCGACATCGAGGTCAACTTCCCCAACCCCGCCGGCGGCTTTATCCATCGCTACCTCGGCTTCAGCTTCCGACGCATCATGGACGGCGACCGCGTCGCCCGCGTCTTTGTCGCCGTGCGCGACGTCACTCCCCAGATAGAACTCGAGAAAAAACTCCGCGAGGCCGAGAAGAACAAGGACCGCCAGCTCGACATCCTCGTCGGCATCGTCCACGTCCCGCCTTCCGAGCTAGAAAGCTTCGCCCGGCTCGTCGAAACCGAGCTCGACACCATCAACCGCACCCTGCGCGCCGAGGACTTCGCCGCCGCCAGCACCGGCGCCCAGATCGAGGCCCTGCGCGAGCGCCTCAAGGGCGTCTTCCGCTCCGTCCACAACATCAAGGGCAACGCCGCCCTCCTCCAGCTCTCCTACTTCCAGAAGGCCGCCGACGCCTTCGAGACCAAACTCGCCGAGCTGCTCGACCACCCCGTGCTCAACGGCGACGACTTCCTCTCCGTCGTCGTCGCTCAGGCCGGTCTCCGCTCCGACCTCGGTGACCTCCAGGATCTCCGTGCCAAACTCGGCGGGCTCCGCTCCGCGCCCGCCGCCCACTCCCAGGCCGCTCTGGCACCCGCCGGCGGCGCGTTGGCCTCGCAACTCCGCAAACTCGTCGAGGATGCCGCCCGCGACCTCGTTAAATCCACCCAACTCAACATCGACGACTTTGCCGTCCACACCGTCGCCGCCGACCGCCCCGATCTCGTGCGCGACGTTCTCATCCAGCTCGCCCGCAACTCCCTCGCCCACAGCGTCGAGTCCCCAGCCGCCCGCGTCGCCACCGGAAAACCCGCCGCCGCCACTCTCACCATCCGGGGACTTCCGCCGACCGCCGACGGCCTCGTCGGCCTCGCCTTCCACGATGATGGCAAGGGGCTCGACCTCGAACGCATCCGCGCCCGCGCCGAGGCCTCCGGCCTCATCGCCCCGGGCGCCCTCGTCTCGCCCGACGAACTCGTGAGCTGCATTTTCGAGCCCGGCTTCTCCACCGCCGCGCAACCCGGCGCCCACGCCGGTCGCGGCATGGGCATGGACATCATCAAGTCCAAGGTCGTCGACGAGGCCGGCGGCGCCATAGAGGTGCTCAGCACTCCGGGACGCTTCTGTGAGTTCCGCGTCTATCTCCCCGCTCCCGCAGTCGCCATCTCATGAAGCTCCTGATCGTCGACGACTCACTCATCATGCGCCGCGCCATTGAACGCTGCGTCTCCACCGGTCGCTTCGGTGAGGTGCGCGTGGCCACGAACGGCCGCCTCGCCGTCGAGGAGTTCGCCCGCTTCAAGCCCGACGTCGTCACCATGGACATCACCATGCCCGAGATGGACGGCCTCACCGCGGTCGAGCGCATTCTCCGCGCCAATCCCAAGGCCAACATCCTCGTCGTCTCCGCTCTCGCGGACAAGGCTACCGCCGTCGAGGCCATCAAGCGCGGCGCCTCAGGATTCCTTCTAAAGCCGATCACCGTCGAGTCCATCCAGGCCGCCCTCGACGACATCCTCGAAGACTGACCCCTGCCCTCATGGAAGAAGACATCCTGAAGATATTCGTCCAAAGCGTCACCCGCTACTTCGACACCATCGCCGACGGCGGGGCCTCCTTTGGCACCCCCTACTTGGGCGGGGAACCCGAATCCGCCGGCCTGGGATTCTCCGCCGTCATCGGCATCACCGGCGCCTACCGCGGCAACATCTACTACACCGCATCCCGCGAAAAACTCCACGCGCTCCTGCCCTGTCTTGGCGAGACCGAGCCCGACGACCGCCTCTGCGCCGAACTCGTCGGCGAGATCACCAACACCATCTCCGGCGACGCCCGCGAACAGCTCGGCGGCGGCTTCATGATCTCCACGCCGTTCATCCTCGCGGGCGGCACTCTGGCCGTGCACACCGCAAAACACTCCGTCTGCTACGTCCTCCCCGTGACCTGGCGCCAGCACCCGTCTCGCGTCCTCGTATCCCTGCAAAAATCTCCCGACACGCCGTGAACGCCTCCGCCGCCAGCCTTTCACCCGAACGAGAGCTCGCCGTTTTCATCGACTTGATCGCGCGTTATTTCCAGACCGTCGGCGGCTCGGCTCCCGTCTTCCTCGTGCCCACTCTCGAAACCGCCCTGCCGCCCCAGCTCGACTGCACCGGCTACATGCCCGTGACCGGCCGGCTGACCGGCTGGATCGCCCTCAGCATGCCCGGTGCTTTGCTGTGCTCCCTCCTCGACCACATCGGCGAGAATCAACACGACGAGGCCGCCCAGCTCGACCTCGTCGCCGAGATGGCCGGCACCATCACCAGCAACGCCCGCGAACACTTCGGCGAACGCCTTTACGTCAATCCCACGCTCGCCGCCGCGGCTGGCGATTTCCCGCCCGAGCTCGTGCCTCCAACGCTATCTTTCCGCCTGCCCTTCCGGTGGTCCGGCCAAGACGCCTACCTGCTCGTCGCCCTGCATCCCTGATTTTTCCGTCGCCTCGCCTTATGAAAACCGCCCTTGCCGACCGCCATATCCGCACCAACGACTTCGCCGAACGCATAGAAGGCGTCGAGTTCGCGCCCGAAGTCTGGGCGGTCTTTGCTCGACTCCACCAACCGCACACCGCCGCCGAGCTCGCCGCCCAGCTCAACCTCGATATCGAGGCCGTCCAGGCCGCCCTCCGCCGCCTCGTGCGCCGCAAACTCGCCCGCAGGCACGTCCTTGGCTGGCACGACTACGCCGCCACCACGCCTACTCCCGTCGTGGCCGCGCCAACTCCGGTGGCGCATGCCCGGCCGGTGCTCAACGTCACCATAAAACACACGCCCGCCACCGTCGTCGCCCCCCCTCCCGCCCGCGAGCCCGTCGTCGAGCCCCTCGTCGCAACCGAACCCGTCGAACAACAGTCCGCCATCTCGTTTCGCATTGCTTCCGGGCGGCCCCGCCAGGCGGCACCCGCTCCGGTCGTAAATCTCCGCATTGCCTCGCGCGGCGCCGACGTGCCCCCCCCTGCCAAACCGCCCGCCTACGCCCGCTGGCGCCTGCGCCCCGTCCTCGATGCCATCGGCGCCAAGGCCGGAGGTGGTCTCGCCGGACAACTTCTCGTCTACCGCGTGTTCCTGCAGGTGCCCACCGAACTCATGCATGCCGGAGGACTCCACTCGCTCAGCCTTGTGGACGAACATTTCACCGTGGCCCATGCCCCGCTACGGACTGCCATCGTCGAGGCCGCGCGCAAGCATGCCGACGTCGAGGTCGCTCCGCTGCTCGCCGCATGAACCTCATCCTCATCACCGCTGGCTCCCCCAACCGCCCCAACGTCCCCGCCGTCCAGCAGCTCCGCCTGCTCATGGGAGCCGGGGCCAAGGCCTCCAAAACCCGCGCCGTCCACCTGCTCGTCGTCGACACGCGCCGTATGAACGCCGCCTGCCTCGACGCAGCCCTCGAAGAGGTCGCCGTCATCAACCGCAGCCTCGGCTTCAACCTCGGCGTTCTCGCCTGCCGCTTGCCCACGCTGAAGCTCACCGTCGCCGCAATGCGCGCCGGCCTGCACGACATCATCCACGAACCCCTCGGCGCCCGCCGCGTCCGCAACCTCGTCCGCACCGCCATGCCCGGCGTCCGGATCAGCCTGGCGGAGTTCTCCCCGCTTGCCGCCTTGCTGCGCGCCTTTGTCGGCCGCCCCGCCGTCCGCGAGCTGCCCACCCATCTGCTCGCCCGCCGCGAACTCGATCTCGCCCGCCGCTCCGAACAGCTCGAAAACATCGAGAAACGCCTCGCCTTCGACCGCGCCGTACTCGACGCCCGCGACCAGGAACTGCGCGCCTGTACCCGCCGCCTCGAACGCGAGTGGGTGCGCCTGCAGACCGACGCCGACATCACCCCCGTCCCGACCACGCCCGCCGCGGTCGCCCCCTTCACCGCCGACCTCCACTCCCTGGCCCACCAGCTCGAACAGCGTGCGCGCGATCTCGGCTTCCGCGAAAAACTCCTCCGCGAGATGGAGGCTCTCCTTGCCGCCAACACCATGACCGCCTCGCGCGCCGCTTTCTGAGGCGAGCCCGTGACCCGTCCGGAACGCCCCGGGCGCCGGATGCATTCCTCCGCTCCGGGCTTTTTCACCAGCAAACCTCCGGCGATCTTCACCAGGCAGATCCTCCCCTTTTCGCAATCCGGAATTCACGCAACCGTGACATGGCGAAATTGACCGTAGTGTTTGTAAACCTACACTTTTCTCCCATTCGGAAATTCATTCCGGCGGGATTAAAAATCTTGTGAAAAAACTACGTCTTTGGGCTTCGTCCGTGCGCCAGCGTCCGCAGCTGGCCTGGACGGTTTTATTCTACGTTCCCGTCGCGATCCTGGCGGCCGCTTCCATCTTCGGCGTGCGGCATTACACGCGCCTGCTCGACGCGGAGATCGCCACCGGCCAACGCACCCTCGGGGTCGCCGGCCGCATCAGCGCCTATGGCGAGCAGATCGGCAAGTCCATCCTGCTGATTGAAAAAAGCGTGCGTCTCAAGCGACCCGCCACCACCGCCGTCTACGAGCTGCAGGTCGCCGCTGACCGTCTCGACCAGATCATCAACGCCTTCAACGAGGGCTCCGAGACCGTCTCACCCGACGGCGTGCGCTTCATGCTCGAGGCCGTCACCGACGAGAAGGCACTGGCGAGCCTGACCCAGATGAACGTCATCTGGGTCGGCATGAAGACCCGGGCCGACGCCGTCGTGCTGACCGCCGGACCCAAGAAGCAAAACTCCGAGGCCATTCCGTTCACCGAGGCCTCGCTTTCCGAGGCCTCCGATTTCGTCACCGCCCAGCAGGTGTTCCTCGCCGAGCAGACCCTCGCCTTCGGCCGACGCCTCGAGGAACTCGCCAAACACCGCGTCATCGCCCTTGAAGGCCCGCGCGGCATCCTGATCGGCGTCGCCGCCGTCCTATTGCTCGCGCTGCCCGGCGCGTACGTCTTCAACCGCGTCCTGCGCGCCCGCAACGCCTCCGCCCGCCTCGCCGCCGAGCTCGGCGCCAGCCAGGCCAAACTCGAGTCCCAGTCCCTGGCCCTCTCCACCGCCAAAGCCGAGACGGACCACATCATGGAAACCGTACAGGAGGGCCTCTTCCTCATCGATGCCAACGGCATCATCGGCGACTACCACTCGCGCGAACTCACCGCCATCCTTCGCCAGGACAAAATCGCCGGCCGCAACCTGCTGCAAATCCTCGAGCGACTCCTCTCGGAGAAGATGTTCACTTTCACCAAGGAATATTTCGCCCTGCTGTTCGACTCAAGGCGCCGCGAAAAATCCGTCCTTCAGGTCAATCCGCTCACCGACATCGAGGTCAATTTCCCCAACCCCTCCGGCGGCTTCATCAACCGCTACCTGGGTTTCTCGTTCCGCCGCATCGTCGAAAATGGCGCCGTCGCCCGCGTCTTCGTCGCCGTGCGCGACGTCACCACGCAGGTCGAGCTGGAGAAAAAACTCCGCGACTCCGAGCGGCACAAGGACCGCCAGCTCGACATCCTCCTCGGCATCGTCCACGTCGCCCCCGAGGAACTCGAAAGCTTCGTCAAGCTGGTCGAAGGCGAGCTCGATACCATCAACGAGACGCTGCGCGCCGAACACTTCGCCGCGACCGGCGGCCAGGGAGACGCCCTCCGCCAGCGCCTGCAGACCGTCTTCCGTTCCGTGCATAATCTCAAGGGCAACGCCGCCGCCCTCCAGCTCACCACCTTCCAGAAGGCGGCCGACGCCTTCGAGTCCAAGCTCAACGAACTCCTCAACCGACCGCAGCTCACCGGCGACGACTTCCTCTCCGTCGTCGTGGCCCAGGCCGGCCTTCGCGCCGACCTCGGCGACTTGATGGAGCTGCGCGGCAAACTCGTCGGCCTCCGCCAGCCCGTCGCCGCCGCCGGCGTCGCTCCCGACCAGGGCGCGGCCCTGGCCAGCCCCGCCGCGCAGATCGGCGCGGGCCTTCGCCAGCTCGTGGCCGATGCCGCCCGCGACCTCGACAAGGTAACCACCGTCAACATCGACGACTACGCCCTCCACACCGTCGCCGCCGACCGTCCCGCCCTCGTGCGCGACGTCCTCATCCAGCTCGCCCGCAATTCCGTCTCCCACAGCATCGAGCCCGCCCCCGTGCGGCTCGCCGGCGGCAAACCCGGCGTCGCCACCCTCTCCGTGCGCGGCCTCCCACGCACCGAAGACGGCCTGGTCGGTCTCGCTTTCCGCGACGACGGCGCCGGCCTCGACCTCGCGGCCATCCGCGCCCGCGCCGAGTCGGCCGGTCTCATTTCCCCCAACGCCAATCCGTCTCCCGCCGACATCGCCCGCTGCATCTTTGCGCCCGGCTTCTCCACCGCCGCGCAACCCGGCGCCCACGCCGGCCGCGGCATGGGCATGGACATCATCAAGACCAAGGTCGTAGACGAGGCCGGCGGCGCCATCGAGATACACTGCACGCCCGGCGAGTTCTGCGAGTTCCACCTCTATTTCCCCGCCGCCACCGCATGAAACTGCTCATTGTAGACGACTCCCTCATCATGCGCCGGGCCATTGAGCGCAGCGCCGGCCGCTCCCGCTTCAGCGAGATACACACCGCCACCAACGGCCTGCTCGCCGTCGAGATGTTCGCGCGCCACCGGCCCGACGTGGTCACGATGGACATCACCATGCCAGACATGGACGGCCTGTCCGCCATCGACCTCATCCTGAAGCAAAACCCCGCCGCCAACATCCTCGTCGTGTCCGCCCTTGCCGACAAGGGCACCGCCATCGAGGCCGTCAAACGCGGCGCCCTCGGCTTCCTCCTCAAACCGGTCACCGCCGAGTCCGTACACAACGCCATCGAAAACATCCTCTCCGACTGACCTCCCCATGGAAGAAACCATCCTCAAGATCTTCGCGCAAAGCGTCACCCGCTACTTCGCCACCGTCGCCAACGGAGAAGCCGTCCTCGGCACGCCCTACCTCGCCGGATCCGACGAATCTGTCGCCTTCGACTTCTCCGCCGTCATCGGCATCACCGGCTCCCATCGCGGCAACATCTACTACACCGCCCCCCGCGAAAAACTCCGCTCACTCCTCCCGCTCATCGGCGAGACCGAGCCCGACGACCGTCTCTGCGCCGAACTCGTCGGCGAGATCACCAACACCATCTCCGGCAACGCCCGCGAACAGCTCGGCGGCGCCTTCATGATCTCCACGCCGTTCATCATCGAAGGCGGCCCGCTCCATGTTCGCGCCGCCAGGGACACCACCTGCTACATCCTCCCGGTCACGTGGAACCAGCACCGGTCCCGCGTCCTCGTCTCCCTCCACCAAACCCCGGTCAACTCGTGAGCATCTCCTTCGAAACCGAACAGGAACTGGCGGTCTTCATCGGCACCGTCGGTCGCTATTTTCAGACCGTCGGTGGCGTCCTGCCCGATTTTCTCGCGCCCACGCTCGAGACCGTCCTGCCCGCGCGCCTCGACTGCACCGGCTACATGCCCGTGAGCGGACGCCTCGAGGGGTGGATCGCGCTGAGCCTCCCCTCCTCTTTGCTTCGCACCCTCCTCGACCGCCTCGGCGAAGACCGGCACGACGAAGCCGCGCAACTCGACCTCGTCGCCGAGATCACCAGCACCCTCACCAGCAACGCCCGCGCCCACTTCGGAGAACACCTCCGCGTCGCCCCGCCCCTCGCCTCGTCCGCATCCGAGTTCCCCGATGAACTCCCCGCGCCGCCCCTCTCCTTCCGCCTGCCGTTCCAATTGCAGGGCGCCGACGCCTACCTGCTCGTAGCCCTTCAACGCTAACTTGTCCTCATCATGGCCACCGTCAAAGCCACCACCGCCCGCCTCGCCGACCGCTACATCCGCTGCGAAGACTTCGCCGCCCGCATCGACGGCGTCGAACTCGCGCCCGAGATATGGGCCGTCTTCGCCAAACTCACCCGGCCGTTCAACGCGGCCGAGCTCGCCGAACGCCTCTCGCTCGACATCGAGGCCGTCAACGCCGCCCTGCGCCGCCTCGTCCGCCGCAAACTCATCCGCAAACACGTTCTCGCCTGGCGCGACTATGCCGCCTCCGCCGAACCCGTTGCTCCTGATACAAACATCACTCCTCTGGCGCCGATCGCGCCATTTGCCTCCGTGGCGACCTTCCCGACCCAGTCGCCGGTCGTGACCGCGCCCCCGTCCGCGCCCCGCCGCGCATCCCCGATCGTCTCCTTGCGCATCGCGTCCGAGTCCCCCGCGCGCGCTCCGGCCGCGGTGAACCTGCGCATTGCCGCCACGCGGTCCCCGGCCACCGCCGCCCCGCCGCCCCGCACGGACGCGCCTGCGGCCGCATCGACCGACGGCCTCAGGCTTCGCCCGATTCTGGAGGCCATCGGTGCCAAGGCCGGCGGCGGCGTGGCCGGGCAACTTCTCGTTTACCGTGTCTTCCTGCAAATACCGACCGAGCTCATGCACGCGGCCGGCATCCATTCGCTGAGCCTGGTGGACGATCAGTTCACCCTGCGCCATCCCGAGCTGCGCGCCGCCTTGGCCGACACCGCCCGCCGCCACGCCGGCGTGGACATCGAGGCGCTCGCCGCCGCCTGCTGAGTGGTTTTGTCGATGCTCGCCTCCCTGCTTCATTTTGTCCTGATCCATCAAGGCGCCGCCGATAAGAAAAATCAGCCGCGCGCCCTGCACTTCACCGTCGATGCGGACGCCGTGCGCCAGGCTTCGTCCGCCTCCTCCCCTGCGGACCTGCTGGTGATCGACTCTCGCCGCATGAGCCCGGTGTGCGTGCAAGCCGCCTTCGAACACGCCAACCGCCTTCGCGGCGGAGTTGGTTTCCGGCACGGCGTGCTGGTATGCGACGTCCCCCTGCTGCCGCTCGTCGTGGGCGCAATGCGGGCCGGCCTGCGCGACATCATCCATGAGCCCATCACCACACGGCAGCTGGTGAAAATGCTCCGCGCCGCGTCGCCCGAACGCCGCGCCTTCGCACCGCAAGCCGCCGCCCTCGTCGCCATCATGCGCACCGTCGCCGGGACCGACCGACCCGCCGGCAATGCAGTCAGTATCGCCCGCCGCGAATACGCGCTCATGCAGCGCGCCGAAAAGCTCGCCAACATGGAGACCCGCCTCACCCTCGAACGCGCCGCCCTGGAGGATCGCGACCAAAAACTCCGCGCCAGCACCCGTCGTCTCGAAAGCGAATTCGCCGCGCTGCAAAAAGACACCGACGTCCCCCGCACCCCGATCCCCGAACCGGCCGTCGGCCAAAGCGTGCCGCCTTTTGTTGCCGTCGAGTCGCCCTTCGCGACCGACCTTCAATCCGTCATCGACCGGCTGTCCGAACGCGCCAGGGCCCTCGATATCCGCGAGCGCATGTTGCAGGAAATGGAAACCCTCCTGCTCGCCCAGCAGTTCTCCCCAGCCTATCCCGCACCCGCCCTGCGCAGCGCCTGACCCCGCCTTGCGGCCGTCATTTGGGGGGGGGGGGGCCGCCGGAGCGGATTCGCTCGCCTGGCGGCAAGGGTGCCGGGCGTGCCGTTGGTCAAGAGAGCGCACGCGATGCCGCGCGTGGAGGGGCCAAACCGCAGGCATCGATCTTGAGGACGGCGATGTATACTTTGTTGTCCCGGTCCACCACCTGGGCCTTGAATTGCCTGCGCGGCAAATCGCGAGTTCGCGCCCTGAAGATTTTACGGCTGCGCCTTCCGATAAACCTTAAATGCGCAGTTAAAGGGCTGCGGATATTGGCGAGGCATCTGCTGCACAGGGGTTTGTATGCAAACCGAGACTGTCAGCGAGTTTCACCCGGCGGGTGAAGGCGATTTTGTGTTTACGACGGCGGGCGGCAA
>CAIRBK010000092.1 GCA_903876795.1 uncultured Verrucomicrobiota bacterium
CCGCGACAGGTTCGGTTTGCGCTAGATCGCTTCCAGACCCATCAAGCGCATCAACCCTTTCACGCGTCTGCGTCCCGCCTCGTGGCCGAGCCGGTGCAGCGCAATCTTCATCTGCCGGGAACCATAGAAGGGGTGCTGCATGTAAAGCTCGTCGATGTGTTTCATCAGCCTGAGGGTCTTGTCGGGCACCGTCTTGGCCCGGTGGTAGTGCGTGGAGCGCGGCAGCGCTTGCGCGCCTTCGGTCCGGTGATTTTCAACGTCAAATCGGATGGGGTTCTGCAATCATCATTTCTTGAATGACTTTGGTATTCTACGGATCTTTTCTGATAGCTCGTCTACGCAAAACCCAAACATCGTGACTGAGTGTTGCGAACCGTTGGTGCGGTCCCGCTCATGTTACAGTTTCACGGTTCGCAACGAACCTGTTGCCCTCAGTCGCGCAGACCTTCAAGGTCGCCAGCTAAACCATGCCCAAGGCCAAACATTTCCCACTGCACGCCGACCTCGAAACCGTGCTGGTTTCCGAAAAAGACATCAAGAAACGCGTCAAGACCCTCGGTGCCGAAATCACCGCCGCCTACGGCGAGGAAGAGATCACGGTCATCTCCATCATCAACGGCGCCATCTTCTTCACCGCCGACCTCCTGCGCGAAATTCCCAACCCGGTGCGCCTGGACTGCATCCGCATCTCCAGCTACCGCAACGACACCAAGTCCGTCGGCCAGCCCAAACTCCTGCAAAGCCTCACCCTCGACATCGCCAACCGCCACGTGTTGCTGATCGACGACATCCTCGACACGGGCAAGACGTTCTCGGTCGTGGCCGCGATGATGAAGAAGCTCAACCCCGCCAGCCTCCACACCTGCGTGCTGCTCGACAAACGCGGCCGACGCGAGGTGGAGTTCGAGGCCGACTTCGTGGGCTTCGAGATCCCCGACAAATTCGCGGTCGGCTACGGTCTCGATTTCGCCGAGCGCTATCGCAACCTGCCGTGCATCGGCGTGCTGCGCCCCGGCCTGCAAAATCCGCCCGAGTGGGCGTGACCCGGCGGCCGAGGCCGTTGGCGTCGCACCGGGCTTTCAACTCCGACGGCGCTTCGCCTTGGCGTAGGAGCGGGACTTTGCGCGCGGGTTGGCGGCTTGGCGATAATCGCCGGACTTCAATGCCTCGATCTGGTCGCGCAACAGGGCGGCGCGCTCGAACTCCAGCCGGCCCGCCGCCACCGTCATCTCGTCCTCCAGTTCGGTGATCACGGCCTGCACATCCTCCACGCCGCCTTCGGCGACGGCCGACGCTTCCTCGGAAGCGCCGCTGCCGTCGTAAACGTGCAGACTCGCCTGCGCGGTGCGTTTCACGCTGCGCGGGGTGATCCCGTGCTCGAGGTTGTAGGCGATCTGCTTGGCGCGGCGCGCGGAGGTGACCTCCTGCGTGCGCCGGATGGAATCGGTAATCTTGTCGGCGTAAAAAATCACCCGGCCGTTTTCATGGCGGGCGGCGCGGCCGGCCGTCTGGATGAGCGAGGTTTCGCTGCGCAGGAAACCCTCCTTGTCGGCGTCCAGAATCGCCACCAGCGCGACTTCGGGCAGGTCGAGGCCCTCGCGCAACAGATTGATGCCCACCAGCACGTCGAAGTTGCCGAGCCGGAGGTTGCGGAGGATCTCCACGCGTTCGATGGCGTCGATGTCGCTGTGGAGGTATTCCACGCGCACATTGGCCTCGCGCATGAAGCCGGTGATGTCCTCGGAGAGCCGCTTGGTCAGCGTCGTCACCAGCACGCGCTCGCCCTTTTCCACCGCCAGCTTGATCTCGGCGATCAGATGTTCGACCTGGCCCTTGATCGGGTGGATCACGATCTCGGGGTCCAGCAGGCCGGTCGGGCGGATGACCTGCTCGGCGATGACCGCCGACTTCTCCAGTTCAAACTTCGCCGGCGTGGCCGACACGAAGAGCGTCTGGCCGGTGATCGACAAAAACTCCGCGAACGTCTGCGGGCGGTTGTCGAGGGCCGAGGGCAGGCGGAAACCGTAGTTGACGAGGTTGAGTTTGCGCGCGCGGTCGCCGTTGGACATGCCGCCGATCTGCGGGATGGTCACATGGCTCTCGTCCACCAGGAGCAGCGCGTCCTTCGGAAAGAAGTCGATCAGGCAGACGGGCCGATCGCCGGTTTTGCGGCCGGCGATGACGCTGGAGTAGTTTTCGATGCCGTTGCAGAAGCCCATTTCCTGGAGCATCTCCAAGTCGTAGTTGGTGCGCATGCGGATGCGCTGCGCCTCGAGGAGCTGGCCGTTTTTTTCAAAATGCGCCACGCGCTCGTCGAGCTCGGCCTTGATCGCCTGGACGGCGCCCGCGAGCTTGTCCTTGCTGGCGACGTATTGGGTCGCCGGATAAAGGTCGAACTGGTCCAGCAACCGCGTGACCGTGCCGGTGGTCGGATCGAACTCGCTCAACGCCTCGATCTCCTCGCCCCAGAACTCCACGCGCAGGCCGAGCTCCAGGTAGGCGGGCATGATGTCCACGACATCGCCGCGCACGCGGAAGGAGCCGCGCTTCAGGTCGTAGTCGTTTCGCTCGTAAAGGATGTCCACCAGCTTTTGCAGCAGCACCTGCCGGCCGAGCGCGGCGCCCTTGCGCAGCGGAATGCGCATCTCCTGGAAATCCTCTGGCGAGCCCAGGCCGTAGATGCAAGAGACCGAGGCGACCACGATCACGTCGCGGCGCGAGACCAGCGAACTCGCCGTGGCGATGCGCAGGCGCTCGATCTCCTCGTTGATCGACGAGTCCTTCTCGATGTAGGTGTCGCTCGAGGCGACGTAGGCCTCGGGCTGGTAGTAGTCGTAGTAGCTGACGAAGTATTCGACGGCGTTATCAGGGAAAAAATTTTTGAACTCCGAGTAGAGCTGGGCCGCGAGAGTCTTGTTGTGCGAGATGATCAGGACCGGCCGGTCGCAGCGCGCGATCACGTTGGCCATGGTGAACGTCTTGCCCGATCCGGTGACTCCGAGGAGCGTCTGGTAGCGGTTGCCCGCCGTGATGGAGGCGGTGAGTTTCTCGATGGCCTGGGGCTGGTCGCCGGTCGGCTTATAGTCGGCTTTGAGCTTGAACAACGAAAGCATGGGGCGGTTTGGCGATACGCAGGATGGTCCGCTTTGCCGCACGGGCAACCGCGCGGACCTCAAAGTCCGATGATCTTGAGCAGCTTGCCCGCCGGTCCGTCGTTGCCCCTCATGCGGGCCCGGGCCAGGCCGTTGGACTCGCTGGAGAGGAACGCCCCCACCCCGCAGATATCAGCCTCGAAAAGCGGACCGTCGCCACGATAAAAGCGCCAAAAACCCTGTGTGCGCGAGGGGCGGATCGCCAGTTGCGGGGTAAATCCCACGATGCCCGCCTGCGCGGTCCGGCAGCCGGATGACTCCCCGCCCTCGGCGGCACGCATCACCGTGGATTCGAGCGCGCTTACACACGAGACCACGATCCGGCATGGGCCGGAGAACTCCCAGTAGCCGAAGCGGCCCGAGACCCAGGATTGCCAATGAAACAGGCGCAAATAACGGCGGATCCTCACGGCACCGGAGTCCCGGGTGATGATGCCCATCAAAAAACCGGCCCGCAGGACAAACGCGCCGCCCTCCGGCACCGACACGACCGCCAACTCCGCGAACGGATCGTCGCCGCAGGCGAGGATCACCGCGCGTTCGCCGGCGCTGCGTTCGTTGCGCAGCTCGACCAGCCCGGTAAGCCCGCTGGCCACGCAGGAAAAGGGTCGCCGCCAGTCCAGCAGCAGGCAACGCCGGCGACGCAGGCCGTCCTCGGCCGAACTCAAAAACCGGGTCCTCACCCGCAGCACTTCACCCGGCCAGAGCGCTTCCTCGACCACGCGGGCGCTGGCCCCGACGACCGGCAGGGCGGTGTCCGCCGACGAAAGCCGCAGGGCAGCCCCGCGCGCCACGAAGGGTGCCCAGAAAAAATAAAGTAAAACCGCGACGAACCACCCACCGCAGAGATAGGCCGCGAAAACCGTCCAGAAAAGCCACTCCGCCTCGTTCCAAGCCAGGCGGGCGTAGTGGACCACCGGATTGCCGTCGGTGGCCAGTTGTCGGCTCTCCGCCTCAAGCGCCGTCACCCGCTCCTCCGCCGAGACCTCGCGGCCGGCCAGCACGACCAGCTGGCGCTGCAGCTCGACCACCCGGGTCTGCGCGTCGGCCTTGATGACCTCGGTGCGAGCCACCCGGGACTGGTGGTTCTTCCACTCCTCGGCGCCGCCCAGCATCCGGTCGATAAAACCGGGCTCCAGCTCGGCCAACGACTTGAGAACCTTGTCGGCCTGGACGATGCGGCGCTGCTGCGCTTCGAGCTCGGAAGCCGAGTTTTGGCGGTCGGTGCGCACCACGGCCAACGCCCGACGCGACTCGGCCAGCGCGGACTCGTTATCCGAACTCATCCGGTGAAGATGCTCATCGAACCCGGCCTGCTCGCGGACAAATATCCACAGCCCGAACGCCGCCAGGGCAAGCGTCGCAACCAGCACCGCCATCGCGGGTTTACGCAGAATTTTGAAGATAAACTGGGTCGCCGGATTGGCCATGTAAACTCCCATCAAAAAATGAAACCGGGGGGATTTCAACGCCATGCTGACCCCGAAGATAAAATGACATCGGCATTCAGCCGCCCGGGCTTGTGCCGATTGAACCGGTTAACCATGTCCAAAGCCATCGTTTCCTCCCTCTACGATTCAGATGTGTTCAAAATGGCCTGCCGCCAATTCGATCTGGCGGCCGACGCAATCAACCTCCCCGAGGACATCCGCGACCGTACGAAATACCCCCAACGCTGCCTGGCCGTCGCCCTGCCCATCAAACGGGACAACGAGACCGTCACCGTGTTCGAGGGCTATCGCGTGCAGCACAACCTGCACACCGGCCCGGGCAAGGGCGGCATCCGTTTCCACCCCGGCGTCACGCTGGGCGAGGTCGCGGCCCTGGCCATGTGGATGAGCTGGAAGTGCTCCCTTGCGGGCCTGCCTTATGGCGGCGCCAAGGGCGGCGTGATCGTTGATCCCCGGCTGCTTTCGGCCGGGGAACTCGAAAGGCTCGCCCGCCGCTACATGCAGGAAATCGCCCCCTTCATCGGGCCGCACATCGACGTGCCGGCGCCCGACCTCGGTACCAACGAAACCATGATGGGCTGGATGATGGACACCTATTCCAGCCACATCGGGCGCAACGAACCGGCCGTCGTCACCGGCAAACCCATTGCGCTCGGCGGCTCGCAGGGCCGGCGCGAAGCCACCGGCGCGGGCGTCGCCTACCTGGTCAAACGCTACCTGGAGGACATGAACATCCCCATCGCCGGGGCTACGATCGTGATCCAGGGCTTTGGCAACGTCGGCGGCGAAACCGCCCTCGCTCTCTCCGCCTACGGCGCGAAGATCATCGCCGTCTCCGACTACACCACGGGCATCTATAACCGCGGCGGCGTGGACGTCAAAAAGGCCCTCGCGTATGTCCAAACCCAGCGGGTGCTTCAGGATTTCGACGGCGGTGAACCCATCACCAACGCGCAACTGCTTGCCCTCGACTGCACCGTGCTGGTCCCGGCAGCCCTGGAACGGGTCATCACGCCGGAGGTCGCCGCCGGACTTCGCTGCCGCCTGCTGGCCGAGGCCGCCAACGGACCGACCACCTTCGACGCCGACAAAATCCTCGATCAACGCGATGACATCGAACTCATCCCCGACGTCCTCTGCAACGCGGGCGGCGTCATCGTGTCGTATTTCGAGTGGTTGCAAAACCTCCAGAACTTCTACTGGGACCGCGACGAAGTGATGCAAAAGCTCTTCGTCGTCCTGGAACGGGCCAAAAACTCCGTCGAGTATCAAAAGCGCAAGTTCAAGTTCAGCCGCCGACTCGCCGCGCAGACGCTCGGCATCCAGCGCGTGGCCGAAGCCAAGCGCAGTCGCGGGCTTTCCGCCTGACCGGTCAACGCGGCCTCCCGAGGACGCCGGTCACGACTCAGGGCAGCTTGGGGCTGGGGGTCGTGCCCAGCCACTGCGGCGCGGCGCCGCTGGGCAGCGGCGGGATGCCGTCCTTGCCCGCAGGCGGCAGGGTGCCGTTGAGTTCCTGACGCCAATGGGCCACATCGCCACCCGGGCAATAGACATAGATCATGTGCATCGGCGTGTCGCCGGTGTTCGTCAGTTGGTGAAACTTGCCCGGAGGCATGTAGACCGCCTGGCCGGCCTTGATCGGGGAGCACTCGTTGTCCACGCAGATCTGGCCTTCACCCTCGACGATAAAGTAAACCTCCTCCTGCTCCTGGTTGTGCCAAGGCACCTGGCCGCCCTTGGCCTCGAGGATGGAGTAACCCATCGAAAAGCCCTTGGCTTGGATGGGCTGCGTGGCCTGGCCGACCAGACCGCGGCCCCAACGGCGCGCGGGAAACGTTCCACCGGCAATCTTGGCGAGATCTGCGATCGTCATAGTGCCTCCAGCCAAGTCGTGCCGGAGACGACAGGGCGAACCTTTTTGTCCGGCCGGATCACCAAAACGCCGACCTTGTGCTAGGCATCCCCGGGTTCGTGCTACCGCCGATGTCATGCACCCGCATTGGAACCATCAAAAGATCATCTTCTAGACGCAATTTATCGACGACTGCCACTGGCGGACCGAGGTAAAGTGACATAGCCTCCATCGAGCCAACCCAGCGTCACCGTGCGCTCCCCAAATGGAGCCTTGGGGGACATTGCCTCGCCCACATCGCGGACTTTACCGGCCAAATCCGGCCAAGACCGCCACCCGGAATCACCTACCCCAACTTGTAAGTCACGCCACCTTTGGCCACATGAACACACCCCATACCCCGCATTACTGCGATGATGAAAAACCCTCTCATCCGCACGTCACCCACGAAGAAATCGCCCATCGCGCCCACGAGCTCTGGCTGGAACAAGGCCAACCCGCCGGCTGCGATCTGGACATCTGGCTGGAGGCCGAAGCCGAACTCTACGCGATCAAACAGAAGGTGTTCCGCCATCCCAGCCTGCACCTCAATCAACGATAACCCCTTCCCCCCCAAGGAACCACCCCCATGCTCTCCAAATTCTCCATCGAATACGTGATTTTCCCCCAACATAGCGACACCGTCCGCACCCACCTCACCGACGATCCCATCGAGGCCGAAGAGTTCCTCATGCACCTCCTGCTGGTTCGGGCGCGCATCATGGAAATCCGCCACGAAGGGGCGACACTCACCGGCCACCAGTTTGATCGCATGTTAAAAATCGCCGCTGAACGCATTGTATCCCAATTGCTTGCCGAATCGCTTCACGCCGACGCCTCCGGCATCAAATCCCGCTTCGGCTTCGCGGCCTGATCCCCCTTTGGACCCTTGCCCGGTGCCCCGGATGAAAGGGGCACCGAACGCGTTGCCCCTGCCTCTCGGCGGACACCTTCCTCGGCGCAGTGCCGCAGGCAGGATCGTCGCGAAGAACCCAATCGATTCTTGAAAAAACACTCCAGATAACCCATCTGTAAGGCTTGATGAATCCAAACAAGCTCCTCGCTTGCTTGGTTGCCCTTATCGCCATCCGCAGCTTACCCCTTAGCGCTGCGGAAGTCTCCGACGCGCGCACTTGGACCGACGTTCAAGGCCGCACCATTGAAGCCCGTCTCATCAACGCCGATGCGACCGCCGGCACCATTAAAATCGAGCGTGCCGACGGCGCGCATTTCACCCTGCCCGTGAGCCGTCTAAGCGCTCAGGATCAGGTTTTCGTGCGCGAGTGGACGGCCCGTCAAGCACCCGCCCCCGCCGCCCCTGCCGCCAGCGCTGCCTCCGCACCCTCCCTGCAGGAGCTCACACAGGCCAACTGGGATTGGTTGGCCCGTTGCGGCAGCATTCAACCCGCCGTATACAAGCAAATCTCCCCCGAGGATCTGGGCGCGTTGATCAACCGCCGACTCCAAAACTCCCCGGCTCCGACGGGCAAAGGCGCGATCACCCGCGCCCGCATCGACACCGAGTCAGGCGGCGATGAAATCTCCATCGAAGTTCGCACCATCGTCAGCCTGTCGACGTTCCTTCGCGATTTGGCGCGCCAAAACAATCTCGTTCTCCGGATCGATTCCGAGGGCAACTTGGTCATTCAGCGTCAACCATCGAAAAAATCCGATACCATCGAGTTTCTGGGCGTGTCCAGCTCCTGACCGGCCAAGCGAGCGCCCAACCGCTCGCGGAATCCACCAGAGCCAGCACACCTTCGACCGGCCCGTCGCCGGTCACTTCGGCCACGCGGCAGACAATTCCCACTTCCCCCGGGACTCGTACGTTTTCCCAACGCGCCGACGACCACGCCGGACTTAGGCTTCGCCACTGGAGGGTATCGCCGCCGGCAACCTTGCCCAAGGCAAACCACGGTGCCACCTCCAAGACGCCGGCAGCCGTCACGACCTCGATTCGTCGCTCGGCCGCCGTCACCCGCAGCCTCGCCAATTCCCGCCCGGCGCCCGATAGCAGCACGGCGCCAAAATCCTTGCTTGGGACCAGCTCGGGCCAGACCAGCCGCACCCTGCTCCCGCCGCCCACAATCGACGCACCGTCCAGGGGTCGCCGCGACTGGGCGTCCACCCACACCGGTTTCGACGCGACTTCTGCGGGCGCCAGCACCAGTTCCAATCCCGCTTTGAACTGCGGACTCCGAAACGCCTCCGGCAGTCTCGCTTGCATCGCCGCCACTGCGGCGGCGCGTGCCGCCGCCACCGCCTCGCGGGAATCTCCCTCACCCGGCCAGGTGGGCAAAACCACGTCTCGTACCGTTCGCGCCTCGACCGTCCCCACCTGCCACGCCAACGACCGATACTCCACCGCGAGGGACGCCGACACGAGGCCCGTATCCGCCGGCTCAGCCGGCTCTCCCGCATTGCGCGTGCTCGTTTTGTCCTCCGTCGCGACCTGCGCTTCAGGCCGGGGTAAACGACGAGGCACACCCGCACCCGCAGGCTCGGGCTGGTGACCTGCAACGCCGTCCGGGGAACTCGCCGTCCGCCGGGCCCGGTCTTTCGGCGCAGGTTCTCTTGGCTCCAGCAGGGCCGGTTCGAGCACACCCCGCTGCTTCCGCGCCTCGATATCCAAACCCGGCCCGGGCGGAGAAGCGGGCGCAGGCGGCACATCCCGAGCCTTCCGCGAGGGGCCGGTACCCTCCGTGGGTGGCGGGACACTGTCGGGAAACGCCAGCGACATCACGTCGCCGCCCGCAGTGGCCCCCTTTCGACCTTGCCCGCTGCCGCCTCCCGGCTGGGAGTCTCCGACCGGAGCGGAATCCGCCGACGCTCCCTTGCCCGGATTGGCCACGAACAGCCCCGTATCCGGTTCACCCGTGACCTTGGAGGCGGGGCCGGCTGCGGCACCGCGCGGATCCTGGGTTGCGGCCATCCCGCCAACGGTCGCCCCCGGAATCCCTGCTCCCGCCCAAGGATCGGCTTCCATCTGCGTGCTTTGCTCTCGTTCACCACCGGTCGCCCCGGCACCAACCCGGACGACACTGGTGACCGATCCCATGCCTTGGTCGGGCACAACGGCGCGCTCGTCCGGCTCCCGACGCTCCGGCGCGCGAGGACGCTCAAAAAATTTGGCCACATCCTGGACAGTTTCCGACGGCACTTGTTCGGCCGGCTGGGTCGTACCGCCCGCACGACGCGTCCAAAACACTCCGGCCGCCGTCAGGGCGGCCACCAAAGCCAGCACAACCGCAATCAACGTCAAGCGACGTCTGGTGCCCGAGGTCTGCCCTGAGGGAGCACCGCCGGCCGCGATCATCCCCGCCTGCTCGCCCTCACGAGACTGCGTCCCGTCTTGTTCGCGCACGGCCACCGCCGGTGACTTGATTCCCCAACTGCGCACCATCCAGCCCCCCGGCGTCAAAACGGCTTGCGCGGAGAGCTCCGCATCGGCGGCGCGCACCAAGCCGTTGACCATCGTCCTCATCGCCTCCACCAGCTCCGCCGGACTCAGCCCGGCGACCGGCTCGCGGCGACGCTCCATGTCATCCGACAAATCCAACAGCGCCTCTTTGAGCCGTGCGCGCACGTCGGCCAGATCGACCACCGACGGCGCGGCGGGGAGTTCCGGCGACTCCCAGACCCAGGCCACGGTGCCCGCTCCCGCCCGTCGGCGCGGCTCCATCAACACCCGTCGAAAACTCGGCTTCAACAACATCCACCAGGCGTGTACCGGACGCCCGCCGACGCTCATCGCGGAGCGCTCGGGATCGTCCGCCCGCCAAACCACCCGCTCGTCCGTCATGGCCGCCCCCCGTCGCCCGAGAACAGGGTGGCCAGCGGCCAGGTGTAGGTGCGCCCGGGCACCAGAAGGAGTTCCACGCTCTCGTCAGCCCCTTCGGAGAGTACCGGCCCGCCGTTCGGGGCAACGGGCTCACGTCGCAACCGATACGCGCCCCCGGCCACGGAAAAGGTTTTGGTTTCCCGCGGAGACACCGGCTGCCACGAGCCCGGCTGCGGTGCAGCCCGGCCCGTGCCCAAGGGTTCAAACGCCACCCGCCACGGCCAACCCGTGAGGTTTTCCACCACGACCTTCGCCGTCGCGGGCGCCGGCGCCTCCGCCCGCGGCGGCGTCGCGCACCCGCCCCACGGCAACCATCCCCCGATCAACGCCAGCGCCAAAACCGGCCGCAGTCGGCGCATTCGCCGTCTCACGGGCGAGTCGGTTCCGATTGGCGGCAAAAAATTCATGGGGTGGCACCGTCCCGCGTGAGTGCGGCCCGGCTGGACGCCACCCTAGGATTTCCCGAGGGGCCTGCGCAAGCCACGTTGGTTGACACACGCGTATCAGCGATGCGAAGCACTCGCCGCGATCACCCATGAAGAAGTCCACCGCAGCCGTCCGCAACTACTACGTCCTCCCTTGCTGCCTGCTGTTGCTCAACCTCGTCAACAGCCTCGTCGGCTACAAGTCGGAGCTCATCGACGAACCGTTTCTGCGCACGCTGGCGGTCATCTTTCTCGTCCTGTTCGGATCATCGCTGGTCGCCTTCGTATTCGCGCCGGCCATCGGCCTGGCCGTCAACTCGCTGTTGCGCGGAGGCCGGCGCAATGGCGGCCAACTGGGCGAAGTCATCGCCCTGCTCGTCCTCGGCGCGGGCGTCTTCTGGTGCTACTACCAGCTTTGCAACTACGGCCCCTCCGCCCTCCTTCTCGCCGACTGGCGCAACCCCGCGCACCGCTGAGGCCGCGCGCCGCAACGCGCCGTCCATCCGTCGTCGATCAGACGCTTAAATCCAGATTGGCCGGTGAGACCCCGCAGGCCCGGAGTTCGGCCAGCGCAAGCGCATCGTGGCGCTTCGCCAGACGCCGGCCGTGCTCGTCCAGCATGAGCGGACAGTGGTAATACCCCGGCGCCGTCCGCCCCAGCGCCCGGATGACCAGCAGTTGCCGGAAAGTCGATCGGATCAAATCCGCCCCGCGCACCACCTCGGTGACGCCGAGCTCCGCGTCGTCCACCGCGCACGCCAGTTGGTAGCTGGGCACGCCGTCCTTCCTCCACACCAGAAAATCGCCCAAATCACTCCCCGCGACCGCCGCCTGCCGACCGAAATACCCGTCGTCAAAGGCGACCAACTCGCCCTCCGGCACACGGAAGCGCCAGTTGGTCCCCCACCCTGCCTCGTCGAGCGGCGGCAACGGCGCGCCCGCCGGCGGACGCAAGACCGGAGGGTAAAACGGCTCGTCGCCCTCGGCCCCCTCGTGCGGCGCGGAGACCGCCGCTTCGGCCAATTCCCGGCGTGAATGGCGGCACGGAAAGATCACCCCCGCCGCGTGCAACCGCTCCAGCGCGGCGCGGTAGCGGTCCAGCCGGGCGCTTTGCGACACCATCGGCTCCGCCCACTCCAGCCCCAGCCAACGCAGATCCTCAATCATCGCGGCGACAAACTCCGGCCGGCAACGGGCCGCGTCGAGATCGTCGTTGCGCATCAGCAGGCGGCCCCCGGCGGCGCGGGCGCGCCGGTGCGCGACCGCAAACGTGCGCGCATGACCGAGGTGCAGGCGGCCCGTGGGCGATGGCGCGAGGCGCCCGACATAACTGGACGGCGGATTGACCATTGTCGCCCACGATTCGGTACGAATTTTTCACACATTTCAGGCTTAATCAGTGCCGGGGACCGTCCATAAGGGAGCGCATCCATGACCAAGCTCCTCTGCGTTTATTGCTCCTCCAGCACGCGACTCGACCCCAAGTATTACGAAGCCGGCGAGCGGCTGGGACGCGAAATGGTCGCACATGGCTGGGGCCTGGTTTACGGCGGCGGCAACGTCGGCATCATGGGCGCGGTGGCCCGCAGCGTGCAGTCGGCGGGCGGCGTGGTCGTGGGCGTCATCCCCGACTTCATGAAGGAGCGCGAACTCGCCTATACGGACGCGACCGAGCTCCTCATCGTGCCCACCATGCGCGAGCGCAAACGCATCATGGCCGAGCGGGCCCACGCCTTTCTCACCTTGCCCGGCGGCATCGGCACCCTGGAGGAACTCTCCGAGATCATGACCGAGCGCCACCTCAACCTCACCCGCAAGCCTCTCGTCCTCCTCAATCAGGACGGCTTCTACGACGATCTGCTCCGTTTCTTCGAACGCATGGTCGCCGAGCGCTTCAAATCCCGCGGCGTCGCCGAACTGCTGGCGGTCGCCCCGACGGTCGCCGACGTCTGGCCGCTCCTCCACAATCCCAAGGAATACCACGCCGACCCGCTCTGGCTCTAGGGTTTGACCGGCCCCAACCGCTCCCGGGCAAAGGCCAGCATATCCGCCGGCAACGGCGCGCAGAAGGTAAATGGCAGCCCGGCCGGCTCCAGGCCGATCTCGGCGCAGTGCAACGCCTGCCGCTCCATCAACAGCTTGTCCGCCAGGGTGGGCGTCCACCCGTGGTCGATGAAGTCCAGGTAGCAACGCGCGTCGGGACCGTAGATCTTGTCGCCCACCACCGGGTGGCCGAGCCATTGCAGGTGGGCGCGAATCTGGTGCTTGCGCCCCGTCTCCAGATCGGCGCGCACCAGCGAAAATCCGTTCGCCGCCGCCTCGGGCGTGAAATGCGTCACCGCCGCCTTCGCCTCCAGATCGCCCATCCGCACGACCGCGCTCTTCACAAACACCGGGCTGTGCAGGTCCACCCCCAACGGTTGGTCCACCGTCACCGGCACGCGTAATTCCCCCCAGGTGAGCGCGCGGTAACGCTTGGTCACACGACGGTCCATCACCGCCTTTTGCAGGCGCGACGCCATCCCGGGGTCCTTGGCCAGCAGGATGACGCCGCTCGTCTCACGATCGAGGCGGAAAACAAGGTGCACGGTCCGCAACCGGGTGTATTCACGCGCCGCGCCGACCAGGCTCGACCACGGGCCGGCCTTCGACGGATGGCAGACCACGTCTCCCGGCTTGGAAATGACCAGCAGCCGGTCGTCTTCATGCACGATCCACGCCTTCAACTCGTCCGGCGCGATCATGCGCACGGTGCCCTCGCGCGGCTCGCCGCGCCGGGGCGGCCAAGCGCAGGCCCGGATGTCGTAGTCCACCGAGGCGGGCTGTTCCCGCCGGGGCGCGTCCGCCGGGCCGGTAGCGGAATCATTCACGCCGACACCTTGCTCAGGCGCCAGCGCGCCAGGATCTTGGCGCTGATGCGTGCGGCCAGCGGCTTGGGCAACTTGGACGAGAACGCCGCGAGCACTTTGTTTTTCCAACCGGTGACGACCTGCGCCTTGCCCGCCGCCAGCGCCTGCACCGCCTCGCGCACGACCTCCTCGGTGGTCTGCCCGAGCGAATCGGTGACCGAGCCTTTTTTGAGCCCCGCCCGGCGGAAAAACTCCGTCGAGGTCGGCCCCGGGCACACCGCCAGAGCGCGCAAACCCGTCCCGCGCAACTCCTCGTTAAGCGCGAGGCTCCAGTGCAGCACAAACGCCTTGGTCGCGCCGTAGCTGGCCAGGTAGGGCGTGGGCTGAAATGCCGCCGTCGAGGCCACCGTCATGATCGCCCCGCCGCGTTGTTTTAGCATCGGCAATAAGCGCCCGGTCAGGTCCACCACCGCCCGCACGTTGACGTCGAGCATCTCAAGTTGGTGCGGCAGATTGGGCTCGGGGAAATGCCCGTAGGCCCCGAAGCCGCTGTTGTTGATCAACAGGACGGGACCGGCCGGCGCGTGCTCCGTAAGCAACCGTAATACCTCCCCCGCCGCTTCGGAAATCTCCCCGGGTTTGGAGAGATCACAGGGAACATGGCGCAAGTTAAGCTGACGTAGATTTATGTCCGGAACTCGTCGTGAAAGATTGCAAATGAACACGCCGGGACTCACTGTTGGCAGCAGATCAATGAAGGACTTTCCAATACCGGAAGATCCGCCCGTCACGACGACGGCCGCATACCTTGTGACTTCTTCGCTTAGCGAGGACATGGTGACAAGAAGGCTACCAATTTCAGGCTAGGTCTAACCAAAAACATACCGCAGCTATGAATAGAAATACCAAAAAGCAGGAAGTGATCGTTTCAGGCATCCATCTCGAACTGACGCCGTCCCTCAAGACGTTCGTTCAGGAAAAATCCGAGCGTCTGTTCCGCCATCAAGAGCGCATCATCCGTGTCCGTGTCGAACTGGAGTGCGACCCAAAGCAAGCTGTCGCCCAGAAATTCACCGCCAAAGGCCATATCGAGATTTTTGGTCCCGATATGAACGCCTCGGTCTCGACCGATGAATGCCACAAGGCGATCGCGATGCTCATCGACAAACTTGACCGTATGCTCGAACGCCGCGCCCACATGATCAAATCCAAGCGCCAACGCGTGCGCGTGGCCGATCTCGAGGGAGCCGTTCCGGAGTCGATGTAAACCACACCCGTTCGTTTTTTTAGTCTCAGCAGACCCGCCGATCCTAGCCCGGCGGGTCTTTTGTTGTCCGCTGCGGCCGACCGTAATCCATTTATCATGAGACCGCCGTTGGCGACGGCGGATCGTCGGCCGAGGCGTCCCCCCGGGGCCTTTGCCATTCAAGCCGATGGGGCGGTTTTTAAACCATTCCGGGCGTTGAGTCGCGCCGCAGCCAAATCGCTGACTCGCTTCCGCCCTGCCTCTTCGGCCTGCGAGTGCTGCCAGCCATCAACCGCAGACTTCGGGCTGGGGGCGAATCTTGCGAGGACCGTCGGGCGCCGGTGACTTCTGGAGCTGGGGACGCGGCCGCCGGGCGGCGGCGGGGTCAAGAAATTCAAGGCGGCCCAGTTTGTCGGCGGCGAGCTCGGTGAACCAGATGTTGCCGTCGGGCCCCTGGGTGATGCGGTGCATCACCGTGTCGGGCGTAGGCACCTCGTAAAAGGTGATCGGCACATCGGAAATGTCGCCGGTCTGACCTGCGTGCGGCGCAAGTGTCACGGAAGCGTCGATCCGCACGATGGCGTCGGTGCCGGCGGGATAAGGATTGCTCTGGTTTACGTAGGCCTGGGTCCAGAGATTGCCGGCGGAGTCGAAGGCAAGCGAAGCGAGAATGGTGTTGGCGTGCAGCAAGGGCACGGGATACTCGACGAGCGAGACAAACTCCCGGGTGACGGGATCAAGGAGAATGCGGCCGACCTTGTTGCCGGCCTCCTCGCTGAACCACAACGAGTGTCCGTCGGGGCCGGGGGTGACGCCGATGGGACGGCTGTTGGGCGTGGGTATCGGATATTCGGTGACGACTCCGTCGGGGGTGACGCGGGCGATCTGGTTGCCCACGAGTTCGGTGCACCACATGTTGCCGTCGGGTCCGGCGGTGATGTAGATCGGCACGGAGCCGACGGTGGGCAGCACGAAGTGCGTGACCGTGCCGTCGGCCGCGATGCGGCCCACGGTGCCGGTGGCCTTTCCGGTGAACCAGAGGGTGACGCCGTCGGGGGCGATGCCCAGGCCGTGCGGGTTGGTGTTGATGGGAGCGGGCGAACCTGCGGAGTGCAGCGAGACGTCGATGACCTTCAGTATCCTGCCGGTGGTTTGGTCGATCTGCACAACCTTGCCCGCGAATTCAAGCGTGACCCAGAGGTTTCCGGCGGCGTCAAACTGGATGCCGTGCGGACCGCTGCCGGCGGGCATGGAGAAGAACGTGGGCCGGCCGTCGAGCGTGACGCGGGCGAGGCCGTCATGGGTCTGTCCGGTAACCCAAAACACCTGGGAACCGGAAGCAGCGGCGCGGTTGTAGGTGAGTTCATGGGTGGAGCCGCTGGTGCCCTTGGGCCAGTTGAGCGGGAACTCGGCGATCGAGGCGACGGTGGCGACCGGGCCGTTGGAAGCGACTGGCCGGGGTCCGGCGTGGAGCAGCGCAACGACAGCGGCAGCACCTGTGAATAGAAGCCCTAATGCAAGGAGTGGTTTCATGGATAAAAAAAGGGGGCGGGATTACTTTCGGGCCTTGTCGGCCGTGGATTGCAGGAAGTTGGATACGACGTTGGCCATCTGGTGAACGCCCTCGCTGCCGCCCGCGAGGACTGCACCGGTGACAAAGACATCCACGGCGATATACAACCCGTGGCTCCCCGGAGCGGCGACGATGCTGTCGAGGGCGCGCACGCCGGCGAGGCTGATCAGCAGACCCAAGACGAGACTGATGACGAGGGCGATCTGCTTGGTGGCGGCGCGGTAGTCGGAGAGGTTCTTTTTCGCCAGCGCTAGAGCCGGGGTGGCGGCGGGCGCGGTGATGTCGTTCGTTTTCATGTCGGCGATCCGCGCCAACTCCGTCTCGACCACGGATTCCAAATGATCGGCGTCGGCGTCGCGGAGCACCATGATGACAACCTCGACGGCGCGCTCGATGAACAACGCCACCGTGAACAACCAAGTGAGCACGCCGGCGATGGCCTGCGGGTCGAATCCTTTCAAGGCGATGCCGGAGGGTATCGCCTGCTTAAACGCGACGAACGCCAAGGCGGCGACCAGCGTGAGGAGCAAAAGGACGGGAGATAGTTTGGACTTCATGGCGGAGCGAACCGACGGAAAGAGATTAACGCGCAGCGCACGAGGGCGATGGACGGGGGACGTTTTGATAAAAGGATCAGCCCGGCTGTAGCTCGTTTAGGGATTGTACAGTCACCGGTCTAAGTTTTGGCGAAAGCCGGGACCGCCGGCTTGAGGCCGCGTGCAGCAGCCGTAAATGAGGGCGGGCGGGATGCCGAAGACGTGACCGGCGGGTGGATTGATTCCATGAGATCCAGTCAATCGGAAGCCGGCGACAGGAACGGACATGGCGAAAAAGCGAAGGGTTCAGGATGAGAAACGGTAAAAAGCCGGGAGGCGCTACCGGGCCCGCCCCCCGGCTCAATTCGGAATCAGTCCGCGATATACCAGCGGCCTTGGTTGTCGTCGGTGTAGGCGCGACCCTCCACGTTGTAGACGACGTCAAAGGAGACGACGGCACCCTTCGGCACCGGGATGCCGCCTTCGGGCGCGGTCCAGGTCTTGCCGGCGGGTGTCGCAGCGGCGCAGACGAGGGAAGTGACCACGCGCGGGGCCTTGGGAGCGTTGGCCAGGCACCACCGTACGTTGACGGAGTCGACCGCAGGCCGGGTGGAGAACTCGAACTCAAGAGCGTCCTGGGGGGCGCTTTTTTTCACGGCAGGTTTCACCTTGGCGGTCTTGATGGCGATATCGGCGAGGCCGAAGCGCAGCCAGTGGTTTTTACCGTGATCGGAGTCCCAGTGCGTCTGGCCGTCATCGTGGGTGCAGGAGAACCAGACCTCGAGCGCGTCGCAGCCGGCAGGGATGTCAAAGGTGGTCGTGAGCATGAATCCCTGTCCGGTGACGTCGGCGAGATCGGCCAACGGGAGACCGGCGGGAAGCTCGAGCAGGCAATGCCACTCGACGCCGACGGGATGGAAGCGCACATGGGCGCGGATGTGGTGGTTCTCGGTGGCGGCGTCGCCCAACGTGACGAGCCGGAGCGGATCGTAGCGGAGGACGCACGGGCCGGGCACGAGGTCGCCCTGGACAAGCTCGTGGAAATCGGAGGTGAAGGTAATCTGAGGGCGGGCGCCCGCGTTTTGACGGAGTTGCATGATGTTCCTTGAGGTGGGGGATTGATTAGTAAGAGGCGCTCACGAGGGTGTCGGCGCGGTTGTCGTGGATTTTCACGAACACAATGTTGAGGGATTGGTTCCAATACCAAGCGTCCACCGCAGAGGCTTGAAGCGAATCGGGATCGCCGACGTTGGGCAGAGTGGTGCCGTCACGGGAGACTTGTTTGGCGGAGGTGATACTGCCGAGAATACCGATGTAATTGAACGGTGACGGAGGCGTGTAGTTGTCCGTCTCGCGGGCGATCCGTATTTGGCGCGTGGTGCCGTTGTTGGTGAGAGTCTGCTGATAAATCCGGGAGAGGCGATACTCGGCGTTATTGGCGGCGTTCTGGGTGATGCCGTCGTCCTGGTAGAGCCGGTAGGCCTGCGCATCGGTCCAGCGGTCCGGGCCGGGGTAGCAGTTGATGGTAAGCGGGTTCTCGGGCAGCTGGCCGACCCATTGTTCGAGTTCCTGGAACGGCATGATGGCGCCTGCCCGAACGTAAATCGGCACGAGATCGAGGCCGGCCGTGTAGGCGATGACGCTGCCGCCCTGGACGGCGCCGAGGAGCGGGGCCTCGTTGTTCTGGAAGGCATACCAGTCGCTGCCGGCCGGGAGGTAGAGATCGCGCGTCGGGGAGATCGGTGGGGTGGCGGTCACGGCCTGGAAGAGAATCGGGGCGACGAGGAAATCACCGCCGACGAAGAACTGGGAGTTGATGTAGTAGTTGTCGTTACCATACACGCCCTGGTCCTGCGGCTCGTTGAGGAAGAGCGGGCGGCAGATGGGAAGACCGGTCTGCGTCCACTCATACATGGCGTCGTAGTAAACCTGCATCATGGTGTAACGCAGCTCGACGTAGGTGCGGCAGTTGGTGGGGACGGGCTCGCCGTAGGCGAAGGCCTCCTGGAACTGCTTGTTGTAACCGTCGTAGTGGTTTCGATACCACGGCAGGAAAGAACCGACCTGCATCCACCGGGTGAGCAACTCGTAGTTGGTGATGCCGCCCACGACGGTGCCGCCGACCACGCCGGATTGCGAGGTGGTGCCGGAGCCGGTGGCGAAACCGCCGATGTCGCAGCCGCTGATGGGCACGCCCGATAGGCCGAGGTTGAGGACTTCGGGGATGTTGATGTTGAGGAAATCCCAGCTGGAGGCCGAGTCACCCGTCCAGAGGGCGGCGTAGCGCTGCATGCCGGCGTAACCGCCTCGGGCGATGATGAAATTGCGGCGCTGCGGGGCGATGGCGTTGATGCCGGCCCAGGTGGCGCCGAGCAGGTTGTTGACGTAGCTGTTGTGAAGCTGGGCGTTGGGCAGGTAGTTGACGGCGACAACGGCGCCGGTGACCGGATCGGTCTCCTCCTGCGCCATCATGAGGTCTTGCGGGAAGGTTTTGAAATACTGCTGCGAGGGCGGAAGGTTGGCGTCAATCGCGGGGCAGGTCATGTCCTGCCAGATCATGTCGAGGCCGACGTTTTGAATGAGATCGAGGTACTGCTGGCCCCAGGTTTTGCGGGCGATGGTGAGGCCGAAATCGGGGTAGTTGCCGGGAGCGGCGAGAGGCGTCTGTCCCTGGGAGTTGGGCCGGAGCGGAGGATAGGGATACGGGTTGTTGCCGTAGTTGATGCCGTAGTTGACGCCGCCGAGGTAGGGGTTGGGGTCCTCGTAGCTGCCGGGGTAACGCGTGTTGTAGATCAGAGCGTTGGCGGCGATGAGGGCGTCGCGCTGGGCGTAGGGGGTTTTCGCGCCCTCCTGATCCAGCGGGTTGGTGGTGATGATCGGGGTGATGTTGGTGCTCATCTTGAACCCGATGAGGTGCAGATCGTCGAAGAGTTCCTTGGTGTGGGGGAACTTCATCTCGCTGTGCGTGAAAGTCCGGTAGTTGTCCTGGAAATCGACGTCGATGTGGAGGCCGTCGCAGGGGATGCGGGCCGCGCGGTAGGCGTTGGCGGCGGCGGAGAGCTTGTAGCGGTCGAAGTAACCGTAGGCGCCCTGGTGAAAACCGAAGACGTAACGCGGCGGCATGGGCGAGCGACCGGTGAGCGTGGTGTATTGGCGGAGGATGTCCGGGATGCCCGAGCCGGCGAAGAAGTAGGTGTCGAGCTCGTTGTAGAGGCCTCCGAGGTAATACTTGCCATCCATGTCGGAGTAGTCGTTGGCCGAGACGTTGGCGAACGTCTGTCCGCAGTTGTCGAGGAACAAGCCGGTGGCGAACGGCGAACCGGCGAACGCACCCGAGGGCGCGGGGTCGTTTTCGACGAGGACCGGTATGGAGCAGTAGAGCGGCTCGGACGGATTGAGCGGGCCGGGCTGGCCTTCGGAGGGGCCGTTGTAGGTGTAGTTGTCGAAGTTAAAGAACGAGTAGGTGAACTGGTTTTTCTGGAGGGCGGCGCCGGCTTTTTCTCCGAGGCCGTAGTAGGTCGCGCCGGCGGGGGCGGTCTTCATGATCGCGATCACCTGCTGGCCGGGGATGTAGAGAACACCCTGTCCGGGCGCGTCTTGGTGGATGAGCTGACCGCCGCGATAAACTTGTACGTAGAACGGCGCGAGGGCGACCTGGATGGTGATGGCACCGGTGTTGATTAGCAGGGTCTGGGCGTTGGGTTGGCTGGTGGAGACCTTGAGTCCGACGACGCCGAGGTCGCGATGCACAACGGCGGTGGACGTCTCGGTCGCGTAAGTGGCACCGGCCACCGGGGTGAAGCGAAGGCGGTACGCGGTGGGCCCGAGCACCTCGATGTAGAGGGAGTAGGCGTTGTTCTGGCCGAAGACGAAGGTGAAACGGCGTCCGGTGGAATCGGGCGACCAGGAGGCGATGTTGCCCACGGTGCTCCAGCCGGAGTTGTTGGGTGTGAATTGGTTCGGGTAGACGTAGGGAAAGGCGGTGCTGCTCATGATGTGAAACGGGGATGTTTTGGCGAAGAAGGAAAGATGTCGGTGAACCGTGCGCACCAAGCGTACGGTTCACCGCGAAACCGAGAAATGATCAGAACGTGGCGACGACGGTCACATTGGCCGACGTGTCCATGACCTTGACGAAGGTGGTCTTGATGCTGGCGTTGTAGTAGTAGGCGTTGCCGTCGTAGACGGCCAGGGCGTCGGCCGCCTGTTCGGCTGTCGGGTAGATCAGGTTCGGGACCGAGGCCCCCGCGACCGTGAGGGTGGCCGGCTGATTGGTGCCCAGGAAGGCGACATAGTAGAACGTCTCTTTCGGCGTAAACGCCGGATTTTCGTAGGTGCGGACGATGTTGACGCTCTGGCCTCCGGTGATGCCGGTGTGGCTGATGGTGGTCAGGCGATAGGCGCCGTTGGCCTGCGCGGCGGTGGTGAGTCCGTCGTCTTGGTAAAGCTGATACGAACTGTCCGGTCCCGGATAGATGTTGAAGGTAAGCGGACACTGCGCGAGCTGTCCGACCCATTGCTCGAGCACGCGGGTGGGGATGATGGCCCCGGCGCGCACATAAACGGGCACGTAATAGAGCGGATTGCCCGCGAAGGTGGCGGTATAGCTGTAGGACTGGCCGCCGGGGGTGATCGGACCAAGCGGAGCTTGGTTGTTTTGGAAGCCATACCACTGGGAGCCGGCGGGGAGATAGACATCGCGCATACCGTTGCCTTCGGCCTGGGGGGCGAGAATCGGAGCGACGAGGAGATCGTGGCCGACATAGAACTGGCTGTCGGCGATCCCGGGAGACTGGTAGCAGAGCGGATCCTGCGGATCGTTGAGGAAGAGGGCGCGGCAGATGGGCATGCCCGTCTGGCTGGCTTGATAGGCGCAGTCGTAAAAAAGCTGGAGGAGGGTGTAACGGATCTCGACCCAAGTGCGGCAGATGGCCGGGACGGGCTCGCCGTAGGCATAGGGCTCCTGAAACTGCTTGGTGTAACCGTCGTAGTGGTTGCGGAACCAGGGAAGCAACGCCCCCATCGTCATCCAACGGGTTAACAGCTCGTAGTCGGTGACGCCGCCAAAGACGGTTCCGTCGGTCACGTAGGAAGCGGTGGTGGTTCCCGAACCATTGGCAAAGCCTCCAATGTCGCAGCCGGAGATGGGCTGGCCGGAAAGGCCGTTGTTGAGGACTTCGGGGATATTGGCCTGGAGGAACTGCCAACTGGAAGCGGAGTCGCCGGTCCACAGACCGGCGTAGCGCTGCATGCCGGCGTAGCCGCCGCGGGCGATGATAAAGGTGCGCAGGCCGGCGCGTAGGGTCTGGAGGCCGCCGGTGGTGGCCTTCAGGAGATTCATGACGAATGAATTCTTGAGCCGGGCGTGGGCTTTATAGGTGCCGCTGACGGTGTCGTAGAGCATCAGCCCCAGCGGGAAGGTCTTCTCGTTGGCGGGCGTGTTGTTGTTGTAAGAGCCGATGGTGCCTCCCGGCTGGGCGATCTGGATGGTGGCACCATTGCCAGGCTCAAGGGCCGGATCGGTCATGTCCTGCCAGATCATCTCGATGCCGAGGTCGAGGATGTCTTTGTATTGCTGGCCCCACCACGTCTGGACCGCAGGGTCGCCCAGATTGGGGTAGTAGCCGTAGGAGCCGAGGGTGGTCACACCGTTGACGGGGACGAGCGGCGGATAAGGATAGGGATTGCTGCCAGCGTTGTCGCCATAGCCTTCGTTGCCAAGGAAGAGGTAGGGGTTGGGCGGACCGTCGTTCTGGGTGTAGTAGATGAAGGCGTTTTGTGCGAAGCCGCTGTCGCGCGCTGGATAAGGGGTGTTGGTGTTGCCGTATTCGTCGTAGGGATTGGCCGTGATCAACGCGGTGATGTTGGTGCTGCACTTGAAACCAATGGTCTTGAGGTTTTGGAACATCTCCTTCGCGTTCGGAAACTTCATCTCGCTGTGGGTGAAAGTCCGGTAGTTGTTCTGGAAATCGACGTCGATGTGCAGGCCGTCGCAGGGGATGCGCGCGGCGCGGAAGGAGTTGGCGGCCTGGGCGAGCTTGTAGCGGTCGTAGTAGCCGTAGCAGCCTTGATGGAACCCGAGCGCGTATTTGGGCGGGAGCATTGGACGGCCGGTGAGCTGGGTAAACTGGTCGACCACGTCGGGAGCGGCGTTTCCGGCCATGAAGTAATAGTCCATGAAGCCGTAGAGGGCCCCGACATAATACTTCCCGCTCATGTCGGAATAATCGTTGGTGCCTATGTTGTAGTAGGACTGGGCAACGTTGTCGAAAAATAGGCCGTAGGCGTAAGGAGCACCTGAGTTCGCGCCGACAGGCTGGGGATTGATCTCGATCAGAAGCGGGACCGAGTTGTAGAGCGGTTCGGACGGATTGCCCGGGCCGGCAATCTCGCCGGCGGGAAGCGGTCCCGAGCCATCGGCGAACGAATTCGAATACATGAAGTTGTCGAAGTTGAAGTTCGTCATCGTGAACTGGTTCTTCGCCAACGAGGTGCCCGCCTTCTCGCCGAAGCCGACGTAGAGGGCGTTCTGGGGATACTGCTTGAGATTGGCCACGACCTCCTGGCCGGGGATGTAGATGAGGCCGCTGCCGGGAGCGTCTGAGTGGATGAGTTGATTGGTCCCCGAACGGTAAACCGTGACAAAAAAACCGTTGAGATTGACCACCACGCGGATCACGCCCGTGTCGACGACGAGCTGGGTGGCGCTTTGAGTGACGGAGCTGAAATTCACCGCGCCCAGATTCTGGGTGACCACGGCGTAGGAGCCGTCAGGCGTGGAGGCCAAGGCGCCCGGTACGGGGCTGAAGCGCACGCGGAAACAGCTCGACGAAAGAAAGGAAAGCACGATGGGCAAGCCGCCATCGAGGGTGGTCGTGGTAAACACAGTTCCCTGCTGGGTCCAGGGATTGGTCAGGCCAACCGCCGTCCAGGGATTGTTGGTCTGCCCGAATGTGTTCGGGGTGAATGCGTTTACGGTGACGAAAGAATAGGTGCTCATGTGGGAGGCGAAAAACGAGGGCTTGGTGCGAAGGGCAGGTTCGCGCACGCCGAGGCTCTCCGCGGCGTGCGCATTGTTGGGATGCGATGACTGGAGCAAGAATGCCGCGGCTTATTTGGCCGGGCAGATCTTCTGGTTGTTGGCGATCAGCTGCGTGGAGATGTCCACGGTGTCGTTGCCGGTGTAGGGCGCTGACTGCGCGCGCAGCTGGAGGAGCCACGAGTAGTCGGCGTCGCCCATGAGGCCGCGGACGGCGTTCTGGCCGTAGATCGGCACGCGGTATTTAACACCATCAACCGTTTGGGTGACATAACGGCCATAGGGGTCCTTTTTGAAGGCCACGGCGGCTCCGGCGGAGAAATGGCACCCGGCGCAGCTTTCCGTCGCGAAGATGATGTTGGGGTCGGCGAGCAGGCCGGCCGGCAGGCGGTAGTCGTCGGCGACGGGACCGGCGGGCTGGTTGCCGTTCTGGAAGAACGTCTCCATGGTGGTGTTCACCAGGAAGACGGGGACGACCTTGCCGGGAACCTTGTAAATGATGCTATCGTGGGAGGACGGCAGCAGTTGGCCGTTGGGCTGGTTGGCGACGCCGTTGGTGAAGCCGGGGAAGGACGGCGCGGCGGGCCACTGAGTGCCGATCAACTCGTAGTACTGGAACACCGAGCCGAGGCCCTTTAGGGCGGCGCGAACCTGGGTGTTGAGCGCGGCGGTGGCCTTGGGGATGGGCAGCACCATGGTGGCCTGCGTGGGGTTGGTCGTGAGGGACTCATCCCAGGAGGAATAAACTTCGGGACCATCGTTTTTTCCGGTGGCGGGATTGTATTGGGCGACGGGTGCGGCGTTCTTCGGCGCGAGGGTATTGACGGGGATGGTCGGGTTCGCGGTGTTGAAGAACGTAGGCTTGATGGAGCGGCCCTTGCCGTCCTTTTCGAGATCGTCGGTATTGGTGTTGTCCACCTGCTCGAAGGTCGCCCAGATCCAAGTGGGCGAAGACTCGGTCTTCACCGCGATGTGCATACCGACCAGGCCGAACTCGGCGGTGTAGGGCTGGCCGGTGAGCGGGACGACGCGGGCCTTGCGCACAAGGAACCGCGCGGGGTCTTCCTGGCCGCTCATCTGCTTCCAGGACATTTTGATCTCCATCGCACCGTGCTTGGTGGTGCCCTTGTTCGCGGGGAAGTTGATCTGTTTTTTGGCGGTGTAGGCGATCTGACCCTCGATATTGTAGAGCTTGTTTTCGACGAGGTAGTCGAACTCGACTTCGTTCATCGCGGCCTGATAGCGCACCCATTTGCCCTGCTGGTCGATCATGGGGCCGGTAAAGGCCTGCAAGCTGCCGCTGGGTCCCCCGAGAACGGGGAGGACATAGTCGCCGTCGCCCGCTTTCTTTTTGTCGGAGGGGGTGCCGATGGACATGCCGGACATCCAGAAGGTTTTCTCCTGACTGGCGGCCACAGCGTTTTTCCAGTCGAGCGGCGGAGCTCCGTCCTTGCGGTAAACCTGGCCCGCATCGACGTAGTATTCCCAAACGCGAGGAGTCTGCGAATCCGCAAGGGTGAGCTGTTTGTTCGGTTGACCGTCGGACTTGGCCGGCCAATTGAGCGCGATAAACGCCTGCCAGGAAAAAATATCGAACAGGCGCTGAGCAGGCGGAATGTTATCTTCGGGAATCGTGTATGGAGGATTGGCTTTCTTGGGCGTGTCGCTGAGTGCGCGCAAAGCCGCCAGATTTACATCGTAGGGCAGTTCCGAACTGAAGGGAATTGGCAGAAGCGTACTGACCTCTTTCGAGGCAACTTCATCTGCCGAATAAACCAACGTGGTTGCATAAAAACCGACAAGGAGTGCCGGAATGGCGCGCTCAAGCATAAGATAAGGAAGTCTAGACGTGTGTTTCATAGCGTAATTAAACTGAACTATCATCGTTAAAAACTGATGACTAATATGTTATATTCAGCATAAAAAATGCCATGCAGCTACATTGTAAATTTTATATCCACAAATAATTACATTACGTCCTTATCGTAATCGAAATTCAATGAATCGGAAATCCGCAATCAGGCGGCAAATAATTACGCAAGATGCTGATTCGGAGATGATCGGGGATTCTCGGTGGACAGCTCATTTCTCATTCCGTTGGAAACCGACAAGCGGAGTAATCCACACGTGCCCGATTCCGAAGGAGCGGCTCCGAATACGATGCAAACAAGACACGCTCGTTTTTAGTGTCAGTAGCCCCGCCGATTCTAGTCTGGACAGGTCTTTTGTTGTCCGGATCAGCAGGTGGGAGCCCGTTTACGGGCGAGATGGGAATGACAAAAGCCTGCGGCGTCCCACGTACAGAATCGCCCGTGAACGGGCTCCTTACTGCCAGATAAAAAAAGCCCGCCGTTCGTTGAAGAAGCGGCGGGCTTAAAATTGGTGCAACCGTAGGGAGTCGAACCCCAAACTTGTTTTAGCCCTACGCAAGTTTCCTGATTACCATAGAATAAATGACGAAAAACATTGTAACATCTTTTGATATGTTGCCAGTGTGGTTGCCAGCCAATCCTACCATGCCTTCCCTTCGTCGCAAAGTCGGCTCTCCCTTTTTCTTCGCCTGCTTCACCCTGCCGGACGGGCGCCGCACCCAGCGCAGCACGAAGCTGGCAGACCGCGGCAAGGCCATGAAAATGGCGGTGCAGTGGGAACAGGCAGCGTCGGACCGGATAACCGAAGCGCAGGCACGTCGGGTGATGTCCGACATCCATGAGCAGATTCATGGCACACGCTTGGATTGCCCATCGCTCACGGACTTCGTCACTCAATGGCTTGGACGAAAGAAAGGAGAGACCGCGGCCGTTACCCTCAACACCTACCGCCTGGCGGTGGAGGAGTTCAGGGATGCATTGGGTGATCGTGCCGCCGCTCCGATCAATTACATCACCCCGGCGCAGATTACCGCATGGCGCGACGCTGCGGCAGCCAAGGCCAGTCCCAGAACGGCCAACAACAAACTCAAAATCGTTCGGGTGTTGCTCCAATCGGCATGGCGCGACGGATTGATCTCTGAGAATCCCGCCGCCAAGGTGCAGGTGCTAAAATCAGAAGGTAGCAACCGCCGCCCCTTCACGTTGCCAGAGCTTCGGACATTGCTCGGCATGGCGAATAACGAATGGCGCGGCATGATCCTAGCCGGCCTCTACACCGGCCAGCGCCTCAAGGACATTGCCTCGCTGACTTGGGCGAACGTTGACATGGAGCGGGCAGAGATCCGCCTCGCGACAAGCAAGACCGGTCGCCGACAGATCATCCCCATCGCCACACCGCTGCGCGCCTACATCGAGGGCCTGCCAGCCGGCGACAATCCATCCGCACCCATCTTCCCCTCCGCCTATCGCATCGCGACGGTAAATCTACACATGGGAATGCTCAGCCGCCAGTTTGGCGAACTCATGGCGACGGCAGGCCTGGCGAAGCCCGTGCCCGAAACGCACGCCGGCACCGGCAAAGGACGCGGAGCACCACGAGAGCGGAACGCCCTCTCCTTTCACTGCCTCCGCCATACCGCGACGTCATTGCTCAAAAATGCAGGTGTGTCCGAAGCTGTTGCGATGGACCTCATCGGCCACGATAGCACGGAAATGTCGAAGCACTACACGCACACCAACGAAACGGAGAAGCGCGCGGCGATCGCAAAGCTGCCCGACATAACATCGACCTGAGTCACTGGCACGGCACGCCAGTAATTGACGTCACCGCTCCCGAGTCCGAAGGTCTGCCCCAAGATGAGCGAGCGTCCCAAGATCAAATTACCGCCGGAGCTGGTGAAGCATCAGCAGCAGGCGCTCAAGTCGCAGGCCAAGCTGGACGCCGACTACAAGACGCGCTACGCGCAGCCGGGGTCGATGACCAAGGCGTTCAACGAGCAGTTCGACCGGATCAGGGCAGCCGCTCAACGCTGAGTCGCTCCGAGCAGGAGCCAGAGCCTCACCGCGTGGGCCCGCGCGCTTCTCAGACGGCGTTACAAAAATATATTCTGATAAGACGCGGCAGCGTCAGAGGCAGGGAGTCGGGTAGTGGAAATTCACCCTTGCGACACCGGCAAGCGGTGCCACTCGGTGGGCGTGGCCGTAAGAAGCCAAATTAAACGATAGTCACATATCGCCCCCGCCGGGCGATGGAAGGTGTCATGACTGGCACCTAATTCTTACCCATCGTTTGGCGCGGGGTTTAACCATAGGCAGAAGAAGCCGTAAGGAGCTGAACCTGCACCGAAAGGAAAACCAGTCATGGCAGCAAAACCAGCGCGGACCAGCACGGCCCGCATCAATCAGAAGCCGCTCACCCCCGACGCCCTTTTGCATCAGGTGCGCATGATGATGAACGCCGGCGAGACGACGTCGCGCGCCGACATCAGCCGCATCGAGAAACTCGCCGAGGAGGTCGAACGCCAAGGCAAGCTCGCGCAAGCGCATATCATCGCAGCTATGGGGAACCACCCCTTGCCCGTTCGCTTTTTTTCACCGTGGGCCAGCTACGCCCGGATCAACCAAGCCGAGCGCGACGGGACGCTCACGACCCTGGTGCGCCGCAATGCAAAAGTGCTCATCCGCGCCAGCGACTTCTTCGATTGGTTCGAGACGATCCCCGCCGACGTGAAGCGGAAAAAGGCGGGCGGTATCGCACGGGAGGGCGGAAAATGAGCATCAGCTTTTACGAAGACGCGCGACGGAATGGGGAGAAGTGCCACAAGCTGCCCCTTGCTGCTTGGGTCGCCCGACAGTTCGAGGAGGAGTTCGGCAACCTGCGATCCGCGGTGCCCACTCTCGTCGCAGATGTTCGGATGGCCGTGGAGCTCGGCACGCTGACGCCCGACTTGGGGACGATACGCTGGGTGTTTGACGGCGGGACCTCGGCTCTGGAAGCCAATCGTCATCATCGTTACATCGCTCTCCCGCTCGACTTGGACCGCCAGTTTGAGCAACTGGCACGCGCTCACGGTCTGACACCGAACGCCGCGCTGTGCATGCTGATGACATGGCGTGCGCTCCACGGCTGGGTGATACCGGGCCGGTGATTCCGCCAAGGAGGGAGCACCCCTTGTAACGCTCACCCGTAGCCGCTCAATGTGCCGCGCAAGAACTGACACCCCTCCCCTCTCGCTTCCCCCTGAAATTTCCGCAGGCCACCCCCGCCCTGATTTCCAAAAAAAATCGGGCTGGGGTTTTTGAAAACTTGCCCTGCCTAAAACTCGGGTTCTCGCTTGCGTGATGCTCCAACCGTCCCGACTTGAGCCACCACCTTGGAACATCCGGCCTCGGTTGCTGCTCAGGGTTGATACTTGGCTCAACGGGATGCCGCGTAGGGGTATCCCGACATCGCGCACGATGACGGCAAGGCACGGCTCCGGCCCTACACCGCATGGCCACGCTGCACCCGCTGGATTTCCTACAAGCAAACGAGGTCCGAGAGCGGAGAGCGCGTCGTTGGGTCATGGCGTTTCCGATCCGACTGGCTGGCGGAAAAGTTGATCATCGGTGCGGCGGCGTCCTACGTTGAGCATTATCTGGATGAGACGCTGATTTGCTGGCTACGCGACCGGGACAACGCCGACGAACGTGTCTCCGCGCTTCCTGACAATTGGAACATAGTCGCCCTTTACTTGCTGCTCTACGTCGAAAACGGGGACTGCCGGCCCTTCTGCATGAGTTGCGGCCGGAACATCGCCCACACCGATCTCAGCCTTGAAAATACCGGTGGCCCCAAGGGCGACATTGGCAAGGTTGTCCGCTGCGACCGCGGGCACGTGCTGCTCGATCAGCGCTGCTTTATCCACATCGACTGACGCAGCCGTCTCTATTCATGAAAGCCCCCATCCTCTGCTTCCTTGCCGCGCTTGTCGTCGGCTTCGCGGCGTTCTCGATTGCTGGTGAGCGCTACCAGTTCGCCGCCGGCCCCTCGTCGATTTCCATGCGAGACCGATGGACGGGAAAACTTTACTACATGAGCGCCGGATTCACCGTCACTCCTGGACTAAGTTCTGCGCCATCTTGGCGGGAGGTTTCCCAATGAAAGCGCGTTGTGTGATCGCCGCCCTGCTGGGACTGGTTGCCGCCTTCGTGCTGCACTCGGCCATCGGAGGGCGCTACTATACCGATAAACACGGCGTTACGCTCGATGGCATGACCGGCACCGCCGAGTGGCGCGGCGCGCGCGTGACCCTGCCCTAGAGGCGGTCAGATGGCCCGAAAGCTCAGGAAATTCTTCGAATACGCGCGCAACAAGAAGGTGAACTGAGGCAGTTGCCCACCGAAGAACTCGGCCCCGCTTTCACCGGCGGGGCTTTTTTGCGCACTTGCTGCCGGGTGCACCCACTCACACGGCCCACCAGTTATAAACGAGCACCCCGCAGGTTTGCCCGTTCAGGCTATGCGTCACGGCCTGATGAAGGGTCACGGCCGACCCGGACACGGCAACTTGCCCAATTAGAAAATGTCCGGTCGTGGTGGTGTCGGCGGGAACCTCCTCACCGCTTGCAATGGCGGCATCGACCGGCAAGCCGTCGGAATCGACGGTTACCTCGGCCCACACCAGTAGGCCGTCGGAAGGCGTGAACGATGCTGGCGCGCCGCCGCCGTCAACTTCCTCGGGCACCATACCCCAGACGCTGCCGTAACGGACGCGGACGACTGGATCACCATCAACGGTGGCGGTGTAGAGCTGCAAAGGGTGGTTTGCAGGTGCCACATCGTCGTCACCCAAGGCGACATCTACGGGGTTGCGGTCCCAAAGCTCGATGGTGACTTTGTTGTCGCCGAAGACCAAGCGGCCGGCGTTGTCGGGCTTCAACTCCAGCTCAAAGCCGAACTCGTCTTTGAAGGCCATGGCGAAGCCGGCGAGGGCTGCACCCGCCTGCCGCTCACGACGTCGGGTCAAGTCTTGGCGGGGGCTCAGCCCCGTATCGGCCAGGCGAAGATTCTGATCGTCTTGTTCCAGCCATTTCACTGTCGGTTCGTAGCTCATAGTGTGTTTGGGTTAAGTGTTCGGGAAATTTCAGGGCACCGCGGCGCCGCCCCGCTGGCCGTGGCGAGGCTTTCGGACGCCGGCGCGGGTGATGACGGCTCCTCGCCCTCCGTGCCGCGCAGAAGCTCGTTGCAGCGTTCGACTGCCTCGCGGGCATACCACCAGGCCCAACGCTCGACCGCCTCCGCCCCCTCCGCCGCGTTCTTCACGTGAACGACCGGCACATCAAACCGCGCTTCGATGACCGCCAGCGTGGACAGAACTGCTTTGGGTGAGATGCTCGATCCGTAGCGCTTCGCCGGGATCTCCCACGCCTCGCCGATCACCAGCAGTCGCTTGAACCGGAAGCCGCGCAACCGGTGGAGTTCACGGAAAAACCGGAGTCGGTTTTCTCCCGAGCAGCACGAGACGAAGTCATCGATAGTCTTCCGCTCGACGGCGAACTCGTTCTCGAACCCGCGCACGCTGTAATCCCCGCTTTGCAGCGTGTCCCGCACCGACGCCAAGCGCGTGAACGCCAGCGGGGTCTGCTCACGGGTGTCGGTCACGATCACCGGGCGCAGGTCCGCCAGGCGGGCGAGGCCGCGCAGGGCCGGGAGTGTTTCGAGTGGCGCCGACATCGCGGGTTACTTCTTCTTCCCGAAAGCCACGGGCGTGCAGGTGTCACGGATACGGCGGAGAACCTTGTCCACCATGAGAACCTCGCCGGGATAACGCCCCTCGACAGTTTTGCGCCAGTCCTCGGCGGTGCCGTTGAAGCTGATGATCGTGGGCAACTCCCTGCCGAGCCGGTCATCCATCACGAGGTAAAGCGCCGCAAGCGAGGCCGGCGTCCAGTTGCCGGCGTCGAGGTCATCGAGAACCAGAAACGGCACACCGCCCAAGTTGCTCAACCGCGGCACACCGTGGATCTCCGACCGCTCGCCCTTGGCTTCGGCAACGGCGGCCTGGGCAAACTCCACGCCCCGCACAAATGCGACATACGCAACCTCTCCGCTCGTATCGTAGTCACGCCCCCCAGACACGGCCCGCATTGCTGAGGCCAAGGACCACACCTGCGCCCTCGCGATCGCAGCCCGCGTCTTGCCCGCTCCGCAGTGACCGCTCAAGAGCCACGATTTACCTAGCTCCACGGGATCGCACGCAGCCCGCCATGAACGAACACCGGCCCACCATGAAAGCCGCGCCGCAACGATCTCCTCGTAATTGTCAGCATGGCGTTCAGGAGCCGGCGGAGGTGCGACGGGGAGCGGACGCGGAATGCCGCTCCACACCACTTTGGAAAATGCTGCGGTGGCAGGCACCCTTGCCTCATCGGTGCGCAGCAAGGCGGGTCCAGGGACGTTGCTCCACCGGGTAGCCGTCGGCGTGATAATCGGCGTTGCGCGGAAAAGCTCCGCATCTATTTCCGAGCGGCGTTCGTCTTCTCGCAGTTGGTCTCGCTGCTGATCGTTTTGATATTCGGTGGTGTTCATGGGTTAGAAAATTTTGAGGTCCTCGGGCATCTCTGACGGGGTCGCCGTCGAACGCTGGGCAGTATTCGGGAGGCACAACCGACGGAGGTGCGCCACGATGGCGTTGGCCACGGCAGCCGGCGCATCGTCTCCGAGCTTGTTGAATGCATCGCGCTGGGCCTCGATGGTTGCTCGTCCAAACAGCGAACGCTCGTTGAGGTAGTCCACCCACCGGCACCAGGCTTCAGCACGTGCAGGCGTGTCGGCGTCTGCCATCGCCTTGGCTTCAACCAGAGAGAATGAAACAGACCGACCATCACGCGCGCGCCCTGCGTGCGTCTCTCCCGTCTCCATCGTCTCATACTTCTCTTCTGAAGTAGCGCACAGGTCTTTTTGAGGCCGTGAGCTAACCCCTCCGCTCATTATGCGCTGACCCCGTGGCTCATTGTGAACCAGCGAGTCCGGGCCCTTCGTTCCACCTAAGTTCCCAACACGAAACAGCATGGTGTAGGTTGATGGGTAGTTGTCCCCTGATGGTTTCTTCGCACGTTCGATGCGGACGATGCCCGCACACTCAAGCACTCGGAGCCACCGTTTCACGGTCGCGAGGCTGCAAAAGCTCAAGTTCGCGATGTCTCCCTGCGTGACGACAGCCGGGCCATAAGGTGCCGCACTTGCACCACACTTGAAAGCGGCACGGAGAGCACGCCGCAGTCCGATGATCACGGCCACGCCGCCGGCGGCCTCCATTCCATCAGTGGCAGCCGCGAAGGCCGCGAGCTCAGCATCTGGGATTCCGGTAAATTGCCCATGATCGGGCATCCCCTTCGCCGGACTGGCCGAAACTTTAACAGCCGCCGGGATAGAGGCAGGCGCCAACCCGGCCGATGTCTGGGCTTCGACTGGAGCAACTGCTGGTGCCTCTGCTTTGACGGCATTCACCGCGAGAAACTGCGGGATTGATAGCTTGCGCCCGGTCTGACGCTCAAACGCGGCGTGCATCTCTGGAGGCACCGTTTTGCCCGCGGCGACGAGGTGTTCCAGGCGGGCGAGCATTGCGGAAGAAAGATCAGGGTTTTTCATTGGTGGCGTGGGCTGCACCGCGCTCGATCTCGACGAGCTGGGCGTGCAGGCGGGCTAAAGTTTGACGGCGGGTAGTGATTGAGACCGTGAGGCGTGCGGCCTTGGCCTCGGCGCCGGCGATGTCGGCGGCAAGGGCGGCGATCCGGCGGCGGAGTTCAGTGGGCGCAATGCTCATGACTGGGCGGTTTCGCGGATGTAGGCGGCAATCTCGCGGCGATGTTCGCGGGCTGCTGCGGCACGGCGTTTGTTATCGACGCGGATAGTTTCGCGAAGGGAAACGAGTTCAGATTCTAGAGTGGCCAGGCGCTCACGCTCGATCCGGCCGTGATTACGAATCATGGCGCATAGATGCCGGCGTAATTCGCGGTATAGAATCGGCATCTGCTCGTCCACCGTCAGCGGCCTTTTCACAATCTCGTCAATCCGGCGCTGATGCTCGGCTTCGAAGCGTTGAAGAGTATTTTTAGCGCTCATTGCAGGCGGCGGGGTTGGAGCTTGAGTCGATGTAAGCATTCAGATCGGCACGACGGATGCGGATGCACCTCGCAGAAAGGCGAACGCGGCGGAGACGGCCACGGGCTGCCTGGACTTCGAGAAACCGGCGCGAGACCTTCAGTTCACGGGCGACCTCGTCGAGGGTGAGGAGCTTTGCCCCGGCGGGGATTGGAGAATGATTTTCCATGTCGGGAAATTACACGTGGGGCGATCTGTGGGATCGGTTGCATTCGAGAGCATTCGTTCGCCTCCACGGCTTGAACCCACCCTCGTCTTGCGCATCCGGCCTCATCAGGCTTCCGGGGGAAGTGGGGGAATTATGCATCGGCTCCGGCACCCAATTTGCGGACAAAGGCGATTGCGTCGGCCACGGGAACCAAAACGCGACCACGAACGCGGCCGGGCTTCCTGAGCCTGACGAGGCGAATCAATCCACGGGCTTCGCTATCAAGCCAGAAGGACCGGCTCAGCCCGCAAATGGGATCACCACCTTTCGTGGGCAGTGAAAAAAACTCAGGACGGGAAACGCTCGCAGTCGAGGCAACCGCAGCGGAAGTGGGTGTGTTATTTTGATGGCTCATGTGAGAGCCCACAGCCTGCGCCTTTCGCTAAAATCGCGGGCGGTTGCATTAACACGTGTTAGAATTAACTACCTAATTTTTCCACGTATTACCTTCACTTGATAATGCTTACGAAAAACGAAAGATTCTCGAAGAATTTCTGAGCATAGCCTAAAACGCCGCGAATTGATTTAAAATTGATGTTTACCACGACAATTTGCCGTCATTACACGCGCAAAACTCAATTAAAAATTGATAATCAATACCTTGTGCCGGTTGCATTACTCTTGTTCGTTCGACCTTATTTCAGCATCTGCCACCACACTTCCCTAGATCAACGAAATCGAGGACCATCCACCCAATGGGCTATTGGCACGAGCAGGAAACTACTAAACACATGATAGGCATTTGTCGCATCTGTTGCCAGCTGCGTTGCCAATTCAGGAATCTAGAAAACGAAAAACCCGCTACCTCCTGAGAGATAACGGGTTTTAAAAATGGTGCAACCGTAGGGAGTCGAACCCCAAACCTTCTGATTCGTAGTCAGATGCTCTATCCAGTTGAGCTACGGCTGCGCTGAGGAGAAGTGAAAAAGCCGCGTTTGACCGGCGAGTGCAAGCGTGAATTTGGAGATTTTCCACATACGCCCGCACTGCCTCGATCCTACTTCCGGGGATAAATCAGCACTCGATCATGGACGAGGAGCACGAGGTCCTTACGACCGTCGCCGGTCACGTCGGCGACGATCATCTCTCTAGGCTCCAGCGCGTCACCCTTGCGGCCTTGGTAATGTTCATCCGTCTCGAAAACTTTGAAGTGCAGCCGGCTCTCCCAGGTTTTCGCGACTTCATCCCGGGCGAGCACTTCGATCACGCTGTTCTCGGGATCAAGCGCGACCAACTCGGGCTTGCCGTCGCCGGTCAGGTCGCCAGCCAGCACGTCACCGTAGTGGATGCCGGGTAAATCCGTCGTGTAGGTCTCCACCGAGCGCACCGTGAAATCGTGTCGCCCGAGGGGCAGCCACCAAAAGCGGTCTTTGCCGAGCAGAAACAGCTCCGGCGAGCCGCCCGACTTGGAAGCAGCGCGCACTTCGGCCCCCACCACGTCTATGCGACCGGCCGGCACCGCCTCCACGACTTCGTATACTCCGCTCTTGTTGGCCCGGAGGCGCTGGAACTGCTCGCCCTTGCGATCATAGAGCAGCACTTCGGGCCGCCGGCCTTTTTCCGAGGGCAAGACAAACGTCGCGGTGATCTCCGCCGTGCTTTCGCGTGCGTTGAACTGCTCGATCACCGTGAGCGCACCCGACTCGTCCACCCGCAAGGCACGCGCAAAGCCCCCCGTGCTCGCCAGCAGCGCGGGCCGGCCGTCGCCGGTGACATCGCCGGCCGCCAGAGAGGCCGCATCGAGGTTGTCAACCAGCCCTTTCCGAAAACCGACCGAGCCGGTCGCATCGGTGAACGCGCCGTCCTGGCCCTGCAACAGGAGCCTCAACGAATCCATCGGCGTGCTCACCACGATGTCCATCCGGCCGTCCTGGTTCGCGTCGATCAAGCGCAGGCCGCGCGGATCGGTCTTGAGTCCGGGCAAATCGATCGTGCGCGTGATCTCGGGCGCGCCGGCGGAGTTGCGTGCGTGAAAATCGATCCAGCGCCGGCCTTTTTCTTCGCGCAGCACGAGGATCGTCGGCGCGCCCGAGCCGGCCAGTTCGCCCGCTGTCAGGGCAAGCGGCCTTCCCGCGCCGGGCAGGGGCTGCGGATACTCCAGCCGCCCGGAGGCGGTGAAACGCGCCAGCCCCGCAGACTGCTCCCGCAGGCTGGCCACCAGCAACTCGGCGCGACCGTCGCCGTCCCAGTCGAGCGCCGCCAACCCGCGCACGTCGGCAAAACAGGGAAAGCGCTCCGCCACCGTGAAACCGCCGTCGGGCTGCCGGAAATACACGAACACCTGCGCGCCGTCGCCGTCGCTCACCGCGATGTCCTCGCGGCCGTCGCCGTTAAAATCCCCGAAGGCGTAGGCTGCGGGGGTCTTGCCCGAGGACCGGGGCGTGAAGACGCGCGGGCGGGGTATCGATCCCTCGCTGCCCTTGCTTTTCTTCACCGTCTCCAGGTTGAAAAAATCGAGCTGGCCGGTGCGCTGTTGCGCAAAGACCAGGCGGGCGGGTTGCTTCTTCGCCGCGTCGGCCGGATTGAGGACTTGCAGCGTGCAACGGGTGTCCTTGATCGCGCAGGCCTGCTCGGCGCCAAACTGGGCCTGCGCGTTTTGCAGGCGGATGCGCATGGCGTCGCGGCGGGTGGTGCTGAGGTAGGCGATGTCGGGCCGCCCGTCGCCGTCGAGATCAACGATCTCCAGGCCGTAGCAGTTGTCGTCGGACATCGGGAAACGCACGGGCGGGAAGAGATCGCCGGCCTCGGTCTGGTAAAAAACCGCCAGCTCCTTCTGCCCTAGCATGACGAGGTCGGTGCGCCCGTCGTCGTTGAGGTCGGCCAGGCGCAGCGTGCCGACCGACTGGCTGGGCGCGGGCGACTCGGTCACGCGGGCCTCCAACCAGGTCCCGTCCTCCTGACGATACTGGACCGTGAGGGCCTGGGGGTCGCCGGTATAAACCATATCCAGGAGGCCGTCGCCGTTGAGATCGCCCGTCGCGAGGTCATACATGGCCACGCCGGTCGTCACGCGCTCAAGGCGGAACCGCGCGTCCTCGACCACCGGTTCCCACCTGCCGCTGCGCACGACTTTCGTCGCCGTGTCGGCGGGGGAAGCGCCGGATTGGAGCTGGTAGAGCACATCGATGGTCGCCCGGTCATTGTTGGCAACAACCAGGTCGGACCGACCGTCGCCGTCGATGTCGGCGGCTTGGAGCACACGCGTGTTCCAGTCGAGTTTCCGCACCTCCGGGCCGGAGAGCTCGACCTCGGGCGCGGCGGCTTGCACGACGGAGGCCGGGACCAGCGCGGACATCGCGGCTGCGGCGCAGATCCAAAATCGGTGCGGGGCAAACGGGTTCATGGCTGGGCGTTTGGCAGGCGGGTGGTTCCGAAAAGTCCCTCGGAGGTGCGCGTCACAAACCCGGAGGCCAGCCCCCAGTGGCGGGCGATCGACTCGGCGTCGGGTCGGGCGGACACGTCGAAGAAAACCTTTTTTTCGCCGTCGGGTTTGCCCCCGGCGTCGACGGCCTGCTGCATCCGCACCGCAGTCTCGATCAGCGAGGCGACCATCACGCGCATATCCTGGACTTGAATACCGGCGATCTCGGACGGGAAATCGGCCAGCGACGCCTTCACCTCGTCGCGCTCCCAGAAGCCGCCCCGGCCGGAGCTCATGCCCTGAAGCGCGCTCTCGACGGTGGCGGGCGAGCCGATGCCGAGCAACAGGGTGCGATTGGCGATCGCGTAGGAGAAGCCGCGCTGGGGCGGCGCATCCGCCGGGACAGGCATGTTCAAGGTGTAAATCGTGGCCCCCAGATACTCCCGAGTGCTGAACATCTGGTCGGCCGCCGGGCCGGCCAGCTGCTTGAGCGCGGCCACCGCCCGGGAAAAGGCCTCTTCGTTGACGAGTGAAATCGCGATGAACTGGTCCATCTCCGTCCATGCTGGAACGGCCGCGTTGTCTGCGCCGGGAGGGAGCGCGTAGGCGGTGACGAATTCATCGCCAAGGCTGCCGATCAAGTCGCGCCGCAGGTCCAGGCCGAGTTTCTGATTGAGACTGCGGATCTGCCCCTGCGCCATGCCGGAAAGAATCGGGCTGATCGACTCGACCAACTCCTCCAACCCCTCGTAGGCCTGCGGAACGCTGAAACGGGAGGCGGACACGATCGGCCACTTGGCCGGAACCCACTCGGGCCGCACCGGCGCGCCCGTGCGGTAGGCCAGCAACTTGAGCAGGCCGCGTTCCTCGGCGTAGGCCAAGCCGCTGTCCAGCCGCGACTCCCGTTCGTCGATCCGCAGGGCGGCATAGGCCTCCCCGAGCGCGTCCAAGCCGAGGGCGCCCATGACGGTGTCGGCATTGATGCCGAAAAAATTCGGCTTGGCCCCGGGACCGGCTTCGGCCTTCACGGCGGCCGCGCGGATCACCGGGTAAATCGCCGGGCCGTTCACATAGACCAAAGCCTGGGCGGAGCCGATGCGCCGGCGGGTGCGTTGATACCCCTCGCTGCGACCGAGGGAGTCGGGCAGACCACCCTGCTTGACCGCGTCGATGGCCGCCAGGACACGCTCCCGGTCAATACCAAACAGCCAGATGCCGTCGGTGATAGCCCAGACAAAGCGCTTCGCCTCGGCCCGGACGTCGTCCGTGGGGGGCGCCGCCGGCCGGGTGTGCACGGTAACACCGGCAAAAATCTCGGTCGTTTCCTCAATGGATTTTTTCGCCGCCGATTCGGCGAGAAGCGCCTCGATTTTTTCGGACTGCGAGCCGACCTCTATCGCGGCCAGAAAGGGCGTCTCAGACTGGGATTCGATTTGATCGCCCGCCAAAGACGGGATGGCCAGGAGCGCCTCGCCCCGGGCCAGGGCGAGCAATTCGCGCACGCTCAACCCGGTGGCCTCGCGCGTGCGCTCGTCCCACTCGTCGATCTTCATCTCGGCGCGCAACGGCGCGAGAAAGCGCACAAACTGCGGATCACGCCAGGTGGCCGCCAGCGGGGAGGCATCCCAGCCGCGCAGCAGCGACGGCACGTCGTCCGCGCACACGGCCACCAGCGTGCGTTCATCGACCAAATCGACCAGCGGCACCGCCGGCGCGGCCGGCAAACGGACGGACAGGACAACAAGCAAAGCAACAGCGGAGAATCTTAGTAACATGGAGGGAGGGCTCAGGGTTTGGCGGGAAGTGCGGGACCGGGCGCGGCCTTGACCGGCTGCGGCGGTTCCAAGTAGCGGAAACCCGCGTTGGGATTGCGCGGGTCGAAGGCGAAGGCGTCGCGATTGCGCAGGAAATTTTTCAACACGCCGGAGGGGATCGCAAAGTTGAGCCCCTCGACGCCTACCTCCATCGCCTTCATGTTGTTCACACCAACGACCTCGCCTCGCAAGTTGAAGAGCGGTCCGCCGGAGTTGCCGGGATTGATCTGCGTGGTGGTCTGGATGTAGAGCTGGCCGTCGAGCGGCCGGGTGCGGGCGCTCACGATGCCTTGGGAAACGGTGCGATCAAGTCCGAGCGGGCTGCCGATGGCGAACACTGGCTGGCCCTCGTTGAGACCGGCTCCGTCGCCGACGGGCACCGCGGGAAACACGGTGTCGCCGGCGTCCTCGATCTTGAGCAGCGCGAGGTCGAGCCGCGCGTCGAGGGCCACGATGCGGACCTTGTTGTATTGCACGCGCTCCAGCTCCGCCGCGCCGCGCCGGAAACGGGTGACGGTGATGTTGAATTCACCGGAAATCACATGCTGGTTGGTGACGATGTAGCCGGCAGGATGGATAAAGAAACCCGAGCCGAGCCCGACGGGCGTGCGCACCAGCACCACGGCCTCGCCCACGCGATCGACGTTTTCCTTCACCGAGAGGACGGGCAGCCCGGCGGCGGTGCGGTAGAGATCGGCGCTCTCCGCAACCGCCTCGACGGGGCCGGAGGAGTCGGAGCCGGCCCTCACGCTCTCAATCTCGTCGCGCGGCACGGTGACCACGGTGAACCCGAGATCCACCACGAGCCGGTCGGCTTTTTCCGCGATGACCTCGCCCTCGAGACCTGCGCCGTTTTTCAACCGCACCTCGGACAACGCATAGGTCGCGGAAGACGCCGACAACCACGCGGCGGCGGCCGCAGCCAGAAAAAGATTCTTCATGTGGGAAAGCGAAGGGACGGTTCCAGCGTGTTTCCTCCGGGAGGAACTGTCAAAGCAACTGCTGGAACTCCGGCGGCAGCGGCGCGGTCGCCTCAAAGCGGAATTTTTTACCGCCCCACTCGTAGTCGAACACGGTTTCGTAGGAATGCAGGAAAAGGCGCTTCAGCCCGGTGGCCCTGGCCAGATCGCGATTGGCGGCGAAGTCCCCGTAGGTGAGGTCGCCCACGATGGGGAGCCTGCGATCGGCGCATTGCACGCGGAGCTGGTGGCTGCGGCCGGTGAGCGGCTCCAACTGGATCAAGGCGAGCGGAGGCACGGCGTCGCGACACTGGCGGACGACCTTCATGCGTGATTCGGAGACCTTGTCGCCGCCCGTGCCGACGCGGATCTTGGCGCCGCGTTTCTGCACGGCCAGGCGGTCTCGCCAGACTTGGGAAGGTTCGGAGGGTTTGCCAAACACCACGGCCTGGTAGCGCTTGGTGATGTGCTTGTGCAGGAAAAGCTCCCGCATGTAGGCGGCGAGCGCCTGGTTGGCGGTGACGAGGATCACGCCCGAGGTGGCCGAATCGAGGCGGTTCAACAAATAGAGCCGGCGCGGGGCGGCTCCCGGGATGTCGGCGGGCGTCCAGTTGAAGCACTCTCCCTTGAGCGCGTAGGGCACGGTAAGAAGCGCGCGCGGGACCTCGCTCTCCATGTTGGGATGGGAGAGCACGCCCTCGGGCTTGTTGAGCGCGGCGAGCCCGTTGGCGTCGTGCGCGAGCAAGGTCACTCCGTTGCCGAGCGGGAGTTGCTCCCAGAATTTAGAGGGAAGGTTGCTCATGCGCCGGGTCAGTTGTAGGTAAAGGTAAAGGTGAGCTCCTGGGATTCGCCGAGGATGTCGATCATGTCGTCGGACCAGGGGCCGTAGGGCGCGCGGGCGACAATCGCGCTCAAGCAGCCGTCCTGGGCGCTGCGGTTGCCGCCCTCGACCTTCACGATCTCGGAGATCTCGCCCTTGGTGTTCATACGGAAAACCACCACGACCTTGGTGCCCGCAGGCGGATAAAACGAACTTTGCTGAATGATGCGCTGCCACTGGATGTCCACCGACTCGATGAACTTCTGGAGGTATTCACCGTAGCCGCTCCACTTGGCGTTGTAGGCGACGGCCCCGATGTTTTCGGTGCCGAACTCGCGGTTGGCCAGCGGTGAAGAACGGGCGCGCACCACGTCGGGCGCGAGCGCGGGGCGAACCTGCGGACGCTTTGCATCGACGCGGTAGTAGAGCCCGGTGCGGGCGCCGGTGTCGCTCTTGGCATCGGCCTCGCCCTCGATGCGTTCGGGCACCGCCCGGGCGTCGGGCGCGGGTTTGCCGATGTTGGCGCCGAAGCCATCGGGGTTGTCGCCCTCGAATTTCTCGGAGCCGGGCAGCGGCGTCTGCGCGCGCCGGGCGGCCTCCTTCTCGGGCGTTTCCACGTCGGCCGCGGGCGGTTGCGGGCGGACGACCGGCTTGGGCTCGACCAACTGGCCGCTCACGATCGCGGTGGAGGCGTTGTCAGGCTCGCCCTTCGACGCAGGGGCGTCGCTTTTGCCTTGGGGCGTGGGCTTTTCCTGGGCGACTTGCTGGTTTTGGGCGGCGACCAGGTCGGTTTTGTCGGGGGCGTTGTCGGGAGCGTTGGGGTTGACCTCCACGAAACGGGGTGGCGCCGGCTTCTCGTCCTCGCCGGTCTCGTTCGGGGCCAACTCGATCTGGAACTCGCGCGAAGCCCAGTCGTCGGCCGGCGCGGCGGTGTCGGCGGGGCCGATCCATCGCTCGACACGGGGCGCCAGCACGAGGAGGAGCACATGGATGAGAATCGTTGCGATGACGCCGACCTGCACCGCCCGGGTATCGGGATGAGCCGACCAGAGAGTTCGCGCGCGGCGCCGGGCAACAGACGGCTGGGCGGTGGTGGGCGGCGGTTTAAGCATGAAGGGTCTGCATTTCAGGATTTGAGCAGACCGCAACGAGTCAAAAGTTGTTTCGTCTCATCGACCGGCAATCCGATAATATTGCTCAACGAGCCCGAGAAACGATCAACGATCAACTCGCCGTGGTCCTGGATGCCGTAGCCACCGGCCTTGTCGAGTGTGTGCACCCGCGCGAGGTAGGCCTCGATGGTCGGCTCGTCGAGCGTGCGCATCGTCACTTCGCTGGACACGCCCTCGTCGATCCGCACGCCTTTGGTAAAATGCCTCAGCGCGATTCCGGTAAACACGGTATGGGTGCGCCCGCTCAGGCGGCGCAGCATCGCCCGCGCTTCGGTGCCGTCGGCAGGTTTGTTGAGGGCATGGCCGTCGATGAACACCGTCGTGTCCGCCCCCAGCACCCAGGCGTCGGGATAACGCGCCGCCACCCAGTCGGCCTTGAGAGCGGCGTTGTGGGCGACCATCACCCGAGGATCAGTCGTGGCCTCCTCGTGCTCGGTCACCTGCGCGGTGATGACCTCGAAGTCCACGCCCAGCTCCGCCAGCAATTCACGGCGGCGCGGCGAAGCGGAGGCGAGGATCAGGCGTTGGGACATGCCCGCATCTAATCGCCATGCGCCGTTGCCACGGAAGCCCCAAATGCACCCCCGCTTGACCGCAACCCTGAACGCCCGACCGCCGAGACCCTGAAAGTGCCTTGTGGGTTGTCAGCGGCGCCACGCGCCCCAATGTTGCGGCCCACTTACCGCCCATGCGCATCGGCCTTGCCCAGCTCAACACCACCGTCGGCGACCTTCCCGGCAATCGCCGGCTCATCCTCGACGCCTACCAATCCCTCGTCTCACAAGGCGCGGAGCTGGTCGTTTTCCCCGAGCTCGTCATCTGCGGCTACCCGCCCCGCGACCTGCTTTTTAAGCGCCGCTTCGTACCCGACATCGAGGCTTCGCTGGCCGAGATCGCCGCGGCCATCGGGGACGTGCCCGCGTTGATCGGCACCGTCGAGTCCAACCCCGCCGAGACCGGCCGCCGCCACTTCAACGCCGCCGCGCTCTGTCACCAGGGCATCGTCGTTTCCCATGCCCGCAAGTGCCTCCTGCCCACCTACGACGTGTTCGACGAAGACCGCTACTTCGAGCCCTCCCCCGCCCCGCCGTCGATCATCTCGATCAAGGGTCAAAAAATCGGCATCACCCTCTGCGAAGACATCTGGACTCACCCCAGGCTCGCCCCGGCCAACCGCTATCGTTTCCAGCCGCTCGCCTGGCTCGCCGGCCAAAGTCTCGACCTCATGGTCAATCTCTCCGCCAGCCCGTGGCACCACGGCAAGGGCCACATCCGCGAGCAACTCGTCACCGACGCGGCCCGCCAGCTCGGCTGCCCGGTGGTCTACGTCAACGCCGTCGGCGGCAACGACGAGCTCATCTTCGACGGGCGCAGCTTGGTCGCCGACGCGCAGGGCCGCGTCACCGCCCGCCTGCCCGCCTTCATCGCCGATTGCCGCGTGATCGACACCTCGACCGCCGCTCCCCTGCCCTCTTCCGTAGCGCAACCCGGCGAACCGGCCGACGTCCACGCCGCCCTCGTCCTCGGCCTGCGCGACTACGCCCGGAAAAGCGGCTTCAAAAAAGCCCTCGTGGCCCTCTCCGGCGGCATCGACTCCGCCCTCGTGGCCGAGCTCGCCGTTCACGCCTTCGGCTCGGCCAACGTCATCGGCGTGTCACTGCCTTCGGCGATTTCATCGCAACACTCTCGAGACGACGCCCGTGACCTTGCGCGCAACCTCGGCATCCGTTTCCAGACCATCGCCATCGCCGACACCGTGGCGGCCGCCGAAGCCGCGCTCGGCCCCGTCTTCACGGGACTCAAGCCCAACGTCACCGAGGAAAACATCCAGGCCCGCGTGCGCGGCGTGTTGATGATGGCGCTCTCCAACAAATTCGGCGCGCTTCTCCTCACGACCGGCAACAAGAGCGAGATGGCGGTTGGCTACTGCACGCTTTACGGCGACATGTGCGGCGGCCTCGCGGTCATCAGCGACGTCTTCAAAACCCAGGTCTACGACCTATGCCGCTGGATCAACCGCGACCTAGAGATCATCCCGCGCAACACCATCGACAAACCGCCGTCCGCCGAGCTACGCCCCGGGCAGGTCGATCAGGACAGCCTGCCGCCCTACGACGTCCTCGACGCCCTGCTGCGAGGCTACGTTGAGGAAGGCATCTCGCGCCGCGATCTGGTTGCCCAGGGATTTGCCGAGGCGGTCGTCAACGACATCGCGCGGAAGGTCGATCTCAACGAATACAAGCGCAAGCAAGCCGCCCCCGGCCTCAAGATCGCCCCGCTGGCTTTCGGAGTCGGCCGCCGCATCCCCATCGTCCAAAAATACGTGGGTTGATCGAGTTGATTGTCCTCAATATCCGGCTGGCTCGCAGTCTGATTACGCCGGTGTTTTTCACCAGCCTGGTGCGCACGGTGATCGTGAGCGTCCGCATGGCCGCCCGCCGTTTAATCGGTTTTACGTCCGCCCTTCCTGCTGAACCTGAGTCTGCGGTCTCAACGCTTTCAGTCGCTTGCGCAGCAGATGCAGCCCACACCCCACCACGGCAAACAACCCTCCGGCCACGAGCAGTCGCGTGTGATTGCCCTGCACCAACGCATCCCCGGCGAGCACCGCGACCGCCAGATGAATCGTCGGCACCAGGACCGAAACCGGCAGATAAACACCAAAACGCACCCGAGCCAGCCCGAGCAGGTAGCTTTGCAGGCAAAACGGCACGCCCGGGACCACCCGCAATACCAACGTAAACTCCCACGAGCGCCGGCCCGCCGGCTGCGGGATCGCATACCCGAGCCACACCAGCAGTCGTTCCAGCCAAGGTCGCAAACCGTGCGCCGCCAGCCAGTAAGACAACGCCGCGTTGACCGCCAGCGCCACCGCCCCGCAGCCAATCACCGCCCCCGCCCCTAGCGTCGGCCCAAAGAAGGCCCCGGCCGTCAGCACAAATGCCGATAGCGGCACCCCGACGAGGGGCAGCAACGCCATCGCCGTGAAAAAAAACACCACCCCTTCCGCGCGCACATAAGCCAGTAAACTCTCCAGGTGCTCGCGCAGGTCGAATTGCATGGCCAGCAAGCCCGCGGCCGCTCCGAGAATCCCTAGCACAACGGCCAGCCCGATTAGCTTTTTTGTCCGCAGGTTAATCATTTCTCAAAGCTGAGGCACTGCCCTCCCGCAGTGCAACTCGACGATTGCCCCTGCCTTCACCAACCTTTCTCGTTTCGTCCAATCCACGTTCATCGCCCGACTCCCATCCTCCACCGTGTCCGCCTCATCCGCATCCTCCGATCTTTTCGCCCGCGCCCTCCAACTCATCCCCGGCGGCGTCAACTCTCCCGTCCGCGCTTTCCGCTCGGTCGGCGGCGCGCCGTTTTTCACCAAGTCGGCCCGGGGGGCCACGCTCACCACCGCCGATGATCGCGAGTTGATCGACTTCGTCTGCACCTGGGGCCCCGCCATCCACGGACACAACCACCCCGTCATCAAGGCCGCCATCGCCTCCGCCCTCGAACACGGCACGTCCTTCGGCACGCCCAACCCTTACGAGGTCGAAATGGCCGAGCTCATCGCGCGCTTCGTGCCTTCGATCCAAAAGGTCCGCATGACCAGCAGCGGCACCGAGGCCACCATGTCGGCCATACGCCTCGCCCGCGGCTTCACGAAGCGTGACAAGATCATCAAATTCTCCGGCTGCTACCACGGTCACTCCGACGCGCTCCTCATCAAGGCCGGCTCCGGCGCCCTCACCCACGGCCACCCCGACAGCGCCGGCGTGCCCGCCTCCTTCGCCCGCGAGACCATCGTCCTGCCCTACAACGACCGCGCCGCCCTCGACGCCGCCTTCGCCGCCAACCCCGGCCAGATCGCCGGCCTCATCCTCGAACCTTACTGCGGCAACGTCGGTTTCATCATGCCCGACCCCGGCTACCTCGACTACGTCCGGGAAATCACCGCCAGGCACGGCGCGGTGCTCATCTTTGACGAGGTCATGACCGGTTTCCGCATCGCCAGGGGCGGCGTGCAGGAACGCGAAAAGATAAGCCCCGACCTCACCTGCCTGGGCAAAATCATCGGCGGCGGCCTGCCCGTGGGCGCCTTCGGCGGACGAGCCGACATCATGGACCACCTCGCCCCGCTCGGCCCGGTTTACCAGGCCGGCACACTCAGCGGCAACCCGCTCGCCATGGCCGCAGGCATCGCCTCGCTGCGCCTGCTGGAACAACTCGATCCCTACGCCCGCCTCGACACGCTCGGCCGCCGGCTCTGCGCCGCCGTGGCCTCCGCCTGCCAGTCCAAGGGCATCCCCGTGCAAACGCCCCGGTGCGGCTCGATGTTCAGTTTCTTTTTCACCGACACGCCGGTGCGCGACTACGAGACCGCGCTGAAGGGCGACGCGAAGCTGTTCTCCCGGGTGTTCCATGCCGCGCTTGCGGGCGGCGTTTATCTTGCGCCGAGCGCCTACGAGGCGGGCTTCCTGAGCACCGCGCACGACGGCCCCGCGATCGACCGCGCCTGCGACGTGCTCGCGGCGGCGATCAAAGGCTTATGAAAAACGGCCCGCTCACGCCCTCGGGTGGGCCTTGGCATACACGTCGCGCAGACGCGCCACGCTCACATGGGTGTAAACCTGCGTCGTGTTGAGATTGGCGTGGCCCAGGAGTTCCTGCACCAGCCGCAGGTCCGCCCCCGCGTTGAGCAGGTGGGTCGCGTAACTGTGCCGGAGTTTGTGCGGCGTCAGGTCCGACGGCAGATCGGCCAGCGCCAGATAACGCTTCAACATCAACTGCACCTGCCGCACCGGCAGCCGCTCGTGTTTCGCATTCACCAGCACCGGCGCGTCAGGGGCGGTGTTGGCGGCAAACGCGGTCTTCCATTTTTCAAGGACCGCCATCGCCACCCGCCCGAGCGGACACAACCGTTCTTTCCGGCCCTTGCCCATCACTCGGGCCACGCCGCTCGTGAAATCGATCTGTCCGTAGTCCAGCCCCACCACTTCGCTCACACGCAGGCCGCCGCCGTAGAGCAGATCCATCACCAGGCGGTCGCGCCACGCGGTGAACGCGTCGAGCGTCTGGTTTTCGAGCAGCCGCCGGGGTCCGCCCAGGAGTAGTTTCATCTGCTCCTCGGTTAAAAACTTCGGCAGTCGCTTCTCCAGCTTCGGCAGCGGCACGCCGATGAACGGGTTCTGTTTCACGCCGCCGCGCCGCAGCCAGAATTTAAAAAACGCCCGCAGGCCGGACACATGGTTGTGCAGCGTGCGCCGGTCGAAGCGTCGCTGCGCCTCGATCACGAAGTCGCGCAGGTCGCGCGGACCGAGCCGGTCGAAGCCGCGCTCCCACAGGCCCGCCGCCACCAGCCATCGGTGGAAATCGTCGAACGCCTGCCGGTAATTGCGCAGGGTGTAGGCCGAGTAGCGGCGTTCCTTTTCCAAGAACTCCGCAAACGGCGCCCACCAGCGTGTCAGCACCGGTTCAGGTGGCGGCGGATGGGACGCGGGCTTCGACATCGCGCATGACCCGCGTGGCGTGCAGTCGCAACGCCCCCTCGGGATCGAGTCCTTTCACGCGGGCGGCGGCGGTGAGCTCGAACAGCATCCGGCCCAGCGCGGCCTCGTCGAGTTGGGCGCCGAGGGCTTTCACCTGGGCGGTATCCACGATGCCGTCGGCGGGAAGCGATTTCTTCTCGATCTGCTTCCAGATCGCCTCGGCAAACATCAGCGAGGGCAGCCGCGGCGGCAGCTCTTTGAAAACGCCTTTCTGGGCCGGGCCGTTTTTCTTTTCCTGCGCCTTGATCTGCTCCCACTTCACGAGCACGTCGGCGGACGTGCCGATCCGGTCTCCCGTCCCGAAGACGTGCGGATGCCGGCGCACGAGTTTTTCGTTTGCCTCCGCCGCCACCGCCTCGAGATCGAAGTGCCCGGCCTCCTCGGCCAGTTGCGCGTGAAACACGACTTGCATGAGCACGTCGCCGAGTTCCTCGCGCATGTGCGGCAGGTCGAGGCGATCAATGGTGTCGAGCAGCTCGCTCACCTCGTCGATGAGGCAGCGCGTCAGCGACGCGTGCGTTTGTTCCTGGTCCCACGGACACCCGCCCGGGGCGCGCAGGGCGGCGATGGTTTTGCGAAGGTCGACGAGTGAGCTCATTAACTTGGCCGCAAAGAGGCGCCAAAGACGCCAAAAGGTAAACCCAGAATCCTCCTCCGGGATTGTTTCTTGCGCCTTTTGCGCCTCTTTGCGGCTATTACTCCTCCGATATGTCCGACAAACTCACTGAGATCATGGCCTGGAAACGCCAGGAGATCGCCCCGCTCGTCCGCGAGGTGTCCCTGTCCGAACTGGCCGCGTTCAACGCCTTGGCGCCCAAGCCGCCGTCATTCGCCGCCGCGCTTCGCCGCGACGACGGCAAACTCGCCGTGATCGCCGAGATCAAGCGCCGCTCGCCCTCCGCCGGCGCCATCGCCGCCGCCTCGCTCTCCGCCAGGGACCAGGCCGTCAAATATCGCGCCGCCGGCGCCGCCGCACTCTCGATCCTCACCGACGAAAAATACTTCGGCGGTACCCTCGGCGACCTCGCCGGCGTCACCTCCTTTTTCCGCCAGGACCGCCCCGCCGTGCCGTGCATCCGCAAGGATTTCATGGTTCACCCCATCCAGGTCCTCCAGGCCCGCGAGGCCGGAGCCAGCGCCATCCTCATCATCGTCCGCGCACTCAACGACGAGGAGATCGCCGCACTGTTCTCCGCCGCCAAGTTCGCCGGGCTCGACGCCCTCTTCGAGATCCACAACGAATCCGAACTCGACCGCGCGGTGAAACACGGCGCCAAGATCATCGGCGTCAACAACCGCGACCTCGCCGTCTTCAGGTGCGACCTCGGCCTGAGCGAGCGCCTCATCCCGCTTTTCCCGAAACATGTGATCGCCGTGAGCGAGAGCGGCATCTTCACCGGAGCCGACGCCGCCCGCGTCAGGGCTGCCGGCGCCCACGCCATCCTCTGCGGCGAAGCCCTCATGAAGGCCCCCGACACCGCCGCGCTGATCGAGGAATTTGGAAACCGGTGAACCGTCCCGCCCTCAACCTCCCCAGGGCCTGCCGCGCGGCTTGAGATTTATCCGATGCCTTTAAGCCCTTCCGCCACCCGCGACCTGCTGGGTCAACTCGGCCACTTCCCCAAGCGCGCCCTCGGCCAGAACTTTCTCGTCGACGGCAACATCGTGCTCAAATCCCTCGAACTCGCCGGCGTGCGCGCCGGCGACACCGTCGTCGAGATCGGCCCCGGCCTGGGCACGCTCACGACCGCGCTGCTCGAGACCGGCGCCGATCTCTGGGCCGTCGAGTTCGACCGCAATCTCCACGCCCACCTCGACGCCACGCTCCGGCCCCGGTTTCCCGACACCTTCCACCTCCTCGAGGGCGACGCCGTCGAACATCCCCTTGCCGCCCTGCCCGCCGACAAGGCCGCCTTGGGCTTCAAAGTCGTCGCCAACCTGCCCTACGCCATCTCCACCCCGTGGATGGACGCCGTGTTCTCCGGCCCGCTCCCGACCAATCTGGTCCTCATGCTCCAGCAGGAGGCCGCCCAACGCTACGCCGCCAAACCCGGCGGTAAACAGTTCGGCGCCATCTCGATTTTCCTCCAGTCCGCCTACGACATCGCCCCCGGCCACAAGGTCGCCGCCGCCTGTTTCCACCCGCGCCCCGACGTCGAGTCGTATCTGCTCAACCTCGTGCGCAAGCCCGCGCCGTTCGTTTTTGCCCCCGAGGTAAAACTCCTCATCCGCGCCTGCTTCCAACAACGTCGCAAACAGCTCGGCGCGCTCCTCCGCGACAAGCTCCCCGACGGCGGCCAGGCCTGGTTTGCCGAGCTTGCCGCCGTCGGTCACAGCCCGCGGAGCCGCGCCGAGGAGGTGCCCGTCGCCCTCTGGCAAAGGCTCGCCGTCCCGCCCGCCCCCGTCGCCTGAGCGCCATGAACCTTCAGCTTTTTCTCACCTTGCTCGTCGTCGGCGCCTCGGTCGGTCTCGCGGTGACTTTCTTCGGAAAACACCCATCCGCCGGCCTGGTCGTGAACGTCGTGGTGTCGGCCGCCGGTGCCTTCCTTGGCTGGTTTGTCTTCACCGCCGTCAGCCGCACCGCGCTCCTGGTTCTTTTCGCCATCGGCGGCAGCCTGGCGTTGCTCGCGGCCGTTCGCGCACTCAAAAAGTAGGCCCCGCCTGCCCTCCGACGAGTCTTGTTTATTTGCTTTTGACCGGTCTTTCGGCCCGCCCTTTGCTCACCGTTTCATCCACAGCCCCCGCATTTTCCACACCATGTCCGCCAACGCCGCTCCCTCCATCATCTACACCATCACTGACGAAGCGCCCGCGCTCGCCACCTATTCCCTGCTCCCGATCGTGCAGGCCTACGCGAAACACGCCGGCATCACCGTCGAGACCCGCGACATCTCCCTCTCGGGCCGCATCCTGGCCGCGTTCTCCGACACGCTGCCCCCCGCCCAGCAGACCGCCGACGCCCTCGCCGAACTCGGCGCCCTCACGCTCAAGCCCGAGGCCAACATCATCAAGCTCCCCAACATCTCCGCCTCCATCCCCCAGCTGAAGGCCGCCATCGCCGAACTCCAGGCCAAGGGCTACGCCCTCCCCGATTTCCCCGAGACCCCGGCCACCGACGCCGAAAAAGACGCCCGCGCCCGCTACGCCAAAGTCCTCGGCTCCGCCGTCAACCCCGTCCTCCGCGAGGGCAATTCCGACCGCCGCGCTCCCAAGGCCGTCAAGGATTACGCCAAAAAACACCCGCACTCCATGGGTTCCTGGACGCCCGCCTCCAAGACCGCCGTCGCCGCCATGACCGACGGTGACTTCTTCGGCAACGAACTCTCCTTCACCACCCCGGTCGCCACCACCGTCCGCATTGAACTCGTCAAGACCGATGGCGCCATCGTTGTCCTCAAGGAAAAGACCCCGCTCAAGGCCGGCGAAATCCTCGACGCCACCGTGATGCGCAAGGCCGCCCTCGTCGCCTTCTACGAGCAGGCCATCACCCGCGCCAAGAGCGAGGGCGTGCTCCTCTCCCTCCACCTCAAGGCCACCATGATGAAGGTCTCCGACCCCATCCTCTTCGGCCACGGCGTGAAGGTCTTCTTCAAAGACGCCCTCGCCAAACACGCCGCTACCCTCGCCACCCTCGGCGTCGATCTCAACAACGGCCTCGGCGACCTCCTCGCCAAAATCGAGAAACTTCCCGCCGCCGAGAAAGCCGCCATCGATGCCGACCTCGCCGCCGCCTACGCCGCCGGCCCCGCCCTCGCCTACGTCAACTCCGACAAGGGCATCACCAACCTCCACGTCCCCTCCGATGTCATCGTGGATGCCTCCATGCCCGCCATGATCCGCACCTCCGGCCAGATGTGGAACCAGCAGGGCAAGCAGCAGGACACCCTCGCCCTCATCCCCGACCGCAGCTACGCCGGTGTTTACCAGACCGTCATCGACTTCTGCAAAAAGCACGGCGCCCTCGACCCCAAGACCATGGGCTCCGTCCCCAACGTCGGCCTCATGGCCCAGGCCGCCGAGGAATACGGCTCGCACAACAAAACCTTCGAGATCCCCGCCGCCGGCACCGTCCGCGTCGTCGATGAAGCCGGCAAGACCATCCTCGCCCACACCGTCGAGCAGGGCGACATCTGGCGCGCCTGCCAGACCAAGGACGCCCCCGTGCAAGACTGGGTGAAACTCGCCGTCAACCGCGCCCGCCTGAGCAACACCCCGGCCGTCTTCTGGCTCGACGAAGCCCGAGCCCACGACGCCCAGATCATCGCCAAGGTCAAAAAATTCCTGCCCACCCACGACCTCACCGGCCTCGACCTCCGCATCCTTCACCCCGCCGCCGCCTGCCAGTTCACCCTCGAACGCATCGTTCAGGGCCTCGACACCATCAGCGTCACCGGCAACGTCCTCCGCGACTACCTGACCGACCTCTTCCCCATCCTCGAAGTCGGCACCTCGGCCAAGATGCTCTCCATCGTCCCCCTCATGAACGGCGGCGGCCTCTTCGAAACCGGCGCCGGCGGCTCGGCTCCCAAGCATGTGCAACAGTTTACCGAGGAAAACTTCCTCCGCTGGGACAGCCTCGGTGAGTTTTTCGCCCTAGCCGCGAGCTTCGAACACCTCGGCATCACCCAAAACCACGCCAAGGCCAAAGTCCTCGCCGAGACCCTCGACGAAGCCAACGGCAAGTTCCTGGAGTATGACAAGAGCCCCGCCCGCAAAGTCGGCGCCGGCATCGACAACCGCGGGTCCCACTTCTACCTCGCCCTCTACTGGGCCCAAGCCCTCGCCGCCCAGACCAAGGACGCCGACCTCAAGAAAGCCTTCACCCCGCTGGCCGAAAAACTGACCACCGCCGAAAAGCAAATCGTCGCCGAGCTGATCGCCGTCCAAGGCAAACCCGCCGACATCGGCGGCTACTACCAGCCCGACAACGCCAAAGCCTCCGCCGCCCTACGGCCCAGCGCGACATTCAATACCATCTTAGCGACGCTCTAAAACGAGGCTTAACCACTAATGGACACTACTGGTCACTGATCCCGAACCTCCGAATTAGTGATTATGAGTGTACAGTAGTTGTTAAAAAATTCCGTCCTTCGAGTCCCGCCCGCGCATTGCCGCTGTCGGGATTTTTTATGCATCACCCCGGCAAAGCTTGACCCGGTTCCCAATACGGGAACACTTCTTCACGCGACCCAGACGCATGCGCATAATCTCCCGAAAAACGCTCAAAGATTTCTGGGAGAAACACGCGAATGCCGAGGCAGCCCTCAGGTCCTGGTTCCATGAAACCAAACACGCCGACTGGAACTCCTTCGCCGACATCAAAGCCCACTACCGCTCCGCCGACGCCCTGCCCGGCAACCGCGTCGTTTTTAACATCAAAGGTAACACCTACCGCCTGATCGTCCGCATCCACTTCAACACCCGCATCGTATTCATCCGCTCCATCGGCACCCACGCCGACTACGACAAAATCGACGCCACCGAGATTTAACCGCCACACCGCCATGAAAGCCAAAGTCCTCAAAACCGTCCGTGAATACAAGGTCGCCCTCGCCTACATAGAGCGCCTCATGGACCAGTCCACGCCCGATGAAGCCGAACTCGATCTTTGGTCGCTGCTGGTGGAGAACTACGAAGAAGCCCATTTCCCCATCGCCAAGCCCGACCCCGTGGAAGCGATCCGTTTCCGACTGGAGCAATCCAACTCCAAGCCCGCCGACCTGCTCCCTTACCTTGGCACCAAAAGCCGTGTCTCCGAAGTGCTCAGCGGAAAACGCCCATTAAGTTTGGCAATGATACGCTCCCTGCACCACGGCCTAAAAATCCCCGCCGAAATCCTTATTGAAGCGCCCACGCGCTCGGCCAAGTTACCTCATCCAAGCCGACGCACCATTCGTGCTCCTATTGCCAAATAAGTTAAAAGTAACAAGTAACGGCCTGACCCCATTTTCCGCCCCGTTCTCCACATGAGCAAAGCCGAAATCATCGCCGAACTGCCCAAGCTCACGGCGGAAGACCGCAGCGACATCCTCGCCCGCCTTTGGCAGATGGAAGAAACCTCCGGCCCCACCGACCGAGAAAAACAACTCCTCGACGAAGCCCAAGCCGCCTACGAAGCCAACCCCGACGCCGGCTCACCTTGGTCCGAAGTCGAAGCCCGCCTCCGTCGCCGGGCATGAAGTGGCACCTCCATACCCGTCCGGAGGCCGAACAAGACATTGCAGCCGCCCGCGATTGGTATGACGAAGTTCAAACCGGACTCGGTGACGCCTTCCTCGACGAGATAAGCGCGGCCATTCATCAACTGACCTGCCACCCGGAAACACCCCGACTCTACTATCTAAACTTCCGACGCATCCTGCTCCGCCGTTTCCCCTACAAAGTGTTCTACCAAGTCATCGGCCAGCGAATCGTCATCTCCCGTGTGCTCCACGTGCGCCAGTGCCACGCCCCCGCCCTGCCCGAGTAATCCGTGATCAGTGATAATCAGTGTTGATCAGTGGTTAAAAATTCCGCCCGCGCCCTTAGCCGCCATGAAGCCGCTTGGAAAAAACACTTCGGTTGAGGTCAGCCATATCTCCCCGCGCGGACTCTGGCTGTTGATCGGGGAGCGCGAATACCTGCTCCCCTTCACCGAGTATCCGTGGTTTGCCGACGCTAAGGTGGCCGACATCCACGACGTAAAACTCCTCCGCGGCCACCACCTCCACTGGCCGTCGCTCGACTTCGACCTCGATCTCGCCGCCCTCAACGACCCCGCTGGCTATCCGCTAGTCTACAAGGTCTGAGTAAAAGCAAAAAATCGGCCGGACGAATTTTGTCTCATGAGAGACACCGATTTCAAAAACCTCCTCCAAGGCATCCGCGAAGCCGGCTTCTACCTGAGCGAAAACAAGAAAGCCGCCGCCCGCGTCCTCCTCCGCGTCGCCGCCAAACACCCCAAGGCCGTGCTGGAAGCCGTGCGCTGAATCTCCGCAAGGTGTCTCACAAAGGAAGCAAAGGTAGCGAAGTAAGAACCGGCTTCCCCTTCGCCACCTTCGTATCCTTCGCGAGACAATATTCCGAATCCCGCCCGCGACCACCGCCGGCGGGATTTTTTGTGCCCGTGCGCACCCCGTGGTTACGCTTGACGTTACTAATGCTCCGCGCAACTGTTCGACCTGATGATTCTCTCGTTCGCCGACGATGACACCAAAGCCGTCTTCGACGATCTCGCGCCTCCGTCACTCCCGCCCCCGATCCTTAACACCGCCCGGCGAAAACTCATTCAGCTCAACGGTTCCCACCTCCTGAGCGATCTGCGTATCCCGCCCGGCAACCGGCTCGAAGCCCTCAAGGGCAACCGCAAGGGACAGTATTCCATCCGCATTAACGACCAGTGGCGCATCTGCTTCACTTGGACCGGCTCCGATGCCCGCAACGTCGAAATCACCGACTACCACTAAACGATCATGAAAAAGCTCACCCCCATCACATCGGGCGAAATTCTTAGTGAAGATTTTCTCAAGCCCATGGGCATCTCCGCCTACCGACTGGCCAAGGACATCCATGTGCCGCTCACGCGCATCACGGCGATCCTCCAAGGTCAGCGCGGCATCACCGCCGACACCGGACTCCGCCTCGACCGCTATTTCGGAATGTCCGAAGGCTACTGGATGCGCATCCAACTCGAATGCGACCTCCGCGAAGCCAAAGCCCGCCTCGGCAAAAAGCTCGCCGAAATCACCCCCCGCGAACTCGCCGTGGCGTAATAAACTGGCCAGCCCTTCGCGTCCTTCGAATCCTTCGCGAGACAATCCCTAAACAAATTTAACAAGTTTCGCCCTGACCCTATTTTCTGGCCGGGCTGGAGGGTGAACCAGGGCAGGTGCTGCACGACGGTGTCGTCGAGCCGGAGTTTGCCGGCTTCGCGCAGCTGCAGGATGGCGGTGGCGGTGAAGAGTTTGCTATGCGACGCGATGCGGAACTTGGTCGCGGGCGTGACGGGCAGCTTTTGCTCGATGTCGGCGAAGCCGAAGCCGCGGGCCCATACAAGTTGCTGGTCGTGCACGACGCCTACCGCGACGCCGGGTAGGCCTCGGTAGGCGATCTGGCCGTCGAGCCACGCCTCGAAAAGCCGCACGGCGCCGCGCACCTCGGGGTGATCGGCGGCGGCGGGGGAGGCGTTGGTGTCGGCGCGGGCGGTGAGCGCTGCGAGGGCCGCTAGCGATAGGAGCAGGAGGCGGTTGAGTTTCATCGACTGAAAATCTGATGGGAAAGGTGGACGATAGTGAGCGTGTTTTCGTGAGGGAGCGGGGGGCTCCGACCGGCGGGCTGGCCGGCGTGTTTAGAGCCATCGTTTCAGCCAGGCGGCGACTTCGCCGAGTTGGTGGCGGTGGTTTTCGCCGTTTAGAATCCAGTGGTTCTCGTCGGGATAAACCAGCAGGCGGCCTGGCACGCGCTGACGCTGCAGGATGCTCCACAGTTCGAGCGTGTTGTTGATGGGCACGCGGAAGTCTTTTTCGCCGACGCTGAGGAGGATCGGGGTCTTAAACTTCGCCGCCGCGAGGTGCGGGCTCTGCTCGCGCCACACGGGGTTCAGTTCCCAGGGAGGGCCGCCAAAAGAACGCTCCCCTCTGTAAATGATGTCGGTGCTGCCCCACAGCGACTCGAGGTTCGCCATTCCGGCGTGAGAAAAGAGCGCCCGGAAGCGATCACTTTGGCCCAAGAGCCAATTGGTCAGAAAACCGCCGTAGCTAGGCCCGCCGGCGGCAAGGCGACCGAGATCCACCGCCGGGTAACGTTTGGCGGCCTCGTCGATCGCTTCGAGCAACTCGTCGGCCGGACCGCGCAAGGGATCGCCCTTGATTGCCTGGGCAAAGGCTTCTCCGAAACCGGTCGAGCCGGTGTAGTTCGTCTGGAGCACAAGGTAGCCGCCCGCGGCGAGGAGGTGGGGGTTCCAACGCAGGCCGAAGGTGTCGCCACTCATGGTGTGCGGGCCGCCGTGGATGAGGGTGACGAGCGGATACTTTTTGGCGGGATCGTAGGCAGGAGGCAGGACCACGAGGTTGTGGATGCGGCGACCGTTTTTGGCGGTGAACCAAAAGCTTTCCACCGGCCGGACGTCGGCGGCGGCCAGTTGGGTGGCGTTAAACCGGGTGAGCTCGGCGGGCGTGCCGGCGGGCGCGTTGACTCGGCGCAAGTCGGGCGGGGTCACCCCGTCTTCGTAGATGCCGACGACGACAGGATTGCCGGGCGTGCCGGCGGCGCCGACGGCGGTGTAGGTCCCGGCCGCTTGCGGAAAGGCACCGGGCGAGTTCCGACCGGAGATCGAAGCAAAAAAGATCCGCGTGAGGCCTTGGTCTTCGGCGGTGAAGTAAACGGTGTCGCCGTCGGGACCGGGGGCATATTCACGCGCCGAGACGTCGAGCGCGGCGGTGAAAACCCGGGGCTCTCCGACGGAGGGCCAGTCAAGCGCGGCGAGGCGGGTGTTGTTAAAGAGCTGGCCGTCGTTTTCGGTGACGGTGGCGAGCAGGAACTTGCCGTCGGGGGTGAACTCGGGACGTCCATAGACACGCGCCCCCGTGGTGAGCACGCGGGGTTCCCCGCCGGTGACCGGAACGGTATAGAGGTGAACGGCGAACTGGGCGTAGGCGGCGCGATCACGTTCGGTCGTGGCGGCGAAGATCACCGCTTGTCCGTCAGGCGCCCAGGCGGCATCAAATTCTTCGCCGGTAGGGCTATACCGACCGCCGAATCCCGGATTTTTGACCAGCGCCGTGCCGGCGAGCAGGTCGCGCGCGACCGAGCCGTAGGCGATGTCCTGCGCGAAGACGCGAGTCTGCTGCTCGTCCAGCCATTTGTCCCAGTTGCGCACGGGAAATCCGTCGTAGACGCGGACCTTGGCTTTCTGCGCCTTCTTCGCGGCGACGAGTTTTTGCTGCGCGGCGTCGTCGGTGGCGTCGGCGTAGGCGTTCGAGAGGAACAGCAGGCGGGTGCCGTCCGGGCTCCATCTGGGTTCGCGGGCTCCGCCGGAAAAGGAGGTGACGCGGCGGGCTTCGCCGCCTGCGGCGAGGTCGATCACGTAGATTTGCGCGGCGTCGTCGCCCTCGCGCTTGCTGGAAAAGGCCAGGCGGGTGCCGTCGGGGCTCCAGGCGAGGCCGGTTTCGGCGGAGGGGTTGAAGGTGAGCTGTCGCGGCGGGGTGCGACCGTCCGTGGCGACGAGCCAGATGTCCTGGGTTTGTTTCTTCTCGTCATAGTCGGGTGCGGTTACCCGGACGGCGGCCCACCGTCCGTCGGGGCTGAGGACGGGGCCGGCGAGCCGTTTGGCGAGCCAGATGTCTTCATGGGTGATCGGGCGTTTGGCGGCAGCGACGGAGGGAATGGAGATCGTCTCGGCGTGTGCGGCGAAGGCGGCGAAGGCCGCGAGCGGGAGAAGCGGGAGGCTATTGAGTTTCATGGGAGGAAAGAGGACGGGGCGGGATTTTATTGGCCGAGGGCGCGGCGGACTTTCAGGCCGCCGTAAACCCCCGCGACGAGGGCGGCGGCGAAGAGCCAGCCGGAGAC
>CAIRBK010000093.1 GCA_903876795.1 uncultured Verrucomicrobiota bacterium
CGGCGGCCATACAATGCGGGGAGGGAGCTTCGCTCCCTCCCCTGCAACCCTCCCTATAAATCTTTCCATCATCCCAATCCCCGAAACTACTGTATAACTAACTTTCACGCTCCCCCTGTCCAACCAACCGGAGCCACCTCAGTCGGCGATGGACCAGGAGTAGGCGGCAAGGTTGTTGGAAGATTGGGACATGCGGCAGCGTGGCGGACGAAAAAAAGACGGATGCCGTCGGTTGTGGAGTCCGCAAACAGGTCGCGCAATAATGGTTTCAATGAAACTCGCAGGCGGTCCCACGCGATTGGGTGGGATCGCGTATACTGCGGCGTCCAGTCACGGCGTCGGTTGGCAGGGTAGGGGTGTGTTTCCAAATAACTCAGGCCGTCGAACTCTCCGAGTGGGAGGATGAGCAGGCCGGGCCGACTTCTCCTCTCACGCCGACCGGATTTGTTTCCGAAAAACACCCCAGGGCGGACCGTCCCCGGTGAGCCGTGGTTTGGAAGTGAAGAAGGCGGAAGGGTGAAGGATGAAACCCGAGGCGGGAGCAGTCAGGGTTTCGGTCTCCGGTGCCGGTTTCAGGCCACTGGTCTCCCGGATAACAACCCGAACGGCTCGGCGGGGACGCGCGCTCGCCCAACCTTGGTCGCCACGGCTCCGCGTGCGCTTTGCGTGGAAAAGCCACTTGCGCCGGAGGACTTCGCGCCTTCACTCGTTTTTCTTTATACGCATGGCTTACGACTGGCTCAAGGGTGTCGCAGATGAATACGACGTGATCGTCATTGGCTCCGGCCTCGGCGGCATGACCGGGGCCAATGTCCTGGCCAAGGCCGGGCACAAGGTCCTCCTTCTGGAGCATCACTACCAATTCGGCGGTCTGGCCACCTGGTTCACGCGCAAAGGCGGCCATATCTTCGACATCTCCCTGCACGGTTTCCCCAGCGGCATGATCAAGAGCTGCCGTCGCTACTGGACCAAGGAAATCGCCGACTCCATCCATCAATTGAAGGACGTGCGCTTCGTGAATCCGCAGATGGATGTGTGGACCACCTTCACCCGCGAGGACTACACGCGCGTGCTGGTCGAGCAGTTCAAGCTGCCGCGCGAGCAGGTCGAGTCGTTCTACGACTACCTGAGGGCGATGAATTACTACGACAACAACACGGAGACCACCGGACAGATGTTCAACCGGTTCTTCCCGGGCCGGCCCGATGTACACCGCCTGCTGATGGAGCCGATTTCCTACGCCAACGGCTCCAACTTCGACGATCCCGCCATCACCTTCGGCATCGTATTCTCGAACTTCATGGGCGCGGGTGTGTTCACCTTCCAGGGGGGCTCCGACGTGCTCATCGAAAAAATGGCCGACGAGCTTCGCAAGAACGGCGTGGAGCTGCGCAAAAAAGTACTCGTTGAAAAAATCCTCGTCGAGGAGCGCGACGGGAAAAAAGCGGCGTGCGGCATCGTCGCCAAGAACGGCCGCGTGATCCGCGCCAGGGCCGTACTCTCCAACGCCAACATCAAAAACACCATCTTCTGGCTCGTTGGCGAAGAGCACTTCCCCGCCGATTTTGTCGAGCAGGCCAAGGCCGTGCGCATCAACACGAGCTCCTGCCAAGTGTATCTCGGCATCCGCAAGGGAGAGGCGATCCCGCACATCGGCGACCTCGTGTTCACATCCGAGTCGCCCGCCTACAGCAACGAGGAGCTCACCTCGCTGCGCACCACCAGCCGCACGTTCTCGGTCTATTATCCCGACACGCGTCCCGGCTCAGACCGCTATACCGTGGTCGCGTCGCTCAACGGACGTTACCCCGACTGGAATGCCCTTTCGGAGGACGACTACCGCAAGGAAAAGGAGCGCATGATCGAGGAGAGCATCGTCGCGCTGGAAAAGTACATCCCCGACGTGCGCGCCAAGATCGACTGGAAGGAAGCCGCCACGCCGCGCACCATCGAGCGCTACACGACGCATTTCCAGGGCACGTCGTTCGGGACCAAGTTCGAGGGCTTGCCGGTCTCCATGAACCTGTCGGAGAAACTCCCCGGACTCTTCCACGCCGGCAGCGTCGGCATCATCATGTCGGGCTGGCTGGGCACCATCAACTACGGCGTCATCACCGCCAACAAGATCGACAAATACCTTTTCTCGCTGAAACACCCGCCGCAGGTCGCGTCCACGGCCTGAGCCGGTCCCGCCCGGGTCGGCAGCGCGGCTCTGGCGTCACGGCGCAGGCTTCGGCGGGTCGGCGATTTCCGACCTTGCACGACGGGGGCGGGCGCAGTGTGTTTTACCTTTCCAATGTCCAACGCTGTCACCGACCTCATTCCCCACCGGCCGCCGTTTCTCTTTGTCGATGAAATCGTCGCGGAGACCGCCGAGAGCCTGACCGCCCGCCGCACCTGGCGCTCCGACGAGGATTTCTACAAGGGCCACTATCCCAACGCCCCGATCACCCCGGGTGTGCTGTTGTGCGAGGCGGTGTTTCAAACGGGAGCCTTGTTCATGGCCAAGCAGGCCCTGGCCGCCGGCGCCAAGCCGGGCGAGGGCGTGCCCCTCCTCGCCAAGATCGCCGACGTGCGTTTCCGCAACCCCATCTACCCGGGCGACACGATCCTCATCGAGGTGAAGAAAAAAGAAGTCATGGGCGGTTTCACCATGATGGGCGGCGCCATCAAGAAGGCCGACGGCACCCGCGTGCTCACGGTCGATTTCGCCGTCGCCTGGAAAACGCCCGAAGGCCAGCAGCAGCAGGCCCAGCAGTAAACTTGTTTCCATGCCCGACTTCCTCAACCTCACCGGGAAAACCTTCCTCGTTCTCGGCGTCGCCAACAAGAAGAGCGTCGCCTGGTTCACCGCCAAGACGCTGGAAGAGCAGGGGGCCAACGTCCTCTACAGCGTGCGCAGCGCCGCCCGCAAGGCCACCCTCGAAACCACGCTCGCCGGGAAGCCCGTCTTCGTCTGCGACGTCGAGGCCGATGGGGCCGCCGCACGATTGGCGGCCGAGATCAAGGCGGCCGGGCACGACACGATCCACGGCATCGTCCACTCGATCGCCTTCGCCAACTACAGCGAAGGCTTCAAGGCCTTCCACGAGACGAAGCGCAAAGACTTCCTGCAGGCCACCGCGATCTCGGCGTTTTCACTCGTCGAAGTGGCCGGCGCCTTCAAGCCGCTGCTCGCCCGCAATGCCTCGGTGGTGACGATCGGCATCTCGTCGCTTCAGGTCACGCCCGACAACTATGGCTACATGGGCCCGATCAAGGCCGCGCTGGATTCCGCCTCCCGCTTTCTTGCCAAGTCGTTCAGCGACCATTCGGAGGTCCGCTTCAACGTCGTCGGGGCCGGACCTCTTAAAACCAGCGCGTCGGCCGGCATCCCCGGCTACCTGGAAAGTTATCTCTACACCGAGAAACTCACGTTCCGTAAACGCAACCTCGCTACCCAGGAGGTCGCCAACACGGCGGTTTTTCTCCTGAGCGAACGCAGCAGCGGGATCAACGCAGCCACGCTCGTCGTGGACGCGGGTCTCGGCAGCAATTTCTTCGACAAGGAGATCGTGCGCCTCGCCATGCGCATGGAGAACAAGGCCTGATGCGCTTCATCCACACCTGCATCGAGTCGCTGGCCGTGGCGCTGCCCGACGACATCCTTACGACGACGGAGATCGAGGAGCGCCTGCGGCCGCTCTACGAGCGTTTGAAACTGCCTTTCGGCCGGCTCGAACTGATGACCGGCATTCGCGAGCGGCGGGTGTGGCCGCAAGGCACGCGTCCGTCCGACGCGAGCGCCGCCGCCGGCAAGGCCGCCCTCGCCAAGTCCGGCCTGCGCGCCGACCAGATCGAACTGTTTATCCACAGCGCCGTCTGCCGCGACATGATGGAGCCGGCCACGGCGTCGTTTGCGCATCGCAAGATCGGCCTGCCGGCGACCGCGCAGATTTTCGACGTGTCCAACGCCTGCCTCGGCTTCCTCAACGCGCTTACGGTCGCGGCCGGCCTCATCGAGAGCGGCCAGATCAAGTGCGCGCTCGTGGTCTCCGGGGAAAATGGCGGTCCGCTCGTGCAGCAGACGCTCAAGACGCTGCTTGAAGCACCCCTTGATCGCAACGGCATCAAGCCCTTCTTCGCCAACCTCACCATCGGCTCCGGCGCGGTCGGCGCGGTCGTTTGCCACCAGTCCCTGATCCCGACCGGGGCGCGCCGGCACCGCTTGCTCGGGGGCATCGCCCGCGCGGCCACCGCGCACAGCGAACTCTGCCAAGGCGACACCCACGGGGCCGACGCCCTGGCGATGCAGACCGACAGCGAGGCGTTGCTCACGGCCGGCCTGGCCCTGGCGCGCGACACCTGGGAGGCGTTCATCGCAGAGACCGGCTACGACGCGGTCACGGCGGACCGTTTTATCTGCCACCAGGTGGGCAGCACGCACCGCCGCAAACTCTACGAGGCGCTCGGCCTCGATCTGGCAAAGGATTTTTCCACGTTTGAAACCCTCGGCAACACCGGTTCGGTGGCGCTGCCGGCCACACTGGCCAAGGCGGTCGAAGCCGGCGCGGTGGGCGAGGGGACCAAGGTCGCGCTGCTCGGCATCGGCAGCGGCCTCAACTGCCTGATGCTCGCTCTCGAATGGTAACGATCCCCGACTGGCTCAAGCCGCTCTATCCGTTTAAGCCGAAGTCGTTCGCGACGCCCCGCGGCGCGCGCATGAGCTACCTCGACGAAGGCGGCGCCCCGGGCACCGACGAGGCCCTGCTGATGCTGCACGGCAATCCGACGTGGTCGTTTTATTACCGCGAGCTGGTGCAGGCCGTCGCCCCGACGATGCGGTGCATCGTGCCCGACCACATCGGCATGGGACTCTCCGAAAAACCCGAGGACTATCCCTACACGCTGGAGGCACGCATCGGCGACGTGGACGCCTTGGTCACGCATCTCGGCGTGAAGCGCATCCACCTGGTCGTGCACGACTGGGGCGGGGCGATCGGTTTCGGCTATGCGGCGCGTTATCCGCAACGCATCGGGAAGCTCGTTATCCTCAATACCGGCGCTTTCCCCTCTCCGCACATTCCCCGCCGCATCGCGCTTTGCAAAACCGGATTTCCCGGCACGGCGCTCGTGCGCGGCCTCAACGGCTTCGCCGGACCGGCGGTGTGGATGTCGATGCACCGCCGCCGCCTCACGAAGGAGGAAAAACGCGGATTTCTCCTGCCTTACGATTCATGGGCCAGCCGCGTCGCCGTGGACGCCTTCGTGAAGGACATCCCGATGTTCCCTTCGCATCCGACGTGGCGCACCCTCGCCGACACAGCCGCCGGTCTTAAGCATTTCCGGGGAAATCCGGCCTTGGTCGTATGGGGTGGTCGCGACTTTTGTTTCAACGATCACTTCTACCAAGAGTGGACCAAGCGCTTGCCGCAGGCCAAGACCTATTACCTTGAGGATGCCGGTCATTATGTCCTGGCGGATGCAAATGCTGAAGTGATACCGCGCATCCGCGCCTTTCTGGGATGACCGCACCGAAAATCCGGGGTTTCGCGCGACCCCGGGGTTCGGTCAGGCGCGACCATAGAGCAACGCCAAGTCTCGCAGATATGCGGCACCGCCTTCGTAATGCAGGTGGCGCAAGCGGTGCTCGTCATACCTCCACTGCCAGTTTCCCGCCGGCTCGCCGGGCGTGTTGAAGCGGCCCTCGCTGCCGAGGCTGAAATAGTCCTGCATCGGCATGACCGCCAGATGACTGACCGATGCGTAGGAAGCCCGAATGAAGTCCCAGCCGATCTCTTCTCCGCCGACCCTCAGGTAGCGGCGGACATGATCGCGCTCTTTCTCCGAGGCCGAGCGATACCACCCCAGGGTGGTGTCATTGTCATGCGTCCCGGGATACACCACGCTGTTGGTTGTCAAGTTGTGCGGCAGGTAGAGATTGTCCGAGTCGCCGGCGAAGGCGAATTGGAGGATCGTCATACCCGGCAAGCCGGTCGCGGCGCGCAATTCGTGAACCGAAGGAAAGAGGTCGCCGAGGTCCTCCGCGATCAGCCGGGCGTCGGGCAGCGCGGCCTTCACCGCCGAGAAAAGGGGGAGTCCCGGACCCTTTTTCCATGCCCCGGTCCGGGCGGTTTTGGCCGACGCGGGTATGGCCCAATAAGTGTCGAAGGCGCGAAAATGATCGATGCGCACAATGTCGCAGAGCGCGAAATTGGCCCTCAGCCGGGATATCCACCAGGCGTAGCCGTCAGCCTCGTGGGCCTCCCAAGCATAGAGAGGATTCCCCCAAAGTTGACCGTCGGCCGAGAAATAGTCGGGCGGCACCCCGGCAACGGCCAACGGCTCGCCGGTTTTGGCATCGATCTGGAACAATTGCGGTGCGGCCCAGACATCGGCACTGTCGCGGGCGACAAAAATCGGGGCGTCACCGATGATCTCGATGCCAAACGAAGCGGCCTTGGCGCGCACTCGCGCCCACTGGCCGAAAAACAAATACTGAAAGAACGCATGGGCCTCGGCGCGGGTCGCCACGCTTTTGGCCAACGGGCTCTTTTTGGCCTGCTCGTAAAAGCGAACCTCTTCCGGCCACTCCCACCAGGCGGCCCCGTGGTAATAGTCCTTGATCGCGAGGAAGAGTGCATAGGAGTCCAGCCAGGACTTATGAGCGTTCTTGAACGCGTTAAAATCCCCGTAAGGGAGTTCGCCTGAAGCCCGCCGGGCGGAGTAGGCCTCGTGGGCCTTGAACAACAGGGGAAACTTGGTGACATAGAGCCAGCCGTAATCGACCCGGTCGCGGGGCAATTGACGCACGGCCTCCATGTCGGCGTGGGATAGCAACCCGCAGTTCACCAGTGGATAAAGATCGATTAGATAGGGGTTGCCCGCAAACGCCGAAAAACACTGGTAGGGCGAATCACCGTAACCGGTCGGCCCGAGCGGACAGATCTGCCACTGGCTGATCGAGGCGTCGCGAAGGAACTCCAAGAATCGGTCAACCGCACTGTCGAGCACACCGATCCCTTGGTCGTTAGGGAGGCAAGTGGGGTGGAGAAGCGTCCCGGCAGAACGCCTTTGTAGCCATGAGAAGAGCGGTTGATTCAAGGTTGTTCTCACCCCGAGCTCGTCCCATTCCCAGATTAGACATAATGTTTATTGTGCGATTTTCCCGTAAATCGCTATATTTCAATAACTTATAGACTAAGCAGAAATTGAGCCTGGGGCAGATGGATGCATTAAAAATGCACCCCAAACACACAGTCCAGCCGTTTTATTTAAGCCAAAACG
>CAIRBK010000094.1 GCA_903876795.1 uncultured Verrucomicrobiota bacterium
ATGACCACCAACGACCAACCCGCCCGCGAAGCGGCGGCCGCAGCCGTACGCGCGCAAATCGGCCTCCCCGAAAACCGCACGCTGTGGACCTACGAACAGCGCCAGCGCTACATCGCCGCGCTCGCCGCCTACATCCAGAGCCGACCCGACCAGTTCAGTGACCAGACGCTGCTAAACGCCGACTACGCCGCCAAGAAGCCCGCGCAGGCCCTCCAGGACGCCTCGTTTCAGTGGGGCGACTTCGCCGCCGAGACCGCCAAGCCCCTCGCCGACGCCGCGCAGTCGGTCGGTCAAGGCGCGCTCACGACCCTCAACCTCACTCGCTGGCTTCTGCCCGCCTCGGCCATCGCCGCCTCGATCATCCTCTTGCTCGCCCTCGCCCGCCGCTCGGGTGCCGCCAAATGAACCGCCTCCAAACCGCCGCCATCGGCCTCGCCCCGCCCATCGGCGCCATCACCATTGCGGAAGTGAACGCCGCCCTCGGCTGCGCATCGCTCATCATCGGCATGGCCTTCACCCTTTGGAACTGGCGCCGCATCGCCCGCCAAAAGGAGCCCAGCAAATGAGCCTGGTTGAACTCGTATCCAACCTCGCCAGCGGCGGACTCGTCGGAGGCCTGCTTGGCATCGGCAACCGCTTCCTCGACATGAAGGCCCGCCGCGAAGAACGCGGCCACGAACTCGAGATGACCCGCGTCGCCAGCGCCGCCCGGGCCACCGCCGAAGAGTGGACGAGCTTCCGCGCCTCCCAGGAGGCCGGTCGCGGTGAAGCCGAGTCCCCCACCTACAAGTGGGCGGCCGCCGTGCGCACGCTCACCCGCCCGCTCCTCACCTGGGCGCTGGTCGGCGTGTCGGCCTACGTCTACGCCTCGGCCCCCGCCGAAGTCCGCGCGCAGATCGGGCAAGACCTGCTCATGTTGACCGGCACGGCGCTGGGCTGGTGGTTCGGTTCCCGCCCCGCCCTCGGCACCGCCCGCCGATGAAAGCCCCGTGGGTGTTCGCCATGTGCGTCGGCTTTTTCGTCGCCCTCGCGCTCTTGCCAAAGGACGAACCCTCGGCACAATCTGAGGACATGAGCACGCTTACCAAAACCAAGAAAGCCGCCGCCCGCAAAAACGGCCGCTTTTCCGCATCAAAAACCAAGCTCCCTGCCTCCATGGAAATAAGCCCTGTGACGGGCCTTCCAGTCATTAAGGCCCGCGCCGGAATGAAGCCCATTACCTCGGAAATGATTAAGGAGATGCTGGCAGACTTTCCGTGAAATACCTTCTCGATATAAACACGCTGATTGCCCTTCTAAACGCTCAGCATATTCATCATGGCAAGGCGTCCGAGTGGTATGTTAAAAACCGGGGAGGCTGCGGTTTTTTAACCTGCTCAATCACTGAATTGGGTTTTGTGCGCAACTCAGTTCAAGGGGGATACGTGCCCGATATCCCCACTGCACAGTTTGCCTTGGCAGCGCTCAAACAAAGCGGCGGCTTCAAGCTACTCCCCGACGACCTTGGGGCAGATTCCCTACCGAAATACGTCACCAAGGCCAAAGACACAACGGACGGCCATTTACTCGCCCTCGCCAAACGCCACGGCGCCAAGCTCGCCACGCTCGACACCGGCATCCCCGGTGCGGAACTCATAAAGTAACGACATGGCCGCCCCCGCCCGCCCTTCACCGGGGCGGGCTTTTTTGTGTCGATTTCCGGCGGGCAGTGGCTATGCGTTTTCCGCATAACCTCGTTTATCTTGGCCGGGTGAGTCGCCACCGGCGCACCGCACGGCGTTTCAACCGGGGCCATCCAGTCAACAAAGTCACCATGAGAAACACAGCTGACAGCCATGCATTCACGCCCGAGAGAAACACGTCCGACTTGGCCCACCGCTCGATCCCCGCAAGCCCGCCCCAGACGATCAGGAGCATCGGGAAAATGGCCAAGTTGACGGCCGCTCTCTGCGACGGCATGGCACGAATCAATCTCGTGTGGCTTCTGGTCATCTTCCTCGCGATGGACCTCACCGCCTTTCTCAACGGTTTCGCCCGTGGGCTCGCCCAAACGGCATTCAGCCTATTCCTAGTCGCCGCCATCATAGGTAAGCTGAGGGTCTTATCGGGGAAACGGGATGATCTCGGCTAGGCTTTCACGTCTCCTTTCGGCAGCGGGTTCAACTTAATGCGTTTTTTCGTTTTCCCCTGCAAGCCGTCCACGGCGTCGCGCTGTTGTTGATTTAGGGGCTTCCCCGCCAAGCTATCGAGTTGCGCTTGAGAGCGGAAATCGGCTTGTCGTTCTTCTGGGGTCTTTTTCTCAGTTTTTTCCATAAAAATCGGGTTTTGGAAATGCTCAGGCATTACGGTTGCCGGAAAAGTAAACCAGCCATGCTTGTCAAAAAACGCCGCAGCGGAAACGGCTAGTTTTCTAAGCGCTTCATTAGGCGTAACCCCATGTCTTGCTTCTATTTTAAGTAGAGTCGCTAAAACCTCTTCCGGGAGGCGCACGTTTAGTTGTCCATCGTTTTTCACAGGAGTCATTGAACAGCTTGGGACGGATTGGTGCGAATAATGTTCTTGATTGGAGTGATGCGTTTGCTAGCAATCGCATCACCACGCCGCCGGGAACCTTGGTTCTGGTAAGCCAAGGCCCCGGCGGTGGTGGGCTTACCTACCATGAAATCCAAAACGACTCACACACAGCGTCTCACACAAGCCGACGCATGACCCCTTACGGTCAAAATCACCACCTGTCGGGCGCGCCGGTTGCGGTCGATGATGCGTCGATCGGCATGTATAGCCGGTTGCTTACGCCGGTCGTGCTGGTGACTGAGGCCCGTGGCCGCGAGGTGTTCACCCACTCCCGCCGACTCTTCGCCCGCCTGG
>CAIRBK010000095.1 GCA_903876795.1 uncultured Verrucomicrobiota bacterium
CCCAGTAGACTATTTTTCGGTGTTTTGAATTGAATTTTATCATTGGAATGTGGTCTCAAAGCAAATTTGACTGTAGTTTGGCTTTATTGTTTCGTATAGGTTTTATCTCATTTTGCCGAACGTTTAAGCTCAGCGATGAACGTGCTTGGCGCGGAGCGTGCTGCTCGGAGCAAGATCCGTGACAAGCATGTTCATTCGCTGTAGCGCTTGGTTCGGCTCAGTACGGCTTGGGTTTCTGGTTCCGGCGATATTCATACGCTTTGGTTCGGCTCAATATTCATTTTGTATTTTTCGCCGATAAGCATTCGAATAACAGCATACATGCGAGCAAGAACGCCGATAACAATAAGAATGACCCCGTATTTTATAGCCACGAATGGAATCCCCTGCGCTTTCGGCATATACCAATTAAAAAATGACGCCAAAATAACGCAATAGCCTAGTAGAATAACGGCAGAAAAAGGGGTCGGGGTGTTACATGGATACATTCTGATGGCTCCTCGCCAGCGCTGCACAGAACCGCTCCCCATGCCTGGATCGCGTCCAAACCGGGCTCTGCCTAGCCCATCTCCCTCACAATTAGACTGTTTAAGTTTCAATTTAAGAATGTACCTATGTAACGGTCGATCACCCCTTAGGATTGATCGCGTAATTGCCCATGCGCAGGCGGTTATTGAGCCTGATGCCGATGGGTTGAAAAGCCTGAACAGCCGGGATGTTCATTTTTCACGAACGGGCGGGGTCGGAGCGGCGGAGAATGGGCGCGGCCTGACGAGGCGGATTTTCTGCTGGCGATCCACTGACGCGAAGCGACTCCGTCGCTCCGCTACAGGGCAGAAAACGGGGGCAGTTCGTTACATACATCCATTCTGATGGCTCCTCGCCAGCGCTGCACTAGTGCGTGGCAGTCGAAGGCGGAGCAGCGGGGTAGGATGGCGAGCAGATCGGCGGTGAATGACCAAGTACGGAGCGAAGCGGTGATGGCGAAGCCCGGAGCCGAAGGCGGAGCTTGAGCTCGCAGGGCGAACAATACCCCGTCGGGTATTTCGCCGGGAATGAAACACCGAAAGGTGCCGTCAGATTACCTCGATACGACCCTCTCGACTGCATTTCTCCAGCTCAGGCCAGCTTGATCAGCTCGGACGTCGCGGGGACGTCTTTGATGATCTGGGACGGCTCGGGGCCGACGCCGAGGTAGCGCAGGTTGGGCAGTTTGGCGGCGGGCGGCAGCGGTTCGCCGTGGCAGGCCACGTCGAGCAAGGATTTGACCATCGCGGCGACGTAGCGTTGCGCGTTCAAGGGAAGGTCGGCGAAGCGGCGCACCTGGGAAACATCCTCGGTCCAGCCCGGGTGGCGGGTGTAGACGGGCTTGAGCGTCTTGCGCACGGCGTCGTTGCGCGGGACGTGGTGGTGGCGTTTGCCGGAGGCGTCCTCGTAGCAGGTGCAGATGAGCAGGTCGGAGTTCCACGCGCCCCGGTGGGTGAGGGCGTCGAGCTTGTTGATCATCACGTCCTGGAAACCGCCGTAGCGCAGGGCGTCGCCTTTTTCCACGGCGTCATACCAGCCGACCATGCGCTGGCGGCCCGTCGAGGTTCCGAATTCGAGCTTCTTCAACAGGTCGGAGAGCGGGTGCGCCTCGTCCATCTGGGTGATGAAGACGTGGGTGCCGACCTTGGTGTCGTAGGCCTTGGCCACGCCGAAGGTGTGGATGGGCTGCACGGGGATGCCGGCGCTCTCGAAGAACTCGGGCGTGAAGGTGTGCGAGGCGGTGACGTTGGGCGAGAAGCCGTGGCGCTTGTCGAGCCAGTAGGCCTGGCCGAACTCTCCGATGATGGTGTGGCCGGAGCGGATTTCCTTGAGGATCAACTCGCGGACTTCGCCGATGTTTTGGGCGAGACGGCGGCCGGCTTCCCAGTAGACGGCGGTGAGGGTGTCGAGGTTGAGCGTGAAGGGCTCGGCGCCGCGGAAGACGGTGAAATCGAATTCGTCCCTGGTGAACACGCCGAGTTCGAGGGCCTCGGCGTTGGCGCGCAGTTCGGCCTGGGTGAGCTTGTCGAAGAAGCCGGCGAAGGTCTCGGGGGAGACGCGGCACACATGGCGGATGGTGGCGAGGGCGCGGTCGGCGCGCTGGGCGAGCTTGCGGGCGAAGTAGTTGGGGCCGCCGAGGAAGTCGGCGTAGGTGATCTGCCACTGGCCGACCTCGTCCAGGTAGGACGGGGTGATGCCCCGGCCGGTGGAGCCGCGCGGCTCTTCGAGAAGGACGTTGGCGCGGTAGTCTTCCCAGGCGAGGTCGAGCAGGCGGTGGGTGAGGTCGGAGACGAGCGTGCGCTCGTCGATGACCAGGCGGGCGAGGACGTTGTAGCCCTTCTTTTCGAGGGGCATGGCCTCCCACCAGGCCTTGCGGGGATCGGCCACGACGCCGGCGCCGATGGCCAGGTGGGCGAGCTCCTTTTCGACGACGCCGGAGGGCAGGAGGTTGAGCTTGATGCCGGCGGCGGTGTGGCCGGAGTTGGCCCCGCCGTTGACCTTCAGGACGGTGGAGACAGGGGTGGCGGTGTCGCGCAGCTCGTGGACGACCTCGGGGATCAGGCGGCCTTTGCCCTCGTCGCCGAGGGAGATGCCGACATCGGCGATAAGCTGGCTGGAGAAAGGAAGGAGCGACATGGGGAACGGTATAAAAAAGCGGATGGCGGCGGGTGGTTCAATGTCCAACTTGCCGTGCGGTGGCGGCGGCAAGGCGCGAGGGGTCAGACAATGACCGGGCGGGGTGCCTGCAAGGCGGCGATGGCGGCCATGATTTTTTCGGAGGCGAGCTGGTAACGCTCCTTGCCGGCCTTGGGATCGTCGTAGTCGGCCGGTTGGAGGGGCCGGCCGTAAACGATGGAAACGCGCGTGCCGAGGCGGAGTTTGCCGTCTTTGCCGAAGGCGATGTGGGAGTTGAAAATCCGCGCCGGCAGCACCGGCACGCGGGAGCGGCAGGCGATCATGCCGACGCCCGACTTGGCGGGCTGGAGGGTGCCGTCGGGCGAACGGGTGCCCTCGGGGAAGAGGGTGAGGGCCTTGCCGGACTGGAGGGTGCGCAGGACGTTTTTGATCGCGCTCACATCGGAGCCGCCGTCGCGGTCCACGGGAATCGCGCCGACCCCGTCGAGCCACTTGCTGGCCAGGCCGGGTTTCCAGAGTGTCTTGCGGGCGAAGAAGGCCATCTGCCGCCAGATGTGGCATCCGACCAGGGGCGGATCGAGGTGGCTGGCGTGGTTGGAGGCGACCAGAAACGGGCCGGTTTGGGGCACGTTTTCGATGCCGACGATTTCTCCGCGGAAGAGCGCGTCGTAGGCAACCGTGATGAGGTAGTGGGAGATGCCGTAGAGGAAGCCCATCTCGCCCTGGGAATGGCGGCGTTGCAGCATGAAGAACCGGAGGGCGGGTCAGCCGAGTTTTTCGGCGATGAGGGCGGAGAGTTTGTCCACGACCTGTTCGAGATTGAGGTAGGTGCTGTCGATGTCGATGGCGCCCGAGGCGAGGACGAGCGGGGAGGTCTTGCGGGTGGCGTCGAGGCGGTCGCGTTCGGCGACGGCGTCGGCGCGGCCCTCGAGTTCGCGGCGGCGGGCGCGGGCCTCGACGTCGGCGTGCAGGAAGAAGCGCAGATCGGCGTTGGGGAAGATGACCGAGCCGATGTCGCGGCCTTCCATGACCATGCCGCGGAAACCGTGGGCGCGGGCGACCTCGGCCTGGCCGCGCTGGTAGGCGAGGAGGGCGGCGCGCACCTCGGGGATGGCGGCGAAATGGGAGACGGCGGCGGTGACCCCGGGGCCGCGGATCTCGGGCTCCGGCACGACGCGCCCGCCAATCTCCATGCGGGCGGCGCGACCCTCGACCCGCGTGCCGAAGATCAGGTCGGGCAGGGCGGTTTTGACCGCGTCGAGCTGGTCGGTGCGCAGTCCGCGACGGAGCAACTCGGCGGTGATGGCGCGGTAATAGGAGCCGGTGTCAACGTGGAGGAAGTTGAACCGCTCGCCGAGGGCGCGGGAGGTGGAGGATTTGCCGGAGGCGGCTCCGCCGTCGATGGCGACGATGAGGAAGGAGGGCATCAGGAGGAGAGGGAGTGTTGGCGCAACGATTCGAGCAAGGCGAAGAAGTGCGGGAAGGTCTTGGCGCAGCAGGCGGGGTCTTTGATGGAGAGCCAGGGGCGGCCGTCGCCGTGGAGGTCGTGGCAGCCAAGGATGCCGAAGCTCATGGCGAAACGGTGGTCGCCGTAGGTCTCGATCTCGACGCCGGACTTCAGCGGACGCGGCGTGACGGTCAGCCCGTCGCCGTCGGCGTGTTCATCGACCTCCTGGCCGAGCTTGCGGAGTTCGCGCACCATGCCGGCGACGCGGTCGGTCTCCTGTTTGCGCGAGTGGGCGATGCCGGTGATCGTGGTTGGGCCGGAGAGCAGCGGGGAGATCGCGGCGAGGGTGAGGAAGGTGTCGGAAAACTCGTTGAAGTTTTCGGTGACGCCGGTGCGCGGCGATGGCGGGGTGAACGACACGTCGAGCCCGCGCGGTGAAGCGGCGGCGGCGAGCCCCGCGCGTTTCATGACGTCTACAAATCGGGTGTCTCCCTGGAGTCCTTGCTGCAGGTTCAGGAGCGTGAGCGCGCCGCCGGTGACAAGCGGAAGCGCTGCGAAATAACTGGCGGCGGTGGCGTCGGGCTCGATGGCGTAGGCTCCCTCGAAGGAGTAAGGTCGGGTGCCGACCTGCCAGGACCGGGCCTCCGGGACGAAGGTGGCTTGGCCGCCGAATTGATCCATCATGCACTTGGTCATTTGCACGAACGGCTCGCGGACCTTGGTCGAGAGCCGTATGCGGATGGGCGCCTCGGCGAGCGGGGCGACCATGAGCAGCCCGGACAGCATCTGGCTGCTCTCGCTGGCGTCGATGGCGACTTCGCCGCCGCGCAGACCCTTGGCGTGGATTTCCAGAGGGAAAAAGCCCTCCACACCCGTGCAACGGATGTCGGCGCCGAGCGAACGCAGGGCGTCGATCAGGCCCTTCATGGGGCGCTTGCGCATCTGCGGGATGCCGTCGATGCGGTAGACGCCGCGCGGAGCGGCGGCGCAGAGCGCGGTGAGGAAGCGTGCGGCGGTGCCGGCGAGACCGACGTGGAGATCGACGGGTTCATTTTGGGTGAAGCCCTTGTCTTGATCGGAGACCTCGATGGTGCCGGCCCCGGCGTCGGCTTTGACGGTGAAGCCGAGGGCCTTGAGCGCCTCGACCATCAGGTGGGTGTCTTCGCTGAACAGCGCGCCGGTGAGCACGACTTTGTCCTTGCACAGAGCCGCAAGGAGGAGGGCGCGGTTGGTGAGGCTTTTGGAGCCGGGCAGCGTGACTTCGCCGCGCACGGGGCGGGTGAAGGGCTGGATCGGGAGGACGGCGGGAAGCGACGGGGACATGAAGGGAGGACGTTCGCGCAAACCGGCGGGACCGCCAAGGGGATTTTACGGGCAAACGCAGGGGCGGTTTTACGGGCGGAAACCGTCGCGCCAGGCCTTGCCGCGTTCGAGGCGGGCGCGGATCTCCGGCCAGTCGCGGTTGGCGAGCGCCGTTTTGAAGCCGTGCAATTCGTCCTCGAACGCCGAGAGCGCGCGGAGCACCTCGTCGCGGTTTTGCTGGAAAATCTCGATCCACATGGCGGCGTCGCTGCCGGCGATGCGGGTGGTGTCGCGCAAGCCGTTGCCCGAGAGGTTGCGCCAGCCCGGGTTTTTCCCCGAGAGGAACGTGCCGAGCGTCGTTGCGACCGCCTGCGGGAGATGGCTGATGTGAGCGGTGATCTCGTCGTGCTGGTCGGGGGACACCGTGGTGACTTCCGCGCCCAGATCGTGCCAGAAACGGACGACGGCGGCGACGGCGGTCTCGTCGGAACCGGCGAGCGGGGTGACGAAGCAGACGCGTTTATCGAAAAGGGAGTCGGTGGCGTTTTCCCAGCCGGTTTTTTCGCTGCCGGCCATGGGGTGGGCTCCGACGAAGCGGGCGTGGGGTGCGAGGGCGGCGTGGCAGGCGCGGCAGAGCTCGCCCTTGACGCTGCCGACATCGGTCACGAGCGCGCCGGCGGGGAGGTGCGGGGAGATTTGGCGGGCGAGCTCGATGATCTTGTCCACCGGGGCGGCGAGCACGACCAGGGAGGCGTCGCTCACGGCGGCCTCGGGCGTGTCGGCCACGGCGGAAACCCAGGGTTGCTCGCGCAGATTGAGGCGCGCTTCGGGGCGGCGGGCCCATACCGTGATGCGACGGGCCAGGCCGCGCGAGTGGGCGGCGCGGGCGACGGAGCCGCCCAGCAGGCCGGGGGCGAGGATGACAAGGTGGTCCAGCACGCCCCCGTGAAAACGGCTTTCAGGGGCGGTGTCGAGTGTGCTCCCGCCTTTATCGCGGTCATGGCGGGGAACACGTTGCAATTTATTCGGCCGGGTCTTTGGTTTGCAGCCCTTCACCCCTTTTTCATGTCGGCCTTGCGCTCCACACATCGTTTCTGGCGGATCATCCGCCTCTGGCTCCTAGGCGGAGCCGGTCTCGTCGCTCTCGGTCTGCTCTATTATTTTTTGGCCAACATCGGGCCCAAGCCGGTGGGGCAGGGATCGGTCTCGGTCAGCTCCCCCGATGATCCGGCTCTGGCGCGTCTTTCGGCCGAGATCGGCGAACTGGAGCGGCAATACCAGAAGGCCGCCGAAGCCAAGATGGTCACGGAGGAAGCCGCCGCCGCCCTCGCCGACGCCATCGTAAAGCAGAAGGAATTGTTGCGCGGCCACCCCAACGCCGGGCTCGATCAATCGACCCGTCTGGTGCGGCTGGAGACGGAGTTGGACACCCTGCGGGCCCGCGACAAAATGGTGCTTGTGGAGCGTCTCCAGGCCGACGGCGAGGAGCTGCTCACCGCCGGCAAGATCGACGAGGCGGGTGAAAAGCTGCGCGAGGCGTTGAAAATCCAGAAGGAGATCAACCTCAGCTCGGCCGGTTCGCGTTTTAAGAATTACGTCCGGGAGACTTCGCTTACCCAGGCGGTGGCGGCGGTCGAGGCCGCGCCTTTGCGCCGCGAGATGGAAGCGTCCCTCGCGGCCGCCCGGCAGGCCGCCGCCGAGCAACGCTGGGCCGACGCATTGGTAGCTTACACGGCCGCCCGCGACGCCCAGGCGCGCATCAACCGCGAATACGGCCGCACCCGTTACGCCGACCTGGCCGAGGCCGACCGGCTCACCGCCGAGATCGAGTCCTTGAACGCGGCCGGCGTCGCCGCAGAGATCGACAGCAAGGAAAAGACGGGCGACGACGCCTTCGGCCGCGGACGCTTCGACGAGGCGGTCGAGCTGTTCGCCGGCGCGGGCACCTTGCAGTTGCAGGTCAACCAGAACTATCCCCGCAGCCGTTTCGTTTCCTCGCAGCGTATCGAAAAGCTGGAGATCAAGCGGCAGACCGCGGCCTCGTCGCCTCTGGCCGACACCCTGGCGGCCCACGACCGCGAAATCTCGGCCCATCTCGCCCGGCGCCAGGTCGTGGCCGCCGACCAGAAGTTGGTCCAGGCCGGACCCCTGGTGGAGAAGTTGTTCAAGGATTTCCCCAAGAGCACCCGCCTGGACGGGGCTCTGCGCATCAAGATCGCCTATCTGACGCTTCGCCGTCCCGACCTGCGGGTCCTGCAGGACGAAGTCTACGACCGGCTGCTCCCCCTCCCGGGAATGATGGAGCGACAATTGCTCAAGACCGAAGTGTCCCAGTTCTTTTATGTTCTCGTGATGAACACCAACCCGAGCCGCAATCCCGGCCGGACCCTGCCGGTGGACTCGGTCAACTGGACGGATGCCCAGGAGTTCTGCACCCGCTTGTCCTGGATGCTCGGCGTAAAAGTGCGCCTGCCCACGCTCGACGAGTATCGCGTGGCCTTGGGCGGCGACGGCGGCGGAGAGTTCTGGAGTGTTCGCAACAGCGAGGGGCGCAGCCGCGAGGTCGGCAGTCTCAAGCCCAACCCCGCCGGGTTTTTCGATCTCACGGGCAACCTGGCCGAGTGGGTCGAGGTGGATCCCGCGGCGGACCGGGCGCCGGTCTTTGGCGGGAGCTATCAGGATTCCGCCGAGAGTCTTTCCAAACTGCCGACGGTTTTGTTCAACAAAAGCGACCGGGCCCGCAATATCGGTTTCCGCATCTTGGTCGAGTTCTGAGGAAGAAAGCAGCCCGGCCGCACCGGAGCGGGCGGGGCCCCGTTCAAAGCCCGCCGAGTTTGGCGATGCTTTTAAACTCGGCGGCGGTGAGCGGCATGACCGAGAGGCGGCTTTGTTTCAGAAGAGCCGTATCCTTGAGGGCGGGGGTGGCCTTGATTTGCTCCAGAGTCACCTGTCGCGTCAAAGTTTCCACGGGTTTGAGCTCCACGGCCACCCAGCCCTCCTCGTCGGCCGTGGTGTCGGGAAAAAACGCGCGTGAAACCTCGGCCAGGCCCAAGACGGCCTTGGTGGTCACGCTGGCGTAGAAGAACACGAGGTCGCCCGGAAGCATGGATTTGAGGTGGTTGCGGGCCTGGTAATTCCTGACCCCGGTCCAGTCGGTGCGCCCGTCGCGGAGGAGATCGCTCCACGCGTAAGCCTCGGGTTCGGATTTCACCAGCCAGTATTGGGTTGTCATGCGAGCGGTCAAAATGTGCAGTTGAACTAGGGTGTGTTTCTGAAATAACTCAGGCAGTCGAACCCAACGAGTGAGACGACAAGCAGGCTGGGCCGGCGTTGCCCTCGACGGCACGACCCTCTGGGTCGCCTCCGTCTCGGCCGCCTTGGCCGAGCCCGCTTTTCCTCTCACGCCGCCCCGATTTATTTCAGAAACACACCCTAGATGAAGCCCCTCGCCGATGGAAAGGGAAAAGCCCCGGTCGCTCAGGCGGGCAGCCTTTTGGGGAAGAGACTCGATTCATGAAAAACACCCTCTTGCCGATCCGCATATTGTTTGTGGTCCTCTGCGCCGCCGTCGGATGGCTGGTGTGTTATACCGTGCGTGATTGGGACAGTCATCGACTGATGGCGGTTTTTATCGGCCTGGCCATCGGCCTGCTGGTCGTTCTCGTCGATATCATGCTGAAGGGTTTTTCCCTGCGGGGACTCTCGGCGATCACCTTCGGCATCGGAGTGGGCATGCTCATCGCCTATATGATTGGATCCTCTCCATTGCTGGACGAAGGGGATCCGCAGATCGTCTTTCTGGTCCGGCTCGGGCTCTTTCTGATTTGCACCTACTTGGCCACCGTGATCGCGCTGCGCGGCAAGGACGAGTTCAACCTGGTCATCCCCTATGTGCGTTTTGTGCCGCACGACGTGGAGACGCCGCTGTTGGTGGTGGATGTGAGCTCGTTGATCGACGGACGCATCTCCCGGGTCGCCGCCACCGGTTTCCTCGGTGCGGCGATGGTGATCCCTCAATTTGTGGTCAAGGAGCTGCAGTCTCTGGCGGAATCGGCCGATCCGAGTCTGCAGACCCGCGGGCGTCGCGGTCTCGAAACCCTCGGAGCGCTGCGCAGGATCCCCAACATCGATCTGCGGATTCACGAAAGCGATCTGGGCAAACGCACGGACATCGACGCCAAGCTGGTTTTTCTCACGCAATCAATGCGGGCGCGGCTGCTCACGAACAGTTACAACCTGGCGAAAATGGCGGAATTCAACGGGGTGACCTGCCTCAATCTCGGGCAATTGGGCAGGGCGCTTCGTCCCGAGCTGGTGGCCGGTGAAATGCTCGAGGTGGAACTGCTCAAGCCCGGCAAGGAGGAGGGACAGGCGATCGGTTATCTGGACGATCAATCACTGGTCGTCGTCAACGGCGGCCGCGGCTACATCGGCCGCAAGGTCAACGTGGAGATTGTCAGCGTCCTGCCGTCGTCTGCGGGCAAGATGGTGTTTGCCCGTGTGGTCGAAGCGTAGCTCCGGCGGCATCCGTCCGCAGGAGGCCGCCCGAGAGAATCTTCGCCCGAAGGCCGCCGCGTCCCTTGAGCGAGGCCTCGGCGCCTGGGGCGAAGGCTTCATTCATCCAATGGCAGGGCGAGCATTCGGCGGTGCCGAGAAACGTGACGCCCTGCACGGTGAAGGTCTGGCCGATGAGCGTGTTGAGGTCGATGCCTCGGGTGATGACGTTGCGGCGAAACACCGACGGCGCGCGGTCCCGCGTGTCGAGCGCGATGCAGAGTTCGTCGTAGATCTCGGCGGCGAAGAACGTGATCTGTCCCTTGTAGTTGGGCTTAAAATCGAAAAACCGGTCGCCGCGCAGGCCTCGGCCCGCCACGCATTCGATCTCGGGCACGGCGATGACGGGGTGTTCGCCGGCGGCCTGACCATGGTGACCGAAGTAGTTGTGGCCCGGTGACAGGTAGAGATGCTCGATGAGGAACATGGTCAGGAGCCGTTGAGGTGTTTAAGGCATTCGCGGATCGCCGGGAGGAGCGGCGGCAGGCATTCGCCGATGGCGCGCGGATTGCCGGGAAGATTGACGATCAGGGTGCGGCCGCGTGTGCCGGCGGTGGCGCGGGAGAGGATGGCGGTGGGAACCTTGGCGAAACTCACGGCGCGCATGGCCTCGCCGAAGCCGGGCAACTCGCGGTCGATCACGTCGCGCGTCGCCTCCGGGGTGACGTCTCTCGGGGCGGGACCGGTGCCGCCGGTGGTGACGACAAGATCGCAGCCCTCCTCGTCGCAGAGCGAGCGCAGGGTGTCGGCGATCATCGCGCGGTCATCCGGTATCAGGCGGGAGATGATGCCAGGTTCATTGACGAAGCCGGCCCGGAGCACTCGCTCGATCTCGGGTCCACTCAGGTCGGCGTAAACGCCGGACGAAGCGCGGTCGCTCAGGGTGACGCGGGCGATTTTCATGACTTTTCCTTGGTGGTCACGCGGACTTCGCCGATGACCATGTGTTTATCCACGGCCTTCATCATGTCGTAGAGGGTGAGCGCGGCGACGGAGACGGCGGTCAGGGCCTCGATCTCGACGCCGGTTTTACCCGTGAGCCGGGCCTCGGCGGTGATGAGGATGCGGTCGCGCCTGACGGTGAAATCGACCGACACCTTGTCCAGGGCGAGCGGGTGGCAGAGCGGGATGAGGTCGGCGGTTTTTTTGGCGGCCATGATGCCGGCGAGACGGGCGCAGGCGAGCACATCGCCTTTCGGGAGGGCCTGTTTTTTGAGGAGACGGATGGTTGCAGGAGCGCAACGCAGTTCCCCCGAGGCGACGGCGCGCCGGAGCTGGGGCGGTTTGGCGCCGACATCGACCATCGTGGCGGCGCCGGTTTCGTCGAGGTGGGAGAATGTCTTGGTTTTCATCGGCAGGGGAGAACATCGACTTCGGCCCCGGCCGCAGTGGCGGCGGGGACGCGCAACAGACCCTCGGCCGCGCCCAGCACGGTGAGGTCGGACGAGTCGCGCCAAGGGAGCGGCTTTGCGCGACGCTGGGTGCCCTCGTCGGCCCAGACGCAGGGCCACCACGTCTCGCGAGGGTCGGGCCGCACCTCGCTGCCGGGGGCCAGCCGCGCGCGCACGAGGGGCACGGGCGCGGTCCCGGCCAGGCGGGCGAGCACGCGGCGCACAAACAAATGGAAACAGACGAAGTGCGAGAGCGGGTTGCCCGGCAGGCCGAAGGCGAGCCGGCCGTCGCGGGAGGCGGCGATGAAGGGTTTGCCGGGACGGCTGGCGACCTTGTCGCAATGAATCGTGAAACCCCGCGCGGCGAGCAGAGCGCCGGTGTGGTCGTGGTCGCCGACGCTGGCTCCGCCGCTGACAAGAATGACATCGGCATCGGTGGCCAAGGCGGCGTCCAGGGCCGCGGCGGTGTCGTGGCGGGAGTCCCCGACCCGTTGTTGCCAGATCAATTCGGCGTGAGCGTCGCCGAGCAGTCCGGCGATGAGCGTCGAGTTGGAATCGCGAATCTGGCCGGGGGCGGGAGATTGTTCCGGCGGGACCAGTTCCGCTCCGGTAACGAGATGGGCGATACGGGCACGCCGGGAGACCAGGGGCGTGGTGGCCCCCACCGAGGCCAGCAGGGCCAGGGCGCCGGCGTTGAGGAGTTGTCCGGGTGCGAGCAAGGTGTCGCCCGCCCGGGCCTGGGATGCGCGGCGACGGACGTGCCGCGGCGACGGCGGCTGCAGCAACATGAGCTGGCCAGTGTCGTTAAGGTGGGTGTCTTCCTGCATGACCAGCGCGGCGCACCCGGAAGGCAGCGCGCTGCCAGTGAGCACGCGCAAGGCGGTGCCGGGCACCGGGGCGCCCGAAGGAGCCGGCCTGCCGGGCGGAACGGTGCCGACGAGGCTGACGAGTCCTGCGGGTTGCGACGGGTGCACGAGGTATCCGTCGATGGCGGAGCGGTCGAACGGCGGCTGGTCTTCGGGCGCGAGCAGGGGTTCTCGCAGCACGCGACCGCGGGCGGAGGCGAGCGGGATACGTTCGGTGGGTAGAGGAGCCGCGAGGCCGTCGAGGCGTGCCCAGAGATCGGTGACGGTGATCATGCGGGCAGGGTGTCCGTTTTCCAGATGGGGACGTCTTGTTTCAACCGGTCCATGAAGGCGGCGAGCACTGCGAAGGCGGGAGCGCGGTGGCGGGCCTGGACGGTGATGTGGATGGCGGCTTCGCCTACCGGCACGACTCCAATGCGGTGTTGGACAAAGACTGAGTGGCAGGAGTGGGCGGCGGCGAGTTCCACCAGCAGCCGGTGCATCACGGTCTCGGCCATGGGTTGATAGGCTTCGTAAACAAGGGCGGTGATGGGGTGGCCGTTTTCCTCGCCGCGCACGGTGCCGGTGAACGTGGCAATTGCGCCTACGCCGGAGACCGCAGGCGGGGCAGTCGGGATGATGACGGCAGATGAAATGAGAACTTCGATGCGCACGGATGGGGGATATTCAGCCGCCGGAGACGGGCGGAATGAGGGCGATTTCGTCGGTTGGGCCGATGAGTGCGTCGGCGGGCAGGAAGTCGTTGCAGCGGGCGAGTCGCGAGCTGGTGCGCAAGGCGGCGAGGGCGGGGTGGCGTTGGAGCAGTTTCTCCCAAAAGTCGCCCGAGGAAAGCGGGACATCTGCGGGAATTTCCTCCTGGGAGACACCGGTGATGCGGCGGGCATGGGCGAAGTAGAGGACAGTCATCGAAGAGTAAGGGGCGGATAAAGTGTCACCTAATAGGTGACGCTTTGGATTGGGTCAGCCGCCGATGGCGGTCATAGGGCGGGCGGGTTGGTAGTCGGCCTGGAAGGTGTGGTCTTCCGGTTTGTTGGCGATGGCGTCGCGGAGGAGGGCGTCGAGGTCGGCGTGGCCGGCGCGCAGCGGGGCGAGCAAGTCGATCTCGCCGTGGCGCCCGAGGCAGGGGCGCAGTTTGCCGTCGGCGGTGAGGCGGAGCTTGTTGCAGGCGCCGCAGAAATCGGTGGTCGTCAGCGCGCCGATGAAACCGACGACGGCGCCATTGGCGGCGCGGGCGTAACGGGCGGGGCCGTGTCCGGCGCGGTAGTCGGGGAGTGTTTCGAGCGGGCCGAGTTCCGACTCGATGCGGGCGCGGGCGTCGCCGCAGGAGAGGAAATTGTTCGTATTAAGAACATCGGTGCGGGTGAGAGGCATCAACTCGATGAAACGCACGGGCGTGCGGTGCTCGGCGGCGAAGCGGACGAGGGGGACGAGCCGGTCTTCGTTGACGCCGCGCATGAGGACCACGTTGAGCTTGACCGATTCGAAGTCGCACGAGAGGGCCGCGTGGATTCCGGCCAGCGCCTCATCCAGACGACCGCCGGTGACGCGGCGGTAGATGTCGGTGTCGAGGGCGTCGAGGGAGACGTTGACCGAGGTGACGCCGGCGGCGCGGAGCTCGCGGGCGGCGTCGGCCAGGCGGGTGCCGTTGGTGGAGAGGCCGAGGCTGCGTGTCGCGGGCAAGGCGGCAATGCCGGCGGCGATGGCGACGAGGTCGGGGCGGAGGAGCGGCTCGCCGCCGGTGAGGCGGAACTTGCGGAATCCGAGCGCGGAGGCGGAGGCGGCGATGCGCACGAGTTCGTCGGCGGTGAGGTGGTCGGGGCGTTGGGCCCAGCCCTTGTAGCCCTCGGGCATGCAGTAGAGGCAGCGCTCGTTGCACCGGTCGGTGACGGAGATGCGCAGGTAGTCGATGGTGCGTCCGAATGGGTCAGTCATGGAATCAAATGGTCGTCTATGATGCGCGAATTTTTTTTTCGACCAGCCGTACGGCAATCAAGGCCGGCGATGCGGAAACGGCCGTCAGGATCAATGCCCGATGACCTTGGGTGTGTTTCTGAAATAACTGAGGTCGTCGAACTCTGCGAGTGAGAGGATAAGCAGGCTGGGCCGGCGTTGCCCTCGACGGTACGACCCGCCGGGTCGCCTCCGTCTCGGTCGTCTTGGCCGAGCCCGCTTCTCCTCTCACGCCGGCCCGATTCATTTTAGAAGCACACCCTTGGCCGATTTGAATTCGCAGGTGCATTCCGGGGGAGTGGGTTGCCGTGCAATCCGTAACAAGATACGCGCTCATGACGGTGGGCCTGAATCCGCCGATTGCGCACGACCCCAAAAGGGTTCCGGCCAAGTGCCCGCCGGCGAGCAGTCGGGAAAAGACCTGGCCGGGCGGAAGCATGAAAGCGGTGCCGGGAGCGAGGTTGCCTTGCGAGCACCGCGTGTTGAGAAAGGGCGCGTGCATCGCCCGGAAAACGACGAGGAAGCGGTGGCTCCGAAGAACCGGAAAAACAGGGAAAGCACGGTGTGGACCCTCATCGGCGGCAACGTTCGTCAAAACCTTCGATATATTCAAAGAAATATAACGATTTTACCCATGAAATCGCTTGATGTTTGTGGTGAGCGTCACTGCTTCCCGGGGGGACTGCCTTCGAGGATTTTTTGGAGGCGACCGGCGTGTGTGGCGACGGCCTCGCGGGCGCGGCCTTCCATGTCGCGGTAGAGGCGCAGCACCTCCCGGCCGGTGTCGGTGAGGTGCGCGCCGCCGCCGGACGCGCCGCCGCGCGACTTGACGATGAGTGGCTCGGGGAAGGCTTTTTCGAGACTGCGGACAATGGTCCAGGCGCGCATGTAAGACATGCCCATGGCGGCGGCGGCCTCGCGGATGGAGCCGGTGGCGGCGATGTGTTCGAGCAAAGAGGCTTTGCCCGGGCCGAAGGCGAAGGCGCGGCCGGCGTTGATGCGAATGTTCGGTTCGATCGTAAGTGGCGCGTACATGGCGGCATCGTTGTCGGCGACGGAAGCGCCGGCAAGCAGGCTGACTACGGGCGGGAGACGCGGACGGCGCAGGCCTTGTAGCTGGGTTGGCGGGAGTGCGGGTCGAAGGCCGGGAAGGTGAGGCGGTTCACGGTATCGAAGTGCATCGGCATGAAGACCTGGCCGGGTTGCACCGTGGGCGTCACGACGGCGAAGGCGGACGATTCGCCCCGGCGGGAGCCCACGATGACGCGGTCGTTTTCGCGGATCCCGAGGCGGGCGGCGTCGGCGGGGTTGATTTCGAGGTAGAGGGAGGAGGGCGCGAGCTTGCGGAGCACGTCGCTTTTGTCGGTGCGGGAGCCGGTGTGCCACTGGGCGGAGGAGCCGCGGCCGGTGTTGAGCAGGAACGGGTACTCGGCGCAGGGCGGCTCGGGCATGGGGCGCGGTTCATCGAAGAGGAAGAGCGCGCGTTGATCGGCGGTGAAGAACCGTCCGTCGGCGAAGAGGCGGCGGTGGCGAACGCCCGGTGGGTTGGCTGGAGCGGTTTGGCTTGATGAACCGGCGGCGGGGCAGGGCCACTGGATGCCGCCCTCGCGCTGGATGTGATCGTAGCCCTCGATGCCGGTGAAGTCGCAGGGTTGTCCGTGCGAGAGTTCGCGCAGGAGACGGAACGCGGCCTCGGGGGATTCCCAGCGGGTGAAGAGCTCGCCGCAGCCCCAGGCGGTGGCGACGAGCTTGAAGATGGCGAAGTCGGAGAGCGCCTGGCCCGGGGCGCGGGAGACCTTGCGGGAGACGCCGAGACGGCGTTCGCTGTTGATGAAGACGCCGTCCTTCTCGCCCCAGCCGGCGGCGGGCAGGACGAGGTCGGCCATCCGTGCTATCTCGGTGGTGCCATACAGGTCCTGCACGACGAGGAAATCGAGTTTGGCGCGAAGTTCGGGGAAGCGGCGCTGGTTTATCCAGGAGTGGGCAGTGTTGGTGGCGATAACCCAGAGACCCTTGATCGCGCCGGTGTCGATGCCGTCGAGAATCTGGTCGTAGGCCCAGCTCTTTTCGGCGGGGATGAGGGCGGGGTCGATGCCGAGGATGGCGGCGACGTGTGCGCGGTGGTCCGGTTTGGCGAAGTCACGACCGCCGAGCAGCGAGGTGGCGTTGCCAAAGAGGCGGGACCCCATGGCGTTGCACTGGCCGGTGATGGAGTTGGCGCCGGTGCCGGGGCGGCCGATGTGCCCGGTCATCAGCGCGAGGTTGATGATGGCCTGGGCGGTGCGGGTGGATTCGTGACCCTGGTTGACGCCCATGGTCCACCAGAAGGAGACGCGCTCCTTCGAGGCGATGATCTCGACGACCCGGTGGAGCGTGGCGACCGGCAGGCCGGTCTCGGCGGCGACGCGGTCGGGGGTGAATTTTTGAACGAAGGCGGCGAAGGCCTCGTAGTTGGACGTGTGGGCTTCGATGAAGTCGCGTTTGACCGCGCCGCGGGCGATGAGGAGGTGGGCGAAGCCGTAGAGCAGGGTGAGATCGCTCTTGGGGCGCAACGGGACGTGCAGCGAGGCGGCGACGGCGGTTTCGGTGCGGCGCGGGTCGATCACGACGATCTCTGGCTTGCGGCGGTTCATCATCACGCGCTGCCACATGATGGGGTGGGCGATGCAGGGATTGGCCCCGATGAAAATCAAGGCGTCGCTTTCCTCGAAGTCGGCGTAGGTGAACGGCGGGGCGTCGAAACCGAAGGATTGTTTGTAGGCGATGTGCGAGGTGGCCATGCACTGGCGGGTGTTGGAGTCAACGTGCAGCATGCCCATGCCGAACTTCGCGAGCGCGCCGAGCAGGGCCATTTCCTCCATGACGATCTGGCCGGTGCTGAGAAAGGAAAGGCTGTGCGGACCGTGCGCCTGCTGGATGTTTTTAAAGTTGCCGACGAAGGCATCGAGGGCGGCGTCCCAGGAGACCGGTTCGAGTTGTCCGGTGGAGCGGTTCCGCAGAAGCGGTGAAGTCAGGCGGTCGGGAGCGGCCAGCGGGGCGAGGGACTCCCAGCCCTTGGGACAGGCCATGCCCAGGTTGACGGGGTAGTCGGGATCGGGGCTGAGGTTGATGGCCTGGCCCGAGGCGTCGAGGTGGACGTTGAGGGAGCAGCCGGTGCTGCAGAAGCCGCAGATGGATTTGGCGGTCCCGGCCGGGGCGAGGCGGGTCGGGACCTGGGGGAGCCCCAGGCCGTGGGCGGCGGGCGCGCGCACGAGTTCGGCGGTCATGGGGCCGGAGCGGGAGTGGAGCAGATTGTTAAGCACCGAGTTCATGCGGAAGGGACGCCGGGCATCTTCGGGGAATCGACGGCGCGAAAGAAAACGGTGCGCTCGAGGAGTTCGCCCACAACGAGAATCGCCGCGGAGACCGGCGTGGGCAGCAGCGGGAGGGCGGCGAATGCCGCCACGGCGGCGAGAAGGCGGGCGGAAACGACGAAGCGCAGAGGGCCGCGCTGCAGGCGCGCGGGGGAAGAGGCGCCGCGCAGTGTGGAAAGTTCGAGCGTCAGCTTGGCGGCGAGCGCGACGGCGGCGGCCAAGGCGGAGAGCGGCGCAAGCGCGGCGATCAACACGGTGCCCGCCATGCGGCCAAGCGACTGGGACGGACGCCAGAAGAGGCGGCGCGTGTCGATGTAGATCATGGCGGAACAGAACACGCCCAGAGCGGCGACGGAGCTGGCGGCCACGGTGATGAGCGGGGTTTGGCGGTCGAGAAAGTCGAGCCAGGGGCCGGCCGCAGCCAGTGCGACCAACGGGAAGGCGGCGCCGAGCACGACGGCTTCGCGCGACAGCCAGGATCTGCGCAGACCGAGGAAGACACGCCAGGCCCGCAGCGGTTGACCGAGGTGAGCGACGGAGGAGATGAGGCCGAAGGTGAAGAAGGCGGCGGCAGCGATACGCAGCCACTCGCCGGCGCTCGCGGCACCGAGGGAGGCGATCAACAGGCCGAGACCGATCTGGGTAAAAACGAGGAGGAAAACGAGGGCGTAGTGGGCAGGTTGCGGACGCAGGGTATCGGCGTCGGCGGCGCGGAGGTTGGCCGGCAGCGGATTCCTGGAGACATAACGGGTGGTGGGGCGGGTGTAGGCCGGGTCGGGTGCGCACGGGAGCCAATCGCCGGCGCTCGCGGTTGCCGAGGGAACCTTGATGATGGAGATGGCCTCGGTGGGGCAGGCCTGGACGCAGGCGGGGGCCTCGCCGGCGGAGAGGCGGCCGTGGCACAGGTCGCATTTGCGGACGATGCCCAGGCGGTCGTTGTATTTGGGCACGTCATACGGGCACTTGAGCACGCAGTAGCTGCAACCGATGCACTGGTCGTCGAGGTGGACGACGATGCCGGTGACGGGGTCCTTCTCGTAGGCCAGCACAGGACAGCCGTTGAGGCAGGCGGGGTCCTCGCAGTGATGGCAGGCGGTGGTGACCGTCTGTTGGAACGGCAGGGCTTCGCTTCCGCCGAGCACGAGGCCGACGTCTCGCCAGGTTTCCCCCTGGTCCAGGCCGTTGAGAGAATGGCAGCCGGCGACGCAGGCCTTGCAGCCGGTGCAGGAATCGAGGTCCACCTGGAACGCGTAGTGTTCGCCGGGGCCGGGTGCGGAAAGGGGGATGAGCTGGGAGCGCGGGGCGGCGCCCATGTCGTGGGCGGCGGCGAAACGCGCGACGGGGGTGTCGAGCCGGCGTTGCGACTCGATGAATTCGTCGATGAGAGTGCGGACGGGGGCGCTCATCAATACACGTCGCGCTGGTAACGTCTGGAGGTTTTGAGGGATTGGACGTAGGCGGCGGCGGCCTCAGGGGATTTACCGCCGGCGGTGACGAACACCTGGTGGAGCGCCGCGTCCACGTCCCTGGCCATGCGACCGGCGTCGCCGCACACATAAAAGTGCGCGCCGGCCTCCAGCCAGGCGTAGAGCTCGGCGGCCTTTTCCAACATGCGGTTCTGGACGTAGACTTTCTCCTGCTGGTCGCGGGAGAAGGCGACGTCGAGCCGGGTGAGCACGCCGGAGGCGCGCAGGGCCTCAAGCTCCTCGCGGTAGAGGAAGTCGGTGGCGGCTTTCTGGTCGCCGAAAAAGAGCCAGTTTTTTCCGGTTGCGCGGGTGGCGGCGCGTTCTTCGAGGAAGGCGCGAAACGGGGCGATGCCGGTGCCGGGGCCGACCATAATCATGGCGACGGAAGGATCGGCGGGCGGGCGGAAGGCGGGGTTGGCGTGCACGAACACCCCGGCGGTGCCGTGCGCGAGGGCGCGCTCGGCGAGGAAGGTGGAGCACACGCCTTTTCGGGGGATGCCGTTGACCTCATAGCGCACGGCACCGACGGTGAGGTGCACCCGGCCGGGGTGGGCCTTGGGTGATGAAGAAATCGAGTAGAGGCGGGGTTGGATTTTTTTGAGCGCGCCGACGAAGAGGGCGGGGGCGGGCTTGGCGGGGGCGGCGAGCAAGGCGTCGAGGACGTGGTGGGGGACCGGTTCGCTCACCCCCAAGAGCGTGAGGAGCGCGGGGGAGGGTTTGCCGAGGTCGAAGTGCTGGGTGAGGGCCGTGCGCAGCGGCAGTTCTCCGGCGGGCGAGGGGACGGCTTCCTCGCCGTCGCAGCCGAGGGCCCGGATGACGGCGGAGACGTGGTCGTGACAGTTGTGCGGATACACGCCGAGGGCGTCGCCGGCTTCGTAGGCGAGGCCGGAGCCGGCGAGATCAAACTCGACGTGGTTGACCTCCTTGGCGGAGCCGGGAGCGTTGAGGTTGCGGACGATGCGGACCGGGGCGGGAAACGGGTTTTTCTTGGAAAAGCCGGCTGCGGTTTCAGAAGCACCTTCGCTCATGCTCGGAGTTGCGGGTGCGGAGCCGAAGGCGGAAAGCGCGGAGTCGAGCCAGGCAGTGAACGGCCCCTCGTAATCGACGTCGCAATCGGTGCGCGGGGCGACGCGGCTGGCGCCGAGTTTTTCCAGGTGGGCGTCGAAATCTTTTCCGGCCTGGCAGAAGAGCGTGTAGTTGGTGTCGCCGAGGGCGCAGACGCTGTAGCGGACGGAGGCGAGTTGAGCGGCTGGCGAGGCGGAGGCGAGGGCGGAATGGAGGGCTTTGGCGCTGTCGGGCGGTTCGCCGTCACCGTAGGTGCTGGTGATGACGAGGAGGTTGGCGTGGGCGGGCAGTTGCTCGATGGAGACGCCGGCCATGTCGAGCACGGAGGCGGCGAAACCGCGCTTGCCGGCCTCCTTGGCGGCCTGTTTGGCGAGACTCTCGGCGGTGCCCGTCTGCGTGGCGTAGAGCACGGTGAGCGGCGTAAGCGCCTGCGACCCGGCGGCGCCGACGGGGGAGCCGGATACGGCGGCGCGGCTGAAGACGCCGGCGAGGAAGCCATTGAGCCAGGCGCGCTGCTCGGCCGTGAAAGGAGCGTTTTCGGGGATCAGCGGGACGGTGCTCATGCGGAGAGGAATTCCTGGAGTTCCTTGACGGAGTGACGGCGGGACCACTGGGCGAAGGTTTCGCCGGAGGCTTTCCGCGTCTGGTAGGTGCGGAGGATTTTTTCGGCGAGGGTGTTGACCTCGCCGGCGGGGACGCCGCGGAAGACCTCGCGGGCGATGCCCTGTTCCAGGTCCAGGCCGCCGCCGAGCACGACATGGTAGCCGTCGGTGCCGTCGGGTTGCCTGGATCCGATAAGGCCGATGTCGCCGCAGTAGTGCTGGGCGCAAGAGTGGGCGCAGCCGGTGAAGTGGATGTTGACGGGTTGCTCGATGAGCAGGTCGGAGCCGTCGAGGTGTTTGACGAGGGCGGCGGCGGAGCCCTTGGTGTCGGCGGCGGCGTATTTGCAGCCGCGGCTGCCGGTGCAGGCGACGATGCCGCCGGTGGTGCTGGAAGCCTCGGTGGTGAAGCCGAGATGCCGTATTTGGCGGCAGACGGAGGCGACCAGACCGTCGGGGATGTGCGGGATGATGACGTTTTGCCAGACGGTCAGGCGCAGTTCGCCCTTGCCGAAATTGGCGGCAACGGCGGCGAGACCGTGCATCTGCCTGGCGGACATGCGGCCGACGGGGATGCCGACGCCGATCGAGGTGAAGCCGCGCTGGGCCTGTTTGTAAGGGCCGATCCAGCCGTGTTTGATCAGCGGCTTGCGGGGCTCGCAGGCGGCGGCGGGCACGCGAACGAGCGGGAAGGAGAGCTTTTTCCGGGTTTCTTCGAGGAAGCGTTCGAAACCCCACTTATCGAGGAGGTATTTGAGGCGGGCTTTTTTGCGGTTGGTGCGGTCGCCGTGTTCGACGAAGACGCGGACCATCGCTGCGGAGACGGCGGCGGCTTCGGACGGTTTGATGAGCAGGCCCGTGTCACGGGCGAAGTCCTGGTGGCCGGTGATGCCGCCGAGGAGGACGCGGAAAAAAACGCCCGGGGCGGGCGGATTTGAGATTTCAGATTGGAGATTTGAAATCGCGTCTCCGCAGACGACGCGGGTGGCGATGAAGGCGATGTCGTTGGTGTCGGCGGCGACGGTGAGGCTGCCGCCGTTGTCGAAGGAGATGTTGAACTTGCGAGGCAGGCCGTAGCAGTCGCGGTGATTGAGAATGTAGTGGTGAACGGCTTTGGCGTAGGGGCGAACGTCGAGCACCTCGTCGGGATCGAAGCCGCTGTTGGGGGAGGCGGTGACGTTGCGGATGTTGTCGGCACCGGCGCCGCGCGAGGTAAGGCCAAGCTCCTGGACCCGCGTGAGCACGGAAACGAGGTCGCGCGGGCGTAGTTCGCGGAGCTGGAGGTTGCCGCGCGTGGTGAGATCGACGTGGCCGTTGCCGAGTTGGGACGACAGGTCGGCGAGTGCGTGAAACTGGTGCGCGGTTATCTCGCAGGCGGGCACGCGCAGACGGATCATGAAGCTGTCCTGGGCCGGGGCGACGTGGAAAAGCCCGTGGGTTTTGAACCGATACATGTTCTCCGCATCGGGAAACTTGTCGGCTTCGACGTGGGCGAGCAGACGCTCCCAGGCGTCGAGGGGATTTTCCGCGTGTTTCCAACGCTCCTCTTTGCAGAGATCGGCCAAGGGGGTGCCGTGGACGGACGGCTCGCTGGCGCTCGCCGTTACCCCAGACGGGCCGGAGGCTCCGGCGGTGGTGAGCGGGAAACGGCCGGAGGCGGCCACGCCGGCCATAAAGCCCTGCAGGTATTCTTTCTGCTCGGTCGAGAAGGGGGCGGGGGAGGGATCGGAGGCGGCGTTCACGGGGTTCGAAAAGAGCACTCAAGGTGCCAGCGGAGGCGGTCCAATAGATTAGGCGGGTGAATCTATTTTCGTTAAATAATGAAGGACGCTCATCATTTGACGAACGCCCTTCGTTGAGGGGCCTGAGGCGGGTTACCAGGTTTTGTAGCCGAGGAACTTGCCGCACATCTCGATTTTGACGCGGTCGCCCTTGGGGTCGGCGACGCGGTCAACGGACATGGTGAAGTCGATGGCGCTCATGATGCCGGGGCCGAATTTTTCCTCGATGAGGGCCTTCAGCGTGGGGCCGTAGACGTAGATGATTTCCTGGAAGCGGTATTGGAGGGGTTCCTTGGAGATGGTGGAGGCGGCCTCGCCCTTGTTGCAGAATTCCACAAGGGCGTCGGCGATGTCCGGGCCGAGGTCGAGGGCGGTGGCGACGCGGGCGGCGGCGGCGGCCGGGAGGGCGTTTTCACCGAGGCAGGCGGAGGTGGTGTAGACCTCGGAGAGGCCGGCGGCGTTGGCGAGGGCGGCCCAGGTGAGGTGTTTGGCTTTTTTGGCCGCGAGGATGGCGGCGGTCATGGAGGCTTTGGTCATGGTGGTAGGGTGTGGGTTAGGGAAAGAATCAAAAAAAGCGGCGTGGCGTCCGTGGGGATGCCGCGCCGCTGGTTTCAGGCGAAGGATCCCGGGGGATCAGAGGTTGAGGGTGAGTTGGAGGTAGACGTAGGAGGCGTCCTTGGAGCCGCCGTTGTCGGCGAGGGATTCCTTGATGTAGTCGCCGCGGAAGTAGTGGGAGACGCCCAGTTCGACGTGGGTGTGGATGGCGGGATACCAGCCGATCACCAGGTCGAGTTCCTGGCCGAGATTGGTGCTGGAGCCCACGGCGGCGGTGCCGGGGACGCCGTAGCCGCCGCCGTTGCGGGCGACGCCGGCGACGTTGTACCAATAATCCTGGGCGGTATCGAGGAACTGCTGGTGGGCTTCCAGGGCGATGGTGACCGTGGAGACGGGCTTGAAGGTGTAGGCCAGTCGGAGGTCGTGAAGGTTTTGCAGGCTGTTCAGGTCCATGTAACCATAGTGGAGGTGGGTGGTGGCGAACAGGTTTTGGAAGGTGCCGCTGGTGCCATCGAGGCGGTCTTTGTCACCGGAGGCATAGCTGTAGATGAACGCCAGGCGGGGCTGCATGGTGCTCTCGGTCCAGGTGTAGCCGAGGCCGAGGATGGCGGCGTAGGCCTCTTGCTCGCGCTCGCGGGCGGCGGCGATCGCGGCGGGGGTGCCGGCCGGACCGACGTAGGCGCCGGCGGCGGTCTGGTTGTTGATGGTGCCGAACTGGTGCATGACCTCGGCGCTGTAATCCCAGGGGCCGTAGGCGCCGGGCTTGGACTTTACGCGCAGGCCGGCGCTGTAGAGATCCTGGATGTTCGGGTTGCGGAAAGGGGCGGCCACGCCGCCGTAGTTCTCCTTGACCGTGTCTTCGTTGACGTTGCGGTTGTAGATGAACGCTTCGACCGTCTCGTTTTTGGCGACGGTGGGGAAGTTGAAGTAGGCGCCCGAGAACAAATCGGTGCCGTAGCGGGAGTCGTTGAAGTTGTGGTTGTCGTTGGAGACCAGGCCGCCGGTGAAGGCGTCGACGCCGAGCCATTTGTTTTGGTAGCGGACCTTGGCGGCGTCGAACGTGCGGGCGTTGTTGTTCCAGCGGAAGTGACCGAGCTGGCGCTGGTCGCCGTAGACGAGCTCCTGGCGGCCGAGCTTGAGGGAAACGGGGAACTCCTTGTGGTTGCCGACGAAGACGAAGGCCTGGTGGAGGTTCAGGTCGGAGTCGTGCTCGGTGAGGCCCTTGCCGGGGGCGGCGCGGTTGACGTCGCGCTCGTCGTCCAGGGATGAACTGGTGCGGCCTTCGGCGAAGACCTGATACCACTTGTCGGTGAAGCCGACGCGGGGCATGGCACGGGTGAGGAAGTAGCTGTTGTTGTTGTCCTGACCATTGGCGGTCGCCAAGTCCCAGTTTGAGCCGGCCGAGGTGAAGCCGCCGCCTTCCTTGTCCTCAAAGCGGCCGCGGACGTTCACGCCGATGTCCCACTGGTTCATGTAGGGATCGGAGGCGCGGAGTTTGTCGTTGATGTAGCCCGGATAGGGACGCGGGGGAGCCGGCGAGTATTGGGCCAGGCTGCTGGCCGCGGTGGCAGTCAAGCCGAGGCAGATGAGACTCAGGTTAAGCGAGCGTTTCATGGTGTGGTGTTGGTGTGTGGACGAAGGGAAAGTGGCGACTCAGGCATGGGCCAGGGCGGGCTGGCCGTTTTTGCCGGGGCGGTGGTGGGAGCGCTCGTTGAGGAAGTGGATGAGGTATTCGCGCAGGCGGTAATACTCGGGGTCCTCAAGGAGCTGCCTGCGTGTGCGCGGGCGGGGAAACTTGACCTCAAGGATGTCGCCCACGGTGGCCTCGGGGCCGTCGGTCATCATGACGACGCGGTCGGAGAGGTAGAGCGCCTCGTCCACGTCGTGGGTGACCATGAGGGCGGTCTTCTGGTCGCGTTGCCAGAGGTTGAGGAGCACGTCCTGGAGCTCGAACTTGGTGAGCGAGTCCAACATGCCGAACGGCTCGTCGAGGAGGAGCATCTTGGGGGAAAGGGCGAAGGCGCGGGCGATGCCGCAGCGCTGGCGCATGCCCTGGGAGAGTTCGCCGGGGCGTTTGTGCATGGAGTCGGCCAGGCCGACGAGGGAGAGGTAGTATTCGGCGATCTGGGTGCGTTCGAGTTTGGAGGCGGTGTAGTAAACCTGGTCGATGCCGAGCATGACGTTCTCAAACGCGGTGAACCACGGCAGCAGGCAGGGTGCTTGGAAAACCACGCCGCGGTCGGGGCCGGCGTTGGTGACCTCCTTGCCGGCGAGTACGATGACGCCGCCGGTGACATCGCTGAGGCCGGCAATCATGGAGAGCACGGTGGATTTGCCGCAGCCGGAGTGGCCGATGACGGTGATGAACTCGCCCTTTTTCAGGCCGAGGTCAAAGTCGCGGACGACGGTAAGCGGCCCCTTCGGGGTGGGGAAGGTTTTAACCAGCTGGGTGATTTCCAAAAACTTGCTCATGTGGTGGGACGGGGGGCCGGTGGCGGTTGCTCAGGCGATGGTGACGTTCTCGCTTTTTTCCTCGGAGAGGCGGCGTGGCGGGCGGTGGACGCGAGGTTTGTCGAGGTCTTCCGGCAGGATGTCGGGAAGGATGAGCTTGCGGGTGAGGGTCGTCTGGCGGGTGGAGTTAAAGCTGAGGAGTTGGTTGGTGACCTGGGCGCGCAGGCGTTTGAACTCGGGGTCGTGGTTGAGCTCGGTGCGGTTGCGCGGGCGGGCGAGGTTGACAGGGACGGTTTCACCGAGTGTGGCGCCGGGGCCGATGGTGAGCGGGATGATGCGGTCGGCGAGGAGGAGGGCCTCGTCCACGGAGTTGGTGATGAGGATGACGGTCTTGCCCTCGGACTGGCAGATGCCGCCGATCTCGTCCTGGAGGGTGGCGCGGGTGAGGGCGTCGAGGGCGCCGAGCGGCTCGTCGAGCAGCAGGATGCGCGGCTGGATGGCGAGGGTGCGGGCGACGGAGACGCGCTGTCTCATGCCGCCGGAGAGTTGCTTGGGCAGGCGGTCCTTGGCGTGGGAGAGCTTGACCATCGCGATGTATTTATCGACGTGGGCCTGGCGGGTCGGGGCGTCCCATTGCGGGAAGACCTGCTCCACGGCGAGGGCGATGTTTTCGTAAACGGTGAGCCAGGGCAGGAGGCTGTAGTTTTGAAAAACGAGACCGCGATCGGGTCCTGGGCCGGTGATGGGCGTGCCATCCAAGGTAACGGTGCCCGAGTCGGGCTTGAGCAGGCCGGCGATCATGGAAATGAGCGTGGTTTTGCCCTGGCCGGAGTAGCCGACGATGGCGACGAATTCACCCTCGCGGATCGACAGGTTGACGTTGGTGAGGACGCTGTGCCCGCCGAAAGACTTGGAGACGTTTTGGAGGTCGAGGAAGGCCATGACGGTTTAGCTGGTGGCCTTGAAGCGGGCTTCGACGAGGGACATGAGGCGGTCGAGGATGAGGCCGACCAACCCGATGGTGAGGATGGAGAAGATGATGTGCTCGTAGATAAGGGCGTTGTATTCCTGCCAGAGGAAACCGCCCGCTCCGGGGCGGCCGGTGAGCATTTCGGCGGCGACGATGGCGAGCCAGGAGATGCCCAGGCTGAGACGGAAGCCGGTGAACATGTAGGGCAGGGTGGCCGGGATGAGAATCTTGGTGAGCATCTTCCAGCGGGAGAGTTTCAGCACGCGGCCCACGTTGAGGTAATCCTGGGGGACGGCGCGCACGCCGACGGCGGTGTTGAGCACGGTCGGCCACATGCCGCAGAGGGCGATGGTGAACAGCGCGGCGTAGGTGCCGGCCTCGGGGCCGGCGCGCATGAAGAGCACCAGGCCGAGTGGCAGCCAGGCGAGCGGGGAGACGGGGCGCAGCACCTGGATGAGGGGGTCGAACATCTTGGTGAAGGTGGGCGACAGGCCGAGGAAGAAGCCGAGCGGCACGCCGATGATGAGGGCGATGGCGTAGCCTTGGGCGACGAGGACGAGGGAATACCAGGTGAAGCGCAGGATGCCCTGGTCCATCTCACCGCGTTTGGCGAACGGCTCTTTGATGTAAGGCAGGCTGGAGGTCCAAGTCTCGACGACGTTGGGCAGATCGGGGATGAGGCCGATGCGCTTCTCCTCAATGATCGCGCCGGCGGCGTCGGTGACGAAGATCTTTTTTCCGGCCACACCATGCCATACCGAGAGCACGATGAGGACGCCGACGAGCGGCAGGATGAGCCAATCAAACTTGAACTTGTTCATAACGGGAAAAGGCAGTGGCCGGTGGTTAACGGGATTCGGCGCGGGTGGAGGCGGCGGAGACGAAGGCGATGAGGAAAGATAGCGTCGGCGATAGAACGGACTTGGCGACAACCGTGAAGGTGACGGCTCCGGCGAGCCAAATGTCGCCCTGGTTGAGGACGACCTGGGCGACGCCGACGGGGAGGCCCAGCTTGGCCGCGCGCCTCCAGACGGAGACGTCGCGGCAAGCGGCCCAGAACCGGTCGGACGGGTTCATGGCAAGGGGCGACGAAGGATCAGCCCTTGATGTTTTTGACGGCGAAACCCTTGGCGTAGGACTCGGGGTCGGCGGGGTTGAAGGTGACGCCGTCGAACAGCGTCTCTGGCGTGTTGTCGAGGCCGCCGTGGATGACCCCGATTTCCTTCATGGCCTCTTCGTAGATGTCGCTGCGGAGAACCTTTTTGTTGATCGCGGCGTAATCGGGCGCACCGGTGACCATGCCCCAGCGGCGGAACTGGGAGAGGAACCAGGTGCCGTGCTTGGGCTGCGGGTAGTTGCAGTTGCGCTTGCTGAAGTGCATGTAGAACTCGTCCTGCACCTTGCGGCCGTCCCCGTAGTCGAGCTCGCCCATGAGGCGGCCGAGGATGACTTCGGGGGCGCAGTTGATGTAGGTGGCCTTGGACACGATCTGGCATTGTTCGGCGCGGTTGTTGAGGTCGTCGAGCCAGACACTGGCCTCGTGAAGGGCCTTGAGCACGGCCTTGACGGTCTTGGGGTTCTTGTTGGCGAACTCCTCGGTGAAGGCGCATACTTTCTCGGGATGATCCTTCCAGATGTCCTGCGTGGTGACGGCGGTGTAGCCGATCTTGTCGGCGATGGCGCGGGCGCCCCAAGGCTCGCCGACGCAGAAGCCGTCCATCTTGCCGATCTTCATGTTGGCGACCATCTGGGCGGGCGGGACGACGATGAGGTTGACATCCTTGTCGGGATGAATGCCGCCGGCCGCCAGGTAGTAGCGTATCCACATGTTGTGGGTGCCAGGCGGGAAAGTCATGGCGAAGGTGAGCGGTTCGCCGAGGCTTTTGGCCTGATCGACGAAGGGTTTGAGGGATTTCGGATCGGCACCAACCTTGCCCTTCCAGTCGGTTTTGACGGTGATGGCCTGGCCGTTGCGGTTGATGACCCAAGGGATGATCATGGGTTTTTTGGGCGAGCCCGCGAGGCCCATGGTGGAGGCGAAGGGCATGCCGTAGAGCATGTGGGTCGCCTGGATGGAGCCGGTGGAAAGGTTGTCGCGGATGGCGGCCCAGTTGGCGCCCTTGGTGACCTTGGAGTTGATGCCGTATTTTTTAAACAGGCCCTTTTCGTGGGCGATGACGATGGGGGAGCAATCGGTCAGCGCGATCATGCCGAAGTTGAGGTCGGTGGTCTCGGGTGCCTCGGAGGCTCCGGCGTCGGGCGCGGCCCAGCCCTGGGGCAGATTGGCGAGGAGGGCGGTGGCACCGAGGCCCTTGGCGGCGGTGGAGAGGAAGGCGCGGCGGTTGAGGCGGCGCAGGTTGAGGGAATCAGGCTTGGACGAGTTCATGGTCTTGGCGTTTACGGGATGATTTCTGGGCGAGTTGGTAGAGGTCGGAACGGAAAGCGCGGCGGCCGAGGTCGGCCGGCGTGGTCATGCTGGCGGGCAGGAAGCGGTGGCGGTTGAAGCCCTCGATCAACCAGGCGGCCTTGGCGGCGGTCGGATCGTTGGCGCCGTCGCGATGGAAACGGATGAAATCAACGGCGGGCACGGTGCGGCCGTGGCCCGCATCGAACGGTCCGACCAGGCTGGATTGGATGACCCGGGCGGCGACATTGATGTATTCACGGCGGGCCAGCAGCCCGCACAGCTCGGGACGGAAGTCGGGCTGGTCGCAGAGCGCGGCGGCTTCGGAAAGGGCGGCGATCAGGGCGAGATGTTCGCCGGAGCGCGTCTCGGCAAAGTCCTTGCGCACCATCAGGACCTTCTCGGCGTGGCCGGGGCCAAGGTCGGGGCTTACGGCCGGGCACCAGCCGATTTTTTCGCGCACGGCCAGGGAGTTCCACGGGTCGCCGACACTGTAGCCGTCGATCGTGCCGGCGGCGAGATTGCGGAAAAGCTGGGGCGGGGGAACGACCACGATGCGGACGTCTTTCTCGGGGTCGATGCCACCGCCGCGCAGCCAGTCGCAGACATGGATGCGGTGGGAGGAGTGGGCGAAGACCACGGCAAAGACGTAGGCGCGCTCATGGCGCGAACGCACGATCTCTTCGCGCATGGTGTCGGCGTCGCGCACGCCGCGTTTCCAGAGTTCCTCGGAGAGGGTGATGCAGTTGCCGTCGCTGTTGAGCACAAAGGCCGTCAGGCACTCGCAGGGCAGGCAGTTGATGCCGAGATTGGTGCTGATCACCATCGCGCCCAGCGCGTGGGCGGCGTCCAGTTCGCGGTGGATGATCTTGTCGCGGATGGTCGCCCAGCCGACCTCGCGGCTCAGTTCGACATGCAGGCCGTGTTTCTTAAAGAAGCCGTTTTCGTGGGCGACGATGATCGGGGCGGCGTCGTTGAGCGCGATGAAGCCGATCCTCAGCGGGCGCTGGGTCAAGGGGCTGGCGGCGGTCCTGCGGTTGCTCGTGGACATGGCTGGAAGTCCTTGCCTCCAGCGTTCGACGTGCCATGCACTGAGTCAGTAACGAGAAAGACCTTTCAAACATTTAATCAAAATGATGAGAGCCATTCATCCATGAACAACACCCTCGACAGTCGGCAGATGTTGGCGTTCGTCACGTTGGCGCGGCGCGGCAGTTTCACGCAGGCCGCCAAGGAGCTGTTTTTGACGCAGTCGGCCGTGAGTCACACGATCAAGACGCTGGAACGCGACACCGGGGTGGCGCTTTTTGATCGCGTGGGCAAAAAAGCGCACCTGACCCAGGCGGGTGAGCAGCTGCTGCCGCACGCTGAGCGGATTCTGCGCGAGATGCGGGATGCGCGGACCTCGCTTGAGGAGCTGCAGAACTGGGGGCACGGACGCCTTCGGGTGGGAGCCAGCACCACGGCGTGTCACCATATTCTTCCTACGGTGTTGCGCGAATTCAAGCAGAGCTTCCCCGGATGCGTGATCAAAATCGAATCGGGAGACCAGCCGCGGCAGCTGGAGTTGCTCCGCAGCAACCAGGTGGACATCGCCCTCACGCTCGAATCGGAGGTGAACGCGGCCGATCTTCAGTTCCGCCCGTTGTTCGAGGATGAACTGCGTTTCCTGGTGTCGCCCATGCACCCCTGGGCGGAAAAGCGCCGCGCTCCCCGGGAGGAGATAGCCGGGGAAACCCTGGTGCTTTACAACAAGAGCAGCCACACGTTCCGGCTCGTGGACCAGTATTTTCGCGAGGAGGGCGTGGCGCTTCAGAACGTCATCGAGCTGGGCAGCATGGAGGCGATCAAGGAGTTGGTGAAAATCGGCATCGGCGCGGGTGTGCTGGCTCCGTGGATCGCCCGCGACGAACTGGCCAAGGGGCTGCTGGTGTCCGTGCCGCCGGGGAAGCGCAAACTCAAGCGCCGCTGGGGCGTGTCGTTCCTCAAGGGGCGCAAGCTGCCACTGGCCGAAGAAACGTTCGCCGGCCTGTGCGAGGCAGTGACGCAGGACTTCGGGCGGGTGCAGGAGAAGTACTCCTGAATCCGGCCCGCGAGGGCCGGCCGCGATCAGAAGCGCTCGGCCATGGCGACGGCTTTGAAGAGCGCGGAGGCTTTGTTGACGGTTTCCAGGTATTCCGAGGCGGGCACGGAGTCGGCGACGACGCCGGCGCCGGACTGGATGTGGATCAGCCCGTCCTTGATCAGGGAGGTGCGCAGCATGATGCAGGTGTCGCTGTTGCCGTCGTAACCGAAATAGCCGAGGGCGCCGGCGTAGAAGCCGCGCCGGGACGGTTCGTTTTCGGCGATGAGCTGCATGGCGCGGATTTTGGGCGCACCGCTCACCGTGCCGGCGGGGAAGGTGGCTCGCATAAGGTCGTAGGCGGTTTGGCCCTTGGCGATGCGGCCTTCGACCTGGGAGACGATGTGCATGACGTGCGAGTAGCGCTCGATCACCATCATTTCGGGGACGGTGACGCTGCCGTATTCGCACACGCGGCCGATGTCGTTGCGGGCGAGGTCCACGAGCATGAGGTGCTCGGCGCGCTCCTTGTCGTCGGCGAGCAGGTCTTTTTCGAGGGCGAGGTCTTCGGCGTGGGTGAGCCCGCGTTTGCGGGTGCCGGCGATGGGGCGGAATTCGACGAGTCCGTCGGTGAGGCGCACATGGACTTCGGGGGAGGCTCCGACGATGGCGAAGTCGCCGGCCTCGAGGATGAACATGTAGGGCGAGGGGTTGACGGTGCGCAGCGCCCGGTAGAGATCGAGCGGGGTTTTGGAGAACGGCTTGGTGAACCGCTGTGAAGGGACGATCTGGATGATGTCGCCGGAGCGGATGAACTCCTTGGTGCCCTCGACCACGGATTCAAAGGCCGGCTGGGAGAAGTTGCCCGGCGGGACGGTGATCGGGCCGGTTTCAATCAACGGCGCCGGCGCGAGGGCGCTGGGTTCGCGGAGGAGAGCGTGGAGTGAATTGAGCTCGGCCACGGCGGCGTCGTAGGCGGCGGAGGCTTCGGCGGCGCCGCGCAGGTGGGCGTTGACGCAGAGGCGGAGGGTTTGTTTGGCGCGGTCGAAGATCAGCAGCGAGTCCGACAGCATGAAGTAGAGCAGGGGGAGGCCGAGTTCGTCCTTCTGGGCCGCAGGGACCGAGGGTTCGATGCGGGTGACGTATTCGTAGCCGATGAAGCCGACGGCGCCGCCGGTGAAGCGGGGCAGTCCCGGCAGGCTTACCGGGTGGTGGCCGGCCATCTCGGCCTCGATGAGGTTGAGCGGGTCCTGCGGGGTGGGGACGGTTTCGGAGCGGGCGGGCCGGCCGGCCGCCGCAGGGTGGCGGATCTCGGTGGTCTGCGGCCCGCAGATGAAGACCTTGCGGGGGCGGCAGCCGATGAAGCTGTAGCGGGAGAGTTGTTCGCCGCCCTCGACGGATTCGAGCAGGTAGGAGGGGCCGGCCGACTTGAGTTTGGCGTAGGCCGAAACGGGTGTTTCGAAGTCGGCCATTAGATCCGTGTAGACGGGGATGACGTTGCCCTGGTTGGCGAGCTTCAGGAAGTCGTCGCGGTGGGGGAAGATGTTCATGTCGGAGCGCGTTTTTTAAAGTCGGGAGCCCGTTGGCCGAAGGCGGGGACGAGTGAATTTGACGATGCGGGGAATCGCCCGTGAACGGGTGCCCGCCTTACTCGACGGTCACGGATTTCGCGAGGTTGCGGGGTTTGTCCACGTCGCAGCCGCGTTCGCAGGCGATGTAGTAGCTGAGGAGTTGGACGGGGATGGTGGCGACGATGGGCAGGACGGCTTCGTGGCACTCGGGGATGGTGATGACGGCGTCGGCCAGGGCCGGGGGCAGTTCGCAGCCCTCGGTGACGATGGCGATGACCGGGCCCTTGCGGGCCTTCACCTCCTGCATGGAGGAGACGACCTTGTTGAAGATCTCGCCCCTGGGGGCGAAGAAGACGCTCGGGCACTGCTCGTTGATGAGGGCGATGGGGCCGTGCTTCATCTCGGCGGCGGGGTAGCCCTCGGCGTGGATGTAGGAGATTTCCTTGAGTTTGAGCGCACCCTCCAGGGCGATGGGGAAGAGGGAAAGGCGCCCGAGGAAGAGCATGTCGTTATACTGCGCGAAACGCTTGGCGACGGTCCGGATGTGGGCGGCCTGTTCGAGGGCCTTGCGCACGAGGGCGGGGGCCTGCTTGAGGGCGTTCACGTATTCGACGCCGTCGGCGAAGCTCATGTCGCGCATGCGGGCGACGTGGAGCGCGAGCATGGCGCCGATGAGGAGCTGGGAGGTGAAGGCCTTCGTGGAGGCGACGCCGATTTCGGGACCGACGTGCTGGTAGATGCCGCCGTCGGCCTCGCGGGCGATGGTGGAGCCGACGGTGTTATTGATCGAGAGCACCTTGTAGCCCTTGCGCTGGGCCTCGCGGAGTGCGCCGAGTGTGTCGATGGTTTCGCCCGACTGGCTCACGACGAAGAACAGCGGGTTGCCGGAGAGCGGGGCGTTGCGGTAGCGGAACTCGGAGGCGTAGTCGACCTCGACGGGCACGCGGGCGAACCGCTCGATGAGGTGTTCGGCGACCAGGCAGGAGTGCCAGGCGGTGCCGCAGCCGAGGAAGGCGAAGCGGTCGATCTGGCGGAAGTCCACCGGGCCGAGGTTGAGGCCTCCGAATTTGGCGGTGGAGCCGTCCTCGGAGAAGCGTCCGCGCATGGAGTTTTCGAGCGCGGCGGGCTGCTCGAAGATCTCCTTTTCCATGAAATGCGCGTAGCCGTTGAGGTCGGCGGCGTCGACGGCCCAGGTGACCTTGTCGACCACCGGGGAGATGTCCTCCATGTCGAGGTTGGAGATGGAGAATTGTCTGGCGGTTACGTGCACGACCTCGCCGTCCTTCAGGTAGACGACGTTTTGCGTGCGGCTGACCAGGGCGGAGACGTCGGAGGCGAGGATGTATTCGTTTTCACCTACGCCAAGGATGAGCGGGGAACCCTTGCGGGCGGCGACGATCTCGCCGACGCAGTCCTTGCAGAGAACGGCGATGCCGTAGGTGCCCTCGACGTGGCGAAGGGTTTTGCGCACGGCGTGGAGGAAGCGGCTTTCTCCGGCGGGGGCCGCAGGTTCCTTGGCGTAGTGGTAGGCGATCAGGTTGGAAAGAACCTCGGTGTCGGTCTCCGAGCTGAACGTGTAGCCCCGGGTTAGAAGGAATTTTTTGATCGCCGAGTAGTTTTCGATCACGCCGTTGTGCACGAGGGCGATGACGCCGTCGCTGCTCAGGTGGGGGTGGGCATTGGCCTCGGTGACGCCGCCGTGGGTGGCCCAGCGGGTGTGGGATATGCCCGTGGTGCCGGTGAAGCGGTGTTTTGCGGCCTCCTTCACAAGGTTGTCCACCCGGCCCACCTTGCGGGCGAGCTCGAGGCGGCCGTCCTGTTGCACGGCTATACCTGCGGAGTCATAGCCGCGGTATTCCAGGCGTTTGAGGCCTTCGAGCAGGATGGGGGATGCCTTTTGACGGCCGACATAGCCTACGATTCCACACATAATTTTTTGCCTGATTAAGCTCGCGAATTTACGGGCTCGTTCAAACGTGGCGCAAGGTAATACCCTATTACCTTGATCCCCAAGTTATCCCCTAAGAACTCATATGAGCATGCAGAAAAAAGTCCTGGCTGTGGTCATGGGTGGCGGTCGCGGCACCCGCCTCTATCCTTTGACAATGGAACGGTGCAAACCGGCGGTCCCGCTCGCGGGAAAATATCGTCTGGTCGATATTCCGATCAGCAACTGCATCAACTCCGACATCAACCGCATTTTTCTGCTCACGCAGTTTCACACCGCCTCGCTGCACCGGCACACTCAGAGCACGTATAACTTCGACCCGTTCGGCGGAGGTTTCGTGGACATCCTTTCCGCCGAGCAGACCGAGAAAAACACCAACTGGTATCAAGGCACCGCCGACGCCGTCCGCCGCAATCTGCAGCATTTCCGCAGCTTCCCGCACGATCTCGTGCTGATCCTTTCCGGCGACCAGCTCTACCGGATGGATTTCCGGAAGATCGTGGCCGATCACATCGCCAGCAAGGCCGACGTGAGCATCGCGGCCATCCCTTTCCCCGTCTCCAAGGTCGAGGGCCTTGGTCTCATGCAGGTGAACGACGACCTGTCGATCAACCGCTTTGTCGAGAAGCCGAAGGATCCCGCCGTGATCCAGAGCCTCACCCTCAGCCCGAAGCTCGAGGCGACTCTGCACTCAAGCTCCGGCGAGAAGCACTGCCTGGCATCCATGGGCATCTATGTCTTCAACCGTCAGGTGCTGGCGGACGCGCTCGACAACAACATGACCGATTTCGGCAAGGAGGTCATCCCCAGCCTGCTCGGGAAGAAGCGTCTGTTCGCCCACATTTTCGAGGGTTACTGGGAGGACATCGGCACGGTGAAGGCCTTTTTCGACACCAATCTGGCGCTTTCCGACCCGCTGCCCCCTTTCAACTTTTTCGACCCGACCGCGCCGATTTACACGCAGGACCGCTACCTGCCGGCCTCCAAGCTGAACAAGTGTTCCATCGACCATGCGGTCATCGGCGACGGATCCATCATCACGGACTGCGCGCTCAAGCGCTGCGTGCTGGGCATCCGCTCGTTTGTCGGCGAGGGCTCGAAACTCACGGAGGTCGTGATGATGGGCGCGGACTATTACGAGACGCCAGAGCAGCAGGAGGCCAACAAGGCCAGGGGCATTCTGAACATCGGAGTCGGCCGCAACTGCGAGATCGAACACACGATCATCGATAAAAACGCCCGCATCGGTGACAACGTGAAGCTCTCCGCCAAGGGCAAGGCCGACGGCGACTACCCCAACGGGCTTATCATCCGGGACGGCGTGTTGGTCGTGCCCAAGGGCGCGGTCATTCCCAGCGGCGTCGTGCTGTAACCCGGCTCCGTTTAAAACGAAAAAGGCGCGACCCCCACCCGGGGGCCGCGCCTTTTTTTGCGCGCATACCAGAACAGGACGGTTGGCCGTCGCGTGGTTCAGTTGTTGAAACGGAACAGAGCGACGTCGCCGTCCTGAAAGACATATTCCTTACCTTCGAGGCGGTATTTGCCGGCCTCACGCGCCCCGGCCGTGCTGCCCAGGCGGGTAAGATCGTCGTAGGAGACGATCTCGGCCTTGATGAAACCCTTCTCGAAATCGGTGTGGATCACACCGGCGGCCTGCGGGGCTTTCCAGCCCTTCTTGATCGTCCAGCAGCGCACTTCCTTTTCGCCGGCGGTGAAGTAGGTCTGCAAGCCCAGCAGGTCGTAGGTCGCCTTGATCAGTTGGGACACGCCCGAGTCGGTCACGCCGAGGTCCTTGAGGAACTCCTTGGCTTCCTCCGGGGAGAGATCGATCAACTCCGCTTCGATGCGGGCGCTGATCGGCACATAGGCGGCGTCGTGGTGGGTCTTCACGAACTCGGCGACCTTCTTTACGTAAGGATTTTCCTCGGCGGTCGCGAGGTCGCTCTCGGCGACGTTGCAGGCGTAAAGGACGGGCTTCGCGCTGAGCAGATGGAAGAGTTGCAGGAGCTTCTTCTCGTCGTCGTTCGCCGCCAGGATGTTGGCGGGTTTGCCGGCGTTGAGGTGGGGGACGAGACGCTCCAGCAGGGAGAACTCCGCGATGGCGTCCTTGTCGCCGGCCTTGGCGAGCTTCTGGGTTTTGTTGAGGCGTTTTTCGACGGCGTCGAGGTCGGCCAGCACGAGTTCGGTGGTGATCACCTCGATGTCGCGCACCGGATCGACGGCGCCCATCGTGTGGATGATGTCGTCGTCAACGAAGCAGCGCACGACGTGTACGATGGCGTCGGTCTCGCGGATATTGGCGAGGAACTGGTTGCCCAGGCCCTCGCCCTTGCTGGCGCCGGCGACAAGGCCGGCGATGTCCACGAACTCGATCGCGGCGGGCACGACCACATTGGTCTTGGCGATGCCTTTCAGGACGTAGGCGCGCTCTTCGGGCACCACGACGACACCCACGTTGGGGTCGATCGTGCAAAACGGGTAGTTGGCCGCTTCCGCCTTGCGGGAGCGGGTGAGGGCGTTGAAGAGGGTGGACTTGCCTACGTTGGGCAGGCCGACGATGCCAGCTTTGAGCATAAGGGGGCGCACGTTCGGACCGAGCGCCGGACTGGTCAAGGTCCGTCTTTCTTTGTTCCGAGATTATCGCATGAAATGGCTGCTTGACATCGCTTGGCGCGTTCGGTGGATTCCACGGCTTTTCAACTCAAGCAACCTGTCCGTCACATCTCTCTCATGGCCCTCAAAATCCGCCTCTCCCGCATCGGCTCCACGCACAACCCGATCTATCACGTGGTCGTCGCCGAAGCCCGTTCGCGTCGTGATGGCGCTGCCGTCGAAGTCCTCGGCACGCACAACCCCCGTTCCAAGAACGACTCCCTGAAGCTCAATGTCGAGCGTGCCGACTACTGGATCAGCAAAGGCGCCACCCCCACGGACACCGCCTTGTCGCTCATCAAGAAGGCCAAGAAGGCCGCCGTCACCGCCTAAGTTTTCGGCATAACCGCCCCCAAATCGCCCGGCCTTGCGGCTCGGGCGATTTTTTTTGCCGCCACTTTCAACCCATGCCGCTGCACATCGATGTCCTGACGCTGTTCCCGCGGATGCTCGACGGCTTTTTGGCCGAGAGCATTCTGGGCAAGGGGATCGAGGGCGGGTTGTTGACCGTCAAGGTCCACGACGTGCGCGATTGGGCGACCAGCAAACACAAGAATGCCGATGATCGGCCGTTCGGTGGTGGTGCCGGCATGCTCATGAAGCCCGAACCGGTTTTCGCAGCCATCGAGCAATTGCAGACTCCGGGTTGCCGCCGGATTTATCTCACGCCCGACGGCGTGCCGTATTCGCAAAAACTGGCCGGGGAGTTGGCCAAGGAAACCCATCTGATCCTTCTGAGCGGGCACTACGAGGGGATCGATCAACGCATCCGCGACAAGATCATCGACCAGGAGATCAGCATCGGCGACTATGTGCTCACCAATGGCACGCTGCCGGCCGCCGTGGTCATCGACGCATTGGCGCGCTTGATTCCCGGTGTGCTCGGGGAAGAAAAGTCATTGACGCACGAATCCTTCACCGGCAAGTTGCTCGACTTTCCTCAATACACGCGTCCCGCCGAATTCTGCGGCATGTCCGTGCCGGATGTCCTCCTCTCCGGCGACCATGCCAAGATCGAAGAGTGGCGAAACGCCCGTCGTATCGAGAAAACCCGCCAAGTCCGACCCGATTTACTCAAATAACCCAACCTTCAACCGTCATGAGCAACCCGATCATCAAAGAAATCACCGCCAGCCAGGTCAAAAAAGACCTCCCTCCCTTCAAGGTCGGCGACGGCGTCCGCGTGCACACCAAGGTGCGCGAGGGTGACAAAGAGCGCATCCAGATTTTCTCCGGCATCGTCATCGCCATCAAGGGCAGCGGCATCCACGAGACCTTCACCGTCCGCCGTATCAGCTACGGCGAGGGCGTCGAGCGCGTGTTCCCGACCAGCTCGCCCAACATCGACAAGATCGAGATCGAGCAGACCTCCGAGCCGATGCGCGCCCGTCTCTATTATCTCCGCGATCGTCTCGGCAAGGCCGCCGTCGCCGTCAAGGCCGAGAAGCGCGAAGCCGCCGCCAAGTAAACCATCCGGTTCCACGCATGAGCAAAGCGAGTCCATCCGACTCGCTTTTTTCATGCCCTTTGGGCTTCCCCGTTTGCGATAGAATCTTTAATTCCAACCCCTTCGTCTCAGAAAAGGCTCCTTTTTATCATGCCACTCCAAACTCATATCCTCGCCCTCGCTGCCAACCAGGCCCGCGGCCTCGCCATCGACGCCGTGCACAAGTGCTCCTCCGGCCATCTCGGTCTCCCGCTCGGCGCCGCCGAGATCGGTGCCGTTCTCTTTGGCAGCGCGCTTTCCTACAACCCCGATGCCCCTCGCTGGATCAATCGCGACCGTTTTGTTCTCTCCGCCGGCCACGGTTCGATGTTCATCTATTCCTGGCTTCACTTGAGCGGTTACGACCTCTCCCTCGACGAGGTGAAGAACTTCCGCGCCCTTCACAGCAAGACCCCCGGCCATCCCGAGTTCCACGAGACTCCGGGTGTCGAGTGTACCACCGGCCCCCTCGGACAGGGCGTCGCCAACGCCACCGGCCTGGCCCTCTCCCTGCAAGCCGCCGCCGCCCGTTTCAACACCGCCGAGCACACCCTCTTTGACAGCCATGTGATCGCCCTCGCCGGCGACGGCTGCCTGCAGGAGGGCGTCGCCCTCGAAGCCATCGCCTTCGCCGCCCACCAGAAGCTCGACAACCTGATCCTCATCTACGACTCCAACGACGTCACCCTCGACGCCATGGCCAACAAGTCGCAGAGCGGCGACGACATCAAGCGCTTCAAGGCCCTCGGCTGGGACGTCCAGCAGATCGACGGACACGACTTGGTCGCCGTCGCCAAGGCCGTCGCCAAGGCCAAGAAAGCCACCGGCAAGCCCCAGCTCATCATCGCCAAGACGATCATCGCCAAGGGCATTCCCGAGGTCGCCGGTTCCTCCAAGGGCCACGGCGAAGGCGGCGCCAAGTTCTCCGAAGCCGCCCGCGCCGGCCTCGGTCTCCCCGCCGACCAGCACTTCTTTGTGAGCGACGACGTCCGCGCCTATTTCGCCGGCCACAAGAAGAAGCTCGTCCGCGCCTACAAGAAGTGGGGCAAGACCTACGAGGCCTGGAAGGCCGCCAACCCCGATAAGGCCGCCCTCCTCTCCAGCCGCAACGACGCCCCCGTCGCCGCCAAGTTGCTTGAGAAGACCCCGCTCTTCCCGGCCGACGCCAAGCTCGCCACCCGCGCCGCCGGCCAGCAGGTGCTCCAGGCCGTCGCCGCCGAACTCCCGCTGCTCATCGGCGGCAGCGCCGACCTCTACGGCTCCACGCTCAACTACATCGCCTCGGATAAGGACTTCGACGAGACCAACCGCGCCGGCCGCAACATCCGCTTCGGCATCCGCGAGCACGCCATGGCCGCCATCGCCAACGGCGTCGCCTACGACGGCATCTTCCGTCCTTCCGTCGCCACGTTCCTGGTGTTCGCCGACTACTCCCGCCCGGCCATGCGCCTCGCCGCGCTGGCCAAGCTCCCGGTCATCTACATCTACACCCACGACTCCGTCGGCGTCGGCGAAGACGGCCCGACCCACCAGCCCGTCGAGACGGTCTCCGGCCTGCGCGTGATCCCCGGCTTCGACGTGATCCGCCCCGGCGACCCGGAGGAAACCGCCGGCGCCTACGCCGCCGCCCTCGAACGCGTGGACGGCCCCACGCTGCTCGCCCTCAGCCGCCAGGCGATCCCGCTGCTCAACGACATCCCCGCCGCCACCCGCCGCGAAGGCGTGGCCAAGGGCGCCTACATCGCCGTCATGGAAACGGCCGAACTCACCCACATCCTGCTGGCGAGCGGCAGCGAGCTCCAATACGCGGTCAACGCCTCCAAGATCCTCGGCGCCGGCGTGCGCGTCGTCTCGGTGCCCTGTTTCGAGCGGTTCAACCGCCAGCCGGCCGAGTATCGCGAGAGCGTGCTGCCGAAGTCGGTGCGCAAGCGTGTCGCCATCGAGGCGGGCGTGACCAGCCTGTGGTATCAATACGTGGGCCTCGACGGCAAGGTGGTCGGCATCGACCGCTTCGGCATGAGCGCCCCCGGCGCGACCGTCTTCAAAGAGCTCGGCATCACCACCGAGGCCGTGGTCAAGGCCGCCCAGTCGCTGTAATACCAATCGCGGGATGCTTTTGGACCAGGGTGTTTTTCTGAAATCACTCGGGTCGTCGATCTCTGCGGGTGGGAGGAGCAGCAGGCCGGGCCGGCGTTGTCCTCGACGGCACGCCCCGCCGGGTCGTCTCGGTCTCGGCCTCCTTGGCCGGGACCGCTGCTCCTCTCACGCCGACCCGATTTTTTTCGGAAACACACCTTGAACGATCTCCAATCCGAAATCGCTCCGCGATTCCGCTACGATGGGAATCCGTGGCGGAACGGCGGAGCCGTTTCGTCCGGATAGTGTTAATTCGCGCCACCATTGGCATAAAGACCGCCGCCATCCTCATCGACGCCAAGGCGGGCCCTGCGGGCCCGCCTTTTTGGTGAATGCCCCCGGGCCGTCCCTTTCCCGGGGCAACCGCGGATCGGGGGTGGTGGCACGGCGCCTGTAGTTGGTGGGTGGACACGAAAAAGCCCGGGCGAGTTGCCCGGGCTTGATGCGATGGCGGACCAGTCCGCCGGCTTTCGGGTTGGGTATCGATCAACGCACCACGCGGGCGCTGCCGCCCTTCATGAGCTTCTCGACTTCCTTCTGCGTGGCCATGGAGGTGTCGCCGGGGGTGGTCGAGGCAAACGCGCCGTGGGCCGCGCCGTAGTCCACGGCGGCCTGCGGATCGTTCTTGGAGAGGAAGCCGAACTGGAGGCCCGAGGCGAAGGAATCGCCGCCGCCCACGCGGTCGAGGATCTCCAGGCCGGGATACTTGCGGCTCTCGTGGAACTTGCCGTCGTGCCAGAGGATCGCGGACCAGTCGTTGACCGTGGCGGTGATGACGTGGCGCAGCGTGGTGGCGGCGACCTTGAAGTTGGGGAATTCCTTCACGGCGGTCTCGATCATGGTCTTGAAGGCGTCGGTCTCGATGTGGCCGAGCGTTTCCTGGCCCTTGACCTCGAAGCCGAGGGAGGCGGTGAAGTCCTCCTCGTTGCCGATCATGACATCGACATACTTGGCGATCTCGCGATTGACCTCCTGGGCCTTCTTGAGTCCGCCGATGGTCTTCCACAGGGAGGGGCGGTAGTTGAGGTCGTAGGAGACGACGGTGCCGTATTTGTTGGCGGCCTTTACGGCCTCGATGGTGAGGGCGGCGGTGGACTCCGAGAGGGCGGCGAAGATGCCGCCGGTGTGGAACCAGCGCACGCCGAGCTTGCCGAAGATGTAATCCCAGTCGAAGTCGCCGGGCTTGAGCTGCGAGGCGGCGGTGTTGCCGCGGTCGGGCACGCCGACGGCGCCGCGGATGCCGAAGCCGCGCTCGGTGAAGTTGAGACCGTTGCGCACGGTGCGGCCGATGCCGTCGTCTTCGCGCCACTTTATGAAATCGGTGGCGACGCCACCCTGCATGATGAAGTCCTCGACGAGGTGGCCGACTTCGTTGTCCATGAAGGCGGTGCACACGGCGGTCTTCAGGTTGAAGCATTTGCGCAGACCGCGCGAGGTGTTGTATTCGCCGCCGCCTTCCCAGGCGGTGAAGTGGCGGGCGGTGCGCACGCGGCCCTCGCCCGGGTCGAGGCGGAGCATGACTTCGCCGAGCGAGAGCTGGGCGTATTGGCATTCGGAGGCGGGACGGATTTTAAGGCTCATAAGCGTTGGGGATGGTGTGGAAAAAGACGAAAAACGGCTGTCACCTTAGCGGGGTCGGCCAAAGCGGGGAAAGGGCTAAATGGTTCCATTTCTGGATGAAGCCGATGGCCGTTAGCACGCAGGCGACCCAAACCCACCGCCGCCAAGGATGCACGCGGCGACATCGGCAAACAGATGCAGACGCTGCGGCCCACCGGAACCGCCATAAGAGTCATATCACTTCCCAAGTGAACACCCCCCGGGGAAGATTGCCGGATAAGGACGCCAACTGGTCCGCTCCGGTGAGAGCCTTGTCCGTCAACGTTGGCTCAGGGGCGGCCGATGTCAGCGCCTTGTCGGCCAATGTCGAAGGTGAGTCCGGCCAAGACGGCGCCTTGTTTGGCAATGTAGCCACCTTGTTGATCAATGTCGGCGGTCTGTCCGGCAACAAAGATGCCCGGGCCGAAATTTTTTTTGCTCTGTCAGCCAACAGCGGCGGCTTGTTTGGCCAATGTTTTACACTGTCCGACATTCTTTTATCCAGTCCTTCAATGTTTTGGCTAGTCTGGCAATGTTTTGGTTTGTCGGCCAATGTTGGCGGATGAGCCCACCTCGCTTTAGGCGTGAACGTTGGGACAAGGGGCATGTTCTTTGCTTTATTTAACGCAGGGGTTACGCGTTTGTGATCCCGCGATCTATAAAAAAGAAAGGATACCCATGCCCGATAAATTGATAGCTCAGCCGGCGGCCACGACAGCCACCGCCGCGCCCTCGCCTAAAACCACTCGTGGCGTCATCAACAAGTCCTACTTGGACGAAGTCCAGGCCGCCCGCAAAGTCGCGGCGGCCGCAGTGCAAAAAGACCACGTCGCCGGTCTGGCCGGCGTCGAGTGCGACCCCGGCTTGGCCCCGGCCATCGTGACGCTGGCCGACGAGATCGACGTCGCGCTGGGCCAGCTCACCGGCACCCGCGCCGCCAAGAAAACCGCCACGGTGGAGGAAGCCAGCGCTCGCGGGGCTCTGCTCGCCGTGCTCCAGCCGATCCAGACCGCCGCCAAGCGCACCTTTGCCGAGGACCAGTCCACCCTCCGCGAGGCCTATGGCATCGGCCGGGGGCTTTCCGGCGAAACCCTCGCCAGCGTGCTCACCCTCGCGCGCGGAGTGCTCGCCCGCCTCACGCCCGGCGAAGGCGGCAAGCCCCCGGTTGACAAGCTCCCCGGCATCACCGCCGACAAAGGTATCGCCGAGCTCGCCGATGCGATCAGCCGCTACGGTGCGAAAGACGCCGCCCAAGGCGGGCAAAAAACCGTGGCCGCCGCGACGCTGGAGCAAATCGAGATCGACATCGCCAAACTCGCGGACCTGCGCCGCCAGGTGCAACTGGCCGCCGACCAGGCCTGGCCCTGGCGCACGCCGGGCGTGGTCACGATCCGCAAAAGTTTCCTCCTCCCGCCGACCCGCCCCCTGAACGAGTGATGCCGTTGGTGGGGTGAATGAAGGCTATGCGGGCGAAACGGCTCCGCCGTTCCGCTACGGATTTCCAACGTGGCGGAATCGCGGAGCGATTTCGGTTTGGAGATCGTCCAGGGTGTGCTTCTGCAATCACCCAGGCCGTCGAACTCTCCGAGTGAGAGGATAAACAGGCTGGGCCGGCGTTGTCCTCGACGGCACGACCCGCCGGGTCGCCTCCGTCCCGGTCGCCTTGGCCGGGCTCGCTTCCCCGCTCACGCCGACCCGATTGTTTTCAGAAACACACCCTTCGGCGATGGTCCGCAAGGCGGTGCCCAACTATCTCCTGCAAGCAGGCTCCTGCCTGGAGGCGTGGCCATGATCGCCGTGTGTGACAACGCCCGTCCCCGGGCGTTTGGGTTGAGGGGGCAGCGTCCGGGGACGGACGCTGCTGCACCGGGGTAATTCAGAAACACAACCTACCGGGCGTTAAAGGCGGCGCTGCCGAAGGCGCGGCGGCCGTCGGGCCAGGCGACCTCCACTTCGATCCATTGAGGACCGGGGTGTCGCGGCACAAGTGTCCAGCTTGGCCCGATGCCCGGCTCCTGGTCGCGGCCTTCCCAGACGATGCGTGCTGCGGAGTGATCGAGTCCGGGCGTTTGCACGCTTACAGATACGGGTGAGCCGACTGCCGCGAAATCGGGAGCGTTGATGATGGCTGCGGCGGGTTTCCACGGTCCGGTGCGCGGGGCCGTAGGCTCCACCAGCGCGGCCAACGCGAGGATGCTGCGCGCCTGGTTTACGGTGATAAACTCCGCGGTGGTGTTCCAGGCGTCGCTCCAGCGGTCATAGAACGGATAGGGAGCGGACGCCGCCTCGTCGGCAGGAAACGTCAGCGCGCCGAGTTCCCGTCCGTAGAGCGGAAGCCAGTCGAAGCCCGCCTGGATGTTGCCCAGGGGCAGGCCGGTCGGGGGCAGCCGCCGGCGGTCGTTGTTGGCGAACTGGTGGACGATCACCCGCGGGCGACGCAGCCCGAGCCCGGAGACAAAGCAGAGGTTGAGGGGGTTGGTGCCGCCTTCGTAGTTAAGATTCCCCACGAGGGCGTCGATGTAGCCGGCGCGCGGCCAAAGCCGGTGGGCGACGGCCAGGTCGGCGGCCTGATCGAGCGAGAAATACCAGCCGGCGGCGCGAAACCGTTTCATCGCCTCGGGAAATCCGGTCGCGTAGGCATTCTGGCGGGAGGAGAGCAGGGCGAGTTCGGCGGCGGCGGCGATCTCGGTCTCGCATTTTTTCAAGTGGATGCGATCCAGCTGCTCCGGGCGCAGGCGTCCGGTGCGGGCGGCGAAGGCGTAGCTGCGGATGGCGTTTCCGTAGGAAAACGCGAGCCGCACCCAGCCCCAGCGGAACGTGGCGGGATCGCCGGGATCGGGAAACCATTCGAGGAGCTGCCGCCGGTAATCGGCGTCACCGGTGGCCAGATACAGCTCTGTCGCGGCCCAGGACAGTTCGTCGTTGTGGGCGAATTCGTCGCCGTAGAAGGTGATTTTTTGGTAGGAGCCGGCCAGCCCGTGCTGGGCGATGGCGTCGCTCAAAAAGCTCCAGCCAAGGCGGGCCTTTTCCAGGTAGGCTTCCGCCTCGGCCGGGTAACGAAGTTTGAAGGCGGGCGACGACGCGCACTGGGCAAGGGCGGCGACCGCCGCAGCCGTGGCGGCGGTGTTTTTGGGCCAGACCACCTGCGGGTCGCCATCGCGGCCTTCGGTCAGAGGTACATCGTTCTCGTATTCACGGTTCTTGGGATAGACCAGAAAGTAGAAGCCGCCATCGGCGTCCTGGAGTTTGGCGAGAAGGTCGGCCTCGATCCTGGCCTCCTGCAGCAGATCGCCGATCCCGTCGCCGCTCTCCGGAAGGCCGAGGTTGTCCAGCGCGCCGACCTCCGGGAAGGCGTCGGCGGTGAACACCAGCGTGTGTACGAGCGCGGCGACGTTGATGGTGTATTTGCTGTAGTCGCCGGCGTCGTGGTGTCCGCCGGAGACGTCGATGGGGCCTTTGTTGACGAAGGGGTAAAGTTGCGAGGATGGGTCCTTGAGTTGAGGGGCGGTTTGCAAGGGACCGGGCGTGCTTTTCGAGGCGATGGTGGCCCAGGTGGAGGAATATTCAGGCCCGGCGACCGGCACCCCCGCCGGGGCGAGGTGGCAGGCGTCGTGGGCGAAGCGGGTGAAGGGCAGGCCGAGGGTGAAGCCGCAGCGCTGGTGGAGCAGGCCGAGCGCGTAGGTGCGCAGCCAGTTTATGGCGACGCCGTCGTCGATCCGAAAGGCGGTCGAGGCGCCGAGACCGGGCACCACGAGACGGTAACCGCCGGGGGCGGTCACGGCGCTGAAATCGGCCTGAAGCACATTTTGGTAAGGGGGAGGCGTGTCGGTGTATCCGACGTCGCGGCGCGGCGTGAGCATGCCGGTGAAGACCGTTTCTCCCGTATCAACGCGCGCGATGCGGAAAACCGCCAGATCCCTCACCGGCAGCTCGCCGAGGTCGCCGAGGTAGTAGCCGATCATCGCCTTCTTGGGGTGGGCGGGGGCGTAGCCCTCCTGGTTTACATGGATGGCCGGGCTATGGCGTAACGGATCTGTGGAGACGGCGTAGGTTTCTTTGGCGGGCCAGAGCTGGCCGCCGGGATTTTTCAAGACGACGGACCGGCCTTCGGGCACGGGCTCGGAGAGCCGGAGGTAGAGCGCGTTGTCGATGCGCAAGTCGCGCACGTTGAGATCGGCAAAGGCGACGCGGCGCTTGAAGCCAATCGCCGCCACTTTTACCGGAACGCCCTCCACGCTGACTTGAAATTGGGTGTCCGGGGGCGCCAGGAAGCGGCCGGAAGCGGTGACGAAATTCCAAGCCTCGGGTGGTCGCGGATCGGGCGGCTTGGTCGTGATCCGACGCGCCTCCAGCAGCGTCGGAGTGAGCGCGCGGAGTTCATGATCGCCCGCGGCGGGCGGGCGCAGCCATGACGCGCCATCTTGCCCGGTCGGCTGGGCGCGCGCGCCGGACGGCGCCTGCAGGGCGACGAGCAGAACCGGCAGCAAGGCGGCCGGAGCGAGCGACGGGCGCGGATCGGGGATCGTCTCCGCGTGGGTGCCCCGGGCCAGCGAGGGAAAGAGCCGGTCGCGCAGGCGCAACGAGGGATTCTCGATGAGGCGGGCAAAAAACCACCCGGCCAGAATCGCAACGACGCCGTAGCCCGCCGTGCCGATCACCCAGATCAAGCCCGGAGGCATATCCGTGGTGGCAAGCAGGCGGACAATTTTTTTCACGGGCGTCTGCCCCAGATCCACATGCCACAGGTAGATCGAGTAGCTCAGGAAACCGATTTCACCGAGCCATGCCGCCGGGCGGCTCGCCACCAGGCGTGCTCCGAAGGCGTGGACGTCGGCCACATGCAGCCAGCCGAGCAAGATCAGGCCGAAGCCGGCATACATGCCCGTGAGCCCCAGGCTTGCGAGCCAGGGACCGGCCTCGGGCGCGAAGGCCAGCACGGGCGCGGCCAGCAGGATGCCGACCGCGATGAGCGCGAGGGGGTGCCGTGAAAATCCCGTGAGTTTCTCCCGGTGAAAATGCGACCAGTAGGCCAGCAGCGTGCCGATGAGCAGCCCGTCGAGGCGGAGATGACTGGCGTAAAGATTCATGTTCTCCGCCCCGTCGCGGAGGTAGCTTGCGTGACGCAGACCCGCCGACATCGCCAACGCTCCGAGCACGCAGGCCGGCAGCACGCGGAGAAACTCAGCCAGCCGGCGCGCGCGCAGCAGCAGCAGAAAGAAGAGCGCGAGCCCGAGATAAAAATGCTCCTCAAGGGCCAGGCTCCAGGTGTGGATGCGCGGGGTGTGGAAGTAGTTTTGAACGTGCAGGAGATTCGGCCACAGCTCCCGGATGACGCCTTCGTTTTTCCCCTGCCAGTGCTGCCACCCCAGCCAGACGGCCAGCACGGCGAGGTAAACGACGTAGGGCGGCCAGATCTTGAAGCCGCGCCGTATGACGAAGCGGCGCACATCCACGTCCTGGCGTTGCCGGTATTCCGCGAAAAAAAGCCCGCTTACGAGGAAACCGCTGAGCACGAAAAACAGATCCACGGCGGCCCAGCCGACGGCCTTCCAGCCCACGATCAACGGGGTGAGAAACCCCAGGCCGGCCGGTGACATCACATCGTGGCGGCCCAGCACCATGAGCAGCGCGAACCCTCGCAGCATGTCCAGCGGGAGGGAACGACCGTGTCGCCAGCGGGAGGCCGGGACGGGGAGGTGTGTGGGGCCTTGCATGGGAGACGCGGGTGGCGGCGCACCAGAGTGCCAGTCCCGGAGGCGGGGCCAAATGGGGTGCTCAGCCCAATGCGCACGCGGCGGTTTCGTGTGAGAGTGGCGCAACCGCCACGACCGCCGGCGCGGCCGGGTGCAACAACCGATTTTTAACCGCCCCGATCCATGACCACCCGAAACCTGAAAAAACTGCTGCGCACGGTGCAGACCTGTTTTCCCGCGCTGCTCGAAACCAAGTTCAGGGTGATGCGTTTCTACCGGAACTTTTTCGGTGTTCCGTTTGAAAACGATTTCAACGCTCTCGCGCTTTTCCCCGAGCAACCGGGCGCCCTCTATCTGGACGTGGGGGCCAATCGCGGGCAGAGCACCGACGCGATCCTGATGAAGCGCGCGGGGGTGAAGATCCAGCTCTTCGAACCCAACCACGAGCTGTGCGACGGGCTGGTAAAGATGTTCGGTGAAGTGCCGAACGTGGAGATCAATAACTTCGGTCTCGGTGACGAGTCCGCCGAGGACATCCTGGTCGTGCCCTCCTACAAGAAGTGGCTCTTTGACGGACTCGGCTCCTTTCGCGAAGCGGAGGCGCGCGATTGGCTGAGGGGCCGGATGTTTTTTTTCAAGGAGAAGCACCTGAGGCTGCACCGGAGCCGCAGCCGTGTGGAGCGGCTCGATGATCTGAACTTGGCGCCGTTATTCATCAAGCTCGACATCCAAGGCTACGAGTTGCGGGCCCTGAAAGGCGGTGAGAAAACCATCGTGACGCACGAGCCGGTGTTGCTGATAGAGTCACCCGGGGACGAATTGGTCGCCTACCTTGGGGATTTGGGTTTCCACATGTATGCGTTTCGGAGGGGGCGTTTTGTCCCCGGGGAACGCGGTGCGCCCAATACGTTTTTTATGACGTCGAGCCGGGCGGCGCTCGTGCGGTCGTATATCCGCAACGCGCGGGCCGATTACCCTGCGGCCGCGCCCGGCTACGCATCGGTGCGCAAGTGCCCCGGTTCACTGTTCCGGTGAGTGGCGTCCTGGACGGCCCGCCTATGCCAACCGACATTTTTGTTGGTTTAAAATGAGTTAAAATCCGCGCCCCGCTCCGAAGAGCGGGGCGACCGGCGGCGGATCTCGACCACGAGGCGCGGGGCGTGTTTCAATCCGCGCCCCGCTCCGAAGAGCGGGGCGACGGGCACCCTTGGCGGCGTCGGCCGCATCACGGATGTTTCAATCCGCGCCCCGCTCCGAAGAGCGGGGCGACGCGTGGGATCGGCGGGCGCGTGGGTGGAGGTGCTGGTTTCAATCCGCGCCCCGCTCCGAAGAGCGGGGCGACGGTCTCCATCAATCGCATTCGCTGGCTTCGCCTGTTTCAATCCGCGCCCCGCTCCGAAGAGCGGGGCGACAGCCACGCGGCCCCAGCGCCTAGCTC
>CAIRBK010000096.1 GCA_903876795.1 uncultured Verrucomicrobiota bacterium
GGCCAGCACGGACAGCACGTTCTTGCGGCGCACCAGGCCGCCGTAGAAGAGCGCCAGGCCGGGCAGGGTCATAAACAGCACCAAGGCGGCGCTGGTCATCATCCAGGCATTGTGGCCCGGGCCGGGACCGCCAACCTTCGATGCCACGTCCGCCGTGCGCGCTCCGTTGTTGATGTAGGCCTCGACGTCGGCCAAGCGCTGCTCGACCGTCGGCTCTGCCGGTGCGGCCGCAGGAGCCGCCTCCTGGGCACTGAGGCCGGTAACAAAGGTCAGACCAGCCAATAAGACCGCTCCGAGGACAAGGAACTTCAGACGATGTAGGGAGTTTAACATATTGTTGTATATATACTTAATCCGGCATCCATCCTCACCAGCCTGGGAAATGCTGAAAAGATGGATGCGAAAAATTCACCAGATTGACTCATATAGCCTAGCAGCCTTGGTGCCATGATTTATTTTCATTCTTTTTTGATCAAACTTTTTATGCAATTTATTGTTAATAAATTTTTTGGGTCAACCGAGTGGAGAACGTCCGCACCCGAGGCATGGTGCGAGTTGTCCCACCACACCCATGGAAATCTATTTTATCTGGGCACTCACCCTCACACTAATCCTGATCGGGCTGGCCGGAGTCGTGGTCCCGCTGCTGCCGGGCACCTCGATGATCATGGTCGCCATATTCCTGCATAAACTCCTCCTGCCAGCCGACGTGTCTTGGACGGTACTGGCCTGGATCGGCGGGTTCTGGGTTCTTTCGGTGGTGGTGGATTTCGCCGGCGTCATGGTGGGCACGCGGCTCTTCGGTGGGGGCAAATGGGGTATGCTCGGCGCGGGCGGCGGCGCGGTGCTCGGCATGTTTTTCTCCCTGCCCATGTTGCTGCTCGGCACGGTGCTGGGCGCGGTGGCCGCGGAAAAACTAATCGCTCAAAAATCCAACCGCTCCTCGCTTTTGGCCGGGGCCGGAGCGGCGTTCGGTTTCCTCATCTCGACCGCCGGCCGCCTGGCCTGCGCGGTCGTGATGATTGGATTGTTCCTGGTGGCCGCCTGGAATACCTGGGAGACGAGCCGGCCCGAACCGGTGTTTTGACGTCAAACCGCAGCGGCATGGCCGGTGGCACCCGGCCTCAGAAAAGCATCGAAGCGACTGGCCACCACCCGCACAAAAGGCAGTCCCGCCTCGGTGACCACGAGGCCGCGCGGCGTGCGCTCCACGATGCCGTCCGCCACCAAATCGGCCAGCGAGGCCAACTCATCGGCGTAGGCGCTCGCCACGTCGATCCCGAGTTCGCCGGAGAGGGTGTCGAAATCGAGCCCGCGTGCACACATCAGGCTCATGATGAGCTTGTGGCGGCGACGGTCCTCCTCGGAGAGCCGCCACCCCCGGGCGACGGGCAACTCCCCGCGAGCCAGCGCCTGCCGATAGACGGCGAGGCTCTTGTGGTTTTGGCGGTGGCCGTCGGCGGTGGTCGAGATCGCGGAGATGCCGAAGCCATAAACCGAAGCACCCGCCCGCGTGCTGTAACCCTGGAAATTCCGGTGCAAACCGCGCCGGCGGACGGCTACAGCCAGTTCATCGTCGGGGCGCGCGTAGTGATCCATGCCCACATCGACGTAGCCGGCGGACAACAACCGTTCGCGCGCGAGGAGCTGCATGCGCAATTTTTCATCCACGCCGGGCAACAGCCCCTGCCGGTCGAAAATTCGCTGGGACGGCTTGATGCCCGGAACATGGGCGTAGGCGAAGACCGAGAGGCGGTCGGGCGCGAGGCCGAGCACGTCGTCGATCGTGCGGGCGAAGGTGGAGACCGTCTGCCTGGGCAGGCCGTGGATCAGATCGACGTTGATGGATTTAAATCCGGCGTTGCGCAGGAGGGTGAACGCCCGCTCGTTGAGCGCGGGAGGCTGCACGCGATGAATGGCCAGCTGCACCGCCGGATCGGTATCCTGCACGCCGAGCGAGGCGCGGCGCGCCCCCATCTCGCGCAACGCCTCGACCTGCGCGGGCTCAAGGTGGCGGGGATCAATCTCGACGGCGATCTCGGCGTCGGGCTCGAAGCGGAAGGCCGCGTGCAGGATTTCCCCGAGCCGGCGCAGTTGCACCGCCGATAAAAACGTGGGGGTGCCGCCGCCGAGATGGAGCTGGGTGACGGTCCGCGCCGGATCGAGCGAGCGCGCGGTCAGCCCGATCTCGCGCTGCAAATCGTCGAGATAGGCGTCGGCCAATTCTACGTGCTGGGTGACGAGATTGGTGCAGCCGCAAAACCAGCAACGGCTCCGGCAAAACGGCAGGTGGACATAAACGGACAGCGGCCCGGCACCGGGCCGGTTGTCGCTGTCGATCAACGCTCCGGGAGCCAGGACGCTGAGATCATCGGTGAAGTGATTGGCCGTCGGATACGACGTGTAGCGGGGAACGGGTCCCGCGTATTTCCGCAGCAAGCCGAGCCCGGCGGGCGGACGAGGAACATACTGGGGCGACGGCAGCAGGGAGGAGACCATGGCGGGAGGACCGTCAGCGTGCCCGAAAGGGCGTCCGGCCGCTCCGCAGGACTTGGCGGTCGCTGCGCGGTTTTTGTCCCCGGAATAGGCCGGGGAACCCCCACCGGCAGGCCGCGCCAAACAAGTCGTGTCCGTAAGGCGAGGTGCGGCGCTTCAAAAGCAGGGCCAGCCAAAGCGCGGACACCCAGTTGCCGAACATGGAATACGTTCAGGCGAACCAAGCGAAAACAGACAAAGCGCCGCCATAAGCAGCAACAGGCCCGGCCTCTCCCTGGATTTGCTTGAGGCATTGCTCCTGGGTGAAGCCACCATGTTTATCCAACGGATAGTCGCGCGCGTGAGGCAGCAGGCATACCCCGAAGGGGGCGCACCCCGCACTCGGCTCAAAGCCGGCAGATCAAAAGCTCGCGCTCGTAGATCATCTCCTTCGGCAGATGGGCGTGCAAATCGATGAATAGCTCCTCGTGGCCGATGATCTCCGCTCGCCAGGCCGACCGGTCGATCGCCTCCAACGCCGCAAATTGCCCGGGCGTGAAATCGGCGCCGGTCCAATCGATGTCCTCGTAACGCGGCTGCCAGCCGACGGGGGTTTCCCGGGCCGGCACCCGGCCGCGCGCGCGGTCAACGATCCACTTGAGGATGCGCATATTCTCTCTGAACCCCGGCCAAAGGAACCGGCCGTCGGCATCCTTGCGGAACCAGTTTACGCAGAAAATGGACGGAGTTTCGCTCAACTTGCGCTGCATCGATATCCAGTGGCGGAAGTAATCGCCCATGTGGTAGCCGCAAAAGGGCAGCATGGCAAAGGGGTCGCGCCGGACCTTGCCGATCGTGCCGGCGGCGGCGGCCGTCATCTCGGAACCCATGGTGGCGCCGACATAGACGCCGGCGCTCCAGTTGAAGGCCTGGTAAACAAGCGGCACGGTGCCGGCACGGCGTCCGCCGAAGATGAGCGCGCTGATCGGCACGCCCTCGGGCGCCTCCCAAGCGGGGTCGATGGTGGGGCATTGCGAGGCCGGCGCGGTGAAGCGGGCGTTGGGGTGGGCGGCCTTGGCGCCGGTTTCCTTGGCGATCGCGGGCGTCCATCGCTTGCCCTGCCAATCGGTCAGCTCGGGCGGCGGCGTATCGGTCATGCCCTCCCACCAGACGCCGCCCTCGGGGGTCAGCGCGACGTTGGTGAAGATGGTGTTCTTCGCGAGCGCGGCCATGGCGTTGGGATTGGTTTTCACCGAGGTGCCGGGGGCGACGCCGAAGAAGCCGGCCTCGGGATTGATGGCGTGCAGGCGCCCCCGGGCGTCGGGCTTGAGCCACGCGATGTCGTCGCCGACGGTCCATACTTTCCAGCCCTTGTCCCGCAGGGCCGGCGGCGGGATGAGCATGGCGAAGTTGGTCTTGCCGCAGGCCGAGGGGAAGGCGGCGGCCACATAGGTCTTGTCGCCCTGCGGGTCCTCGACGCCGAGGATGAGCATGTGCTCGGCCATCCAGCCCTCGTCGCGCGCCATGTTGGAGGCGATGCGCAGGGCGAAACACTTTTTCCCCAGCAGGGCGTTGCCGCCGTATCCGGAACCATAGGACCAGATTTCGCGCGTCTCCGGGAAGTGGACGATGTATTTCTCCCGGTTGCACGGCCAGGGCACGTCGGCCTGGCCCGGCGCGAGCGGCGCTCCCACCGAGTGCATGCAGGGCACCACGCGTTTGCCGTTTTTGTCGATCTCCTGAAAAACCGGCAGGCCGATGCGGGCCATGATGCGCATGTTGACCACCACGTAGGGCGAGTCGGTGAGCTGCACGCCGATCTGCGAGAGCGGAGACCCCACCGGCCCCATGCTGAAGGGCAGCACATACATCGTGCGGCCGGCCATGCAGCCCGTGAAGAGGCCCTTCAGTGTTTTGCGCATGGCGAAGGGATCGACCCAGTTGTTGGTGGGCCCGGCGTTGTCCCTGGAGAGAGAGCAGATGAACGTGCGGTCCTCGACACGGGCGACGTCGCCCGCGTCGGATCGCGCATAGTGGCAGCCGGGCCAGAGTTGGTCATTGAGCTTGGTCAGCGTGCCTGCGGCGACCATCTGCGCGCAGAGCGTGTCGTATTCCTCCTGGGAACCATCCACCCAGTGGATGGCGGCGGGCGTGGTGAGCTCGGCCATCTTGGCCACCCACTTGAGCAAGTGCGGATTTTTGGTGAGCGGCTTTTCGGGGTTCCTGGCTTTCATGCCTTGAGGCTAGGCCCTGCGGCCGATGCGCGGCAAACGCCAAACGCTACGGTTCAGCCCCCATTGGCTTCGGCGGAGGGCTCGATGTGCACCGATACATCGGTGATTCGCAGCGGTGAATACAGCAGCGCGTCCTTCACCGCATGGGCGATCCCGTGTCCTTCGTAAACGGTGATGTGCGGATCGACCACGACGTGGATATCCACGAGATGGCTCAGACCGCTCTTGCGCACGCGGCATTTGTCCAGCCCGCGCACCCCGGCCACGTTGCCCGCGACGGACCTCACTTCGTTCTCAAAGGCCGGGGGCACCGCCGTGTCCATGATGTCACCCAGGGACTGGCGGAAAACCGTCACGCCGTTGAACAAGATGACGAAGCACGCCAGCAACGCCGCCCAGTCGTCGGCGGCCTCGTAGCCGTGACCGCAGATCACCGCGATGGCGATGCCCACGAAGGCCGCCGCCGAGGTGAGCGCGTCCGCGTAATGGTGCCAGGCCTCGACGCCCAGGCCCGTGCTGCCCTGCTCCTTGCCGGCATGGGACATGCGGCGCGAAAACCACACCTTAACCGCCACGACCCCGGCCAGCAGGGGCAACGTCGCCCAATGCGGCGGGGGATGCGGCGTCATGATCGCCTGCACGGCATGGATGCCGATCCACGTCGCCGCGGCAAAGATCACCAAGCCCACCGCCATCGCCGCCAACGGCTCGGCCTTGCCGTGGCCATAGGGGTGATTCGCGTCCGGCGGTCGCGCCGCCACCCGGAAACCCGCCCAGACCAGCGCCGAGGAAAACACGTCGAGCAGCGACTCGGTGCCGTCGGCGATCAGCGCGTAGGTGCCGCCGAGGATGCCGCCGGCAAACTTGACCGCCGCCAGCACCAGATTCAGCGCGATGCCGCGCAACACCAGGGCCGCGCTCGACTCGGCTCGCCGCCGGTTCTCGGCATGATGGTTGGCGGCGGAGGGTTTCACGGGTTGCGCGCAAGTCAGGCCTCGTCCGTTTGCGAGGCAAGTTGTTTAGCCGCGCCTAAAAATGCTGGCCCGACCGGTCCCTGCCCGGAGACGCTCGCCCCGCGATTGACCCGCGTCAAACGGCGCGCATCTTGCCTCAACCAGCCCCTCTATGGCTTCCACCAATATCTCCATCGGCACCGATCCCGTGAAGCAGTTCTCCGTGTTTGCGGAAAACCGTGTCGGCCGGCTCTTCGACCTCACCGCGCTGCTCAAGGACAACAACGTCCACGTCATGGCGCTCACCGTGCTCGACACCACCGACAGCTCGATCCTGCGCGTGATCGTGGACGACCCGGACAAGGCCCGCGAGCTGATGATCAACAACGATTTTCCCTACACCGAGGTGGACGTGCTGGCCGTCGAGATCAACGACGAGGCCGATCTCAAGGGCGTGCTCTCGGCCCTGCTCGAGGCCGAGATCAACATCCACTACGTTTACAGCTTCATCAAACGTCCGGACGGCAAATCCGGCCTCGCGCTGAACATCGAGGACATGGACGTGGCCGCGCAGTCGCTCAACACCCACGGCTTCAAGGTTCTCACCCAGCGCGACATCTCGCGCTGACGCTGCGGCCCCGAATCGTCCTGGCGGGGCGCCCGCCGATTTTTGCGCATAGAAACGCAATCGGTGCGTGTCATCCTCCCCGGCTTTGCGCTAGGATTTGTCCGCCATGAGCAAATCCCCCATTCGCGTCGCCGTGACCGGAGCCGCCGGTCAAATCTCCTATTCGCTGTTGTTCCGCATCGCCTCAGGCGCGATGTTCGGTCCCGACCAGCCGGTCATCCTCCAACTCATCGAGGTCCCCGTCGAAAAGGCCATGAAGGCGCTCGAGGGCGTCGCCATGGAACTCGACGACTGTGCCTTCCCGTTGCTCAAGGGCATGGTCCTTACCGACGACCCGCGCGCTGGTTTCAAGGACGCCAACTGGTCCCTGCTCGTCGGCGCCAAGCCCCGCGGCCCCGGCATGGAGCGCGCCGATCTGCTCAAGGACAACGGCCGTATCTTCATCTCCCAGGGCAAGATCATCGACGAGGTCGCCGCAGCCGACGCCCGCGTAGCCGTGGTCGGCAATCCCGCCAACACCAACTGCATGATCGCCGCTTCCCAGGCCAGGCGTCTCACCCCCGACCGCTTCACCGCGATGGTGCGTCTCGACCAAAACCGCGCCCAGGCCCAGCTCGCCAAGAAGGCCGGCGTCGATCTCACGGCGGTGAAGGACATCTTCATCTACGGCAACCATAGCCCGACCATGTTCCCGGCGTTCAAGCACGCCACCATCAACGGCAAGCCCGCCAAGGAAGTCATCAACGACGACGCCTGGCTGAAAGGACCGTTCCTCGAAACCGTCGGCAAGCGCGGCGCCGCCATCATCGCCGCCCGCGGCCTCTCCTCGGCCGCCTCCGCCGCCAACGCCCTCGTCGACCACGTGCGCTCGCTGGTCACGCCCGGCGCGGTTCACTCCGTCGCCGTGAAGAGCAACGGCCTCTACGGCTTCGACCCCGAGGTCTGGGCCGGCATGCCCGTGCGCACCACCACTCCCGGCAGCTACGAGGTCGTCACCGGCTACGAGTTCTGCGACTTCTGCAAAGAAAAGATCGCCGTCACCAACAAGGAACTCGTCGAGGAGCGCGCCGCCGTCATCGACATGCTCAAGGGCTGATTTTCCAGCCCGAGAAAACCGCTTCCGCTCCCAACGGCGACCCGCAACGGGCGCCGTTTTTTTGTTCACAACAACCCCGCCAGCGCCCGGTCCTTGCTGAGCGCAAAGGCCTTCCGCACCGCCGCGAACGCCTCGATCAATTCCCGCGGAGACCCCGCTTTCTCGAAACGCATCTCCAGCGTGGCCCCGTCGCACACCACCGCCGCCGCCACCCCGGGCACCGTCAGCGTACACTCACTGCAATCCGACGGGTAATCCACCCGCAACGCCGCCGCAGCCTCCCCGTCCTCCAAACCCTCGACCGCGTCGATGACGGCCTCCACGCGCACGCCCTTGCGCAGCGCGAAGGCGATCGCGGAAAACCGGCCGGCAAACAATTCGTCAAACTCCGCCACGCGCGGCAAATCCCCGCTCCTGATCGAGTGAAGCGTGCGGGTGACGGCGTAGCGCGCCGGATCGGCCGCCTCCAGCGCGTAGGCGATTTCCAGGGTAAAGTCCTTCGCACTCAGGACCGCCAGGGGCGGCGTCACGTCGAGACCGATGTCCTTGCGCTTGTAGTTCATCGCGGCCCGGGCCCGTTGGAAAAACTCCTCGGCCTCGGCGCTCAGCTCGGGCGCGCACAGCCTGGCGAGAAACCCGCTCGTGGCACCGTTGACCGCGTCGGGCACGGTGTGCCGCGACTTGTCGAAACCCGGCAGCGACTTGAACGCGCCGCCGCCCCGCCCCACCAGGCTCACCTGGGCGATAAACGAGCGGGGATCATCGGCTGCCGACTTGGCCATACTGCCCCGAGTGAGCGCGGGATCAGCCCCGACCGGAAGTCTAAACACAGTGGACGCGCCCGCCCTGCCCGTTCACGGTCCGCTCATGTCCAACTCCCCGCTTCCCCTCCTCGTCGTCTGCGCCCTGATCGAGCGCGACGGCGACGTGCTCATGGCGCGGCGTCCCGCCCACAAGCACCTCGGCGGCAAATGGGAGTTCCCCGGCGGGAAAATCGAGTCCGGAGAAACCGCCGAGGCCGCCCTTCATCGCGAACTGCTCGAGGAACTCGGCTGCACCGTAGAAATCCTCCGTCCGCTCGCCCCCCACACCCACGCCTACGCCGCCGTCACGGTGCAGTTGATCCCGTTCGTCGTGTGCCTGGCCGCCGACAGCGAACCTCCCCGGGCCCGCGAACACGACGGCCTGCGCTGGGTGCCCGCCGAAGAACTCGGCCGCCTCGACGTCCCCGAGGCCGACTTTCCCATCATCGCCGGTTACCTCGACTCCAGAAACCGCCCCCCGCCGAGGCACTGAGTTTTGCCCAAAACCATCGAATGCGATGGCAACCACGTTTGTTCCTTGGCGTCGGGGGCCAACCTGCGCTTGCTCCCGGGGTCCGCGCGCCTTTACGTTTTTCTTCCCGCCCGTGTATCGCACTTTTCTCAAGACCAAGCTTCACCGCGCCACCATCACCGCCGCCGATCCCGACTACGAGGGCTCGGTGACCGTTGATCGCAACCTGTGCAAAGCCGCCGGCCTGCTGGAATTTGAGCAGGTGGACGTCCTTGATATCAACAATGGCGCCCGCTTCACCACCTATGTGATCTACGGCGCCGAGGGTGAGATCCAGGTCAACGGCGCGGCCGCCCGGCTCGTCAACCCGGGCGATCTGGCTATCATCATCGCCTACTGCCGCCTGCCCGAGGACAAGATCGACGGACACCGCCCGCGCGTGGTCCTGCTGGGGCCGGGCAACCAGATCACCGGCACGCAGGACCACCACATGCGCGCGCCGTGATTCCAATCAAGCGCCCGCCGGTTACGCCCGCGTCACTTCCTTGATCGGATATTGCGTCACCGTGATGCCCTTGGCGCCGCGGTTGCCGACGGTGAGTTCCCGCAGGTCGAATTCGAAGTCCTTCACGCGGGCCGAGCAGCGGCCGCTGAGCTGGATGCGGACTTTCGTCGGCATCGACTCCGGGTTCTTCGTCTCGTCAAAGAAGACCAGCTTCGAACCCTCGCTGGCGGCCAGGTTGTAAACCTTCTCGCGCGTGGTGCCTCCGAGTTGGAAGCGCTTGGCGAAGGCCTTGCCGCTTTCCTTGTCCTGGTAAATCACCGTGTAGAAACGGTCGTCGCCGTCCTTCGGGACGATGTGCAGGTGCTGGATTTCTTTTCCGACAAAGACCTTGTCGGCGACCTTCACGACCTTGCAGGTGGCGTCGCCCATGAAGCACACGACCTCGTCGAGGATGGTGCACTCGATCACGAACTCGTGCTGGCGCCAGTTCAGGCCGATGAAGCCTTCCTCGCGGTTGACGTAGAGGCGCTGGTTGGCCGAGACGACGGCGGCGGCGCTGATCTGCTCAACCTCGTCGCAGGTGGTGCGGCGCTTGCGGCCCTTGCCGTATTTTTCCTGGAGCGTCTCGAACCACTTGATCGCAAACTCGACCAGGTGGGCGAGGTCGTGCCTGGTCTGCTTGATCTCCTCCTCGATGGCCTTGATGGCCTCGTCGGCCTTGAAGCGGTTGTAGGCGGAGATGCGCTTGATGCGTATCTCGGTGAGACGGGTGACGTCCTCGTCGGTGATCGCCCGGCGGAGTTTTTTGGCGAAAGGCTTCAGGCCCTCGTGGATCTCGGCGAGCACGCTTTCCCAGGTCCTGGACTGCTCGATGCGGCGGTAGATGCGCTCCTCGATGAAGATGCGCTCCAGGCTGTCCCAGTGCCACTGCTGCTCCAGTTCGGCGAGCTTGATGTCGAGCTCCTGCCTGAGGAGCTGGACGGTCTTGTCCACCGAGCGTCGAAGGATTTCGGATACGCCGAGGAAGATCGGCCGGTCCCGGCCCTCGACGGTGTCGATGACGCAGGCGGCGGGCGAGAGGGACACCTGGCAGTCGGTGAACACGTAGAGCTGGTTCATGACCTGCTCGGCGTCGGCGCCCTGCGGGAGGTGGACGATGATCTCGACGGACTCCGACGTGTTGTCGTCGACGTGCTTGATCTTGATCTTGCCCTTGGCGTTGGCGGCGAGGATCGACTCGATCAGCGAGGTGGTGGTGGTGCCGTAGGGCAGCTCGGTGATGGCGATCTGGTATTTGCCGCGCGGCTCCATCTTGGCGCGCACCTTCACCTTGGCGCCGCGTTCGCCGTCGTTGTAGTCGGCGAAGTCGGCGATGCCGCCCGAGGGGAAGTCGGGGACGAGCTTGAAGCGTTTGCCCTGGAGGTGGTTGATCGCGCAGCGGCAGATGTCGTTGAAATTGTGCGGGAGAATCCTGGTCGAGAGGCCGACCGCGATGCCCTCGGCGCCGTCGAGGAGCACGACGGGGAACTTGGCGGGGAGCGTGACGGGCTCCTTGGCGCGACCGTCGTAGCTGGCCTGCCAGACCGTGGTCTTGGGATTAAAAAGGATCTCGCGGGCGAAGGGCGTGAGACGCGCCTCGATGTAACGGGGCGCGGCCGCGTCGTCGCCGGTGAGCAGGTTGCCGAAGTTGCCCTGCGGCTCGACGAGGTACCCGCGCTGGCCCATGCCGACGAGGGCCGCGCCGATGGACGCGTCGCCGTGCGGGTGGTATCTCATGCAGGCGCCGACGATGTTGGCGACCTTGTGGAAACGGCCGTCGTCCTGCTCCCAGAAGGTGTGGAGGATGCGGCGCTGGACGGGCTTCAGGCCGTCGTCGATGTGCGGGACGGCACGGTCGAGGATAACGTAGCTGGCGTAGTCGAGGAACCAGGTCTTGTAAGAATGCGCGAGCGGGGCGTGGTCGTTGGACTTGGGCGCCTCGGACTGGGCGGCGGAGACCAGCCCGGCGGACTCGGCGGGCGACGACGTGGCGGCGGATTCGGATGCGGCGGGCTTCTCGGCGTTCAAGGGAAGCTCGGGCTGGTCGTCGGGGGAAGGAGTGCGTTTGGGCATCTACGGAAAGGCAGCTTGAATTCTTTAAAGGGCCAACAGAGTCACGGATTGCGCGGATTGAAAGCGGGAAATCATTTTGCCGAGATTCCGCCCCAAATCGGCCTGTCACCCAAAAGTGACAAAGCGGGTCGGGACGGCACGGTCAACAAGGTGCCTTCAAGGGCTGAAATGCCCGCGCAACCGGGCCACGGTCGCGCCGGCTTCGCGGGCGATGGTCGCGAACTCCGGCGACACGCGGGAGTCGGCGGCGACGCGTTGCCAGAACACCTCCGCCCACCCCGCCGCCACGCTCCAATCCGCCGCCTGCGCGGGTGTCGGCGGAAGCGGCGCAAAGACCGGATTGGGCGTGGCCGCACCCGCCACGGGAGCCCACAACATCGGCAACATGTCATAAGCCGGTGCCACCCGGAAGGGCAGCGTGTCGTCGAGCCAGAACGAGAGGTTGCCGAAATGCATGTCGGTGTTGCCGATCAGCGTTCCGAACGCGTGGCGCAGGCGGATCGAACGCAGCGCCGTCGCATCCAGCAATCCCTGCGCACGGAGATTCTCGGCGGCCGTGACCCAGTCGTTGGAGTCAGGCCCGTCGAAAGCATCATGGAGTGATCTCAACGAGACCACGCCTCTCCGTCCGTGCGGACCGACCCGGTCGTAGCGCGGCGTTTCCAAAAACCGGCGATCCGCCGCGTCCAGCAAGCGGGGCGTTGCGTGGGCTTCGCCCTGCTCATGCAGGATGGCGAGCGCGTGCGCTTCGGCCGCGAGCAAATCGGCCCAGCGGCGACCCGTGGGTGTTGCCATGACATCCGTGAACTTCACCAAAACCGGCGTGACGCTTTCTCCGTCGGCCAGCGTGACCAGGAACTTCGGCTGTTCGCCCTCGACGGAAGAACCCGGCGTGCCGGACACGGCGGAAGCGGCGGCCAGAACCGGATAATGCGCGGCACGCCCGGCGTCCGGCAACGGAATCGGCGGGTTGAGCAACCGGTCCTGGGCTCGGCGCAACGGAATATCGCCCACCACAAGATCGCCCGGCAGGTCATCGCCCTCGGCCTGAAGATAAACCAACGTGTCGTCGTCGCTCCAACCACGCGGATCGGGCGGCAGGTTAAGCGCCAGACTCAGCGAGCGACCGATCGCCCGGCCCAAGTAACCCTGCGGACGCGCCTCACCGAGGAAAAACGGAAAGCCCTCGGCATACCCGCCCACGCCCAAAATATGGCCGGCCCACGCGGGCGCGTTGCGGGGATCGGCCCAGATAAACTGCCACCCCCCGTGCAGCGCGACGAGTTGCGCCCAGTCATGGATGCGTCCTTCGGCGTTGATGCGGCGAATCGGAAACGTGCTCCCCGCGCCGCGAACCGCCCGCCGCCACGCATATGTGGTGCCCCGCGTCGTGCCGAGGCGCACCAACTGCGTCGCCAGTTCGGGCAGTGCCAAGGCCCGCGTGATATTTGATCGGTCCACCCGAAACGTCGCCGCCAAAAGCTGCGCAGGCTGCGGCCCTCCGGACTGGAGGCGCAGGGCGATGGCCGAGGGCTCAACTATGCGTGGACGGGGCATTAAGACCTCGATTACGCACAGTTATTAACTCACATCAACTTCATATTTTTAAACGATAAACGAATTTTTTTGCCTCTTAAAAAACGCAATTTCGCACCTTATTTCGCACAGTTAAAAATCAAGCATCCACCAAATCCTTTTCCACCCGCAGATTCCCGATGATGAAGTCCTGGCGGTCGGGGGTGTTTTTGCCCATGTAGAAGCCGAGCAGGCCGTCCACGTCGTGGAGGCGGTCGAGGGTGACTTTTTCGGCGCGCATGTTTTCGCCGATAAAGTCCTTGAACTCGGCGGGGCTGACTTCGCCGAGGCCTTTGAAGCGGGTGATCTCGGCGGCTTGGCCGAGCTTCATGAGGGCGGCCTGTTTCTCGGCTTCGCTGTAGCAGTAGCGGGTTTCCTTCTTGTTGCGCACGCGGAAGAGCGGCGTCTCCAGGATGAAGAGGTGCCCCTGGGTGATGAGCTCGGGGAAAAACTGGAGGATAAACGAGAGCAACAGGAGGCGGATGTGCATGCCGTCCACGTCGGCGTCGGTCGCGATGATGACCTTGTTGTAGCGCAGGCCGTCCATGCCGTCCTCGATGTTGAGCGCGCTTTGAAGGAGGTGAAACTCCTCGTTTTCGTAGATGACTTTTTTGGTGAGGCCGTAGGTGTTGAGCGGCTTGCCCTTCAGGGCGAAGACGGCCTGCGTCTGCACGTCGCGGCACGAGGTGAGCGAGCCGGCGGCGGAGTCGCCCTCGACGATGAACAGGGCGCTGTCCTCGGCGCGTTTGTCCTTGGAGTCGAGGTGCACACGGCAGTCGCGGAGCTTGCGGTTGTGGAGCGAGGCTTTTTTGGCGCGTTCGCGGGCGAGGTTGCGGATGCCGGAGAGTTCTTTGCGCTCGCGCTCACTTTCCTCGATCTTGCGCTTGAGGGCGTCGGCGGCCTCGGGGTTGCGGTGGAGCCAGTTGTCGAGGTGCTGCTGGAGGAAGCCGCCGATGAACTGGCGGATGGTCGGGCCCTTCGGGCCGAGGTCGGTGGAGCCGAGCTTGGTCTTGGTCTGCGACTCGAAGACGGGTTCCTGCACGCGCACGGAGACGGCGGCGATGATCGACTGGCGGATGTCGGCGGCGTCGTATTCCTTTTTGAAAAAGTTGCGGATGGTCGCGACGAAGCCTTCGCGGAAGGCGGCGAGGTGGGTGCCGCCCATCGTGGTATGCTGGCCGTTGACGAACGAGTAGTATTCCTCGCCGTAGTGGGCGCCGTGGGTGATCGCGACCTCGATGTCCTCGGCCTCGAGGTGGGCCATCGCATAAAGCGGCTCGCCGGTGAGTTTCTTGGTGAGGAGGTCCTTGAGGCCGTTGTCGGATTTGTAGGCCTTGCCGTTGAACGTGAGGGTGAGGCCTCGGTTCAGGTAGGCGTAGTTCCAAAGCATCTCCTCGATGAACTCGGTGCGGAACTTGAAGTCCCTGCCGAAGAGCGCCTCGTCGGGCGTGAAGGCGATGATGGTGCCGTTCCTCTCGGCGGTCTTGTGGGTCTTGTGGTCCTTGCGGAGCTTGCCCTGCTCGAACTCGACGATGCGCGTCTCGCCGTCGCGGACGGCCTGGGCGGAGAAATAAACCGAGAGCGCGTTGACGGCCTTCTGGCCGACGCCGTTGAGGCCCACGGATTTTTGGAACGTCTCGCTGTCGTATTTGGCCCCGGTGTTGATGATCGAGACGCAGTCGATGAGTTTGCCAAGCGGGATGCCGCGCCCGTAGTCGCGCACGCGGATGGTGCGGTCGGTGAGTTCGATCTCGATCTTTTTGCCGTGGCCCATCGTGAACTCGTCGATGGAGTTGTCGATGGTCTCCTTGAGGAGGACGTAGATGCCGTCCTCGGCGTTGGAGCCGTTGCCGAGGCGCCCGATGTACATGCCGGGGCGCAGGCGGATGTGCTCGAGCGGCGAGAGGGTCTTGATGGAATCTTCGGTGTAGGCGTTGGCCATGGGGTGCGCGGTTGAGTGAAGGGCCAAGGCAGGACGGCGGGCGCGTGCTGACAAGGTAAAACGAAGCACCCGAGGCGGTGCGCAGCGGCTTTGACGGCCATAAGCCTCGGTGCGCTCGGCACCGAGGGTGCTGCCCGTTGGCGTCGTCGGTGGGCTGGTCGCATAAACCGGAGCCCTGGGTGTATGACTTGAGGGCGTTGGTCGTGTGGCAGTCGCCGCCGTGCCCCACGCCCAAGGTGCGGGCGGTGCTCGCGCGAAAGGCAAATCGGCGAGGTTTCATCACTTTGTAACCAAGTGGCAACCCTACGCCTTCTGGCTCCCCTCACCGGACTATCCAACCAACGGGGTCCACCTCAACCCAGCGGGTCCTGCCGTCGCGGGCAACGCCGTCCCAGCCTGCTTATCCTCTTACTCGCAGAGTTCGACGACCTGAGTGGTTTCAGAAACAGACCCTAAGTAAATATTAGTCTTATACAGAACTTTGCGTGGACAAATCAGATGAAAGTCATATTCCTTGCTCGAAATTCAGCCAGAAATTTTCAAAATAATTTGAATACGCTCCGCTTATCCATTGGCTTTACAGGGTTTATTTCGTTGCTGACGCCAAGCACTTACGCGGCGGGCACAACGCTGACTGCTGGCGATCTGGCCTTTACGATGATCGCCTCGGATCCGGCTGCGGCAGTTAACCCCAATACCGTCTCCAAGTTTTCCTTCGTCACATTTGTGGACTTAGTGGTCGGCACTGTGATCAATTTCACGGACGTCGGAGCAGATTCGGCCGGTGTCTTTAGGTCCAATACCAGCCCAAACGAGGCGTACTTTACTTACACCACCACAAGTGCGGTGGCGGCTGGCAAGCAGGTTACGATTACTACCACGGGCACGACAGCTGTGGCCACAGCTACATTCGGCACGATATCGGTTTCTAACCCGTGGAGTGGAACTGAAGGCAGCATCACCAATAACAACGGCTTTTATCTTGATGGATTCGGCTCCAGTACTTCTGCCGGTGATCAGGTTTTCGCATTTCAGGGAACCGCAACATCCCCCACCTTTATTGCCGGGATTACAACAGACGTAGATAATGGTGGAACCTATTCTTCTACAACTGGCTGGGGAAGTAACAATACATCGATCTTAGGTTCCGCATTACCCTCCGCTCTGACGGCTGGGACCAATGCACTATCGCTCAGCTCCACGAAATCGGGCGGCGTTTATACAGCGGGCACGGAGCGGTATTCGGCCTATGTAGCCAACCTGTCAGGAACCAAGACCAAGGAGGCTTGGCTGGATTACCTCAACGACTCCGCCAACTGGACGAGCGGTGCAGGTGGCAATGCCTCGACGCTCCTCTTGATCTCGGCGATCCCTGAGCCCGGCAGCTATGCGTTACTCGCGGGTTTTGGTGCCTTGGGCGGAGTGCTGGTCCGTCGTCGTCGGTCCCGTGGATAAGCGGCCGTGAGCACGACCGCACTTTTGGAGCTTCGGCGGGTGCGGCCGGAGGATGAGCCCTTTCTCGCTCAGCTCTTTGCTTTTACCGAGCAGGAGCGTCTGGCGCATTGCGGCGCTGACCCCGTTTTGCTCCAGACGATTATTAAACACGAACTGGCGGGGCAAAACCGCCACTATCGCCAGCTCGATCAAGAGGCCACTCACTCGATCATTCTGGCCCAGGGGCAGCCCGCCGGGCGTTTGGTTTTTTGGGAAAACCGCTCCGAAATCCGCTTGGCCGAACTCGCGGTGGCACCGGCCTTTCGCGGATTGGGCGTGGGCTCCGCAGTGATTGATACGCTCAAGGCGCAGGCCCGACAATCGCGGCGTCCTTTGCGCCTGCATGTGGAAAAGTATAATCTCCGCCAGCCGCGCCGGTTTTATCAGAGGCTAGGTTTTCGTGTTCTGGAGGACCGCCAGACCCACTGGTTCATGGAGTGGGATGCGGAGCCGGGGCCAGCGGGGGTTCAATTAAAGATCACTTCGTAACGCGCTCCGTGGGGGCCGCTTCCGATAACAATTTGTATAAAAAGGGTCTCGCGCTGCGAACCGTCGGGCCAGGCGAGTTCATAGCAGCCAGGCCGCAAGGCACGCGTGGAGGGCCCCGTAAAGAGTAGGGTGAAAGGGCGCTGCCGGAGCCAAGTCTGAGTGCGCTCGGGATGAAGTTGGAGCGATTGCAAGTGCAAGGGCACCGGTTCGCCGCCTTCGGGCAGGTGGGCGAGAAACACCCTGCCGAGGTGGGGCTGAAACGCTTCGGGCTGAAGCATAAGTGAGTGAAAAAGTTTCTGGCCTCCCTGATCAGGGGTAGGCCAGAAACGGAGGTCGTTATCCGCGAAGAAGTTTATGGACGCGTCGGGAATAGACCCTGCATGACCACGAGCCAATTGATGGCGACGTAGGGGTTGAGGATGGGCACGGGTAAACTGCCGCCCGCTGCACCGACCGTGACCGTGCCGCTCACACCGGCAGTGCCGCTGAGCGAGGCGGTACCGGTGATCGAAGCCGAGCCGCCGAGCTGGATGGAGCTTGCGGCCATTGGGACCGTGGCGGTGCCGCCATCGACAAAGCCATTGGGAAACTGTCCAAGGGGGCTGCCTGCGGGATCTTGACTATCGCCGCTCGAGCCAGCTGCTTTTAAAGTGGCGGTCAGGCCACTGGTGTTTACACCGAGGCCGCTGGTATTAACCGATAGACCACTAGTGTTAACCGCAAGCCCGCTGGTGGCGGCAGGGTGATTATGGATGGGCATCTGGGCGGCCGTGAGGGTGACGTTCGACACGCCGGCGCTTGCACCGATGTTGATGGTGCTTCCCACGCTGGGCGAAGTGCCAAAGCCGACAGGCACGCGACAACGTAAATCAGGAAGACCAAAGGTGTTGCGACCATCGCCACCGTAGTTAATGCCGACTACTGCAAAGAGTGCCGAATTCTGCTGGATAGGCACCAAATCGCCATTGGCGGCGGCGGTGCCTGATATAACGTAGTTGCCAGCGAAGGGCAGGAGTTGCCCGAGATACATTTCAGCCATGTTAGTTTTTCTAAGTTTCTGTGTTTCCCTGCTTAAGCAGTGCGGTTGGTCATAAAAGCCTGCGTCGATGGAATCGACCAAGCGAAAGATGCGCGTCGTAGCGTAAATGAACGCGCGGGATGTGGCTTTTTTGGCCCGGAAGACAGTCCTGAGTTACGCAAAGCAGATAATTAACGGCATAGGCCACGAGCTAAAGCCAAACGATTAAAGAAATAAAAACGAGTCTAATTTGAGTTAGCAGTTTACATTCCGGTAACGCTGGCGTGCCAATTGGCCCTCAACCCATTTATCCTCTCATGCATCTGGAAAAATGGGGTAGGCGTGAGAGGAGAAGCGGGCTCGGCCAAAGCGACCGAAACATAAGCGATCCAGCGGGTCGGGCCGTCGAGGTCAACGCCGGCCCAGCCTGTTTATCCTCTCACTTGCAGAGCTCAACGCCCCAAATGATTTCAGAAACACATCCTAGCCGAGCGGGGTCTGGCGCATGTCGCCGGTGCGCAGGAACTGCTCGTGGAAGGCGAAGGCGCGGCTGAGGGTCTGCGGGGTCTGGCCCTGTTTGGACATCTCGTAGTAATGCATGAGCAGTTGGTGGAACTGCGGATGGGCGCACTTTTCGATGATGAGGCGGGCGCGCTCGTTGGGAGTCTTGCCTCGCAGGTCGGCCACGCCTTTTTCGGTGACGACCACTTGGACGGAGTGCTCGCTGTGGTCCATGTGGGAGACGAGCGGAACGATGGTGCTGATCTTGCCGCCCTTGGCGGAGGAGGGGCAGGTGAAGATGGAGATGTGGGCGTTGCGCGTGAAGTCGCCGGAGCCGCCGATGCCGTTCATGAGGTTGGAGCCCATGATGTGCGTCGAGTTGATGTTGCCGAAGATATCGACCTCGATGGCGGTGTTGATGGTGATGATGCCGAGGCGGCGGACGATCTCGGGGTTGTTGGTGATTTCCTGGGGGCGCAAGAGGACCCGGGAGCGGAAAAATTCGAGGTCTTCGTAAAACTTGAGGAGGACGTCTTTGGCGATGGTGAGGGAGGTGCCGGTGGCGAACTTGAGTTTGCCGGAGCGGATGAGTTTGATGACGGAGTCCTGGATGACCTCGGAATACATCTCAAAGGGAGGGATTCCGGGGTGGGAGCCGAGGCTGCCAAGGACGGCGTTGGCGATGTTGCCGACGCCGGATTGGATGGGGAGAAACTCCTTGGGGATGCGGCCGGCTTGGAGTTCGCCGGCGATGAATTCGGCGACGTTGTTGCCGATGCGCTCGGTGGTCTCGTCGGCGGGTTCGAAGCCGGCGTTTTCATCGGGCTGGTTGCCCTCGACGATGCCGACGATTTTGCTGGGATCGACTTTTACGGTCGGGGTGCCGATGCGGTCGGAGGGGCGCAGGATCGGGATGGGCTGGCGGTAGGGAGGATCCTGCGGTTCGTAAATGTCGTGGAAGCCGCGCAGGTTGGGAGAATGGAAGCGGTTAAGCTCGATGATGATTTTTTTCGCGCAACGCAGGAAGGTGGGGGAGGCGCCGACGGAGGTGGTGAGGGTGATCTCGCCCGAGGGAGACACGTCGCAGGCTTCGACGATGGTCCAGTCGATGTCGCCAAGGAAACCGCTGCGCACCTGCTGGGGAAGGTGCGAGAGGTGCATGTCGAAGAAGCGGGTGCGGCCGGCGTTGATGCTCTCGCGCAGGGACTTGTTGCTCTGGTAGGGCGTGCGCCACGAAATCGCGTCGGCTCGCGCCAGTTCGCCGTCGAGCGAGTCACCGGTCGAGGCGCCGGAGACGATGGCGACCTTGAAAGGGCGGCCGGCCTCGTGTTCGGCGCGGGCGCGCACGGCGAGGGCCTTCGGAACGACCTTGGCGGCGCCGGCGGGGGTGAATCCGCTCACGCCGAGGGTCTGTCCATTTTGAATGAGGGCGGCCGCTTCGTCGGCCGTGAGGGTAACAAATGGTGAACTCATGGGTCTTAAACGAATATGCACCCAAGGGGCAAATTATACCAACCGCGTTTTGCCAATGCTTGCGCATTCTTTGCGGCGTCCGTAACAAAAACCCGTGACGTCTGCGGGCCCGCCTGCCGGCTCTGCGGCGATTTACGACAACTCGTATCATGAAAAAACTTCTCATCATCCTCGGCGGCCTGTTCGCGTTAGCGCTCATAGGAGGGATTCTGGCCACCGTCTTCCTCGGCTCGGCCATCACCAGGGGCGTCAACACCTTCGCTCCCAAAATCACCGGCACCGCGGTCACGCTGGAGAGCACGTCGGTTTCGCCGTTCACCGGTTCCGGGACGCTCAAGGGGCTCGTCGTCGGCAACCCCGTCGGCTGGAAGAGCGAGAAGGCGTTTTCCTTCGCCACCGTCCACGCCAGCGTCGAGCCGCTTTCGATACTCGGCGACCACGTCGTGGTGAAAGACGTACTCATCGACGGCCCCGAGTTCGTCTACGAGACCAAGATCATCAGCAGCAACATCAAGGACCTCCTCAACAACATCGAAAAAAACCTCGGCGGCGTACAACCCGCCGAACAACCGGCCGCCAAGGACCAAAAGCCCGCCAAGCCCCTCAAATTTGAGGTGAAAAACTTCCGGCTCCAAAACGCCAAAGTCACGCTCGGCGTGGGCGGTGCGGCGGTGACTTTGCCGATGCCTCCCATCGTGCTCACCGACCTGGGCACCGCCGAGGGCGGCATCACCCCCGACCAGCTCGCCGCCAAGGTCATGAGCAACATCCTCGGCAACATCACCAAGGCCGTCGCCGACTCCGCCGTGCAAATCGGCTCAGCCGGCGGGGCCGCCGCCAGCGACGCCGTTTCGGGCGCCGCCAAGAAGGCCACCGAAGGTCTCAAGAAGCTCTTCAAGTAACTCCCCGATCCGCCCGCCGCCATGCCCGCCGACGCCCCGGTCACCGTCACCTACTACCTCGAAGTGCTCTCTTCCTGGTGCCACTGGGCGGAACCGGCCTGGGCCGACTTGAAGGAACGCTACGCGGGCCGGGCCTGTTTCCGCTGGCGCATCGCCGCGATGAACCCCGGCGATTTCCCCGGCTCCCGCGAGCAGTGCGAATGGTTTTACCGGCGCAGCGGCACCGTCGTGAACTCGCCCCGCGCTCTGAGCGCCGGTTGGATCGATCCGGCGGGCCCGGGCGACTACGCCGTGCCCAACCTCGTCGCCGAAGCCGCCCGCGGCCTGCTCGCCGATCCCGAGGACGACCGGGTGCGGATCGCGCTCGCCTCAGCCGCCCTGCACGCGGGCCGGAAGATCGGCCACGACCTCGACCTCGCCGCCGCCATCGCCGCCAAGGCAGCCAAAATCGACGTGAAAAAACTCCGCAAAACCGCCGCCTCGCCCGCCGTCCGCGAGCGCGTGGCCGCGTCCACCGCCGAGTTCGTTGCCCATCGGATCAACCGGCGCCCCGCGTTCGTGTTGACCAGCGTGATCGGCGACAAGGCCGTGTTCTCCGGCCTAGTCCGCGCCGAGCCGCTCGCCGCGACGCTGGACGCGATGCTCGCCGACGCCGCCCGCTACGCCTCGTTCGCGGCCCACTTTGGCTCGCCGCCCAAGGGCTGAGCACCGTCAAACAACGTCACGACCGCCGCGGCTTGGGCGCGGCCGGCTCAGGCGGCGGCTCCATTCGCCAGTAAAGGCTCGCGATGGTCGCCCGGCCCAGCGGAAGCACCCCGACGAGAAAAGGCACCGTGCCGGGCTTCGCCCCGTCGGCGGAGGCAAAGTCGATCGTATCTACCCTCGGATACAATACACGCAGGGCCTCCAGGCCGTGGCGCGCCCAGTGGTCGCGCTCCTCGCCCGCGCCGACCGCCAGCGCCGCGACCCACAAAAGGCCCGCGATGTCCGGCGTCAGGCCGGACTCTTCGCGCAACGCCCGCCGGTGCAGGGCGGCGAAGGCCTCCCGGTCCGGCTGCATGACCAGCGTCGCAACCAGCTTGTCCCACTCCCCCGCCCCGGCCGCCCTGTCGACCAGCGCGGCAAACTCCATCGTGGCCAGCGAACGGTAGCCCTGCCCCGCGTCGATCCAGGACCGTGTCAGCAAGCGGTCGAAGTCGGGCAAGCCTTGCGCGTTCATTGTCCAGGCCATCTCCGCGTCCACCCGGGCGCCAATCAGCAACAGCAGTTGGATTTGATGAATAATCAGGCTGCCGGCCGCGCCGGGGGCGAACCGGTGGCGCAGGGCGGCCAGGGCTGCGTCCGCGTCGCCCGCAGACACCGCGGCGACGGCCTGCACCAGCCGTCCGGCGTCTGGACCGAAGCCGGCGAGGACTTCCTGATGTTCGCGCGTAAACTCAGGTCCGATCCGCCCCAGCCGCATGGCCAGGAGCAACGAGCCGAGCCACAACGGACGCTCCTGCTCCCGCACCCGGGCCCGGAGCAGGCAGAACCGCGCGAGTTCGTCGAAACGCCCCGCCGCCAACAACGTGTCGTGCCGGGTGACCGTCGTGCGAAAAAGTTGCCCGGGAAACTCCGCCTCCAGGCCATCAAACAGGCGATCCGAGACCACCGTGGCGCCGGCGTAGGAGGCGTATTGGGCCATGAGCAGACGGGCATCGTAGTTGCGCGGATCCTGCGCGACCGCCGCGACCATCGAGCGATAGGCCGTGGCGTAGTCGCGCCGGGCGCAGGCGATCATCGCCCGCCGGAGAATATACCGCGAACGCTCCTGCTTGATTTCGCCCCAGGCCCCCGGCCAGGCGACTTGCCTCCAGGACAATGACTCCAACCCGGTCGCACGCAGCCCGACGAAGGCCGCCGTCGCCACGGCTAGATAAAGTGCCGCCGCGCCGCCGCCGAACACCGCCAAGGCACGCCCCCAAAACGGGCGAACCCGGGCCGCCTTCACGCCGCAGTAGGCGCCGCGTCCGGCGGGCCCAGGCACCACCAGCGGGCACACCCGCCTGAATCGGAGCGGCTGATCGAAGTCGCGCGCGGCATCGCAGCGCACGCCGCCCGAGGAACCGACGTCGCTGGGGTTTTGACAGGGACATCGTCCGCGCCGCCCCCCAAGCATGTAGCGGGACTTGCGGACGTTCCAATAAATCAGGCCCCAGGCACAACGACAGGCGTCCGCCAGCCAGCCGATCATCATGGAGATCACAGCGCCGCCTGCACCGCATCCCGCCGCACACCGCGGCGACGCTTGAAAAAAACGCCCGCAAACCCGACCCCGAGCATGCCCGCCATCTGGAAAAACGCCGCCGGCTCCGGCACGGGACTGCCGCCCGGGCGAAGGAATGTCGAGCCCGCCCCCAGCGAAGCGAAGGTCGTGCTGGAGTTGGTGTTGCCCGAAGTGCCGAGCAAGTCCTGGTTGATGGCGTTGCTTTGCGTGCTTGTGAACGCGACGAACGACATCCCGGAGTAGTCATTCACCGAGTAGTTGGAAAAGTAGCCCGCCGTCTCCGTGTAGGTCGCGCCATTCAGGACATAATACGCCGCGTAGGAACGAATGGCCGACTCCAGATTGGCATAGCTGATGGCGAACGTGATCCAGGCGTTTGCAGAGTAGATCGGATTGCCATTGTTTCTAACCGGGCCGATGTTGATACCGTCGGTGACGGCGGTGTAGCTGTAGGTGTTGCTGTTCAGCGTGCCCAGCCCGCCCGGCGTGTTAAAGCTACCCCAGGAGGTCGTGCTGGGGGCGTCGTTGGCCCCCGTGCCCGGCTTGGCAAAATCAATGGATGTATTGGCACCCGTGGTGCCCTTGTAGTTCAACCGCATCACCAGGTTGACCTTGCCTTCTCCGGTGAGATCGATGCCCAGACTGAAATTACCACCGTTACCGCTTGGGTTGTATTCGCCGAAACGGGCGCGAAACGCGATGTATTGATTGGTCGGATCACTGTCCAGGAAACCAGCCTTTTGCTGGAAAGCCGCCGTCGTGGTCGTGCCAACAAAGTCGTCCGCAGGCTGTCCGGTTTGCTGGTCGGAGAACGGATCGGTGATGAGTGTGCCCTGCTGGTTATACCATGCGTTCCAGCCCGTCGTGTCGGTCACGGAAATGGCACGCAAGAACGGCGCGCCCATCGTCAAACCCAGCACCGCGACCGCCATCCCGGCAAGAAATCGAGCCGCAGGTTCGAGCGACATCCGACCGACGAAGGATGACCGACATAAAACAGGATGCATAAGGGGTATCATCGAACCGTGGAGGAAAAAAACCCCGTAGCGACTCGGAATAAGGACATGTCCATTCAGGCCTATCGGACGACAACCCGACCAAAACCGACCAAGTCACGCATGAGGACGCACAAAGACTGCAAACGTAGCCCAAGAATGCGCTAGGCCCGGCGCACTTTTGCTGATGCAATGATCACCCCAAGTTTCACGCCAGATTCTCGCCCACACCATTCATCATGTCCGAACATTCCAGCGGAGGTAAGCACGAGGAGAAATTTTCCCCCGGGCTCTTCATTGTCACGATCATCCTCACGCTCGCCGGGCTCTTCACCGTGCTGGCCTTTGTCGCGCCTGGAGTCTGGCGCGCTCAGCTCGCCGCCGGCTGGCTGCCCTTCGCCGCCGTCTTTGTGGGCATCCACGCGGTCGCCGGGATTTTTGAATACTTTTTCCACCGCTACATCCTGCACGCGCCGCTGGTGCCGTGGCTGAGTTATTTTTACCGGCAACACACGCTCCACCACGCGCTCACGCACATCGGCTACCACCGCTCCAAGTTCACCGGCGCCGAGGTTCCCGGCCTGGTGGACAACGAGCACGTCGCCCGCAACCACTTCCCCATCGAGGAGGAAAAGCAGCATGAGGCATCCTACTTCCCGTGGTACTCTCTGCTGGTGTTCTCGCTCGTGGTCACGCCGCTGCTCGTGCTCGGCCAGTGGCTATTCCCGGCGGCGCCCTTTTTCCTCGCCGGCTACCTCGCCGTCGCCTGGTCGCTCGCGCTCTACGAACTCATCCACGCCGTCGAACACTGGCCGCAGGACACCTGGGACCGCCTGATCGGGCACCCGCGCCACGGCCGCTTCTGGCGCAAAGCCTACGCGTTCCACCTCCGCCACCACGCCGACATCCGTTGCAACGAGGGCATCTCCGGCATCTTCGGCCTGCCTTTGGTCGATTTCATCCTGGGCACCTACGTCGATCCCGAGACGCTCTACACCCACGGCACCCGCGTGGACGCGGCTCAATTCAACAGCCCGCGCCCCCGTTTCGGCTTCATCCGCTGGCTCGACCGCAAGGCCGACGAAGCTGTGAAAAACCGCCGCGCCGCCGCCCGGGCCGGTTAAACGCAGGCTTGACCAGCGCCCGTCCCGTCACCTTGGTTTCCCGAGTCTCCATGAACCTCCGCAACACGACGCTCGCCGCCATCGCTTCCGCCCACTACTCCGTGGTCGCAGTCGTCGTGTCCGTTATGCACGCGCCGCGAGGGGCTTGAGCGAACCAGATTTTCGCCCCCTCCGGTGCCTTGCCGGAGGGGGTTTTTTGTGCCCCGGCCGGTCGGAACCGAGGGGGTGGTCAACCCAAACCACACCCGCCATGAACAGCAACCGACTCAAGGACGCGCCGCGCTTCACACGGCCGCTCAACCTGCACCGGGAACTCCGCCGGGACATCACCCGTCCCTTTCAGGAAACACCGCGCCGGCCAGCCGCGCACGACATGCTCCTGCTCAATCTTCACGCGGATCTGCTCGCCGCCGTCGAACCGGTCGCGGCCCGCGACCTCGCGTTTTTCAACTGCGACTTCCCGTAATCCCGACCTCCCCCTCCCCCCGCGCATGGACATCGTTTCCCCGTGACCGGATCGTCCGCAGCTCTTCATGCAGAGCCGCCAACTGCGGCGCCGGCACCCCGTGCGCCCGGGCGCGCCTCAACGGCTCCCCCCAGATGGGCTCCAACTCCAGCGGCCGGCCGGCGAGGTAATCAAGCATCGTGGACGGCTTGTAGGGCATCGTCCGCGTCCGCTCGACGTTGTGCTCCAAAAACGCGTCCTCGATCTCCACGCCCTCGCATCCCGCGATGGCCTGGATCTCGCGCATGAGCGCCCGCACGCGCGCCTCGCGCCGGGGCTCGCGCAGGATCTCGTCGCTCATCATCCCGCCCTCGACGACCGCGAGTCCGTTGAACGGCACGTTCCACACCAGCTTGCGCCAACGCGCGGCCGGCAGGCTTGCCGACACATCGACCACGACGCCCGAGGAGCGCAGCAGAGCGGCCACCGATTCGGTCCGCGCGGTCGGCGCCCCGGAGAGCTCCCCCAGCACGACGTAACCGGCGTGCGCGCACACCGCCCGGCCCGGGGCCACGCGATTCACGCCCACGAAACATAGCCCGCCCAGCGTGCGGCCGGGGCCCGCGACTGCGGCCACCGCCTCGTCCACACCGAGACCGTTTTGAAAATTAACGACCGTGGTTTCCGCATGCAGCAACGGCGGCAGCAACCGCCCGAGCCGGTCGTTGGCCGTGGCCTTCAGCGCGATCACCACCAGATCGACCGGACCGATCTCCTCGGGCGCGGCCGCCACTTTCACCCTCGGCACCGTGAAGTCGTCCCCGGGCGACTGGACCTCGATGCCGCCCACACGCAACGCCTCCACGTCACCGCGCGCCAGAAACGTCACGTCGCCACCCGCGCGCGCCAGGCGACCGCCGTAGTAGAGGCCGAGCGCGCCCGTGCCGACGATGGCGATGGTTTTAAATTGCGGTGACATATCCCCGGATTACGAGGGTGGTCGCCCGCCGGCGGAAGCCTTTTTTGCATCGGTGGGCAGCAGGGGCACGGCGATACCAGCATCTTGCCGGCCGCGAGTTCAAACCTTCCGTCAACCCGGGCTTGAGCCATAAGTTGACCGCCTGGGCTCCCGTAACTGGACATAAAAAAACCGCCCGGAAGCCAAGGGCTCCCGGGCGGCGTTGTTTTCTGGTTTTAACCGCGGGTCCGTGAGAACCGCGGGGGCGACGACATCCCGCGACCGCATATCCCGTGGAGACGGGCGGTCTGGGCCGGCGTCGCGGCTTCATACTGGTTACGATCAACGTCCGCTGCAGGCTTGGCCGCCCTCGTTTTGTGCTTCCTAAAGAAGCCTGAGGGGGCAAACGCGCCGAGGACGTCCACCGTAAACGCGTTATTGGTCTTGTTCATGGTCAGATGGAGACGCCGGGCACAGGTGCCGACATCTCCTGGCTGACCACGGACCGATCAAAGAACCAGGCCATCCAATCCGTGTCGGGCAAAACGTCAACTCAGCAGCCCGGCTGCGTTTCCACGCCTCAGGCCAGGATGCGCTTGAGGCTTTCGAGGTCCATGACCGTGGACAGGCTCTCCTCTTGCACGACGGCGGCGGCCAGGGACGCCTTTTCGCGTTGGAGCAGGCGGATCTTTTCCTCGACCGTGCCTTCGGCCAGCAGGCGATACGCGATCACCGGCCGGGTCTGCCCGATGCGGTGGATGCGGTCGATCGCCTGCGCCTCGGCCGCCGGGTTCCACCACGGATCGTAAAGAATCGCGTAGCTCGCCGCCGTGAGATTCAGGCCGAAACCGGCGGCTTTCAACGAGAGCAGGAAAACGGTCCTGGTCTTGTCCGTCTGGAAGGTCTCGACCAACCCGGAGCGGTTCTCGGTCGCGCCTGTCAACATGAGGTGACCGATGCCCGCTGCGACCAGGCGGTCGCGAATGATCTCCAACATGCCGACGAATTGGCTGAAGACCAGGACTTGGTGCCCCTCCTCGGCGAGCTCCTCGACGCGTTCGAGCAGCGCCTCGAGCTTGGCGCTGGGCAGGTCGGCGTGCGCGGGATCGACCAGCGCGGGATGACAACATATCTGGCGCAGGCGGAGCAGGCTGGCGAGGACGTGGAAGCGCACGGCGTCGAGCGCGCTCTTGGTCTCGACTCCGAGGAGCTGGGCGCGGGCGCGTTTGAGCTCGGCGTCGTAGAGGAGACGCTGCCCGCCTTCCAGCCCGACGATGATCTCGTCCTCGGTGCGCGGCGGCAGGTCGGGCGCGGCCTGGGCCTTGGTACGGCGCAGCAGAAAGTGGCGCACCCGGCGGTGCAGGCGGGCCAGCGCGGCCGGGTCGGCTTCGTGGTACTGGCGGCGGAAACCGGCCTGGTCGCCCAGCAGGCCGGGCTGCGTGAAGGCGAACAGGCTCCAGAGGTCCGAGAGGCGGTTTTCGATCGGCGTGCCGGTGAGCACGACCCGGTGCCGCGCGCGCAAGGACCGGGCCGAAACGGCGACCTGGCTGCCGGGATTCTTGATGAACTGGCCCTCGTCGAGCACGACGGCGTCCCACGCGACGGTGCGGAAGGCGGCGGCGTGGAGGCGGAGCTGGGTGTAGTTGGCGACGAGGACCTGCGGGGCGCGCGCGACGGCGGCCGCGGCGGAGCACATGTCGGTGTTGAACGGGGCGATCTCCAGGCCGGGAGCGAAACGGGCGGTCTCGGCCAGCCAGCCGTGGGTCACGCTCTTCGGGCAGACGACCAGGGCGCGGAAGGGCGCGCCTTCCGGCGCGTCATCGCGGCGTAAAGCCGCTCCGGCATGGTCGGTCGCGACATGGAGGAGCCAGGCGAGGGTTTGCACGGTTTTGCCGAGACCCATGTCGTCGGCGAGGATGCCGCCGAAACCCTGGGCGGAGAGGTGGGCGAGAAACTGGAAACCTTCCCGCTGGTAAGGGCGGAGCGTGGCGCGGAGGCCGGCAGGCACGACGGCGGGAGGGAGCGCGGCGATGCGGGCGGCGCGGTCCTGCAGGACGTGCGCCAGCAGGGCGTCGCGTTGGGCGAGGGCCTCGGCATCGAGCGCGAGTTGCAGCACGTGCAGACGGTGTTTCGCCGGGCGGCCGCCGGCAAACACATCCTCGGCGGTGAGGCCGAGCCGGTCGAGCGTCGCGGCGGTGGCGGGATCGATTTTCGTGGCGGTATCGACGCGGCGCCAGCCGTGGCGCGGGAGGTTCACCCATTTGCCGCGGGCTTTGAGCAGGAGGGCGATTTCTTCGGGGCTGAGCGAGGTGTCGGCAACGCGCAGGCCCACCGTGAGATCGAACCAGTCCTGGTCTGAACCGGGGGCGGCGGCGAACGAGAGATAGATGTCGGCCTCCAGGGGCGCGCCGAGCAGGTCGGCGAGTTCGGGAGAGAGCTCGATCTCCAGCCCGGGCGGGAGCGCGGCATGCCAGTCGAGAAACTCCTCGGGGAAGGAGCCGGTCACGGGGCGCGTCCAGGCGTCGGCCCAGCCGTCCCACACCAGACGGAAGCCACTCGTGAAGGCGGCGCTGGCGGCACGCGCCTCGCTCAGGTCAAACTCCAGCACGGGATCACCGGCAAGGCGCGACGGGGGCGTGGCCCCCTTGCTCCAATGCCACGCGGCGGGGGCCCCGGCCCACTGTTGCTCGCAAGGCGGCTGGTCGGAACGCGCGGTAAGTTGCACCTGGAAGTCGCGTTCGCTTCCCTCGAAGGCCGGCGAGAGCCAGCAGCGGAGACGCGGCCGGAGCGCGACCGTGCGCACCTCGGCGGCGAGCCCCGGGGGCAGGCGCAGGCCGGCGGCCCGCAGGCGCGGGAGCAGGCGGACGTCGTTGAGCGCGGCAACCGGGAGCTGGGCCGATGGCGGCCGGGGCGGACCTCGCCAAATGCGCCGGTCAAACAGGTAGAGCGGCTCGGGCGGCTGCGTGATGAGCATGGCGGCGTCGGCCACCCGGCCGTCGGGCGCGACCAAGCGCACGTCGAGTTGACCAGGCTTCGCCACAGACGCGACGGCCTCGGGGACGAGCGGCTCGGACTCGATCGTGAACGGACTGCCATCCTCCAAGGCGAGCGCGGGACGGGCCGCCTGGGTGCGGATGAGACCGGCCACGGCGGCGGCGGGCAGGTTTTTGGGAGCAAAACGCACGGTGGCGAGGCGGTATTCGGCGGCGAGCGCGGCGGCGAGCGCGGCCTCGGCGGGCGGCAGCGTTTGAAAATCGGCCGGACGCAACGCGGCGAGATCGGCCAACCATTTCAGAGGCGGGATTTTCCAGGGCTTGTCGGCCGAGGAGCGCGTCTCGACCTGCCAACCGCCGGACGCGTCGAGGCGCACGCGCAGCCCGGCGATGCCCGCCAGCGGTCCGGGACGCGCGGCGAGCGCGGGCTCGTCGACCGAGGGGAACGCCTGCAGCCAGCCGGCCAGGGCCGATTCCAGGGCGCGATCCACGGTGGGTGCGCCGGCCGTGACAAAGGGAGTCGCGGGCGCGGACGGGATGTCGTCGGGATTGCGCCCGTCGCGCGCGCCGGACTCGACGGCGCGGAGCCAGGCGAGACCGGCGGCGTAGGCGTGTTTGCAGTCGCTGACGACGGGGCAGGAGCAGCGCGACGACCACGTCCCGCGCGTGAGAAACAGCGTGAGCTCGTAGTCTTCGGTTGCGCTCACCGCGGCTTTGACGAGATGGTCGGCGGCGGACCAGACGGCGGAAACCGAGCCGGACTTGAAGTAGGCTTCGCCGCGCAGACGCGTGCCCGAGTCGAAGGAATCGAGCCAGAGTCGCAGCGCCTCCAAGGCCTCGGGCGTGCGGACGCTGCGCACTTGGGGCTGGCGAGGACGGGCAGGCATGGAATCCAGGAAGGTGTGGTGAAAGACGCGAAGGCGCAGGGGCCGTCAAAAAGGCCGTGAGGATGGCCCGATGCTGCGACAAAAATCGTTTATTTTATGGCCGCGTTGCGCAGGACTTCTTTGACGAAGCCGGGGGCATCCATGCCGGCATTTTTGGCGTCGGCCTTCAGCCGTTCGTAGTGCGGGGTTTCTTCGCCCTGCCAGAGCAGGTCAACGCGGCGAAGTGGCTTGAGGGCGATGTGCGTGTGAGTTTCAGGGTAAGCCCGATAACAGCTCAGGCATAGCTCGCGCTTTTTAAGGTTCTTCCAGTTTTCGCAGTGTTCGCAGGACCAGCTTTTGGCGCGATTGGCAGAGCCTGAAAGCAACATGAACTCATCGGGAGACATGCTGACAGATTCGCCACTTACTTCATACGGAACACGGTGATCGATCTGAAGGTCAGCTTCCGGCATCCCTTCGAGGTAGATGAAACAGCGGCACCCGTATTTGGAGACGAGGGCATCTTTGTTATGTTTGGACAGGCCGGTGCGTCCGACGAATTTGCGCACTGGGGCAGTCTTCGGATCGGCGAAGCGGCAGGCAGCGATCTTGCGTCCGTCGGCCCCCACAGCGCTCACGCGCTCAATCGGGATGCCCTGTTCTTTGACGTCACGCACGGCGCGGGGCAGGTGATTATAGCCGTAGCGGTTTTTCAAATCCTCGGTGGTGATCTGGCCGTGCTTGAGCAGGTGGTCTATCACGGTTTTCGGACGCTTGGCGGTGACCGCGCGGCAGAACTCGACAAACTTCTTGGGCAGGTTCTCTTCCGTGAGCATGGGAAATCAGAACAGGACCGACTGCTCAAGATGACGCTTCATCGTTTTGGGGACTGGCGGGAGCTCTGCGGAGAGCGCGGGTGATAGGTAGAGGGACTCCACGGTTTTTTCTTCTCGGCCCAGCAAAGTCGCCTGGGAGGAGCGGCCGGCATCAAGTTCGACGAGCGACAGGTTCAGGTAGGCGGGGAGCGGTTCGCCGTAGGATTTGTCGCCGGTGCGACCGTCGTAGCTGATGACGTAGCGCAGGCCACGCGAGTTGAGTCCGTCCAGCGCGGCGACGAAATGATCGAAGGAGATGCCTGCGAGATAACGAGAATCGCGGTCGCCCGACGTGCCTTGGTAGGGCGGGTCCATGTAAACGACGTCGTTTTCATCGGCAGCGGCGAGCACGTCACGGAAGTCGTGCGAAGTGACGATGGACTTGCCGCGAAGCAGCCCCGAGGCGGCCATGATGTTCTGTCGCATCGTTTCGGGGCGTGTGCCCAAACGACGTTTGTCGGGGCTTTGATTAAAAAGGCCTTCGGCGTTGTAGCGGACGGCTCCTTTGATGCAGCGGGCGAGAAGGTAGAGAAAGAGTTTCGGCTCTTGGGTGCGGTTAAACGTTTCGCGCACCGTGTAGTAGTGCTCAAGCGCGTCTTCGTCGTCGGCTTTCCAGAGATTCGTGTAGTGGTCTGCCACCTCTTCGGGGCGGTTGATGATGAGGTTGACCAACTCGGCGAGCGGTTTGTTGAGGTCGTTGATCCAATAGCGCGAGGCGCGGTTGCGGGCGGCGCAGGCAATGGACATGGCCGCAGAACCCGCGAATGGCTCGACGAGGCGATGGAACTTAGACGGTAGAAAGTCCAAGATAAGGGGAGCGAGCGCGCGCTTGCTGCCTTGATACTGGAAGGGCTGCGGGACGTTCATGCGCGCACTGTGGACGGGGCCGCAGGTTTGGCAATAAGGGATGAGGTCGGCGACGGGATCAGCCGAGGATGCGGCGGAGGCTTTCGAGGTCCATCACCGTGGCCAGGCTTTCTTCTTGCACGACGGCGGCGGCGAGGGCGGCTTTTTCGCGTTGGAGAGCGCGGATTTTTTCCTCGACCGTGTCCTTCGTGATCAGGCGGTAGGCCATCACCTGGTTTTTCTGGCCGATGCGGTGGGTGCGGTCGATCGCCTGCGGGCGACCTGGCCCTTGGTGCGGCGAAGCATGAACGGGCGCTCGCGGGCGGCGGGGACGGGCAGGCATGGATGTGGACACTTGCTTACGCTCGTGGCTACGCGATCAGGCGGTGATGTCGCCTAAATCGAAGAACTCGGATTGAGTCGTTTTTCGAATCGGCTCGACCTCTTCCGACATCGGAAAGTTGGAGATGAGCGCCTCAATCATGGGGTGCCTCAAGTCTTCCGACGATCCCACATGATAATAGTGTTCGCGCTTTAAAATATGAAAACCGGATCGGGCCCAAGCAGTGTTAATTGCGCTGTTGCTGCGGAATTCGTTGCTGTGCCACGTCGAGAGTAAAAAGTCGCAAGGCAATGCAGCCAGCCGGTCGGCCAAGGCGGTTTCATCTTCATCAGACCAAGAGTTGAAATAATCCACATGTCGCCCGGCGTAGGGAGGATCCGCATACACGAAGTCGCCGGGATTGGCCAAGGCGAGTGTCTCGCGGAAGTCTCGAACCTCAAAAGTCCAATTTACAGTTCTGAGCACGTCGCTTATTTGTCTTACCTGGTTGGTAATTTTGGTGACGTAGGCTTGGGCGAAACGCTCTGGTTTATGGCAATATGGAACATTAAACTTACCCTTGCGATTGAAGCGAATGACGCCGTTGAAGCAGGAACGGTTTAAAAATAGAAAATCCAGAGGTGTCGGAGCCTCATTGAAGCGCGTGCGCACTTCATAGTAGTAGGGTTCCCCTTGGGCTTTAAGGCGTTCGCCTTCAGTTGTCAGAAATTCCTTCACGGTTGATGCCGTAATTTTTCCGCTCTGAATATCCTGATAGAGACTTATGATATGGCGGTTGGTGTCGCACAGCAGCGCTTTCCTCGGTTGGACGTTGAGTGCCACCACCCCGGAGCCGCAAAATGGTTCAATCCATCGCGTGTATTCGCGGGTTTCCGCGACTTTCCTAATCGCGGAGACTAGCTTCGTTTTGATCCCCTGACATTTTAAGGGAGGAACTAGGGGGGGGCGGCTCATTATTCAGATTCCTCGGTTTCGTCCTCGGCCAATCGAGCGATTTTTTTGGCATGGGCCTTAAGGCTGACGCTTCCGCGCTGCTTGTAGTCCAGATAGGTCTTCAGGTTAATATAGGGACGTTGAATGCCTGCGGCCTCTGCCATGTCCCTCGTGAGATAAAACATCCAATAGTCGTCGTAAACTTCCTCGCCGAGCGAAGCGAAAGGACCGGCTCCGCCGATCAGCGCGTCGATCTTATCGACCGAGCCGATGTTTTTCGTGTTTCCGCTGCCGGGACGTGCGGTTGCAATTCTGTATTTGGGTTGGGCGAAGAACTCGAAGTTTTTAATGACGGATGGTATCGCGGCCAGATCGGCGAGCGCGAATTGTTTTCGTTCATCGGCGACCTCGTCGCATTTAGAATATACTACGCCCAAAACAAAGTGCGCAGTATATTGATTATAAGGATATAGCGTATTTTTATTGCTATCCCGATTTCTAAAATAACCGGTGAACGCGCCGAGTGTCATTCCGTTCACCTTGGTTTCGCTTTCGCGATAGGTGCTCTTGATGTCCACGGCGAACTTATTGCCCGAGGCTTTGTGCGTGAAAGTCAGATCCGGGTAAAAATTTTGGTGCTGGCAAAGCTCGATCTCCAGGCGATGTTTCTTTGCGAACTCCACAAACATCGGAAAAAGAAGAAGTTCCAGGACTTTAGATACGATTTTTGTATCAACTGAGATGGAATACACACGCTGGTAAACGTCGATGAACCCCTTGATAATCCATTCACCCTCATTGGTGGCGACGGCTTTCGCAAAGGAAGCGGCGTGCGTCTGGAGGAGTTTCAAGAACTTGTCCGATGTCATCGATGCGAGGGTGTGAGTGGGCGCGGAGAAAGTAAAGCGAACGACCCTGTTCCGACGGGATCAGCCGAGGATGCGGCGGAGGCTTTCGAGGTCCATCACCGTGGCCAGGCTTTCTTCTTGCACGACGGCGGCGGCGAGGGCGGCTTTTTCGCGTTGGAGGGCGCGGATTTTTTCCTCGACCGTTTCCTTCGCGATCAGGCGGTAGGCCATCACCTGGTTTTTCTGGCCGATGCGGTGGGTGCGGTCGATCGCCTGCGCCTCCACGGCGGGATTCCACCACGGATCGTAGAGGACAACGTAGCTGGCGGCGGTGAGGTTGAGGCCCGAACCGGCGGCCTTGAGCGAAAGCAGAAACACGGGCGGGCCGTCGGAGGCCTGGAACCGGTTGACAAGGGTTTGGCGATCTTCGGTCTGGCCGGTGAGCAGGAGGTGGCCGATGTCGCGCGCAACCAACTCGGCGCGGATGAGTTCGAGCATGGTCACGAACTGCGAGAAAACCAGGACGCGGTGCCCCTCGGCCACAAGAGGCTCGAGGGTGTCAAGGAGGGCTTCGAGCTTGGCGCTGTCGGGGGCCGGAGACGGTGCCGGGGCGCCCACGCTCCCGGCAGCGGCGGCTTTGGCGGGGCGGCCGCGTTTTTTGGGGGCGGGGGATTTTTCGGAGGAGTCGAGTCCGACGAGGCGGGGGTCGCAGCAGATCTGGCGGAGGCGGAGGAGGGATTGGAGGATGTTGAAGCGCTGGGCGTCGAACTGGCGGGCATCTTTGACCTGAAGGAGGAGCTGGCGGGCGCGCTTGAGCTCGGCCTCGTAGAGGGCGCGCTGGGGGCCTTCGAGTTCGCAGGCGATTTCCTCCTCGATTCGGGCAGGCAGGTCGCGGGCGACCTGGCCCTTGGTGCGGCGAAGCATGAACGGGCGCACGCGGGCGGCGAGGCGGGCGCGGGCACCGGCGGGATCGTCTTTGTCGTTGTAGAGTCGCTGGAAGGCGGCCTGCGGGCCGAGGAGGCCGGGTTGCGCGAAGGCGAAGAGGCTCCAGAGGTCGAGGAGGCGGTTTTCGACGGGTGTGCCGGTGAGGACGAGGCGGTGGCGGGCGGGCAGATCGCGGGCGGCCCGGGCGGTGGCGCTGGCGGGATTTTTGATGTTCTGGCCTTCGTCGAGGACGACCGCGTCCCAGGGGATGGCGACGAGTTCGGCGGCGCGGAGGCGGAGCTGGGTGTAGTTGATGACGAGCAGCGAGGCGTCGGAGGGCGGGGGCTGGCCGGTCGAAAGACGAGCTGCGGTGAGGGCGGGGGTGAAGCGGGCGGCTTCAACGGACCAGTTGGGGACGACGGATTTGGGGGCGACGATGAGGGCGCGGAAAGCGGGGGCGGGGGCATCCGCTCGTTGGCGCTCGCAGCCGCCACGGCCGGCCAGGTGGAGGATCCAGGCGAGGGTCTGGAGGGTTTTGCCAAGGCCCATGTCGTCGGCGAGCACGCCGCCGAGACCTTGGGCGGAGAGGTGGGCGAGGAAGTGGTAACCTTCGAGTTGATACGGGCGCAGGTCGGCGGCGAGTCCCCCGGGAAGCGGCGGAGGCGGCAAGGCGCGGAGCTCGGCAGAGCGGGCGCGCAGGCGGGCGGCGAGCGAGGCGTCGGCCACGGGGGCCTCGGCCAGCTGGAGGGCGTGGTAACGGTGGGTGACGGGGCGGCCGGAAAGGGCCTCGGAGTCGGCGGCGAGGCCGAGGCGGTCGAGCGCGGCGCGTTCCTCTGGAGTCAAGGCGGCGTCGAGGGAGAGGCGTTGCCAGCCGCGCTTGGGCAGGCGAACCCATTGGCCGCAGGCTTTGACAAGGATCTGGATTTCGTCGGGCGTGAGGGTGAGGTCTTCGGGTTGGAGTTGGAGGGTGAGGTCGAACCAATCCTGGCCGGAGGCTTCGGCGGGCGCGGCGCTGACGGCGAGGCGGGCGCGCAGCGGGGCACCGAGGAGGCTCTGAAGGTTGGGCGAAACCTCGATGGCGAGGTCGGAGGGGAGCGCGGCGCGCCAGGCGAGAAAATCGTCGGGAAAGCTTTTCCCGGCGGTGCGCATCCAGGAACCGGCCCAATCGGAGTAATGGAGACCAAAGGCGCCGAAGGTGGCGCCGACGGCATTGGCGGCGGTGAGGTCGTAGGTATAGTGGGGATCGTCGGCACCGGCGGGCGCGGGGCGACCGTCTTCGGTCCATTGCCAGCCGCCGACGCCGGGCCAGTGCTGGAGGCAGCGCGGGTGGTCACTGGTGGCGAAGAGCCGGACGTGCAGGGCGGGCGACTGGCCGGGGGAGTCCTCGGGTTCCTGCAGGCAGCAGCGCAGGAGCGGGCGGAGGGGGACGGTTTTGAATTTGGCCTCGACGGAAGCTGGCAGGGCCACGCCGAAGGTGCGCAGGGCGGAGGCGATGCCGGGGTCGGCCAACGCGGCGACAGGCAGGCGCGTGGGGAGCGGAAAGGGGCCGCGCCAGACGCGGTCGTCGAGGAGATAGAGCGGGGCTTTGCCGGTGACAATCGGGATCAGCCCCTCGGGGGCAGGCGTGAGATCGGGGCGGACGAGCGTGAGGGTGAGCCGGGCGGGGTCGGCAGGGTCCGGGCGGGTGATGTGGCGGAGCGGCTCGGGCTCAATGCGGAACGGGCTGCCGTCAGGAAGCACGATGGCGGGTGCGGCGGGCTCGTGGGCGAGGAGGCGGGAGAGCAGGTCGCCGGAGAGCCCGGCAATCTGGTAACGCAGGTCGTAGCCGGCACCGAGGCGCAGGAACAGGGCGAGCGCCTGGGCGGCGGCCGGAAGGGAGGCGAGATCGTCGAGGCCGGCGACGGCGAGTTCGCCGAGCCATTTTTGGGTGGGGGCTTTCCACGGCTTGTTTACGAGGAAGCGGACTTCGAGCCGGGCTCTGCCGTCGGGCAGAAGGGCGAGCCGGAGGTCGGCTGGGGCGACGAAATCGCGGGGAGGGGAAAAGGATTCCATCCTGACGTGCGCCGAGAGGGTGCGGCGCCAGTGGTCGAGTTCTTTTTGGACGAGGCGGGATTCGACGGCGGCGCGCACGGCGGCGGTGTCGGTCATGGGACGGAACACCTCGGGAATGGGGCGGCCGGCGCGTTCGGCGTCGTAGGCGAGGTATTGCCAAAGGGCCCAAGGGTCGGCGGGCGGTTTTTCACGGGGCCACCAGTCGGCGAAGACGGGCTCCCATTCACCGGAAAACGCTTCGGGACTGACGGTGAAGCCGTGATTGCGGAGATGCCGGGGAATGAGACGGTGTTGGTGGGAGCGGAATTCGTTGAAAAGGGCGGAGAGTTGGCCGAGGCGGTGCCCTTCGTCGGTGGTGAGGGAACGGCCGAGCTTTTCGGCGAGCTTGGGGGTCCACTCCTGGCGGAAAGTAAGTTTGGGGCTGGCCGAAGGCGCGGGCGTGGCGGCGGGCAGTTTGCTCGCGGAGGTGACTCCGGGAAAGGCTCGGGCGGCCTGGCGGTTAAGCCAGGTGCGGGCGAGCGCGTAGGCGTGTTTGCAGCCGCGTTCCACCGGACAACTGCACTCGGAGTGCCAGGCGGTGCCGTCCCAGTGCAGGGTCGTGGTGTAGGGATCGGATTCGGAGCCTTGGACCGAGGCGGTCAGCACGTCGCCGTCTTCCCATACCTCGGTCACGCAGCGGGCGCGGGCGTAGGCTTCGCCGCGTTTGACGGTGTTGTGATCGTAGCTAGCGAGCCCACGGTCCAGCGCTTGCAGCGCCAGAGAACTGGTCAGAGGTGAAACCGGGTCTGGCATGGACGGTTGCTTTGCACGAACCACTCCCCGCAACTTGCGGCCGGGGGTTGCGGGGAGTGGCCGGAATCCCGGGAGATTTTCAGTAAACCTGCTCTTCCAGGAGGGCGAAGAGCTCGGCCTCGGTGATGCGCTTCTGGGCCATCGAGTCGCGCTCGCGGAGGGTGAAGGTGTCGCCCTCTTTCTCGATCGTGTCGAAGTCGATGGTCACGCACCACGGTGTGCCTATCTCGTCCTGGCGGCGGTAGCGGCGGCCGACGGCGCCGGCTTCATCGTAGAAACACGGGTACTTGCGCTTGAGCTTCTGGTAGAGCTTCTGGGCGCGGGCGACGAGCGCCTCCTTGTTCTTGAGGAGCGGAAGCACGGCGACCTTGACCGGCGCGATGCGCGGGCTGAGGCGGAGCACGGTGCGGGTCTCAGTGTTGCCCTTCTCGTCGGTGACCTGCTCCTCGGCGTAGCCGGAGGCGAGGACGGCGAGGAAAATGCGGTCGAGGCCCACGGCGGGCTCGATCACATGGGGGACAAACTTCTTCTTGGTGGCCTCGTCGAAGATTTCCTGCGGCTTGCCGGAGGCGTTGGCGTGCTGCGTAAGGTCGTAGTTGCCGCGCGCGGCGATACCCCAGAGCTCCTGAACGCCGAAGGGGAACCGGAACATGATGTCGGTCGTGCCCTTGGAGTAGAACGCCAGCTTTTCCCTGAGGTGGTCGTATTCGGAAATGTGCGACGCGGGAAGGCCGATGGAGAGGAGCCAGTCCTTGCACCAGTTGATCCAGTAGCGGTGCCACCTGGCCCAGTCGTCGTCCTCGTGGATGAAGAACTCCATCTCCATCTGCTCGAACTCGCGGGAGCGGAAGATGAAGTTGCGCGGCGTGATCTCGTTGCGGAACGACTTGCCGGTCTGGGCGATGCCGAAGGGCAGTTTCACGCGGCCGGTGTCCACGACGTTTTTGAAATCGACGAACATGCCCTGCGCGGTCTCGGGGCGCAGGTAGGCGACGGACGAGGCGTCGGTCATGGCGCCGACGTTCGTCTGGAACATCATGTTGAAGGCGCGCGGCGGCGTGAGGTCGGGGTTGCCGGTGGCGGGCGACGGGATCTGCGTGATCTCCTCGGGGCGAGCCTCCGTCATGTCTTTGATAACCAGAGGCAGGATTTGCCCGCGAATCGCCTTCTTTCGCTTCAGTTGCTCTGCCTTCTCCTGAAGTTCCTCTCGGGTTCGTTCACTTTCTAAGGCAGAAACATATCCAATGATTTCCACGTCGAGAGTTTTATCTTCGAACGAAGAGATATTGATACCCGACGACGTTGTGGTTTTTGTCTCGCCGGTCGTCTCAATGAGCTTAGCACCCACGTTTACAGGGGCGAAGAAGAGCTGGTCCGCACGATAGCGCTGCTTGCTAACTTTGCAGTCCACGAGCGGGTCGGAGAAGCCGGCGACGTGGCCGGAGGCCTCCCAGACCTTCGGGTGCATGATGATCGACGTCTCGATGCCGACGATGTCGTCGCGGCGGCGGACCATGTCGTTCCACCAGCAGTCGCGGATGTTCTTTTTGAGCTCCACGCCGAGGGGTCCGTAGTCGAAGAAACCGTTGAGGCCTCCGTAGATTTCGGACGACGGGAAAACAAAACCGCGGCGTTTCGCGAGGGAAACGACGGCTTCCATGAGGTTGGCGGGCTCGGTCTGCGTGGACATAAGTGGGCCTGACATAGCCGGGTCGCCGTGCCCGGGTCAACGCCGGGTTGCGGGGTCAACCCGGCGCAACGGCCCCGCCGTTCCGCCACGGATCACGGAGCGGCCGGCGCAGGGGGATCGCAGAACGAAACCGTGGGTACCAGGACCGGGCGATGGGGGCCGCGACCCGTCAGCGCGCGGACGATTTCCCGGCCCATGCCATAGAGTACGGAGGCGCCTTGAATGCGAATCGTGCGTTCTTCGTTGGCGGGCGTAACGCTGGGTTCGGCGCGGAAAAAGCCCACCAAGACGACGCGGTCGCTTGCAGGAGAAATTAGCGGCGGCCTTGGTGGGGGTGCATTTATCCTAAAATGCGCAGTTGAAGGAAGGTTTTAAGTTGAGGAGGCGGGGATTGGGACGGGAAGAGGCGGTGAGATTTTCAACTGCGGCGCAGTTGAGGCGAGCCACTCGGCTACGCGGGTGTAGCCGGCTTTGAGTTGTTCCCA
>CAIRBK010000097.1 GCA_903876795.1 uncultured Verrucomicrobiota bacterium
GCCACGACGTTTCTGTTGCCGCCGCTGGCCCGGCTCGCGCGCGGTTTCGGCGAAAAATTCGCCACCGCCCGCGTCGCTCTCGGCCACTTGCGCGCACCTTCCGGCCGCCACCGGTTGGCTGCCGCCGCACTCGTCTGCTCCATCGGCATGACCGCCGGCATGGCGATCCTCGTGGCCAGCTTCGAGCAGACCGTCCAGGGCTGGGTGCGACGCGCCTTGCAGGCCGATCTCTACGTCTCCAGCGCCGGTGCGCAGAGCGCCTCCGCCCAGAACCGCATCTCCAACGCCGCCGCGCTCGCCATCACCACGCACCCGGCCGTGGATCGCTCCGCCCAGTTGACATCCCACGCCGTCGATCTCGACGGCATCCCGACGCTTCTCTCCGGCACCGACCTTGAAAACCCCTCCACGCGCCCCGACCTGCCGTGGATCACCCCGCCGCGGGACGACGCGATCTTCGACCCGGCGCGCAACGCCACGCTCGCCATCGTCAGCGAGAGTTTCACCGATCGCTTCCAAGTCGGCCCCGGATCGATGCTGCGCCTGCCCACGCCGTCCGGCGTGCGCGAGGTGACGGTCGCCGGCGTGTTCGCCGACTATGGCAACGAGCGCGGCTCCATCATCGTAGCGCGCCGTCTGGTGCGCGAATGGTTCGCCGAGGACTCGATCACCAGCCTCGCGATCTACCTGAAGCCTGGCGCGGACGCCGACACGGTGCGCGCCGATTTGTCCGCGCAGTATCCGGGCCTGATGGTCTACACCAACGCCAAGTTGCGTGACGAGGTGCTGCGGATTTTCCGGCAGACGTTTTCCATCACCTACGCGCTGGAGGTCATCGGCGTCGCCGTGGCCATGACCGGACTCGCGCTCACGCTGGCGAGCGTGCTGCTCGACCGCCGAGACGAACTGACCACGCTGCGGGCGCTGGGTTTCCGCCGCCGCCAGATCGCGTTGGCAGCCTCGATCGAGGGTCTCGCCGTCTCGACCTGCGCGGTCATCGGTGGACTTGTCCTGAGCCTCGCGCTGGGCTGGCTGCTCATCCATGTGATCAACAAACAATCCTTCGGGTGGACACTCTCGGCCGCTCTTCCCGTTGGACCGCTCGCTGTGCTGGGCATCGGCGTGGCCGCCACGGGCTGGATCGTGAGTTACGCCGTCGGCCTCTGGGGTGCCGACCTGCCCGCCGACCGCGAGGAATGAACACCGTTATCATGCACCGCCGCCTTCTCATTTTTTTCGCGCTTTTCGTCTTGTCGGGCCACGCGGCGCGCGGCGCGGACGTGCCACTCACCACCACCGACGGCTTTGCGGTTCCCCGGCCCGGCCACGTCTTCACCTTCCCCCGCGACCACGGTTCGCATCCCGAGTTTAAAATCGAATGGTGGTATATCACCGGCCACCTCTTCGCAGAGGGCGGCAGGCGCTTCGGGTATCAGGCGACGTTTTTCCGCAGCGCCGCGCCCGACAAATCGACCCACCTCTATCTAGCCCACATGGCGTTGATCGATGTCGGCGCGGGAAAGTTCCACCACCAGGAGCGCCTCAACCAGTCCGGCTGGGACGCCCATGCCGCCACCGACACGCTCGATGTGCGCAACGGCCCCTGGTCCCTCCGCTTCATCGACGCCGCAACCGAGCGCATGGAGCTGCACGGCGGCGTGCGCGGCGAAGTCGGCTTCACGCTCACGCTCGCGCCCGCCAAACCCCTTGTCGTCTTCGGCGAGAACAGCGTCTCCCGCAAAGGCTCCGCGCCCACTGCGGCGAGTTATTACCTCACCTTCACCCGCCTGAGCACCGAGGGCATGCTAACCCTGGGCGACGAGAGACTGCGCGTGACCGGCGAATCCTGGATGGACCACGAGATCAGCAGCAGCCAACTCGATCAAAACCAGGTCGGCTGGGACTGGGTCAGCATTCACTTCAACGACGGACGCGAGCTGATGGTTTACCGCCTGCGCCTGCGCGACGGCTCGGCCGATCCCGCGTCGTCGCTTACCTGGGTGGACGCGGCCGGAGGGAAACAAAAACGCGATTTCCAGTGGAACGTGATCGACCGCTGGACCAGTCCGGCGACGGGCGCGAGTTATCCGTCTCGCGTGCGCCTGATCACGACCGACCCGGCCACGGGAAAACCGGCCGCGCTCACCCTCGTTCCGCTGGCCCTGGACCAGGAACTCACCGGCAGCCTCGGCGGCATTCCATATTGGGAAGGCGCCTGCCGCGTGCTCGATGCCGAGGGCCGGGAGGTGGGCAACGCCTACATGGAGCTCACCGGCTACGCCAAGGACCTTAAACTATGAACACAGAAGCATTCCCCCGCCCTGTTGCCCTCATCGCCGGCGTTGCCGGCGGCATCGGTTCCGATGTCGCCCGCCGCCTCGACGCCGCCGGCTGGTGTGTCGCCGGTTACGGCCGCAACGCCGAAAAACTCGCCGTGCTCCAGGCCGAGCTGCCCGGGCTGCACACGATCATCGCCGACGCCACCCGGCCCGACGAAGTCGAGGCCGCCGTGCAATCCACCCTCGCCCGTTTCGGCCGTCTCGACGCCTACGTCCACGCCGTTGGCTCGATCCTCATCAAACCCGCCCATCTCACCAAAATCGACGAGTGGCAGCGAGTCATCGACCTCAACCTCAACTCCGCCTTCTACGGCGTGAAGTCGGCCGTCGGCCCCATGCAGGCCCAGGGCAACGGAGCCATCGTGCTCATCAGCTCCGTGGCCGCGCAGGCCGGACTGCCCAGCCACGATGCCATCGCGGCGGCCAAAGGCGGCGTGAACGGCCTGGTGCTCGCCGCCGCCGCCAGCTACGCCGGCAAAGCCATCCGCATCAACGCCGTCGCCCCCGGCCTCGTCGATACGCCCCTCGCGGCCGGGTTGCTCGGCTCGGAACAGGCCCGCCAGTTTTCGGAAAAAATGCACCCGCTCGGGAAAATCGGCCGCCCGGCCAATATCGGCAGCCTGATCGCCTGGCTGGTTTCCCCCGACGCCGACTGGGTGACGGGTCAGATCTGGTCGGTGGACGGCGGCATGGCCCATGTGCGCCCCCGCCCGAAGGTGTGATTTTCCCGCCACACCCGAATCGTTCGCGTGTCATGAACCGGACACCGCTGCCCGCCATTTCCGCATGGCTTGGTGCTCTTGCCAACGGTGGCGGCACGCCTGCCGATCTGGCCGGGGTGGCGGAGGTGTTGAATCGTCTCGCACACCGTCTGGCCCCGTCCGATTTGGTTGATCTCTCCCGGCTCGCCCACGGACGCAGCCTCGACGAGCTGGCTCAGGCGTTGCGCGATGCGGTCGATCCAGAGGCGATCCGCGCCGCCGCAGAGTTGTTGGCGGCCAATGAACGCGGCTGCGCCTGCTCGGGCGAAGCACCACCGGAACCAACCCACGCGCAAATCGACCAAGCGTCCGAACGGCTGGTCCGCGAAGCCTTCGCTCCGTTCGTAAACAACCCCGCCTGGCTGGAGTGGCTGCGGAAACTGGCCGTGGCCGAACCGGTTTGATCTACGGGGATGCGGCCACCGGCTTGTCGCCCACGTAGATGACATAGGCGCTGCGCTTGGCCGTCGGGAACAACTTGGCCGGAATCGCCTGCGCAATGAAGCCGGCGGCGCGCAGGCGTTTTTCAAACGTGTGATCGGGACTCGCCGACCAGATCGCGAGGCGTCCGCCGGGGCGCAGCTTCGACTTCATCGTCTCCAGCCCGCGCGCGCCGTAGAGGCGGCTGTTGCCGTGCTGCACCATGGGCGTAGGGCCGTTGTCCACATCGAGGAGGATGGCGTCGTAGGAATTCGGCCGCGCCTTGGCGATCGTCGTGACCACGTCGCCGAGCCTCACCTGCACGCGCGGATCGTCGAGGAGGAGGCCGTTCATTCCGGCCATGAACGCGCGGTTCCAGTCGATGATCTCCGGCATGAGTTCGCCGACCTCGACCAAGGCCTTGGGGCCGGCCTTGGCCAGCACGGCCTTGAGGGTGAAGCCCAGTCCCATGCCACCGATGAGAGTGCGGGTCGGCGCCTTGGTTTCGACGAGGTGATGGACAAGTTCACCGAGCAAAATCTCCGAGGCGCTCGTTGATGAGTGCATGAGATCCTGGCCGTTGAGACGCACGCAGAAGCTACCATCGTGTTCATGCAGCGAAAGCCGGGCCCCGTCAGGCGTGCGTGTCTCCGCGAGGTTATGGTGGGGTTTCATGCCAGCAGCCTTGAAGCTAAATCCCCCTTTGCACTCCGAAAACACGCGGGCATCTCCGAGCCCGAGGTTGCCGAGCGTTTCTTTACGGCTCAACTTGCACACAAACCTGCCAGCAAGACTCGAAGTTGCTTTGGCAACAACGGACTCGGCCAAGAACACTCATTCAAGCCACGGTGCCAGACTCCAGCTCCACGCTTTCCCCCGCCCGCGCCGTCAGCGGCGCGGTTCTCGCCGGTGGACTTTCCACACGCATGGGACGCGACAAGGCGTTCGTCCCCTGCTCACCTGCCGACCCGTCTCCCCTGCTCGCTCGCCAACTGCGGATTCTGGGCGACGCCGGCATCAGTGATCTGATCGTGGCGGGCCGTGCGGATGCCGATTACTCTCTTGTGACCTCAGGGGCCCGCGTCGTGACCGACCCGGTCCCGTTGTCCGGTCCGCTGGCTGGTCTGGCCGCCGTCCTGGCTGCGGCTCGCCACCCGTGGGTCGTCGTCGTCGCGGTCGATTTGCCTCAGGTCACCGGGGGTTATCTGGAGAAACTCATCGCCGCCGGCGACGGTCGCATCGGAGTGGTGCCCGAGGGGCCGGCGGGTTATGAGCCATTGGTGGCGCTCTACCCGCGCGATTTATTGCCCGAGATTCAGTCCGCCTTGGCCAATCGCCGTCTCGGACTGCAAACACTCGTTCGCGAAGCCGTGGCCGCCGGCCGCCTTCGCGCCCTGCCCATCGCCGACACCGAATACTCGCTGTTCACCAACTGGAACACCCCCGAGGATATTCAGGCCGGTCAACCCAGCCGTCACCTTAGGAACAACTAACCCATTGTGTTAGTTGTTACCTGGGGCCAAGCGGCATCGTTGGCTCAGTTCAGGCTCGGGTCGTCGGGTTCGTTGGCGAGGAGTTTCCATTCATGGTCAATTTGTCCAAGGAGATCGCGCCAGAGTTGATCGCCCGGCGAGTCTTCAAGCAAGTCGGCCACCAAGGGGCTCACGACCCAAGTGTCGCGCCGGAGTTCATCCTCCAGTTGCCCGCCAGTCCAACCCGCATAGCCAAGGAACGCCCTCAGATGCACGCCCTCCTCGCCGATCAACTCCTCGGCCTTCTGCGGGTCGATGCCGAACATAAGCTGAAACCCGTCGTTGTCCGGATGCGGACGCCACGCGCACAGGATCACCTGCTGCGGCTGCACGGGGCCCCCGGAAAACAAGGGGATTCCGGCCAGGGCGCCGGCACCGAAGTCGGTGCTCAATTCGCCCAGGCATTTGTCGAGAGGACGGTTAAGGATCACCCCCATGGCGCCAGCCGCGTCATGCGAAGCGATCAAAATCACGGCGCGCTTAAAATTCTCGTCACGCAACGAAGGGTGCGCCAGCAGCAAAGAACCACCGAGCAAGGCGGAGGGATCGGAATGACGTGCGGACATCTCGGTGTTTTAAAATGGACGAACGGCCAAGGATGCCGCTTACAGTTTAACGACGGCGACACTGGCATCGGCCAGCAGCGGGCCCACCAGCGGGTCGTTGTTGTAATCCTCGCGGTAGCGGATCTCCGCGATGCCGGAGGCAGCGAGGATTTTTGCGCAGTTGATGCATGGGTAATGGGTCACATAGGCCACGCCGCCCTCGACCGAACTGCCTCGGCGGGCGGCGTCGGCGACCGCGTTTTGTTCGGCGTGGACGGTGGCCTGCTCGCGCCCCTCGCGCAGCCGCGACTGGTGGGGCGTGCCGGGGAGGAATCCGTTGTAGCCGGCGGCGATGATGCGGTTCTGGCGGTCGCCTCCGCTCACGATGACGCAGCCCACATGGAGGCGTTCGCACGGCGATCGCGTCGATATAAGCACGGCGGTGGCCATGAAATAATCGTCCCATGAGGGACGTCCGGTAAACTGCCGGGTGGCTTGGGCGATCAAATCGACTGCGGAGCTCGTTTCGCTCATGAGCGCAATCGGTAGCCCCCGTTTCCGAAATTGCCACTCCGAATACTTCACGGAACAACTAACACAATGGGTTAGTTGTTCCTTCGTCACGAGCGACGTCGTTGCGCTTGGCAGCTGCGGCGTCACGGTGCCAAGGTGCGCCATGCCCACCTTGTCCGACCTTGTCACTTACTGCGATGAACGCACGCGGCGCGCCGCCTACAAGGACGCACCCGGGGCCTTCAACGGCCTGCAACTCGCCAACCGCGGTCGCGTCACCAAGATCGGCGCCGCCGTGGACGCCGGCGTCGTGCCCTTCCAAAAAGCGGTCGCGGCCGGAGTGGATTTTCTCATCGTTCACCACGGGATGTTTTGGGACATGCCACGCCCTCTCACCGGCGCTGTTTATGAACGCCTGGCCACGCTGATCGACGGCGACTGCGCCCTCTATAGCAACCATCTCCCGCTCGACGGGCACCCCGAGTTGGGCAACAACGCCCTGCTAGCCCGCCAGCTCGGCCTGGTTCCCGACCGGCCCTTTCTTGTCAAGGACGGCGAAGCAATCGGTCGCATCGCCGCCCGCGCCGGCACGCGCGCGACCTTGCGCGCGCAACTCGAAAAGCTCTACGGCCGCGTCATCGCGATCGAATACGGATCCGACGCGCCCTCCGCCGTGGCGTTTTGCAGCGGCAGCGGCAACAGCGCCGTGCCCGAACTCCGCCCGGCAGGCGTGGACACGCTCGTCACCGGCGAGCTGCGCGAGGAGTGGTTCAACACCGCGCAAGAGCAAAACCTCAACCTCTACCTCTGCGGCCACTACGCGACCGAGGTCCACGGCGTGAAGGCGCTCGCCGCCGAGCTCGCCGCGAAGTTCGACCTGCCCTGGGAATTCATCGCCACCGACAACCCGTTGTAACGATCAACCGGAAAGCCAGGCCCAGGCGGCACCTATGCGCTCGTAGATCCCCTTGGTGCTGCGCTCGAGGCCACCGACGTTCCACGTCATAAAATCAAGCGGTCGCAGCGACGGTGAGCGCGCCGCAAAGTCGGCCGGACTCGCCAGCACATCAAGCCGCTCACTTTGGAAGAGCGCCACCGCCCGGGGCATGTGCCAGGCCGAAGTCACCAACGCCACCGGGTCGTCGCCAACCAGACGGCGCAGGGCGGCCGCTTCCTCCGCAGTGTCCCGCGCCGAGGAGATTTCGACAATACGATCAGCCTCCACGCCCAACGCGACGGCCACCTCGCGCAGCAGCGCGGCATGGGCGGGACCGCCCTCCGTACCGTCGGGCGGACCGCTCACCACCAGTCGCGCCTGTGGCAACTGGCGCACGATGCGCACGCCTTCGACCACGCGCGCCAGCGCCGAGGTGCTGAGTTGTTGATTGGCCGACCAGCCGGGCACCACGCTGTGGCCTCCGCCGAGCACGGCGACCCACCGGCAGCGCGCCAACCCCGAAGGCAATGGCACATCGGCAGAAAGGACCGGCTGGGCGGGAAAACGATCTTCCAATCCGCGCACCCACCAGGTGCCGACTCCGCCGTTGCTGCACACCCCCAACCACACGCACCCTCCCAAGGCCATTGCCCGGCCGAGCGTGCGCCATCGTAAGCAACACCACAGCAACGCCCCCATACCGATCAACCCCAACGATAGGGGCAGAGGCATCAGCCAGAACCCCACGAGCTTTTTAAGCAGAAACAGCATTCCTATCATGGTGCCTCCCTGCGAGGCGTGCCCAACAAAAAACGCCCGTAACAAGAGTCGTCAAAAAAATGGCGCGCCCGGCGGGATTCGAACCCACGACCACCAGCTTAGAAGGCAGGTGCTCTATCCAGCTGAGCTACGGGCGCTCTTTTGCGCAATGGTTTGCGATTTCCGACCCTCCGCCAACTACTGATGTTATAACAGCTGTCGGACGTTGGATCGTCCCATTTCCTAACGGCTCACCGCGCCACCCTCCAAGTTTATTCGGCATCGCGACCTGCCGTCGTGATCCCTACCAGAGTCCAATTATAGACGGCCTCGCAGCGCACGCGGAACATCACCAGCACATCGGCACCATGCCTGAACTTGGCCCTTTTAACCTAGCTTAAATCTCCGTCTGTTTTGGCATTTAAACCGGACCCGGGCAGATGCTTTTCCATTCGGTGCGGTTTATTGAAAAGTCATGCCCGGGCCAAAAAACCAGCCGCAAGCCCCCGGACGCCAAGGCGTCTCGGCTCAGCGCCAAGGCGCACCCGCAGCGATCCACACTTGCATGGCCGCGATTTCCCCCGGCGCTAGTCCCGGCTTGTTCTGTGGTGGCATGGCATCGTCGTGATCGCGCGGCAGTTTGATGCGGCGCAACACCTCGCTTGCCTCCGGCCGGTTCACCGAGATGGCTTGGGAACCGCTATCGCCACCGGCCATCGCCGCCTCACGGCTGTCGAGTCGCAAGCCACCGCGTGCCTTACGGGGGCCATGACACCCGATGCACGCCTGCTCCAACACGGGCAATATGTCGCGCTTAAAAACCGTAGCCTGAACGAGAGGCACTTCCGCCCGCAGTCCGCAAAATCCACCCGAGGCGGCCAACAGCCCGGCGCACAACCCTGGCCGCAGAATCGTTAGACAAATCGAACCCATGCTCATGGTGGCAGACCACTCGATGTTTTGACCAACGTGAAGCCCGAAACCGCGTGATCCGCAAGACACGCGCAGTCACGGGCAAAATCCGCATCGAGAAAACCCTTGCGGCGCGATTCCCGTGATCGGTATCGTGGGCTTTTCCCAACCGTTTACCTATGATCGTCACCACTGCGCAGCTCTTCAAGCACGCCTACGGAAAATACGCCGTCGGCGCCTACAACATCAACAACGCCGAGCAGGCCATGGGTCTCTTCAAGGGAGCCATCGATTCCAAGGCCCCCTTCATCATCCAGATTTCCAAGGGTGCCCGCGCCTACACCGACAAGCGCATGCTCGAGGCGATCATCCGCTCCGCCGGCGAGATTTTCCCCGAGGCCATCTTCGCGGTGCATCTCGACCACGGCGACGAGGCCACTTGTTATGACTGCATCGATTCCGGCTTCTTCAGCTCCGTGATGATCGATGCCTCCCACGATCCGTTCGATAAGAACGTCGAGATCACCAAGCGCGTCGTCGAGCGCGCCCACGCCAAGGGCATCTCCGTCGAGGCCGAACTCGGCATGCTCGGCGGCGTCGAAGAAGACATCAAGGTCGAGGATGGCCATGCCACGCTCACTGATCCGAAGGAAGCCGACGAATTCATCAAGCTCACCGGCTGCGACTCCCTCGCCTGCGCCATCGGCACCTCGCACGGCGCCTTCAAGTTCAAGGGCAAACAGTCCCTCCACTTCGACGTTCTCGAAAAGATCAAGGCCCTCCGTCCGGGTTTCCCGCTGGTCATGCACGGCTCCAGCTCCGTTCCCCAGGACGAAGTCGCCCGCATCAACGCCGCCGGCGGCAAGATCGCCGATTCTTCCGGCGTCGACGTCAACGAATACCTCCCCGCCGCCAAGCTTGGCGTCACCAAGATCAACATCGACACCGACGGCCGTCTCGTCTGGACCCGCGTGCACCGCGAGTTCTTCCGCGACAAACCCTCCGAGTTCGACTTCCGCCCCCCGGGCAAGATCTTCATCCAGGAATACGCGAAGTTCATCGCAAGCCGCAACGTGCTCCTCGGTTCCGCAGGCCAGCTCGACGACCTCCGCAAGAGCCTCGTCAAGTAAGGCTACGGTTCTCCGGAAACCTTTCGGGCGCGACCCTCACGGGTCGCGCTTTTTTTGCGCCAGCTCCGTCGGCCCGACCAAGCGCGTGGCATCTCCGCTCCAGTCTAGGTGTCAGCCGGCCTGATGCGCTTTCAGCGCAGGGTGCTCAAGGATTACCAGCGAGTAGGAATAAGCCCGCGCGTTCTTCAGATCCGGGTGGGTGTGGAGGAGCTTGGGCATGATGCTGCGGCAGATCGGACGCACTTCGGCAATGCGCCACCCCTCCTTGATGCGGGCGCTGAACTCGTCTTCCTGCGCCCCTCCCTCGATGACCAGATAATCCTGCAGGCCGTTCGTCGCGACAAAACCCAAGCGACCCGATCCGATCAATTCAGGGATGTGACGTGGATTCAGCGCGACCATGGCGGGCAGGGAGAAACTTGCCAAAGATGGCACAAGTCCTCCCCCCGCGCCAACCGCGTCAGCAAGAAACCGCACCCTCGGCCACGCCGTCGAGACCGAGCACGCGATTGGCCCGGCCGCGCACCTGCGCGAGCAACCCGGTATCCTGCGCGAGCGACTGGCCGTAGGAAGGAACGAGTTTTCGGAGCTTTTCGCGCCAAGCTTCGGAGCGGCTCTGTTCGGGGAAACAACGCTGGATCAAACCGAGCATGATAGATACGGCGGTCGAGGCGCCGGGGGAGGCGCCAAGCAGGGCCGCGATCGAACCATCGGCCGCCGCGACCACCTCGGTGCCGAATTGCAACACTCCCCCCCGCTTCTCGTCCCGCTTGATGATCTGCACACGCTGACCGGCGATCTCCAAACGCCAGTCTTCCGCTTTGGCCTCGGGGAAATACTCCTGCAACGCCGCGAAGCGCTGCTCCTTCGACTGGAGCACCTGGCCGATGAGATACTTGGTGAGATCCACATTGTCCCGAGCCACCGCGAGCATGGGGCCGAGGTTTCCCGGCTTGATCGAGGACGGCAGGTCCAGGAACGAACCTTCCTTCAAAAACTTGGTGGAAAAACCCGCGTAGGGCCCGAACAGCAGCGACTTCTTGCCATCGATGATGCGTGTGTCGAGGTGCGGGACCGACATGGGCGGAGCGCCCACGGATGCCTTGCCGTAAACCTTGGCCTGATGGGCCGCGACCACTTGAGGGTTGTCGCACCGCAGCCACTGCCCGCTAACCGGAAAACCACCGAAACCGCGGCCCTCGGGGATGCCCGATTTCTGCAGCAGCGGCAGCGCGCCGCCACCGGCCCCCAGGAAAACAAAGCGAGCGATCACGTGACGCTTCCCGGCGTGTCCCTCGATCTTGAGTTTCCAACGTCCGTCGGCGCGGCGCACGATGTCGGTCACTCGCTGGCCGAGATGCGTGCTCACGCCGGGCTGCTTGCTCAGCGATTCCAACATGCCTTGGGTTAGTGAGCCGAAATTTACATCGGTGCCTTCCTCAGACCGGGTCGCGGCGACAGGCTCCGAGGGATCGCGCCCCTCCATAACCAAGGGCGCCCACTCGGTGATTTGTTCGCGATCCTCGGTGTAGTGCATGCCGGCGAACAACGGATGCGCTGCCAAAGCCCGATGACGGGTGCGCAGGAACTCCACGTCCTTGCCCCGCACGAAACTCATATGCGGCACCGCGTTGATAAAACTCCTGGGCTCAGGCAACCGCCGACGCTCGACCAGCCCGGCCCAAAATTGCTTGGACACTTCGAAGGCTTCGTTGATTTGGATCGCCTTGGAGATGTCCACAGAGCCGTCGGGCTTTTCCGGTGTGTAATTGAGTTCACACAAAGCAGCGTGACCCGTGCCGGCGTTGTTCCAAGGATTCGAACTCTCACCCGCCACCACTTCCAGCGCCTCGACGATCTCGATCGTTGCGGCGGGCTCCAGTTCCTTGAGTAGCGTGGCCAGCGTGGTGCTCATCACACCCGCGCCCACAAACACCATGTCCACTTCGTGCAACTTGCGTCCAGATTTCATATAAGGGTGAGGAAGAACACACCCTACAGCGAGAGTCAGGCCACATCTGCGCATTTCTTGCCATGTATTCAGTTCTTTTCCCGTCCCGAATTTTTTCCTAATCCATGTCCAACTTACCCGACTGTCTATATTGTCGCAAAGACCAGCGTCTCAACGACCTGATGATCGAAATCACCCGTCTTCAAGTCTCCACGGTCTTTCTCTTCAAAGAACAAACCCATCCCGGTCGCTGCGTCGTGGCCTATAACGGCCATGTCAACGAGCTCTTCGAGCTTTCCGACAACGAGCTAAACCGGTTCATGCAGGACGTCACCCGGACCGCCCGCGCGATTAAGGCGTTGTTCAATCCCGCCAAGATCAACTACGGGGCCTATTCCGACAAACTTCCCCACCTCCACATGCACCTCGTGCCCAAATATGTGGACGGCCCGGCCTGGGGCACGACATTCACCATGATGCCTGACCCCAAACGCCTGCTCGCCGACAAAGACTACGCGGAATTGGTGGCCCGGCTGCGACTGGCGTTGAACTGATCCGAAGAACGCGTTGAGTCGTCCGCCCATGAGCCGCGAAACCTGTTACCGGTGCTTCTGGCCGAAGCCCCTCTGTTGGTGTCCCTCCATCACCCCGATGGAGACACGCACCCGTTTCGTGTTCCTCATGCACCCGCACGAATTTAAACACGAGAAAGCCGCCACCGGTCGGCTCACCCACCTCTGCCTGGCCAACAGCGAGCTACAAATGGGTCTCGCCTTCGACGAGCATGAAGCCGTCCAGGAGATCATCAACAACCCGCGCAATTTCGTGATGCTCGTCTACCCGAGTGTGGGCGCGCGCAATCTATCAAAAGGCGACCTCACCTACGCCGAGATCGGCGACCGCCGGCTCATTTTCCTTCTCCTGGATGCCACCTGGGCTGGTGCCAAAAAAATGCTCCGACTCAGCCCATCGCTGCAACGGCTACCTCGCGTCATGTTCACGCCCACTGCACCCAGCCGCTACGTGATCAAACAACAACCCGTCGCGGGCTGCCTCTCCACGCTCGAAACGACGCACGAACTCCTGCTCGCCCTGCGACGCTCCGCCCTTGACGACTACCCGTTGCCCGACCAGTTGCTCGGGCTCTTCGCGCGGATGCAGGATTACCAAATCCGGTGCGCCAGCGATCCCAACCGCCAAGGCTATCGACGCAGCCCTTACAGCGCACCCGCCGAGCGCGTCCCCGTCGGTGGTCGCACAGGCGCCCGCCGCACCCGGGTGCTTAACCTCGGCGACGCCACCAGCCGGTAGCGGACGTTGGCCTCATCTTGAGGCAACAGGTCTCGGCACCCCGCGCGTCGTGGAGAACGGCGGCGCCTGCATTTTCTTCAAAAAAAAGCCCGCCATGTCAGGCGGGCTGTGATGCGTCGTGTGACCGCAGGCCTTACTTGGCCTTGGCGGTGGAGCCGCGCTTAAACTTCGAGGTGAACTTCTCGACGCGACCGGCGGTGTCCACGATGCGTTTCTCGCCGGTGTAGGCGGGATGCGAATCGGAGGTCACGTCGCGGAGAACGACGAAAAACTCCACACCATCAATGACTTCCTTGCGGGCGGACTTCATCGTGGACTTGGTGAGGAAGCGCTTGCCGCTCGAAACATCGAGGAAGCAAACGTTGTTGAGTACGGGATGGCCTTCGGCTTTCACGTTGATAAAGAAAATTTTGGATTAACCTTGGCGTGCCTTGTAGCGAGGCTCGACCTTGTTGATGACGTAGATGCGCCCTTTGCGGCGGACGACTTGGCAGGCAGGGTGACGCTTCTTCGCGGATTTGATGGAGGAAACAACTTTCATAAAAGAGTGGAAAACACCGTTCGCACACGCCTCTGTCAACGGAAATATTGAGGCATTTACATTCAGTCTGAATGATACAATCCAACGCGAATCAACGGGCCAAGATAGCAGCAGACCTGCGCCCGACTTCAGAACAACTACCTCATTGCGTCAGTTGTTCGTGGCTCGGAAAATCTTTTGGCTCTCTTTTGCGCTGATCGCTGCATAGGTTGCCGCATGGAAAAACGTAAATTTGCCGAATTGGGGTTATCCGCCGATGTATTGAGGGCCGTGGATAAGATGGGATTTGAAGAGGCCTCGCCGATTCAGACTGCGGTCATTCCTCTGCTGCTCGCCGGCAAGGACGTCGTGGGCCAGTCGGCCACCGGTTCCGGCAAGACCGCCGCATTCGGCGTCCCCGCCGTCGAGAAAGTAGACCCCAAGAAAAAGGTCGTCCAGGTCCTCATCCTCTGCCCCACCCGCGAACTGGCCGTGCAGGTCGCCGAGGAGATCGCCAAGCTGGCGTTCTTCAAAACCGGTGTCCGCGAAGTGCCGATCTTCGGCGGCCAGTCCTATGAACGCCAGTTCCGCGCATTGGACGCCGGCGCCCAGATCGTGATCGGCACGCCCGGCCGCGTCATGGACCATATGGAGCGCGGCACGCTGCGGCTCGACAGCCTCAAGATGGTCATCCTCGACGAGTGCGACCGCATGCTCGACATGGGTTTCCGCGACGACATAGAGAAAATCCTTTCGCAGGCACCGGCCACGCGCCAGTCGCTGTTTTTCTCGGCGACGATGCCGCCCGCGATCCAGGCGATGATCAACCGCTTCCTGCCCAATCCCGAGTGGGTAAAGATCGCCGCGCAGGCCCAGAACGCGCCCAAGGTGGACCAAGTATACATCGAGGTGGACCGTCGCTTCAAAATCGACGTGCTCACCCGCCTGATCGACCTGCACGATTTCCGCTACGGCATCATTTTCTGCTCCACCAAGATCATGGTGGACGAACTCGACGAGCATCTGCACGCGCGCGGCTATGCGACCGACCGGCTGCACGGCGACATCACCCAGGCACAGCGCACCCGTGTGATGGACAAGTTCAAGCGCCGCGGCTTCGAATTCCTCGTCGCCACCGACGTGGCCGCCCGCGGCCTCGATGTGGATGACCTGGAGGTCGTCTTCAATTTCGACCTGCCCAACGATGCCGAGGACTACACCCACCGCGTTGGCCGCACCGGGCGCGCCGGCCGCGAGGGAAAGGCCTTCACGTTCGTCTCCGGACGCGAGATCTACGGCCTGCAAAACATGATCCGTTATGCGAAGCTGAAAATTCGCCGTGAAAATGTGCCCTCCCTCGACCAAGTCGAAGAGGCGCGTGAAAATGTGTTTTTCGACAAAGTCCGTGGCGTTCTCGATGCCGGCACCTACGTCAAACAGGACCGTTTTATAGACCGCCTGATCGAGCAAGGCTACGCCAGCACGGACATCGTCTCAGCGCTGCTTCACATGATGAACGGCAGCGGCGACAAGCCCGAAACCAAACCCTCCTCTGCTGGCACCCCAGCGGTCCAGGCGAAGGCCACTCCGCGACCAGCCGCTCACACGCCCGCGCCGGCCTATGTACCGGAGCCCGCGCAACCCGTGCCGGTGGCGTTCGCCAAGGTCGCCAACAAGCCCGCCCCCGCCGCTCGGGAGCAGGCGGCCTTTGAAAACGAGGCGTCTCCTGCCCAGCCGCGCCCCTCCAAGCAGAAATTCCAACGCCCCGCCCGCACCGGTCGCGAACCGGGCATGACCACGCTATTCTTCAATGTGGGCCGCAAGCAGCTCATCACGCCCGCCGACATCGTCGGCAAGGTCGCCGGCGTCACCAGGCTCCCTGCCAACGTCGTCGGTGCGATGGACATTCACCAGCGCCACACGTTGGTTGATGTCGCGAGCGAACACGCGCCTTTGATTGTGGAAAAGTTGAAGGGCATCCGCGTGAAAAACATCGCACTGGAGCCCGCGCTGGCGACCGATGCAGACCGGGCGGCGGAGTAACGTCCCTCCGTCACCGCAAGTTTACCGGCGCGGTCCTTGACACGTCTCCAAACGGTCCCTACTCCGAAGGGCCCATATGGAGGCTGTGCTCGACCAACCGGTTTTGGTCCTCAATCGCCTGTGGCAGGCGGTGAATGTCGTCGGCGCTAGACGCGCTTTTGCTCTGCTGTCTCGGGGTCACGCGAGCGTTGTTCATCATCATGATGACGACTTCCGCGTCTTTAATCTCATGGACTGGGTGGATTTCTCGCGTAGCAATCCCCCGCTGGAGGCGATGGACCAGGTGCACACGCCGCGCACCGTGATCCGCCTGCCGCGAGTGATCCTCCTCGCCTACTTTGATCGTCTGCCTTGCAAGGAACTGAAGCTCACCCGCAGCAACGTGTTCGAGCGCGACAAGGATACCTGCCAGTATTGCGGTCAGGTTTTTGCCCGCGAGGACCTGAATCTCGACCATGTGATTCCACGCGACCAGGGCGGCAAGACCACTTGGGAAAACATCGTGTGCTCCTGCATCAGGTGTAACTCCAAAAAGGCCAACCGGCTCCCGCACCAGGCGCAAATGCGCCTCATCCGCAAGCCGGTCCGTCCGAAGTGGAGGCCCGTCATATCACTGGTTCTGGGCAATCAGGAACGCGAACGCTGGAAGGACTTCCTCGACTTGGCCTACTGGAACGTCGAGCTGGAGGACTGATCTCTCACAGTCGTTTCAGGTCGCTTAGACCGGCCTGCTTGATCCGGCAGAGGTTGCGTTTAGACCGTATCTTTATAACCGCTCAATCCTGTTGTCTGCCGTCACGCGAAGCGACCAAAGCTAGACTCACAGATCAGCGGGCCGGAGCAGCCAGTGCCACCGGCGTGGCATCGCGAAGAGCAGCCAAGTCAGGCATTTCCGATACGGTGGCGTCGGAGTGGAAGGTCGCATAGACAACGCCCATCAGATTTTCGGCGGTCACCGGAGTGCTGTCGGCGTCCGCATTGTTATATCCGCCGGCGGTCCAACCGCTGGCATTCGCCTCAATGAGACCGTGAGCAACGGTCTCATTGAAGCGGTTTGTATATACGACTACCATGCCCGCCCGCAATTTTTCAGCGGGAAGATGTTTGACGACCAGGACGGCTCCGGGTCCGAAAAAGGGAAGCATCGAATTGCCTTCGACCCGCACCACGCAGAGATCGGTGCGATTGGCCGCCAAGGCGTGCGCATCGCGCAGCGCGGTGGCCAGAGAAACACCCGAAACCGGATTGGTTGCCGCCGTCAGCGTGCCCGTTAAAACCAAGGTGGCCAATACCAGCAGAAATCGGGAAAGGGTGATGGCCGTTTTCATGGCCACACTCTAAAAGAATGCGCGTTAATCGCCTATCGAGGCCCCTCCTCAGACCCACCCACGCCGTTACCTCATGCGCCACCTAGGGCATACACCAGGCGCGTCCCGAAATCACCCTACACAGCCAGGCAAACACCCTAGGTGCACCGGGATTACACCGCGACTTCCTGACGGGCCCGCTCAGCCAGAACCGTTGAAAGATAACGCTCTCCAAAGCTGCATCCGACCGTAACTATCACCTTGCCTTCAAATTCTTTACGTTTTGCGACTTGCAGGGCGGCCCAGACGTTTGCCCCCGTGGAAATACCGCCCAATATCCCATCCTGGAGCGCCAGCTGTCGGGCGGTCTCCAAGGCGTTTTCGTCGCTCACGGTGAGCACCTCGTCGATAATCGCCGTGTTGCAATTACGGGGGATAAAACCGGCTCCGATGCCTTGTATCAGGTGGCGTCCAGGCTTGCCTCCCGACAAGACCGGACTGGCGCTGGGCTCCACCGCGATGCTGCGCATTTCCCTGCGGGCCTTGATGACCTCGGAAACGCCGGTGATCGTGCCTCCCGTGCCCACGCCGGCCACGAACACGTCGATCTTCCCGCCGGTGGCCGACCATATTTCCTCGGCCGTGGTGCGCCGGTGCGCCTCGGGATTGGCCGGGTTTTCAAATTGCTGGGGCATGAAGGCGCGCTCCCCGTGCAGGGCCAGAATCTCGGTCGCCTTGCGAATCGCCCCGGGCATACCCTCCGCGCCGGGCGTGAGCACGATCTCCGCCCCGAGCATGCGCAGGAGCACGCGGCGCTCGACCGACATGGTCTCGGGCATTGTCAGGATCAATTTGTATCCACGTTGTGCGCACACAAACGCCAGGGCGATTCCGGTATTGCCCGATGTCGGCTCCACAACCACCGCGCCGGCCCGTAGCCTCCCTTCGCGTTCGGCCGCCTCGATCATGGCGCGACCGATTCGGTCCTTCACGCTGGAGAGCGGATTGAAAAACTCGGCCTTCAGGTAGATCGAGGCCGGCACCCCGGCGGCGATGCGGTTAAGCCGGATCAACGGTGTCTGCCCGATGGTGGCTACGATGTCGGTGTAGAGGGTCGCGGACATGCCGCGATTGAAACCGGCGTTACCTCAGCCGGGCAAGATAATCGCGTCGGCGATGCGGCGGCCGCTCTCCATCGCGCCCTGGATCGAAGCCGACGACAAATGGTCGCCGCACGCCCACAAGCCCGCGCCCGCCTGAGCCGCAGCCTCAGGTCGCGGTGAGGAAACGACCGGCAGGGCCCGGGGCACGCGCACCATCCTCAGCAGGCACCAGGCGCGGGCGTCAAAGCCCCATTGTTCGGTCAATTCGTCCCGAACGAGCGCAGCGAGGTGTTCGTCCGCCTCATCGGCAAGGCCGAGAAACGTGACTGAAACCAGCGCCCGACCGGGGGGCGCGTAGGTCGGCGCCACGTTGCTCAATACCACGAGGTTGTTGACACGCCCTCGGCCGGTTCCGTTCAGGCACAGCGTCGCCTCATCCACCGGACTGTGTTCCGCCGAGAAATAAAGCGCGACCGTGGACCGCCATGCGGAGTGAGCGGCCCCCCCGTGGAACGGGATGTCCGCGCATGCCACAACGACATGCCGGGCCGGCAAAAACTCGCCTGACGCCAAGAGCACGCCACCAGATTCTGGTGACGATACCCGCGTGTTCAGTCGCACGGTTCCCGGCGGGAGCCCGGCGGCCAGTTGCTCGGGGATGGCCTGCATCCCCAGGGCCGGCACCGCCGCGGAGCCTTCGGCAAACATGCGAAACACAAACTCCATCATGCGGCTGGATTCATCCAGATCCCGATCCAGAAAAATCCCGCCCAACCACGGGCGCAGGAAGGTATCTATCATCGTCGGGCCAAAGCCATGCCCCCGCAGTGCCGCCAGTGCCGTTGTCTCCGGCCGGGCCCAGAGTTTCTCCAACGAACCGCTGCACGCACGGGACCGCAGCGTGGCGATGCGCAACTTGTCGGCCAGCGTGCCCACCGGAGCACGCAGCGTCGCCCACAGTTGAGAGGGCCGGCGAAACGGATCTGAAACCCGATGAAGGCCGGACGGAGTCCGCACCAACGCACCTGGGTTAAACTCCTGCAAATCGAGCGCTTCGTAGTCGAGCCATCGCCGCGCTTCAGGATACGCGGTGAGCAGGACCTGAAATCCCCGGTCCAGCCGGAAACCATCCACCACATCGGTACGCACACGGCCGCCGACGGCATCGGCGGCCTCCAGCACCAGGCAAGTCCGGCCCGCCTCTTGCAGGCGGCGGGCGCAGGTAAGCCCGGCCAGTCCGGCGCCGATGATTATGACTTCCGCAGAACTCATTGCCTTGGGACCAGGCATCCGGCCACTTTGCGGGCCAGCGCCAAACCCGACAAGGACGCGCCTTCGATCTTGGGGCCGCCAAACGCATCGCCCGCAAAACCCAGACCGAACTCCGGCAACCACACGCAAGTCTCGGAATGCGTCGTTTTTGGTTCGCTGAACTTCCAGCGATGAACCGTGGCCGAGACAACCGGCGCCCCCAGCAAAGGCTCCAAGGACGGCAGCAGCATCTCGGCGATTTCCGCCTCGGTCCGGCCATAGTTGGCCTCTGAAAATTGGATTGATGCGTGGATGGTCACCGCAGCGGGCGTGTTTTGCGCCAGCCCTTTTTTAACGTTGTCGGCCAGCCAACGCACCGGACCGTCGTTGAAGGCAACGCCATCCACCGGCACCAAACTAGGCCCGGAAAGAACCGCCAGCAACGCTATGCACGGGTGGTAGGAAAGCCCCTGTAACGACTCCGCCACGCCGCCTGGCAGGGAAAACTCTCCGGCATGCAGCAAAGCCAGCGCCTGCGGCACCGGGCAGGTGAACAAGACCCGCGCGGCCTGCATGATCCCTTCGTTCTCGATATCGATCTCCCAGCCGCCGGAGGCATGACGATGAGCGCGCGTCACCTTGTGTTCGCGCAAAATCTCCAGACCTTCCGCCAGCGCTTTCGGGACCGCCGTCATGCTTGGCCTGCCAACCCAGCGGCGATGGTTCGTTTCAGGCCAATTCACAACCAAGCCCTGGCGGTGCCAATCCTCGACCAGCCCGACAAAGGCCGGATCACGGGCCGTTAAAAATTGCGCACCTTGATCAAAGAGCGTCTCCCCCACCCGTTTGGTCGCCATGCGACCGCCGTAACCGCGGCTTTTCTCCAGCACCACCACCGTCGCGCCCGAGGCGGCCAGCGAACGTGCGAGCAGCAAGCCCGAGATACCTGCGCCGATGATGACCGTGGTGTTGTTCATGGATGAGTCAACGATGCCCGGCCCAGTCCGGCGCGCAATGCGTCCTCAAGGTTTTCGTGGCGGAAACCATAGTGAGCCTCTTTCAGCACTCCAGGCAGCACCCGCGTGCTCGCCAGCAACAGTTCATCCGCCATCTCACCGAGCGCCAAACGCAGCGCGACTTTCGGCGCAGGCAACAGGGCGGGCCGGCGCAAAACCCGCGCCAGCGTCCGGGTAAACTCCGCGTTGGTCATGGGATTCGGCGCGACTGCGTTGACCGGCCCCCGGCAACGCTGGTCGAGGACCGCGTGGTAAATGGCGCCCACCAGATCATCCAGCGATATCCAGCTCATGCACATGCGACCGTCGCCCAGGCGTCCGCCAAGGCCGGCCTTGAACAGCGGCAGCAGCCGGGCAAGCGCGCCGCCCGCCGGGGTGAGCACCACTCCGGTGCGCAGGGTAACCACGCGCACGCCCAACGCCTCTGCCGCGACCGCCGCCTTTTCCCAGTCAATGCAGACATCGGCCAAATAACCGGCGCCCGTTGCGGAGTCCTCCTTGAGCATCTCGTCTCCGCGATCCCCATACACGCCGATGGCCGAGGCCGAGATCAAAACGAACGGCCGATGTCTTTCGTTTCGCACCGCCCCGATCGCTGATACGAGCGTCCGCGTGCCGTCCACCCGGCTGCGCAGGATTTCCTGCTTGCGCGCCGCCGACCAGCGGGCGTCGGCGATGCCTGCCCCGGAGAGATTCACAATGACATCCACGTCCCTCAGCGCGCCCGGGGCGATTTCTCCAGTAGCGGGATTCCAAAACACCTCGTCAGGCGCCGCCGTCGCCCGCCTCACCAACCGGACCACCGTGTGACCCTGTGTTGTTAAAAACGCGGTCAAGGAACGTCCGACCAGGCCCGACGATCCGGCGATCAGGAATGTCATCGGCCTGACCGAAAGGTAACGCGCCGCCCCCTCGATATCCGCCTTGGTGATCGCGTGACGATAAGTGAAAAGCCGCTCCAATTCGCCCCGGACAAACCCTCGGCCGAGACGACCGAAAGGCCCGAACGGCAGCCGGTAGGTGATCGCATCGGTGAGCACGCAGGCGCGCCCGTCCTCGACCGACTCCACGCGATGGAGGTGTTCCCAGCGCGCGAAGGGCCCCCGCAACTGCACGTCACGAAACTGCACCCCCTCGACATAGTCGCGATGCTCCACATCCCAGCGCGCCCACACCGGTCCGATACGGGCGAGCAAGCTTACCTTCGCACCGTCGCGAATGCCGCCACTGCGGGCAAGCAACCGCAGCTTTTGCCAAGGCGGCGCGAGGCGTTCAAAGGCGCCTGGCCGTTCGTGCCAGGAAAAGACTTCGGCGGCGGGTCTTGAGATGCGCAGGCTGCGCGTAAAGGTGAAATCACTCATTTCGTGGCCCGCCCCTTTCGCAGCCGGCAGCCCTCGGAGCAATACTTCACCTCGTCCCATACCTTTTCCCATTTCTTGCGCCATGCGAAGGGACGCCCGCAAACCACGCAGGTTTTTTCCGGCAGATCGGACTTTTTTCGCATTTTGGTCACCGTGGTGAATCGCCCGACTAAAACTCCATTTTCCACCCAATGACAACCGGCTGGCGCATTTCCTCCGTGACCTCCACCGCCAGGACCTGTGTTCTCATGCCCGCCCATATGTCCGATTCCGCTCTCATCAATCGCGCCACGCTCATCATAGATCAAGTCTCTGCGGACTCCCCCGCCGACTACGTGCTGCGCGGAGTGCTCGGTGCCGACAAAAGCATTCCTGCGCACGAAAAGCGCGACATCTCCCGCGCGGTGTTCAGCTATTACCGCTGGCTCCACTGGCTCGACAAGGCCGCATCCACCCAAAGCAGGCTTGCCTCGGCCCTTGATCTCCAGAGCAAGTTCGACCAGGCCCCGTCCGGCTTTAAAATCGAGACCCTCGCCGCCCGCGCGGTCCCGGAATGGCTCAAATCGGAGCTCGATCTTACGGACGGCTACCTCAGGCACCTTCAGACCGATCCCGCGCTCTGGATTCGCGTCCAGAAGGAATTCGCCGCCGCCCTGCCCCGCTCTCTCGGGAATTGCACACCGTCCGCTTCCTTCTTGGTCCCCGAGGCCCGCCGCAGCACCACCCTGCGCTACTCGGGCAACATCGATCTCTTCAAAACTCCCGAGTTTCAACAAGGCGTCTTTGAGATCCAGGATCTCTCCTCCCAGCTCGTCGGCTACGCCGCCGACCCCAAGCCGGGCGAGACCTGGTGGGACACCTGCGCGGGCGAGGGTGGCAAAACCTTACACCTCTCCGAGCTGATGGAAAACAAGGGCCTCATCTGGGCCAGCGACCGCAATACCGGTCGTATCGCCACCCTCCGCAAGCGAGCCGGACGCGCCCAGGCCTTCAACTACCGTGCCGTCACTTGGAACGGCGGCCCTTTCCTGCCCACGAAGACCAAGTTCGACGGTATCCTCGTCGACGCCCCTTGCAGCGGCGTCGGCACTTGGCAGCGCAACCCCCATGCCCGCTGGACCACCACGCCCGACGACGTGAAAGAACTGGCCGACATCCAGCTCCAACTCCTCAACCACGCGGCGCCCGCGCTCAAACCCGGCGGACGGCTCATCTACGCCGTCTGCACGCTCACCCGGAGTGAGACCACCAAGGTCGCCGACGCCTTCACCGCCGAGCATCCCGAACTTTCCTCCGACCCCGTTTTAGGCCAAGGCCCCAGGCTCCACCTGCTCCCCCACGAACTCGACGCCAACGGCATGTTTATCGCCGCGTGGAAAAAGCGCGGCTGATTTCACCGCACCCTGCTCCTCGGGAAAACCACGTTCTCTCGTTGGTAACCTTGGCGTGAAACCTCCGCTCAAAATCACCTCGTCCACCGTTCGCGAGGACTTCAACGATCCCATCGCGGTCGTTCATTACGCACGGGCGGCGCACCACCTCGGTTTGTGGAAATCCGAACGCATGCTCATTGAGCGGTTTTTCCCAGATCGCACCGCCCGACTGCTTGAAGCCGGTTGCGGGGCCGGACGCGCGACTCTCGGGTTATGGGAACTCGGCTATCACAATCTCGTCGCCTTCGATTTCGCCGAGGAGTTGGTGGATCAAGCCCGCGCACTCGCCGAGGAACGCTCCGCCAACATCCCCGTCCACCACGCCGACGCCACCACGCTCCAAACCAAGTGTCACCCAATAGGTGACACTTGGTTTGATGGAGCCCTTTTTTTGTTCAATGGGCTGATGCAGATTCCCGGTCGCGCTAACCGTCGGTTGGCATTGAAAAACCTGGCAGGGGTTTGCCGCGCGGGCGCGCCTTTGCTTTTCACCACTCACGACCGCGACCACTCGCGGGTGGAACGCGCCTCGTGGAAACTAGAGGCGCTCCGCTGGCAGCAGGGAAAACAAGACCCGCGCCTGGTCGAATTTGGCGACCGCTACTTCGAGGATGACGTGGGCCGGACGTTCATGCACTTGCCCGACCGTCCCGAAATCCTCGAAGACCTCGCCGCGACCGGGTGGGCCCACACGTTTGACGCGATGCGGCGCGACTTGGCCCGCGAATCGCGCGCCGTGGTGGAGTTCTCCGACGAATGCCGGTTCTGGGTCGCGCAACGGGTCTGACCTAGCCGCGTCGTCCCGAACTCGCAAGCGGCGGCTTGCGCATCGGGGCCCCGCCACGCAACGTGAGCGGCTCACCGCAACCCATGCCCACCTTCACCGATCGCACCTGGCTCTGGTTCGCCGCCGCGTGTTACCTCGCGGGTTTTGTGCTGGGCACCCTGGCCGTCGTCCGCGAGCGCAGGCTCTCGCGGGTGCTGATGTATTTCATCGTATCGGCCGGCTTCGCCCTGCAGACCTTTGGGCTTTATCTGCGCGGTCTCGCGGTCAAGGGATGCCCGCTGGGCAACACCTTCGAACTTTTCCAATTCATCGCCTGGTCCGCCATCTCGCTCTACTTGGTGATCGGCGCCACTTTCAGGCTCAGCCTGCTGGGTTATTTTACGTCGGTCCTGGCGGCCATGCTGACTCTGCTTTCGTTGTCATTCCCCGCTTGGGACGCTTCCCGGCGGGTCAACATCTTTGGCGGCAACGCCTGGATCGAGTTTCACGCCGCGCTCGCGCTGTTCAGCTACGGCGTCTTCGCGCTGCTGACGCTTACCTCGCTCATGTATGCGCTCCAGGTTTTCAGCCTGAAGCGGCACCGGCTCCACGGGCTTTTCTCTTTCCTGCCCTCGATCCGGGAACTCGATCACATCAGCCTTCGTCTGCTGGCCGCGGGAGCCGCACTGCTGACCGCATCGCTCGCGGTCGGAGCCGTGTACTGGGTCGAAGACACCTCCACCGTAAACATCACCAAACTCTCGGTCACCGTGGGCGTGTGGGCGGCCTACGTCGCGGTGCTGATTTTGCGCCTGCGCAGCCGACTGGTCGGCAAACGTCTCGCCTGGACGCTGCTCGTGCTCTTCGCCGCTGTGCTGCTTTCGCTGCCGCTGGTCGGCGGCGGTCAGGCCTCCGCCGTCGCACCGGCAGTTTCAGCGCCATGAGTTCGCCCGTGTTTTTTCTTCTGGGCGCGAGCCATCACCGGACCCCTCTGGATTTGCGCGAAAAACTCGCGCTGTCGCCCGAGCGCCTGCCGGCCTTCCACCAGACGGCATCCACGCTTCCAGGCATTCGTGAATTGGCCGTGCTCAACACCTGCAACCGGGTCGAATTCTACGGGACCGCAGACTCGCCGGAAGCGGTCGATCGTCTGCGCGAAGCATTCTGCGGGTTTCAGGGATTCCCTGCGGGAACCTTTACGAACATCGGCAATCGTGTAGCCGGACAGGCCGCGATCGAGCACCTGCTCACCGTGGCCTCCGGCCTCGATTCCCAGATGCTCGGCGAGACGGAGATTCTTGGCCAGGTGAAGGACGCCTATGCGGCCGCGCAAGAGCGGCGAACCACCGGCCCCGTCCTCAATCGCGTTTTCCAGAAGGCGTTCCAACATGCCAAATACGTGCGCACCCACACCGCCATCACCGAGGGACAGATAAGTGTGGCCAACGTCGCGGTTGATCTGGCCATGAAGATTTTTGGAGACCTGTCCACGACACGCATTCTGCTTCTGGGCGCGGGCGAAATCGGTGAAAAAACCGCCAAGGCCTTCCAAAGTCGAGGGGCCGGGTCTCTTACCGTGGCCAGCCGCACGCTTGGCCGAGCCATGGAACTCGCCACCACGCTCGACGCCACCGCGCTCCCGTGGGAACACGTTTCCTCCCGACTCTCGGAATACTCCGTGGTGGTCGGTTCGACCGCCGCTCCCGACGTGGTGGTGACGCTGGCCGACGCTGAGGCCGCGATCAAAAAACGCTCGGCCGATCCCCTGTTCTTCATCGACCTCGCCCTGCCTCGCGACATCGACGCGGCCGTGGCGGGGCTGGACAACGTCTTCCTCTACAATCTCGACGACCTGGCGAGGATCGCCGACGAGAACCTGGCCGCGCGCGCCGCCGAGGTCGTGCATGCCCGGCGGATTGTCGCGGAGAAGGCCGCCTCCCTTTGGCGGCAGATCGAACCGCAGGCCGGCGGCGGTCTATAAGGTCAAGTCTACCGCTCCGACCCTACGCAACCGGGGCCAGCCCGCTGCGAATCAGCAGCGCGGAGATGTCGGGATCGCGCCCCATGAAGCGGCGATAGAGTTCCGCCGGTTCGTGCGAGTTGCCCTTGCTCAGGATGTGCTCAACGAAGTCCGCGCCCACCTTGGGACTGAAAACGCCCTCGTGCTTGAAACGCGTGAACGCATCGGCGTCGAGCACCTCGGCCCACTTGTAGGAATAGTAGCCGGCGGCATAGCCCACCGGATCACTGAAGAGGTGGCCGAAGCGTTTGACGATGGTGCGTGCCGGCGGCTCGGTCGGAATGATGCAATCGGCGACCAAGGCGCGTGCATGGGCCTCGATGTCGCCTGTGCCAAACTCCGAAGCCCGCATGTGCAGGAGCAGGTCCATTCGCGCGAACTGCACCTGGCGAATGGTGGCGCAGGCCGAACGGAAATTTTTCGCCGCAGTCATCTTTTGAAAAATGTCCCCGGGGATCGTCGTCCCCGTCTCGTGATGGCGCGCGAAGAGATCGAGGCTCTCGCGCTCCCAGCACCAGTTTTCCATGATCTGAGAAGGCAGCTCGACAAAGTCCCAGGCGACGTTGACGCCGTTGAGCGACTTGATCTCCACCTCGCCGAGCAAGTGATGCAGGAGGTGGCCGAACTCGTGGAAAATCGTCTCCACCTCGTCGTGAGCCAGCAGCGCGGGTTTGCCCTCGGCCGGAGGGGTGAGGTTGCCGCAGATATAGCCGAGATGTGGAGCACGGGAGCCGTCGGGCTGCGGTCCGCCCGTGACGAGGTACCCCATCCACGCGCCGCCGCGCTTCGATTCGCGCGGGTGCCAGTCGGCGTAGAACGACCCCAGATGTCGCCCGCCCGCGTCGTGCAGGTCGTAGAACTTCACCTCGGGATGCCACACCTCGACCTTGCCGGCCGGCGACTCGTTAATCACCAGGCCGAAGACGCGGCCGGCCAGTTCAAAGAGACCCTTGATGACGCGGTCCATCGGAAGATAGGGACGCAGCAGTTCGTCGTCGAAATCGTAACGTTCGCGGCGAAGTTTTTCCGCCCAATAACCGACCTCCCACGCCTTTAACGTCGAGCGCGTCCCGCCGGTTTTGCGGGCCTTGAACTCCTCCAGTTCGGCGCATTCACGGACGAACGCCGCGTGCGCACGGCCGCGCATGTCATCGATGAAATCCAAGGCGCGCTGGCCGCCCCCGGCCATCCGGCGGGCCAGGACGAGATCGGCAAAGTGGGGCTTTCCGAGCAGGCGGGCCTTCTCGTCGCGCAGCGCGAGTATCTTCTGCACCAGTGCGGCGTTGTCATGCGGAGGCAGGGCGCCGACGGCGGTCGCCGCCGTCCAGATCTCCTGCCGCAGGCTTTCGTCGTCGGCATATGTCATGACCGGCTCCTGCGAGGGCATGTGCAACGTGAAGCGCCACGCCGGTTTCTCGGAAGAGCCCAGCCCCTTGGCCTCGGCGCCACGCCGGGCGGCGGCGACGGCATGGGCGGGCAATCCGCGCAGGCGCTCAGGGTCGGTCACGACCAATTCCCAGGCGTTGGTGGCGTCGAGGACGTTTTCCCCGTATTTCTGGGTGATCTCGGCGAGCTCGGTTTGAAGCGCTTCAAGCCGTGCACGCCGGTCGTCGGACAAGTCGGCTCCCGCCTGGCGAAACTCCTCGACCGTCTCGTCGATATGGCGGCGATGGATTCCAGTGAGGGCGGCCGCCGCCGGCGTGGCTGCGAAGGTTTTGAGCCGGTCCCACAGCGAGGCGTTCAGGGGAATGCCGGCGAAGAACGCGGAGACGGCGGGCAACATGGCGTTGTGCGCGTCGCGCAGCGCGGGCGAGTCGGCGACGGATTGCAGGTGCGTGACCTTGCCCCACGCATAGTTGAGCGTTTCGGTCGCCCGCTCCAGGGCTAGAAACGTATTCTCGTAGGTAAGCGTCGCCAAATCCCGGGTGGCAATCGCATGGACGGCGGCCTGCGCGTCGGCGAGCGCGGCCTCAATCGAGGGAACAACTTCGTCGGAGGTGTGGCGGGACCAGCGAACGGCAAACGTGGTGTCGAGAAACGATAAGGCGGGCATAGGAACACCCAAGGGAAACCCATGCCCGCCGCTGTTCAAGCCTGCTAAAAATCACCAGGCGTAGCGCACACCACCGGACATCTCGCGCGGAGCGCCCGGGACCAAGGGCACCTCCTCGTAGTAGATGTTCCAGAGGTTATCCACCTGGGCGAAGACCGAGAGCCCTTTCACGCGAGGCACCGTGTAATAGAGTCCAAACGAACTCAGGACGGGGTCGTCGTTGCCGCGACGGAGAGCGTTCTCGGCCTGGTGGCGGTATTCGTTGTCGAGTCGGGCTTCAAGGCCGGCTCCGATGCGGGCGACCACGGCGACGGTCAGGCGTTGCTCGGCGTAATTAAGGGCGTAAAAGCTGCCGATGACGCCCGGCGCGCCGTAGTCGTAGGACTTGTCGAGCCATGCATAGCCGAAGACGAAATCGAAGGACCCTGCGGTGCGGCTGCTCATGAACTCCACGCCGGTGGTATCGACGTCGATGGGCCGTGCATCACGGGCGGACGCGGTCGAGGTGTAGACCCAATCGGCGAGATCCTTGTCGTTGCGGTAAAAGACTGCAGCCTTGGTTTGCCAGCCCGCAAACGAGCCGGACAGGCCTGTTTCCAGGGTTTGCGATGTTTGGCGGCCGATATCGGGATTGCCACGAAACAAACCGGCTGCGGGCGAATTGGTGGTGGTGTAGGTCGGCAACTGGCTGGACGACGAATACGAGGCGTAGACGCGCTGCAGCGGGGCGCTCTTCTGCACAAGGGCAAGCTCCGCCGTGGGCGACGTGCGGCCACCGTCGCGGTTGCTGTCGTCGTGATTCGCCCCAACGGTGAACACCAACGAGCGATTGGCATCCACGGGCAAGGTGTATTCAGGAAAAAGTCCGGCGTAGTATTGAGAACGCGTGCGGTAGCGGCCGGCAGTCAGGGCGGTCGAGTTGAGGTCGTCGGCGATCAGGCCTGCGCGATAGCGCAGCGCGAGCGCTTCGTTGGCCGAGACCCGTCCGTCAAGGCCCGTGCCGTAAACATAGGTGGTATGCTGGTAGGGGTTGAACAGGCCGGGGATCAACCGATTGTATTCGTAATCGTCCACGTTGACGCGCTGGTAAGCGCCGAACTGCAGGTAATCGCCATCGGCGCCGAAGCTCGCGCGGTGGTTGAGTGCCGTGAGCGTGGTTTCCAGTTCGTCGGTCTCGGGGGTGTTGGCCCGGGCGTAGAGATTCACCCAGCCGGTAAACTTCTCCTGGCGGCCGAAAAACAGATCGGTCTGCGAAGAGGCGTCGGCAAGCTGGACGCGCGCGTTGTAGCGATTAAAGCGGTGGTCGCCGAAGGAACGGGCGCCGTCGGACTCCGAATGGGCCACCGAGGCATCGGCCGCCAAGGTGCGTCCGGCGAGCTTCACGTCGCTCTTGTAGCCGGCGTAAAGTTCGGAGCGAAAGAGATTGTTATCGCCCGCGCCGGCCGAAGCAAAACCGCCGGAGCGCACCGGCTGCCAGCCGTAGGTGACGGTGCCGGCGGTGGCGCCCCAGCCCGACAGGGCGTTGTCGGTTCCGGTGCGCACGGAAGGCGCGCTCAGCATCGCTGGGGCCACGGGCAACTCGGCCGAATAGTGGCCGGTCTGCGGATCGTAAATGGGCAACGCGCCGATCTTGAAGCCGGTATTCTCAAACGTGCCGCCGCGGATCGCCACGTCGGATTGACCTTCCGCAAAATTGCGCGCCTGGACGTCCACCTGCGGTTCATAACGCAAGGCGGTCACCGGCATGGAAAAAGTGCCTGCGGAATCCTGATTGGCAACCACGCGGGAATAAACCGTGAGCGGAGCCATTTCAACGGGGGCGTCGGGATTTACCACCTCTACGGCACGGGCGGAAGTTAACACGATCAAAGCGGTTAAAACGGAATAACGAGTCATCCCCCCCATGCCTACGAAATCCGAAGCTAAAACCAAGCCTATTGTTATTGTGTTAATGAGCTTCCATTAACAATGGATTCATCCGGTCAAAAAAAAGCCCACCGGTTGGTCGGTGGGCGGGAGAGAGAAGCGGTCGATGGTATCAGGCGTCGCCGTCGTTTCCGATGGCTTCTACCGGGCAGCCTTCAAGAGCTTCCATGCAGAGAGCGATGTCTTCCTCTGTCTCAGGCTGCTTGTGGACGAAAGAGTAGCCACCCTCGTCGTGGCGGGTGAAGAAGCCCGGCGCGGTTTCGCGACAGAGATCGCAGTCGATGCACTGCTGATCGACGTAGAACTTACCGGTGATATTTTGATCCCATTTATCTGCTTTGTTGGCCATGGCTAACGCAAGAAAACCGAATGAACTCGACTGTCAAGCGGCCATCCTTGCAGCCGATTGTTTTGGGACCGCACCCCGGTCATAAGCAAAAAACGGCCTTCCTCTTGGGTGGCGGCTTGTGTTTGTCGCAGGCAGAAGCACTATTGGAGGGAGCATGATATTTGACCGCCCCTACATGCGCCAATCAAACGAGCGCCCGTCGATCCCGGCGCTCGGGTGGCTGATCATTTCGATCATCGCCGTATTCGTAGTAGAAAACATCTTTGTCCGCTGGTTTCATGGCGACCTCGGCCAGCAGTTCATCCGCTTCACCGCTCTTTCGCCGGAGGGTCTTAAAAGCGGCTTCGTCTGGACGCTCGCTTCGCATGGATGGATCCACCATCCGGACAACCTTCTCAGCCTCGTCTTCACGCTGCTGGCGCTCTTCGTGTTTGGGCGGTCGGTCGTCGAGGAGATCGGTCCCAAGCGGTTTCTGGGAGTGTTCATCGGCGCGGTGACGCTCGGCGGTCTTACCTGGCTGGCTGTCAACTGGAGTCGAGCAGACACGCTGTTCGGCGCGTCTGCCGGTGTGAGTGCCATGATTGTACTTTTTGCCTGTTTAAACCCCGAACAGCCAATCACCCTTTTCCTGGTTGATGTCGGAATGCGCGCCAAGCACCTGGCCTTGGGTTTATTCGCTATCGACGTGCTGGGCCTGGTGCTCGTCGAGATTCCCGGCCGCAGCTCCTGGTTCTCGATGGCCCACTCGGCCCACCTGGGAGGCATGGCTGCCGGCTGGATTTACTTCCGCATGGCTCATCAAGGCCGCTGGCTGATCCCGGGAGAAAAGCCTACGATCGAGCTGCCCGGCTGGGCCCGCAAGGCGCGGAAGACCGACACCTCCGCACCCGTATACAAGATCAATCTGAGCAAACGCGAGGACCTCAAGGCCGAGGTTGATCGCATCCTCGACAAGATAAACAGCGAAGGATTCCAGTCGCTCACCGCCGAAGAAAAACGCCACCTCGACCAAGCCCGCGAACTGCTGGGCCGCCGCTGAACTGCCCCACTCCTAAACCCTCGCGCGCAGATTCAGATGAAACATCCTCCCGCCGCCACGTTCCCAATTTAATGATGCATCTTTTCGCCCGCCACGCACGCAGTGCCCTGTCCCTTGCCGGAGTACTCCTGCTCGCAGCCTCCCTCCGTTCCCAACCCGAGGCCTCGTTCCAACCTCCGCCGCTTCTGGATGTCGAGGCGCGCACCCTCATTCGGCTGCTCGAAGAGGTTCACTACAACCGCGACAGTGTGAGCGCCGCCAGCTACGCCGAGGTCATTCCCGACTATATGGCCGCTCTCGACGGCCAGCATTTGTTCTTCCTAGAGACCGACAAACAGGAGTTCATCGCCCGCCACCGGCCCGAATCCCTCTATTGGACCATCACCTCCATGGGCAAGATCGACCCGGCCTACGCCATTTTCTCCGTTTACCAAAAACGTGTCACCGAACGCGTGGCCTGGATCCAGGACGCCCTCAAAAGGGAGTTCGATTTCAACTCCACGGACAGCTACCTGATTGATCGCGCCAAATCCGTCTGGCCCGACTCCGCCTCAGACGCCGATGCTCTTTGGGGGCAGCGCCTGCGCTTCGAATTGATAAAGGAACTGCTGAACAAAAAGACCATCGAGGAGGCCAAGAAGAACGTCGGCAAGCGCTACGATCGCATGCTTAAAAACCTCGGGGACATGGAAAGCTCCGACGTCTCCGAGCTTTTCCTGGCCAGCATCGCGCGCCTCTACGATCCCCACTCCACCTACTTCTCCGCCGACACCTACGAAGACTTCGGCATCCAAATGCGCCTGCAGCTTGTCGGCATCGGCGCCCTTCTGGGCATCGAGGATGATCAATGCGTGATCAAGGACATCATCCCCGGCGGCCCGGCCGACTTGGACAAACAAATCAAGCCGAACGACAAGATCATCGCCGTCGCCCAGGATAACGGCGAACCCGTCGAGGTCATAGGCATGAAACTGCGCAAAATCGTCGATATGATCCGGGGCGCCAAGGGCACGCGCGTACGCCTTCTCATCGAGCCGTCGGAAGGGGCCGAATCTGCGATCCGCAAAGAGATCGTGCTCACTCGCAACGTGGTGAACCTCGACTCCTCCCGCGCCCACGGCGCCATTTTTGAGGTACCCGACTCCGAAGGAAAAATCACGCCAGTCGGCGTGATCACCCTGCCCACCTTTTACGGCCCCGACGCCTCCGCCGAAGGCAAGGCCCAGAACAGCGCCACCAAGGACATCGAGGAAATCCTCGGCCGCATGAAGGCCTCCGGCATCCGCGGCGTGGTGCTGGATCTGCGTCGCAACGGCGGCGGCCTCCTCACCGAGGCCATCACGCTCACCGGCTTGTTCATCAAGGACGGCCCGGTTGTCCAGGTCCGCTCCTACTCCGGCGAAATCAAGATCGATGACGACGATGACCCCTCGGTGGCCTACGATGGTCCGCTGGCTGTGTTGGTTTCCCGCTTCAGCGCCTCGGCATCCGAAATCGTGGCCGGTGCGCTCCAGAACTACGGACGCGCCGTCATCGTCGGCGACCGCTCCACCCACGGCAAGGGCACCGTCCAGACCGTCCTGGAGCTGCGCAACCTCGTCCCTAGACTCGCCAGCAGCGGAGCCAAGAGCGGCGCGACCAAGCTCACCGTCCAGAAATTCTACCTGCCCAACGGCGCCTCCACTCAACTCAAAGGCGTGACCCCCGACATCATCCTGCCCTCGATAGACGACTTCCTGCCCATCGGAGAAGCCGACCTGCCCCACGCCCTTTCCTGGGATCAGATACCCTCCAGTATCTTCGATGGACGCCCGCTTACACCCTCCCAACTCAAGCCCATCGTCGCAGCCAGCGGTAAACGTCAGGAATCGCTTGAGGAATTCGCCTACCTTCGGCGCGCCATCGATTGGTTCAAGGTCCGCCAGGAACAGAAAGCCGCCTCCCTCAATCTGGATCAGCGTAAACAACAAAAAGAGGCCGACGAAGTGCTCCGCAAAACCATGAAGGAAGAGCGCAAAAAGCTCGCGGCCGGTGCGTTTAAATTCTCCGAGGTGATGCTGGCCCCTCCTCCCGCCGCTCGCGCCAACAAACCCGACAGCAAGGACGACGAGAGTCCGATCAGCGATGACGCGGACTCCGGCACCGATGAAAAAGAGCGCTACAGCCCCGTGGACATCCCGCTTCGCGAGGCGCTTCGTGTGGTCAACGATCTGATCCCTCGCTCCGTGCCTCCGTCTGCCCCCGCCCCCGGGGGCACCAGCGTGGCGACCATCGTTGCCCCCTGAGTCGGCTCCTTGCGCTTCTCGCTCAACCCGGGGCGGGTCTTGCAAACACAAACCGGTCACGATCGGTGAGATCGCGGCATGACTCGAACCCGACCAACCCGGCCGACTTCACCATAGCGGCCAGAGCCCCATGCTGGGCGATGCCGGTCTCCAGGGCGAGCCAGCCGCCCGCCGCCAACCGACCCGAAGCCCCCGCGATGATCGTGCGCAAATCGGCCAGCCCGGCCTCTGAGGCCGTCAACGCCGCGGCGGGCTCGTGCGCCCGCACCTCGGGCTCGGCCGAGGCGGTTTCCTCCGCCGTCAAGTAGGGCGGATTGGCCACGATGACGTCGAACGGCGGCTCGTCGGCCAAGGCGGCATACCAATCCGACCGCACAAATCGCACCCTCGCATCAAGCGCCAGCGTCCGGGCGTTTTCGGCGGCCAGGGCGAGGGCATCCTCGCTGGCGTCCACCGCCGTGACGGTTGCGGTGTCAAAGCGCTTGGCCAAGGACAGGGCGATCGCCCCCGAGCCGGTCCCCAGGTCAAGGATGCGCGCCGGCGGTTGCGTGATTCGTCCGACCAACAACTCGACAAGCAGCTCCGTCTCGGACCGCGGGATCAGCGCCCGCCGGTCCACCTTGAACCGCAATCCCGACCACTCGGTCTCGCCCAGAATGTATTGCAACGGTTCTCGCTGCCCGCGCCTCTTCACCAGGGGCCGGATCTTTTCCAGGTCCGCCTCGGGCAGCACGCGCTCGAACTGAAGATAGACCTGCATGCGCTTTAAACCCAAGGCGTGGCCGATCAGCAATTCCGCGTTGAGACGGGCCGATTCCACACCTTTCCCGGTCAGGAAATCCGTGGTTTTTTGAACGACTTCCAGCAGCGTGATCATGAGTTAATCGTCGTCGCCCTCCCCGGGCCGGTTACGGACGTAGGGCTGGCCGGTGAGCGCGGCGAACTTTTCCTCGAAATCCGCGCGCTGCAAGGCCTCGATCACCGTGTCGATCTGCCCCTGAATCACCTGGGCGAGGCTGTAGAGCGTGAGGCCGATGCGATGATCGGTCATGCGGCTCTGCGGAAAATTGTAGGTGCGGATGCGTTCGCTACGGCCGCCGGTGCCGATCTGGCTGCGGCGCTCGTCGGCGTATTTGGCGCGCTCCTGCTCTTCTTTGAGCTGGAGCAGGCGCGAGCGCAGGACCGCCATCGCGCTGGCTTTGTTCTTCTGCTGCGAACGACCATCGGCGCAATAAACCATCATGCCGGTCGGCTTGTGAATGATGCGCACCGCCGAGTCGGTGGTGTTGACGCCCTGCCCGCCCGGGCCGCTGGCGCGCTGCACGGTGATCTCGAGTTCCTGCGGATCGATATGCACATCCACCTCCTCCGCTTCGGGCAGAACCGCAACGGTGACGGTGGACGTGTGGATGCGGCCGTTGGCCTCGGTGAGCGGCACCCGTTGCACGCGGTGCACGCCGCTCTCGAACTTGAGCTGGCGGTAGACATCCTGGCCGGTGATGAGGAAACTCGCCTCGCGAAAACCGCCGCGCTCGCTCAGGCTGGTGCCCATCGGCTCGACCTTCCAGCCGCGTCCCTCGGCGTAGCGTTGATACATGCGGGCGAGTTCCGCCGCGAATAGGGCCGCTTCCTCGCCGCCGGTGCCGGCGCGGATTTCCATGACCGTGTTGCGCGAATCGCTCGGCTCCGGCGGAATCATCGCCGCCAGCACGGCACCATGCAGCCGCTCGCGGGCGGCCTGCAACTCGGGCAACTCGGCCGAGGCCAGCTCCTTGAGATCGGGATCGCCGGCCGGGTCTTTCAACAGCGCATGCGCCTCGGCCATTTCGACGCCGGTCTTTTCATAGGCGCGGTAGTCGGCCACCAGTTGCGCGAGTTTTTGCTGTTCGCGGGAGACCTCGGCGGCCTTGCGGGCATTGGCGTAAAAGGATGGCTCCGCCATCTGCGCATCGAGCTCATCGAGGCGGCGCTGAAACGGAAGAATCTCGGGAAGGGAATCCATGCAAAGTGAGTTGAAGACCGCCGCCGACTGCGGCATTTGCGCGTTGCGAAGGCTTGCGCGAGCGGCTTGTGTAAGCCCGCTCGACGCGTGCCGAGGCAATCCTGCCTAGCGGTGTTGATCAAACATGGCCACGACGCTCTTCACTCAGAACACCATCGCGTGCATCTGGGATTTCGACAAGACCTTAATCCCCGAATACATGCAGTCTCCCTTGTTCCGTCGCTACGACGTGAATGAGCAGAACTTCTGGCACGAAACCAACAGCCTCGTGGCCCACTACCGCCAGCGCGGCTACCAGCTTTCCGGGGAAATCGCCTACCTCAACCACATCCTCACCCATGTGCTTGCGGGCCAGATGGCGGGCCTCAACAACCGCATCCTGCGGGAATGCGGGAGGGAAATTCGATTCTATCCGGGGATGCCGGTGTTTTTCGAGCGCAGCCGCAGCTTCGTGACCGAAAAGCCAGAATATCAAAAACACGAGATCACCCTGGAGCACTACATCGTGAGCACGGGCCTGGCCGAGATGATCCGCGGCAGCGCGGCGGCCCCCTTGGTGGACGGCATCTGGGGATGCGAATTCGTCGAAAACCCGCTCCAGCCCGGCTTTCTCAAGCAGAAGGAACTCGACCTCGCCGCCGAGGCCGAAATCGCCCAGATCGGCATGGTCATCGACAACACCACCAAGACCCGGGCGATTTTCGAGATCAACAAGGGCACAAACAAAAACCCCGCCATCGACGTCAACGCCAACATCAGGCCGGAGGACCGTCGCATCCCGTTACAAAACATGATCTACATCGCCGACGGGCCGAGCGACATCCCCAGCTTTTCCGTGGTCAAGGGTGGCGGCGGCAAGGCCTACGCCGTTTACAATCCCGACTCCACCGCCGAATTCGAGCAAAACGACCGCCTGCGCCAGGTGGGCCGCATCGACCACTACGGCCCGGCCGATTACGACGAAAAGAGCCCCACGTCGCGTTGGCTGCGTCTGCAAATCCATAAGATATGCGACCGCATCGTGGCCGACCGCGAAGCCGCCGTCTCACAGCGCGTCACCCGTCCGCCGAAGCATCTTTCAAGCGCCGACGAGGCGGAAACCACCGCCCGTGCCGTCATGATCGACCGACAAACAACGTTCATCGACGAAGTGAAGTAACCCGCAAGGCCCCTGCTTATTGCGTAGTACTTGAGTGATTAGGCACGGTTCGTAACAACAAAAAACCCCGGAACCTTTCGGTTGCCGGGGTTTTGAAGGACTAAGTCAAATTAGGGGCTGGACGGGCTGACGATGATGGTGATGTCAGGAGTAGACGGAGTGCTAGGGACGATTATTTCAGTAATGGTAGGCTTGGTACCAGGCTCAGTGGGCGTGGTCTGAACGTCAGGATCAACTTTGACCTCTGGCTGTGTCCGGATCGCCTCGCGCACCGCTTCTCTAAGGGACTGGTCGGCTCTAGCGTTGACAGAAAAAATCGCACCCGGGGCTGATTGACCGGCAAAGGTCTGAACCGTATCGACAGTGTTGGATACAATTGCCTTGGCAGCGGTAGAGTCGGTCTTGGCGAGCTCATTGGCGGCATTGGTCACGTTCGAGACAACGGACCTAAGGGTGGCGTTGGCACCCCTGTCCGCAGTTTCTCTGCTGACTTGAGCAATGATGGAAACAACCGCCACCGTGGCTTGGATAGACTCGGTGATGGCGGTTTTTTCTTCGGCAGTCGTGGCTGAGCTAATGGCCGAAGCGATTGAAGTGGAGACGCCCAGATTGGAATTGGCCGATTTACCTTCAGAAACGGTGACGGGGGCTTGGCCGTTGATCGCGAAGCTCACCGAACCGGTGTAGGTGTTGACGGTTACAAACACCTGGCCACCGCTGGCGAGCTTTACGGTGGTGGTGTAGGTGGTGCCGCGGGCGGCGGCCACGCCTTTCGGGGTGCGCACGCTGTAATTGTTGATGGCACGCTTCGACGGATCGAGCACGGAAACGGAAGTACCATTTTTGAGATCGATGACCGCCGTGCGCACGCCCTCGGAGTTCACACTGTGGGTGCCGATCACCGCTGTGGTGAGACTGTCGAGACCCGTTTCGATGCCATCGTGAGACTTCACAACGATTTTGCTGCCGGCACCAGTGACAACGGTGGAACCCTCGGGCAGAACCTCACCCGGCACAGCGGGCTTTGAGGCTGCGCCACCGGGCAGGGAGACGGTGGCCGAACCGTTGACGGAGGAAATCGTTGCCTGCTGTGCGGAAGCAATCACAGCTCCCGCCATGGCGGCGATGGACAACACAATTAGGCGGATTTTTTTCATGGCTATTATGATTGGATCGAAGAGTGAAATAGACCGACGTAAGCAGGGAGAGTTAAAAGACGAGCCGAGAAAGGCGTTGTTATGCAGGGTTGTCGAGCATCTTTCCTGCATTTTGCGCTGAAAATTCCCCGCCTCTCCGCTCACTCCCGCCAGTTTAACACTCAGCGCGTTCCTCTGTTAGTGGCAACGGTTCAACGTTACGACACCTAAAAAGTGGGGTGAAAACCGCCGTAACGACACACCTGACAAAATCTCGGCTTTCTGGATATAGCCACCGATTTCCTTGGTCGCCGATGATATGGGTGGCAACCAGACGCGTTTTGGCCGCCTGCATTACGGTCCAACAAAGAAATCAAGCCCGCAGCCGAGAGACCAGTTCACGCAATCGCACAGCCAGCACCTTACGATCTCCGCCCGCCGCCACCGCCTCGCCCCAAACCACACGGGCGCGCACCCACGGAAGGGTCGTGAAATTCCACAGGTGCGGCGCCAACGTCATGTCACCCCACCAACACACCTCATGAGTCACCCGGCGACCGGCGGACGTTTTGTAGCTGATACCCGCCGGAATCACCGGCCAGCCATTCTGCACCGCCGGCTCCAGCAACGATGGTTTGAACGGCAACACGTCCGCCCCATCGGTCGAGGTGCCTTCCAAAAAAACAACCACGGTCAACCGCTCGGTGATGACCGGGCCGATTTCGTCGGCTATCCGGGCCACATCGCCGCGTCGGTTCCGATCAATAAAGCGCGTGCCCGCCTTCTCCGCAAACCAGCCGAACAAAGGCCAGGAACGCACTTCCCGCTTAGCCACAAAAACCACCGGCGTCAGCGAAGCCAGAACCAGGATGTCCAAATAGCCCAGATGGTTCGCGGCAATGATCGCCCCCCGGGCAGGCTCTCCGCGCGATTCCACTTCGACCGCCAGCACCAATAGGGCACTTCTGCAAACGGACTGCAACCACCGTGCCTTCGCGCCCGCATCCTGCCGGTGCGACCGCCGCGCCGCATAGTCGAAAGCCGAGCCCGCGATCAAGACCAACAACGCCACCAGGCGCCCCGCCCCGCGCACGTTGTTCCAGATTTTTTCCGTCATTCGAGTTCGCCGAGCAAAGTCACGCGGCGAACTTGCGCAACACCCGCGGCGGCATCGTCCGCAGATCCATCCAAGTCAAAAAATCGATGGTCTTGAACTCCCGGTCGAGCGCCGGCTCGCCGCAGATCGCCGCCCCCGCCGCCAGATACGCGGTCATCAAGCGCGGGATTCTCACCCCGAGGCGAGACCGCGACTCCACTTCGTCCTCGCTCGCCTCGCAACGCCACCCAGGCAGCGGACGCGTGCGCCACGGCTCCGCGACGAGGTTTTTTGCCGAAAGCTGCGCATAGGCCGCCAAACCCTCGGCCGCGTCCTGCGACGTGAGCGAGCTGCACCCGAGCAGGTAACGCGCCCCGCGTTCTTGCGCGTAGGTTGCGATCCCGCGCCACAACAGGCCCAGCACGCTTTGATTGCGATGCGCCAACGCCACGCATGCCCGGCCCAGCTCCACCACTTCCCCCCGAACCGGCTCGAACGGGCCAAACTCAAACTCCCTCTCGCTGTAATAACCCACGCCCGATGCCGCCGCCGTCCGGCCGGTTTGCAGCCGATAGGTGCCCACCACCTCGCCGGTCCCCCGCTCGCGCACCAGCAGATGGTCGCACACCGCGTCGAACTCATCCGCGTCCAGCCCGGAGGCAACCGCCGACGTCAACCCTTCACCCAGCTCCAGGTTGAACACCGAGAAGCGCAGCCTCTGCGCCTCGCTTATGTCGTCCGGCTCTTCGGCCAGTTTCAACTCATACAAGTCCGTGCTCATGATCGCGCCTTTTGCAGCAGTTCCAAAACCTCCTTCACCGTCGGCACGCGCACCCCGCGCGCCCGGTTGGCCGCGCCGATTGCAAACGCCAGCCGCCATTGCCGGCACAACACACGCCAGCCATGCCACACCGAGTGTCGCGGATCGTAAATGCTGGTTGCCTCCGAGGTGAGACCGTTCAGCTCGATCACCGTAATCTCGCCGCGCCGAAAGGCTTCGGGCGAGGGGGTGCGGACGTCGTAGCGTCCAAAATAAAAACCGTCGAAAGCCCGGCTCATGTTATCCACCGCGCAGACCAATTCCGGCGTCACCAGTTCCCCTCCGTCGAGAAACAAGGCTCCGCGGCAATGTGTGCCCAAATCGGTCAACGAGATGCGTGCCCCTGTCGGCGGCACTTCATCGAGCCGCGCGGCGAATTTATCCAAAAAGAAACTGCCCATGCATACTGCGCGGTCATCGGCGAGGATCAGCTCCTCCAGCGTTCGCCGCCCGTCGCCGGTCACCTGGACCATGCGCTTGTCGGTCACCGCAAAAATCTCCCCGCGCTCCGCCCCGGGCCTGCGCACATAAAACACGCCGTACTCCGCGCCCGGCACGTAGCGTTGCACGATCAACGCCCGCGGTTCCGCCGCCAGCGCCGCGCGCGCCATCGCTTCCCCGAGCGCGATCACCACGCCCGCGCCGCGCTCGCCCACGTCGGGTTTCAACACCACGGGCCAGCCGTGTATGGCCGCCAGGGCGCGCACGACGGACATGCGCGCAGCCGCATCGCCCGGCACCACCAGGCGCCACGCCGCCACCGCGTCGCCCGCGCCGGCCAGTCCCGCGAGAATTTCACTCTTGGACTCGCCCACCAGCCCGCCACCGGCCCCGATGCCCGGATTCACCGCCGCAAAAAGCGTCGCCCCCCGATGCCGTAACGCCAGCCAACAAGCATACGCGACCACCGGCGTGTACACCGCCCACATCGGCCAGAATTCCCATCGCGTCAGCCGTCGCCACCCGCCGAGCAGCAGGCGGCGTCCACGCCAGGTAGCCGCCGTCACGATCAGTTTTAGGCCAACCGCCAGCGCCAGCGCTGCGATCACAAGCCAGCCCGCGACTTGTGTCCAGGCTTGCAACCAGCCCAGCGCGGCTTCGCCCGCGACTGCCGCCACGCCGACCAGCAATGGCGTCCACACCGCGCAGGCCAATGCGAACCAGGGTGTGAACCGGCCCCACGGCATCCGCAGAATCCCGGCAGCCACATAGGTCGGCAGACGCGTGCCGGGCGTAAACCGGCTCGCCACGATCACCCACGCGCCGCGTCGTCCAAACCACCGCTCCGCCCAGGTTAATGCATCGGGCGACACGCGTCCGCGCAACGGCCACCGCACGAGCGCCGCGCGCCCAAGCCGGCGCCCGAGCAAGACCAGCAGCATATCGCCGGCGAAGATGCCCGCGAAGCACGCCGCCGCCGCCGGACCGAATGCAAGCTTGCCCGCCGCCACCAACAGCCCCGCCGCGATACAGGCGAGGTCCTCGCTCACCAGCGTCGCGAACGCCAGGGCGGCCAGCGCCAGCGGCAGGTTGTCCGCGCTCAACCAGTTTTGGACCGACTCGAGGCTCATACCCGCAACATCACGGTGTTCGCCGCAACCGCCTCGGGCCAGGCGACCGCTTGGTAGGCCAACTCTCGCAGTGCTTCGACCGGTCTCACCCGCACGGAACACACGCTGCGCGTGGCCGCGTCGGGACGCCTCATTAAAACCGAGCCCGCTCCGTCGGACGGATCGTGCGCCCAGTGAAAAGTCGCCCCGCGTTCTTCGACCGCGCACGCCGCATAAGCCGCCGAGCGGCGGGCCCGTACCCCGGCCGGATCAAAAGAAGACGAAGTCAAAAACTCCGGAGCGGGCGCTTCGTGCAGCCTCCGTCCGTCCCAACGCGCGTGCACGCCGCCGGCGCGGGCGTCGATCGCCACCAGATGAAAGGGCGCGAACTCGGCCAGCGGCATCGTTCGCATCACCGCGACCGCCTCGGTGGCCCGCACTTCGCCGGCGACGGCGAGCGGCAGCCGCCCGCGGCTCAAGCGCCCGGTTTCGACGATGCCCCGGGGATAATCGTTGAGCACGCAGACCGTGAGGCCATGCGCGTTGAGCATGAGCCAGGTGCCGCCGTGGTCGCCGTCCACAGGTGCGAGGTGGCGCACACCGTTGGCCGACCTTCGCTCGGCCGGCGGGGATTCGGACGCGCGAGTGTTGTGTTCGTCGCGGTTAAAAAACAGGTCGTAGCCGCCCTCCCGGACGGCACGCCAGGTCAGCGTGCACATGCGTCGGCGGCGGCCCGGGCCTTGAGGTGGCGAAGGGTCGAGGGCGCCAGGCCGAAGTCCTTCGGCAGCGTCTGGCCCGACAACTGGCAGATCACCCCGATCAACGCGTAATGATGCACGGTATGGCTGAGCAAAAACTCCAGTTCGCGCAACACGGTGGATTGTCCCCAGCCGAGTGCGCCCTCCACAGGACTGGACTCGGCACGCACGCGCAAGGCGCGGTCGTGGGTGAGGCGTTCGAGCCTTTCACCGATGGACACCAACTGCGCGATCGCATGGCCGGGGTCGTTTTCAATCAATGGATCGCGGGCGCGGGCCTCGTAGTCCACGACACCGGTCTCGATACCGCGCAGGAAGCTCTGGTAGTGTTCGATCACATGGCGCAGGTGTCCGCCGGCCGAGCTGTTGAAACACGCCGGCGTGCGTTCCGTGTAGCTTTCAGGATTCAGTCGGGACAGCAGATCGATGCTTTGGCGAAGGGCGGAGACATTGTCGCGGATGCTGTGTGCGATCATGGCGGGCAAATCGCTCAGTTTTTGAGAATCTTGGGCCAGTTCTCATCGGCGCGGGCGATGTTGTCGGGAATGTTCTCCGACCACTGGCCCTGCACCTTCGGACTGTAGTTCAGGTAGAGGCGGTCGTTCACGATTTTCCAGGCGTCCGGGTCGATGCCCGCCGTGTAACCGCGGCTGACCGCCCAGGCGCAGTAGCCGCCGTATTGCGGGGCGTATCCGGCGGGATCGATCTTGAACAACTCGCGGTTGGCCGCGCTGGCAAAATGCCACGCGGCGCCGTTCCAGTCGTAACTGAAATCGGAGTCGCCCTTCGTCGGTTTGCCGACCGTGAAATAGGCCACGGGATCGTAGCCCTTGATGGCCACGCCAGTGAATGTGCTGTTGACCGGTTTCTCAGCACGGAGCGCCGCGGTGGCACACAAGGCGCACAAGGTCGCCGCCAGACGAATGAACATGTTCATGAAGGGATCGAATTTGTACTAAAGTCTGGAGCCGATTACCGGCAGGGCGCGGCGGTGCAGCCAGGCGATGAACGCGCTGCCCAGCCACACGATCAGCGCCAGACCAAAAAGCAGGCCGCCGTCGTCCTGCACCACGATGCCGAGCTTGGTGAGATGGAAAAAAATCGCGCCGCTGATCACCCCGAGCGCAATCCCGGCACCAACCGGCACCAGTGACGGCACAAAAAGCAGCAAGGCCGCGATCAACTCGACCGCTCCGGAACCATAGCGCCCCCACGGCTCCTGGCCGACGGTCTTAAAAAAATAGACCGACTCGGGCGCGCCCGAAAATTTGAAGAACAGGGTCTGGAGAAGTATGACCGCGACGACGACGCGGACAACCCAGCTGGCAGCGCGCAACGGCGCTGGTGACGTTCGGTGGACGATGGTGGACTTAAGCATGTGCGGATGAGAGCCGCCAGCCGCACATTTATTCCCGGATAATCAAAAAACGTTGCGCAAAGCCGCGCCGCCCTCGTCCGTGACCAGCACATAGGCATGGCGTGAGTCCGCCCACGAAACCGCCGCCAGCTTGCCGCGTTCGCGGAACATCGGTTCTGCGTCGCCCGGGAAATCCTCGCGACGCCCGATGTAGAGGTGGAATTCCCCGCCGCGCTCGAAGCAGGCCTCCAGCACGTCGTGACCGGCGATGCGCACGGTGCGGCATCCGTCGGCCTTGAGCCGGTCGATATCCATGTCCACCCCCGCAGCCAGCCGCGTCGCGGGATTGGACAACAGCGCGCGCAGTTCTCCGCGGGCAAAGGGCATCCGTTTGTGATGGGACACCGAATCGACCTCCGCCATGGCGCCCCGGGCCAGTTGTTCGACGTCGGCTGGCGGTATCAGCACGGTCCAGAAGGCCGCAAGCCCGAGAATCAGGGTGACGCAAGCGGCCGTCGCGAGCACCTGCGGACGGCGCCAGAACGGCGGCATAGGACCGAGGCTCGCACCCGATAAGATGGCGTCGCGCAATCCGGCCGGCGGTTGGACGGAGCGGAGTCTGGCGGCAACCACCTCGTCGAACGCACGCTCGCGCTCCAACCACTCGCCCAGCACGGGGTCGCGTCGCGCCTGCTCGAGCGCAGCCGCGAAGCACGGATCGGCGTCGTCCCGTCCGTCTGGACGACGCGCCTGGAGGATGAATTTGGCTTCGGTCGTGTTCATGACGTTTTCTTTTGCGAAAGGGGAAAAGGGACGACGTTCGACGCGGTTTCGCGCCGGGCCAGCGCCGTGCGCAACTGGGTTTTGCCGCGGGACAACCGCGACATCACCGTGCCGATCGGCACTTCGATCAGGTCGGCGATTTCCTGATATGGCAGGTCTTCCAGATAAAACAGGGTAAGCGGAACCCGGAACGTCTCGTCCACTTCCTGCAGCGCCTCGACGACGCCCTGGGCATCCATCTTCAGCGCCGGATCGTGGCAGGCCGTCGGCGGATCGTCTTCGCCGGGCGGCAAGTCGGCGATTGCGGTGACACGCGAGCCGCGTCGACGTCCGCGCAGGAATTCGCGGTAGAGCGTCGTGAAGAGCCACGTCTTCACCTTCGAGCCGTCGCGCAGCGAGGAGCCCTTGGTGGCCCACACATAAAAGGTTTGCTGCGTAAGGTCGCAGGCGTCGGCGGAGTTGCGGGCCAGACTCAGCGCGAAGCGGTAAAGCGACGTGTAGTAGGCATCGACCAACTGCTTGAAAGCGTCTTGTCCCATTGCATGTGTGAGCCGGGAACCGCCGGCTTATTCCCGAAAAATCAACCGTCATGCGCTCCCGGGCGAGCATGGAGTCGCCGCGTCCTTGCCGGCGTTTTTTCTTCCGCCCGGAGCCCGACGGGCGCAGCGTCGTCCGTCCGACATGCTGCGTCTCCTGCTCCCGCCCAATCTCGCCGCCGCCGCCCCGCGCGACGCCATCGCCGTAAAGATCGAGCTTGATCCCTCGTCCGCACTTTCGCCCGCGCAATTCGCCGCCCTGGCCTTGCTCCAGCGTCTCTGCGGCGGCGCAGTCACGCCTCCGCCGTTTGTGCAGCTGAAGCGCACCCAGCTGCGCGACCTCGTCGCCGCGCTCAAAGGCCAGCCCGCCTTCGCCTTTGTCAACGCCCCCGCCGCACCGCTGCTCTGGATAGGCCCGCGCCTGCGCGGCGTGAGTGAATACCTTGACGAGGCCCCCTCGCCCCGACCTGTCGCCCCCCCGCCACGCCTGTCCACGCCCGCCGCAGGAGTTCCATCGCGCTCCGCCAAATCATCCACGCCGCTCACCGTGGACGGCAGCGAGCATTTCCTCGCGATCACCCTGCCCTCGCGCGAACAAAGCGGCTACGCGACCGCACTCGACCTCGTCAAATCCCACGGGTTCACCCTCGACGCCACCTCGCGCAAATGGTGGCTCCGCGACCGACACAAGACGCTCAACTTCCTCGCCACCCACCTCGGTGCCTTGCGCGATGCTTACCACGCGGAGTTCACAGAAAACTTTGAGCGCAACACCGCCAAGCTCGCCGAGATCGAGGTTCAATGCGACATCGCCGAGACCGGCGGCGAGTTCACGCTCACCCTCGGCCTGCACGCCGGCAAGGTCTCCGAGGACAACTTGCGCGCGGCCCTGGCCACCAACCGCGGCTACGTCGAGGACGCCGGGAAGGTCTTTCTCCTGCCGCCCGAAAAGGTCGCCCGCCTCGCCGCCGCCCAGCGCGCTCTGGCCGGCAGCGCCACCGCGCCCGCCGCCGCCCGCCGCACCTGGCGCGTGCCCACCGCCCGCGTCGCCGAGGTGCAGGAGCTCATCGAGGAACTCGCTCCGCATTACCAACCGCCCGCCGGTTGGAAGTCCCGCGGCGAGGCCCTGCGTAATCTCTCCACCCTTGCCCCCGCGCCCCTCCCGGCCGAACTCGCCGCATTGCTTCGTCCTTATCAACAAATCGGCGTCGCCTGGCTCTGGCACCTCCATCGCCACGGCCTCGGCGGCATCCTCGCAGACGAGATGGGCCTCGGCAAAACACTTCAGGCGATTGCCCTGCTCTCCGCGTTGCACGGCACCGCCTCGGCGGAAAAACGCCCGGCCCTCGTCGTATGCCCCGCCTCGTTGGTGGAAAATTGGCGAAGAGAGAACGCCCGCTTCGCGCCGACCCTCCGGGTCTTTGTCCACCACGGCGGCACCCGCCTAGGCGGCGTGACCGAAGCCGCCGCCCACGATGTCGTGATCACGTCCTACGGCACACTGGCGCGGGACCGCGATCTGTTCGCCGACATCCCGCTCTCCTGTCTCATCGCCGACGAGGCCCAGCATATAAAAAACCGCCGCACCCACAACGCCCAGGCTCTGCGCAGCCTCGACGCGCGCAGCCGCTTCCTGCTCACCGGCACGCCCGTGGAAAACTCCCTCGACGACCTGCGCGCGCTCTTCGACTTGCTGATGCCGGGCTACCTGGAAAAAGTCCCCGCCGGAACCCGCGGCGACGAACGCGGCTGGTTCGACGAGCGCCTGCGCGCCAAGACCGCCCCCTACCTGCTCCGCCGCACCAAGGCCGCCGTCGCCCCCGAGTTGCCCGACAAAATCGAGCAGGTGATCTACTGTGAGCCGTCGCCGGCGCAGGCCCGCCTCTACGCCGAGTGGCGGCAGAAATCCGAACAGGAACTCGATGCCCTCGCCGCCGACGGAGCCTCGGAAAACTCCCTGCGCCTGGCCACGCTCACCCAGCTCCTCCGCCTGCGCCAGATCTGCTGCGACCCGCGACTGGTGTCCCCCGCCTCCCCTGCCGATCATTCGGCCAAGCTGGAAACCTTCCGCGAGCTCCTCGCCGAGGCGGTGGACGACGGCCATCGCCTGCTCGTGTTTTCCCAATTCACGTCGCTCCTTGCCCTGCTCCGCGCCGAGCTCGACGAACAGGGTCTGCCCTACTGTTACCTCGATGGAGCCACGCCGCAGAAACAGCGCCAGGCGGAAGTTGATCGCTACAATCACTCGCCCGACATCCCGGTCTTCCTCATCTCCCTCAAGGCGGGGGGCACCGGCCTCAACCTCACGGGTGCCGACACGGTCGTGCATTTTGACCCGTGGTGGAATCCCGCCGTCGAGGCCCAGGCCACCGACCGCGCCCACCGCATTGGCCAAAAACGCGTGGTCACGAGCTACAAACTCATCTGCACCGGCACGGTGGAGGAAAAGGTGCTGCACATGCAGCAGACCAAGCGCGCCCTGCTGGCCGACGTCTTTGAGGCCAGCGACGCCACCAACGCCAGGCTGACGCTCGCCGACCTGGCCTCGCTGCTGAAGGAATAAGACCCCCTCAATCGAGCCCCAGGGTCTTCCGTCCGGCCTCGGAAATCATCTGAGGCGTCCACATCGGATCCCACACGATATGAACCTTGGCCGACTCGACCGTGGGCAGCGACGCGATCTTCTGGCGGGCGTCCTCCGCGATCACCGGCCCCATGCCGCAGCCCGGCGCGGTCAGCGTCATCTTCACTTCCAAAACGTGCGTGCCCGCCGGCGTTTTCTCCACACTCAGATCATAGATAAGCCCGAGATCGACGATGTTGACCGGGATCTCCGGATCGAAGCAGGTCTTCAACGCCGACCACACCGCCGACTCGCTGAACTCGCCCGCCGCAACGTCCGGAGTCCCGGAGTCGAGCTTGGCCAGGTCGAAACCCTTGAGCGCGTCCGCGTGCTCGCGGGCGATGCGGAACAGGCCCGTGTCGGTGCGCACCGTCACGTTGCCGCCCAGCGTCTGCATGACGTGGGCCGAGGATCCGGCGGCAAGCGTGGCCGCGTCCCCGGCCGGGATGATCGTGGCCGGGATGTCCCGGGTGAGGATGAATTCGGATGACATGGGTTTAAAATGTTCAGCGCAGGTTGAGTTCGATGGGCAGGCGGGCGTAGATGCCGCGAGGATCGTTGAACTGCCCGAATACCTTCGCCTGGGATTCGATCCGGTGCATCACATGGGAGACCAAACCGCGATGCGCGGTCTCCACCGGCCGCACGTTTTGAAGCCAGCCTTCGAGCACCTCCGAGAAGGTCTGCGACAACGGGTACTCGGTCAGGCGGTAGTCATCCTTCACCTCGGCCGCCCTGGCGGCGAAGGCGATGGCGGCGTCGAGTCCGCCGAGTTCGTCCACCAGGCCGAGTTTCAGGGCCTCGCGGCCCGACCAAACGCGGCCTCCGGCGATCTTGCGAACGTCGTCTGGATCGAGTTCGCGACCTTCGGCGACCTTGCGGATGAACTCGCCGTAGATCCAATCGACCATGCCCTGAAAGATCGCGAGTTCGGACTCGGTCTTCGGGCGGGCGATGGTGAAGATGTCCGCGTATTTGCCGGTCTTCACGCCGTCCCAAGTGATGCCGAGTTCATTGGCCAGTTTTTGAACGTCGAAGTGGATGCCCACCACCCCGATGGAACCGGTGATGGTCGTGGGCTCGGCGAAAATGCGGTCGCCGTAGGCCGATATCCAATACCCGCCCGATGCCGCGTAGCTGCCCATTGAAACGATGACCGGCTTCTCCTGCGCCGCCAGGCGAAGTTCGCGCTGGATGTGCTCGGCGGCGGTGGCCGAACCTCCCGGGCTGTTCACGCGCAAAACGATCGCCCGGACATCGTCATCTTGACGCAGCGCGCGCAGCTCCCGGGCGAAACGATCACCGCCCACCTCATCGACCACGCCTTCCCCGTCCACAATCGCCCCCTCGGCGTAAAGCACCGCGATCTGGTTCGAGCTGCTCCCGGCGTGTTCGGGCAACTGGCGGGCGTAATCAGCCAGGTTGATCTGTTTGAAGGGATCCGCCGGATCGGTGACTCCGGTCGAGGCTTTCAACTGCTCCAGCACCTCGTCGCGGTAGGCGAGCCGGTCCACCAATCGGGCCTTGAGGGCGGACTCGGGCTGGATCACACCCTCGGCGTCGATCAGCGCCTGAAACTTTTCCGGCGAGAGCCTCCTGTCGGCCGCCAGATCGGCGCGAAGGTCGCCCCAAAGATCGCCGAGCAGCTTTTCGGTCTGCTCGCGGTTGGCCGGGCTGAGATCCTTGCGCACAAACGGCTCGGCGTAGGATTTGAACTCGCCGACCTTGGTCACCTGCACACCCACTCCGAAACGCTCGAATGCCCCGGCGAAAAACGTCGATTCGCTCGCCAGTCCCGGAACCACCAATGAACCGTAGGGATCGAGGACGAGATCCGTCGCGGAGGCGGCCAGATAAAGGTCGCGCGTCGTCGCGTAGTCCAGGTAGGCCACCACCGGTTTCCCGGATTTTTTGAACGCGGCCAGCGCCGACCGCACCTCTGACAAAGCCGCGAAACCAGTCCCATAGCCGTCTGGCGAGAGGTTACCCAGCAACACCAATCCGGCAATCCGTCCATCCTCGCCGGCCGCCTTCAAGGCGCGAGTCACCGTGCGCAACTGCAACGTACTGTCATCTCCGCCGCCAACCAACAACGCGCCCAGTCCACCTCCCTCAAAAGCGGGTGGCGAGTCCGTGATATTCGCGCCAAGATCAAACACCAGATAGGAGCCTGTTTCCACGGCGGCGTGAGGGGCGTGCTTCATGGTCGAGGCCACCACCATAAAGCCCAACGCCAGAGCCACCAGGCTGGTGATGGCGATCGCCAAAGCCGCCAGTGTGCCGAGTAACGACGCAAAGAAATGTTTCATAAAATAACCATCGTGCCCAACGGCCAGTTAACCGCCAGTGCTTTTCGCCGATTATGGCGGTGTGGTCGGTTGCAAAAGCCGGTTCACTTCCGACAGGGCCTCGCTCATCGTAAACGGCTTTTGCAGAAAGCCCTTGGCACCGGCCCGCAATATCTCGGACTTGAGGTTGGCTTCCAGGTGACCGCTCATCACCAGTGCGTTTACCTGCGGTGATCGCTCTTTCATCTTCAAAAACGCCTCCCAGCCGCTCATGTGCGGCAGACCGAGATCGATCACCACCAGGGATATTCGATCGGCATGCAGGACATACTGGGCTACCGCCTCGATGCCGTCGCGAGCTTTGATGACGTTGAATCCGTTGCGACCGAATAGAAAACTCAGTGTCTGCAAAAACATGTCCTCGTCGTCCACCACCAGCACGGTGCGTTCTCCGGTGCCCGGGTCCGCTGGGCCCGGCACAGGCGGTCCACTCGGCGTCTCGGTTTCGGCCAATGCGGGAAGATAGATGCGGAACGCCAGGGCGGGGCCCGACCAAGCATCGATCTCCAGGTGCGCACGGTGACTCGCCAGGATGTTGTGAGCCACCAGCAGCGACAAATCTCTGCGCTTTTCCACAAAACGCACGGCCGCATCCCAGGTGCCCGGACGCTCCCCGGCGACCATCTCGCCATTCGGCGGCGCGGCCCGCAGCGAGAGTTCGACATAAGCCGGCTCGCGCGCATCGGGAAACTTCACACGGACGTCGGTCCCGGCAACCCGTCGATTGACCACGGTCAAACGGCCGCCGCTCCCGGCGAGTTCACGGGCTTTCTGCGCGAGATTGGTCATCACCTGATGAAACTGCCTCGGATCAAGCGAGACGGGCGGAAGATCGGTCGATAAATCCAATGACAACTCCAAACCAGTCCCAATCGTCGCGGATGCCATGCGGAAAAACTCACGCACCACATCGCCCGTCATCACACGTTGGAAATTGAGTTCCTCCCGCTTGGAAAGATGCAGCGTTTGACCGATGAGATTGGCCGCGCGCCGCACCGCATGGTCAATGCCGCCAACCGCCGTTGTCAGCCTCCCGGCGTCAGGCGGGCTGTCTTGCAAGAGCGCCGTGTAGCCGAGGATGATCGAGAGCAGGTTGTTGAAATCGTTGCTGATATCCGACGCCAGCGCGGCGAACGTCTCCGCCTGCTGATGCTGGCGAAGTTGCGGCACGCCGGCCACCCGACGTCCGAGATCGATCAGGGTCGTGAGCCGGTAAATCCTTCCATCCCGGGACCGGAGACGCGTGTCGGAGGCATGGAAGAAGAGCGGCCGGCCGCTCTTGTGGAGGTAAGTCATCTCCGCCGTGGCGGAATCCTCGCCGGCGATGAATGCGATGTGCGCGGCCGATCCAAGCACGGCACCCTCGGCCGCCAGCAAACGCATGATCGGCAGGCCGACGAGTTCACGCTCGCCATACCCCGTGGTCTCCGCAAACGAAGCGTTAACCGCGACGATATCGCCGCTGTCATCGCTCAGACACAGGCCCACGGGCGTCCGCTCCCAGAAATCCGGAAGCAAACCGCCCAGCAGCGCACCCGTATCGATGTTGGACCTGTTCACCTCGCTCATGCCGCCCAGTGAAAGACAATCGGTTTGTCCAACGCCGGGTGGAGGCTCTGATGCACCGGGCACTGGTGGGCCGCCTTTTCCAAGAGCCCAGCCAGCGGCTCGGTTCGGGAAATGGGCATCCACACGACTGTCGCCAATCTAGCGATACGCCGGGGCGCGTCGGCCGACATCTCTTTGGAAACCTCATAGCGGAGCCCCTTCAACTCGACGCCGTGTTTGCGGGCGACCAGCGCCATCGTCGTGACGATGCAGGTTGCCATGCCGGCGGCCACCAAGTCGGTGGGGGAAAACGCCTCGCCCCGGCCTTGATTGTCCCTTGGCGCATCGGTGGCCAGCACGTTGCCGGAAGGTCCATGGATGGCGCTGCAATGCAGTTCGCCCTCATATATGCCTGTGATCGTAACCATGACAGACAACCTCTTTTCTTTTTAAACTCTGGCAACAGTCAACTTGCCGGAAATGGGGCGGCCAACGGGATTCGAACCCGCGACCCCAAGAATCACAATCTTGTGCTCTAACCAACTGAGCTATGGCCGCCGTGAGAGTTGGCGAAAATCACGAGCGCCTCCGGCTCTGTCAACTTCTTCTTCCGGCCTTTCCCGTTGCCGTTTTTACACGCGCGTCCACGCTGCACCCACCATGCCCCGCGTCCGGATCGTCACTTTCAACATCGCGCACGGTCGCGGTCTGGCTCCGCTTCAAGGCATGACCACGCGGCGGCGCATCCGCTCGACCTTGCTGAAAATCGCCCGACTGCTCGCCGAACTGGAGCCCGACATCGTGGCCCTCCAGGAGATCGACGAAAACTCCCGCTGGGCGGGCAACTTCGACCAGCTCGAATTCCTCCGGGAGTTTGGCGGATTCGACCACGCCGTCTTCGGCATCAACAACCGCCGGGCCGGCCTTATCAACCTGAGTTACGGCAACGCCATTCTTTCCCGTCACCGCATCACCGAGTCGGAAAACATCGCCTTCGGACGCAGCCAGGTCGGCGAAAAAGGGTTTTTATTCGCCGAAATAGACGTCGCGGGACGCCGCCTGCCCGTGGCCAACATGCACCTGCACTACCGGTCGCGCCTGCACCGTTTCGCCCAGGTTGATCGCTTTCTCGCCTACCTGCGTGACAAACAACGCGACCGCCGCCACCACTGGGCCCTGTCCCCCATCGTTTGCGGCGATCTCAACAATACCCGTGCGGCCTCCGACGCCACCGCCACCTTGCTCAGTCACCTGCATGATTACGGCGACTACACCCTGCATCCGCTGAAGGGCCGCACATTCCCTTCCCCTCTGCCCAGCCGCACGCTCGACTTCATCTTCCTGCCTCCCGGTGCCAAACATGCCCGCAGCCAGGTCGTGCGCTGCCACCTCTCCGATCACCGCCCCGTCGTGGCTGACTTCGAGGTGGACTAGCCCCCCAAGCCGAGATGGTCCGCCCGCAGTGCGCGCGTCCGGGAAAAAATCCCTTTGCGCCTCATGCGGTTTTTTGCGGCTATGCGCGCTCCATGGATCGCATCACCCACGCCTTCGCCCGCGCCCGTGCCGAGAACCGAGCCGCCTTTGTCGCCTACTTGTGCGCCGGCGATCCTGATTTTGAGACCTCGCTGGCGGCCTGCCGCGCACTGGTTGAAAGCGGCATCGATGTGCTCGAACTCGGCGTGCCGTTCAGCGATCCCTTGGCCGACGGCCTCACCAACCAACTCGCCGCCCAACGCGCCCTCGAAGGCGGCATGACCGCCTCCCGCGTCTTTGAACTGGTGCGCCGCATCCGTGAATTCACACCGGCCGTCCCCGTCGTTTTCTACACCTATTACAACCTCGTTTTTTCCAATGGCGTGGACGCCTATGTGCGCGCGGCCAAGGAGGCCGGCGTGGACGGTATGCTCACGCTGGACCTGCCGCCCGAGGAGGCCGCCGATGTGCAGGCCGCCTGCGCCGCGCACGGCGTGAAGACCGTGTTCATCGTGGCCCCCACCACTCCCGAGGCCCGCCTCGCCAAGATCGGCGTGGCCGCCACGGGGTTCATCTACTACGTCTCCCGGGAAGGCGTGACCGGCGTGCGCGACTCCATGGCCGCCAACATCCCGCAGGCCGTGGCCGCCATCAAACGCCACACCCCGCTGCCCGTCGTGGTAGGTTTCGGTATAGGCACCCGCGCTCATGTGGTCGAAGTCGCCGCTCATGCCGATGGCGTCGTGGTCGGCAGCGCCTTGGTGAACGTGATCCGCGACCACCTGGCGGACCGCTCCCGCATCGCCCCGGCACTCGCGCTCCGCACCGCCGATCTGGTGGCCGGGACGCAGCGTTGATCGCGAGGCGGGCGCGCATCCCGCGCCCCCGCGCTTGCCAGCCGGTCGAGGCCCGGGGAGAGTGCCGGCATGGCGTTTACCGACACTTCGACAACCCTGGCCGAGATCAAGACCCGCGTTCTGGCCTTCGCACGCGAACGCGACTGGGAACAATTTCACGCGCCAAAAAACCTGAGCATGGCCTTGGCTGCGGAGGCGGGTGAGCTGATGGAGCATTTCCTGTGGGCCACGCCCGAATCCTCCCGAAGCATCGCGCAAGACGCGGCCAGGCGAAAAAAAATCGAGGAGGAACTGGCCGACGTGGTGATCTATGCGCTGGAATTCGCCAACATGACCGGCATCGACGTTGCCGCCGCGATCGAGGCAAAAATGGCGGCAAACGCCGCCAAATATCCGGTCGAAAAGGCCAAGGGCCGCTCCGACAAATACACCGAGCTGTAGGCGGCTCGCAGGATCGCTCTGCAGGCGGCTCGCTCCCCGAAGCCGGACTCGTCCAGCCACTCAATATCCGAATAAAAAGTGTGACACCCCGCCTGTGCCGTGCGCCCAAAGGCTCGAGAACCTTTTTGCGATTAGGTGGGCTCCTCCGAATGGCTTCGCGCTTTCCGATTTACGGCCTAGCACTCCCCCACCCGTTCCGGATCCCGAATTATATCAAAGGCAAAGAGCAGTTATTGAAAGCACCTCGAACACCGCAGGGTATCACGCGCGAAACCTAGTCCCGGGGACCGGAGCGTCAACCGCCGTCGGCGAATAATTCCCGCTCACTCGTCCTCCTCGACCGCCATTGGATCGAGATACTTGAGGATGATCTTCTGAAGCTCGTCCAAAAACATGTAGCACGCAAAGGCCTTCTGGGTGTCCTCGTCGAGATCGCTCACGGTGTTACTGGCCTCGAGCGCCTCCAACGTGTCATCGGGAACCCTGGCGAGGCGGGTTGCACGCAGACGCAGTCGCAACGCCGCGCAGGCACGCAGGACCGGCTCGGCGTTCTCCCGGTCGAAGGCCACCACGCCTTCACTGAAAAACTCCTGGTTGAACAACGAGAACAACCGGTCGCAGTCGTCGCGTTGCGAGACCAGCAGGTCATCGCTCCAAACTGCGGCCAGTTCCGCGTCGGCGTCGCTGAGCGCTAGCGGCACGGCCAGTTGCGTGCGCAACTCGTCGGCCGCCGCCTTGATCAAATCGAGGAGGGGAGCCACCGCCGGGATGCTCAGTCGCACTTCAACTCTCTTCATCGGGTTCGATTGTCGCGGACAGATGCCATTGTTGCAGCGAAAACGCGTAGGCCTCGGCGCTTTCACGCACCCCCGCCCAGACGACCGAACGGCCCGATTCGTGGGCCTCCAGCATGTGCCGGGTCGCGGTCGGCTCGTCGAAGCCGAAGAGCTTGCGCAGCACCATCACCGCGTAGGACATGCGGGTAACCGCGTCGTTGAGAAACACAACGCGCCAACGCTGCGGGGAAGCCGTCGCAGTCTTGCCACTCTCCCCCGGCGTCTCACGGATTTTTTCGGCGACGACGCTCATGCCTGGGCAAACGCGTCGCGGACGACCGTCTCGATGTGGCCGGCGGCCTCGGCCACCGGAACCTTGATGACGTCTTTCTTCGCTCGCCACTTGAGTTCGATCACGCCGGCTGCGAGGCCCTTGCCTCCGATGGTGATGCGCAGCGGTATGCCGATCAGGTCGGCGTCCTTGAACTTCACGCCGGGGCGCTCCTCGCGGTCGTCGATGATCACGTCGGCACCGGCCTTTTCGGCCACTTCCGCGAGTTGTTTCGCCAGCGCGGCCGGCTCGGCGACCGCCGGGTCGAGCAACGTGATGATGATCTGGAAGGGAGCGACCGCCCACGGCCAGATGATGCCGTCGTTGTCGTGGCTCTGCTCGATCACGGCCTGGAGCGTGCGGCTGATGCCGATGCCGTAGCAGCCCATCACCATCGGGTGCGTCTGCTTCTGGTCGTCGGTGTAAACGGCGCCGAACTTGTCCGAGTATTTGGTGCCGAGCTTGAAGATGTGACCGACCTCGATGCCGCGCTTCACGGAAAGAGGCTGACCGTTTTTGGGGTCGGGCTCGCCCGGACGCACGCGGCGGAAGTCGCCGAACTTCGTGATCGCGAGGTCGCGGGTCACGTTGACGTTGCGCAGGTGGAAGCCGTCTTTGTTGGCCCCGGTCACGCCGTTGCCGATGAGGCGTATGGCGTGGTCGGCAAACACGCCGGCCAAGGCCGAAGGCTCTTTGATCGAACCCTTGACCGCACCGAGGCTGCCGGGTTTGGCCCCGAGAACCGGCTCGATCTCTTCGGCGGTGGCCGGACGGGTAAGCGTGAAACCGAGGGCGCCGAGCTTGGCCTCTTCGAGCTCGTCGTTGCCGCGCAGGATAACGAGGAAGGGCTTGCCGTCGCCGATATAGACGAGGGTCTTGAACTGCTGCCCGGCCTTCACGCCATAGGGTGCGGCTTCGAGCCCGGCGATGGTCACGACGCCGGGCGTGGCAAACTCCTCGACTTGGCCTGCGGGCGCGGCGTCGGCCAAGTCGGCGGGCACGAGCGCGCTGGTGGCTTTTTCGCGGTTGGCCGCGTAGCCGCTGGCCTCGTTGTAGATCACGTCGTCGTCGCCGATTTCGGCGGGCACCATGAACTCATGGGAGAAGCTGCCGCCCATCACGCCGGTGTCAGCCTCGACCGCGATGGCGGTGACGCCGATGCGCTTAAAGAAGCGGGCGTAGGCGTCCTTCATGGCGAAGTAGCTCTTCACCGAGCCCTCGTCGTCGGCGTCAAAGGAATAAGCGTCCATCATCACGAACTCACGGGCACGCATCAGGCCGAAGCGCGGACGGATCTCGTTACGGAACTTGGTGGCGATCTGATAAAAATTTTTCGGGAGATCGCGGTAGCTGGTGATCTCGTTTTTCACGAGGGGAGTGATGATTTCCTCGTGGGTAGGACCGAGCACGAACTCGGGTTCGCGGGAGCGGCCTTTGTTGGCGCCGGCGCTGTCCACGCGGAACATGATCTCCCGGGCGGCGGCCCAACGGGGACCCTGCTCCCAGTTTTCCACGGGATGGACCTGGGGCATCCACAGCTCGATGGCGTCGGATGCGTCGAGCTCCTCGCGGCAAATCTGCGAGATCTTCTGCATGACGCGCAGGCCGAGCGGCATGTAAGTGTAGAGGCCGCCGCCGAGCTTGCGCACGATGCCGGCGCGCATGAGCAGCTTGTGGGATGCGATCTCCGCGTCGGCGGGACTGTCGCGCAGGGTGGAAATGTGGAACTTGGTCCAGGTCTTCATGAAGCCCGCCAACGAAGCACCCGGCCTCGTGTTGCGCAAATGTTATTCCGCATTGCCATTGACCGACTGCCGGCAACCCCTTCGCGCTCCACTCGCAAGAGCACCTGCCGATGGCCTGCTAGGTTAGAAAAAACCGCCGAAACTTGAACCGAATCACGTTCGTAAGGTCCTCGATCTCTTACCCTGCGAACGTGTGAGGGAAGCACGGACATGTCCTAAGTCCAGTCGCACGACCACAGGGCCATCCACCGCAGATGGCCGACTGCGGCAGGTGCCGAGGAACAAGGGTGAAGTGCTATTGGCAGGTAGCCACCAGCTTCAGCGGCACGAACCCTATTGGGCAAAGGTTTCTGGTCTCAGACTGGACGCCCCAACTCAGATGTGAATGGCTTCGCCGAGCGACGCGGCGGCGGCTTCCATGACCGCTTCGCTGAGCGTCGGATGGGCATGGATCGTCTGGTGAATCTCATCGACCGTCGCTTCAAGCTCGATCGCCAGGCCATACTCGGCGATCAACTCGGTGGCCTCGCTGCCGATGATGTGCGCACCGTAGATTTCGCCTGTCTTCGCGTCCGTGATGACCTTCACAAAACCCTCGCTGTCGGCCGAAGCCACGGCCTTGCCCGAGGCGGTGAAGGGAAATTTGCCCACCTTGTAGTCGAGTTTCTTTTCTTTGGCGGCCTTTTCGGTGAGGCCCGTGCTCGAAACCTGCGGCTGGCAGTAGGTGCAGCCCGGGAACTTGGTCACGCGCTGCGGCTTGCCGTGTCCGAACATGCCGTTGACCGCGCTGACGGCCTCGAAGGTGGCCACGTGCGCGAGCCAGGGCGGCCCGATGATGTCGCCCGCCGCGTAGATCCCCTTGATATTGGTCTGATAATCGTCGCCTACCTTCACGTAGTTACGGTCGAGCTCGATTTTCACCGAATCGGCGATGACGCCCTCAATGTTGGCGACCACGCCGATGGCGGAAAGAACGACTTCGGCATCAACCTCCTGCTTCTTTTCGCCGGTGACGAGGTCCACCTTGACCGAGTCCTTGCCGACGCGGAAATTCTCACACTTGGTGCCGGTGAGGATGGTGATGCCCTGTTTCTCAAGGGAGCGCTGGAGAACCTTGGCAACCTCCTCATCTTCGACGGGGAGGACTTGATTGAGCATCTCGACGAGAGTCACCTTGGTGCCGAACGCGTTGTAAAAATAAGCGAACTCCACACCGATGGCACCCGCGCCGACGATGACGATGGACTTGGGCAGCGTGGTGTTGGCGAGGGCCTCGCGTGAGGTCATCACACGCACGCCATCGACGGGGAGATCGGGGATGCGGCGCATCTTGCAGCCGGTGGCGATGAGAGTGTTCTTCGTCTTGAAGAATTTGCCCTTATGCTCGCCCTCGACGATCTCGATCATGCCGGCGGCGATGATGCGGGCCTTGCCGGTGAAGTAATCGACCTTGTTTTTCTTGAACAGGAACTCGATGCCCTTGGCCATCTGCCCGGCGACGCCGCGGGACCGCTCCATAACCTTGGCGAAATCGAACGTCACATCCTTCACGGAGATGCCGAACGATTCGGACTTCTTGATCTTCTGGTAGAGTTCGGCGCTCTTTAGCAGGGCCTTGGTCGGTATGCAGCCCCAGTTCAGGCAGGTGCCGCCGGCGCGTTCCAGCTCGATGCAGGCGACCTTTTTGCCAAGCTGACCGGCGCGAATGGCACCCGCATAACCCGCCGGGCCGCCGCCGATGACGATCAAATCGTATTCAAGTGTGTCTGCCATATGAAAAAGGGAACGAGGTTGGTTGAGAATTAAAGGCCAAGTTCGCGCCGCAGGGTTCGCCGGTCAAATTGAAACTCAACTCCCGCAAGATGAACCGCCTCAGATGTCGATGACATCGTCCGGTTTGCTTTTGGGATTGGGAGCCGTGCGCCCACCGGCCCGGGGACGTACCGGCTGGCGGCCTATCAGCAGGCTCACAAAGAGATTGGTCAGGCTCACGATGACCGCGCCACCCACCGCATGCCAGAAGCCGTCCACCCGAAACCCGGTGACCAACTGGCCGACCAGCAGGAAAAGCAGAGCGTTGATCAACACCACGCCGAAGCCGAGCGTCAGCACGATGAAGGGCAGGCTGAAAAGGAGCAGCAGCGGCTTGAGCACCGCGTTGAACAGGCTCAGCAGCGCCACCACCGCGACCAGCGTGCCGAGCGAGTCATAATGAATGCCGGGCACGACCTTCGTGGCGATGGTCACTCCCAACGCCAGCACCGACCAGCGCACCAACAACGCGATTAACGGATGATTCATCGCGCCACTTTCTGTCCGCTGTCCGTCCCCGCAACGAAAATTCCTCGCCTCGACCTTCGTCCTCGATCGCCTAGAAACTTCACCCATGACCAACAAGCAGCGGCTCGACCTCATTGAAAAACACATCCGCGAACACAAATACGCCGACCTGCACACGCTCTCCACGCTCTTCGGCAGCTCCCTGTCCACCGTCCGCCGCGCCCTCGACGAACTGGAATCGCGCGGTGTCCTGCGCCGGCACCACGGCGGCGCCTCTCTCATCGAGACCGACGAGCTCGCCAAGGAATACGATTTCATTTCCCGCGACCAGCGCCAGGCCGAGGAAAAGTTCTCCATCGCCCGTCTCGTCGCCGACCAGGTCCAGCCCGGCATGACCGTCATCCTCGACGGCGGCACCTCCATCTACGCCGTCGCCCGCCTGCTCACGGCCAAACGCCTTCAGGTCATCACCAACTCCCTGCCCATCGCCGGCCTCTTCAGCGAGATCGGCTCCCTCGAAACCATCGTCACCGGTGGCAGCATCCAAAACCGTCTCGGCGTGCTCGTCGGCCCGCTCTGTGAGCAATCCTTAGAACAAATCCACGCCGACATCGCCATACTCGGCGGCGCCGGCATCACCGAGGCCGGTGTCTGGAACCACAACGCCCTCATCGTGGCCACCCAGCGCAAGATGATCGCCGCCTCCGAACGCACCCTCTTCGCACTCGATAGCTCCAAGTTCGGCCGCAAGGCCATGAGCCTCACCGCCCCGTTCTGCGAAAAATTCACGATCGTCACGGACCAGAAGCCCTCTCCCGCCGTCGCCACCGCCATCAAAAACGCCGGCGCCTCCCTCACCGTCGCCCCCACATCCCGGGACTGACCGGCACCGCGTTTCCCGATTTGCCTTCCCCGCGCCCCCGCGCATCCGTAACCGCGTGGTCTCCTCCTTCTCTGCTCCCGCGCACCTCCGTCCCGCCAGGCCCGACTGCATCCGCCTGCGCGGTGTCCGCCAAAACAACCTCAAGGGCTTTGATCTCGACCTGCCCCTCGGGCGCTATGTGGTCGTCACCGGCCTCTCCGGCGCGGGCAAGAGTTCCCTTGTTTTCGACACCCTCCACGCCGAGGGCCAGCGCCGCTACGTCGAGACGTTCTCCGCCTACACCCGGCAATTCCTCGACCTCCTCGACAAGCCGGCGGTCGACTCCATCGAAAACATCCGTCCGTCCATCGCCATCGAGCAGACGAACACCGTCAAAACTTCGCGCTCCACCGTCGGGACGATGACCGAATTGACCGACTTTTTTAAAGTCTGGTTCAGCCACGTCGCCACGTGCTTCGACCCTGCCACCGGCAAACCCGTCGAGGATGACACTCCGTCGTCCATCTGGGAAAAAACCCACACCTCCACGCCCGGCGCCCAGGTGATCGTCGCCTTCAACGTCGCCAAACCCGAAAAACTCACCTGGCCCGAAATCCTCACCAACCTCAAGGCCCAGTCCTACGTCCGTGTCCTCCTTTCGAGCAGCCGCATGCGTGAGCGAGCGGTCTCCGTCGCCCGCATCGACGACCTTCTATCCTCCGAATGTAGGAGCCTGCTTGCAGGCGATTCCGACCACCTCTTCGTCGCCCAGGACCGACTCACGATCACACCCGACGCGCGCCCTCGCTTCCTCGAAGCCGTCGAAACCGCGCTACACTTCGGCCAGGGCCAGGTTCACCTCTTCGCCGCCGACACCCTTGCTCCGCTCGGCCACTACTCGCGGGGACTGCACTCGCCGGAAACCGGCCGCACGTTCCGCCCCGCCTCCCCCGCCCTCTTCTCGTTCAACTCCCCGCTCGGCGCCTGTCCACAATGCCGCGGCTTCGGACGCATCATCGAGATCGACTACCGTCTCGCCATCCCCGACCAGACGCTCTCCATCGCCGACGGCGCCATCAAATGCTGGGAAGGCGAGGTCTACAGCGCGTCCAAAGACGACCTGATCTCCGTCGCCAAACGCAAAAAAATCCCCGTCAACGTCCCCTTCGCGTCCCTGACGCCGGAACAACGCGATTTCGTCATCAACGGCGAAAACGGCTACGGCGAAAACGGACTCGATTGGCCCCGTGCCTGGTATGGCGTGAAGGGTTTCTTCAGCTGGCTCGAAAAGAACACCTACAAGATGCATGTGCGCGTTTTTCTCTCGCGCTACCGTGCCTACAACGAGTGCCCGTCCTGCCGGGGCACCCGGCTCCAACCCGAGTCCCTTTGCTGGAAATGGCAGGGCCGCACCCTGCCCGAGCTCTACCAACTCCCTGTCAGCCAGCTTTGGGATTCCTTGTCTTCGCGTAGCAACGAGCTTGCTCGCGATTCCGAGTCCGCCCACAGCGCCACCATCGCCTTCGACGCCATCCTCACACGGCTCCGTTACCTCCAACAAGTTGGTCTAGGCTACCTCACGCTAGACCGCACTTCGAAAACCCTCTCGGGCGGCGAAGTCCAGCGCGTCAACCTCACCTCCTGTCTGGGCACATCGCTCGTGGACACGCTCTTTGTCCTCGACGAGCCCAGCGTCGGCCTGCACCCGCGCGACATCGACCGCCTCATCGCGATCATCCGCACGCTCACCGACGCCGGCAATACCGTCGTTGTCGTCGAGCACGACGAGGCCATGATTCGTGCCGCCGACCACCTCATCGAGATCGGCCCCGAACCCGGCACCCGCGGCGGCCACATCGTTTTTCAAGGCGATCTGCCCGGCCTCCTCACCTCCGACGCCATCACCGGCCGCTACCTCTCCGGCCGCGACTCCATCGCGGTCCCGACCACCCGCCGCCCGGTCGGCTCTCCTCGTGTCGGTGAGAGTGAGCGACCCGACTCCGGTTGGCTCACCTTCCACGACGCCTCCAAGCACAACCTCCGCAACGTCACCCTCTCGCTGCCGCTTCACCGCCTCGTCGCGCTTTCCGGTGTCTCCGGCTCCGGCAAATCCACGCTGCTCGACAACGTCATCCACCAGGGACTCCTTTCGAAACGCCTCCAACTCACCGAAGACCCCGCCACCATCGCCGTCATCACCGGCGACGACGCCTTCTCCGAGATCGTGCTCGTCGATCAATCGCCCCTCTCCCGCACGCCCCGCTCCAACCCCGCCCTCTACACCGAGGCCTGGGACTTCATCCGCGAACTCTACGCACGCGAACCCGCCGCCAAGGAGGCCGGCTTCAACAGTTCCTCCTTTTCTTTTAACAGCGGCGACGGCCGTTGCGACCACTGCCAAGGCCTCGGCTACGAGCGTGTCGAGATGCAGTTCCTCTCCGATGTCTTTGTCCCCTGCCCTATCTGCGAGGGTCGCCGCTTTAAACCCGAAGTCCTGTCCATCCGTTGGCGCCAGCTCTCCGTTTCCGATCTCCTCGCCACCAGCATCAACGACGCGCTGCCGCTCTTCGACAGCCACCCCGCAATCCGCTCCCGCCTCGCCAGTCTCGAATCCGTCGGCCTCGGCTACCTCACCCTCGGCCAGCCGCTCAACACCCTCAGCGGCGGCGAATCCCAACGCCTCAAACTGGTCAAGTATCTCAGCAACTTCACCGGCGCGCCTTCGTCGCCACCTGATATTTCCAATCCCAAATCTGAGATTCCGACAGGAGCCCTGCTCCTCTTGGACGAGCCCACCACCGGCCTGCACCGCCACGACGTCAAACGCCTCATCGCCATTCTGCAGGCGCTCGTCGACCGTGGTCACAGCGTCGTGGTGATCGAGCACAACCTCGACGTCCTAAAATCCGCCGACTGGCTCATCGAGGTCGGCCCCGAAGCCGGCGCCGAAGGTGGCCAAATCATCGCCGAGGGCCCGCCCGAAGCGGTCGCCCGCGCCCGCACCGCCACCTCGCCCTTCCTCCGCCAGGCCCTGAGCTTGGCCGCGAGCGAAAGCGAGGGGTGCGACTCCCTCCTGCTCGCCGCCGAGGACCCCGCCCGTTACAACGCGACTCCCGCGGCCTCCGGCGCTCGGCTCGTCCTCACCGGCGCCCGCGAAAACAACCTCAAAAACCTCTCGCTCTCCATCGACCACCGCGCCCTCACGGTCGTCACCGGCGTGTCCGGCTCCGGCAAGAGCACCCTCGCCTTCGACATCGTCTTCGCCGAGGGCCAGCGCCGTTTCATGGAGTCGATGTCGCCCTACGCGCGCCAATTCGTCGAGCAACTCCCCCGCCCCGCCATCGACCGGCTCACCGGCATCCCGCCCACCGTCGCCATCGAGCAGCGCATCACTCGCGGCTCCCGCAAGTCCACCGTCGCCACCATCACCGAGGTCGCCCAATACCTGCGCCTCCTCTACGCCCGCCTCGGCGTCCAACACCACCCCGACACCGGCAAGCCCGTCCAACCGCTCACCCCCGGCCAGCTCAAAAAACTTCTGACGACCGTCCTCGCCTCGCCCAAGGCCGCGAAGGCGAAACATCTCTACCTCTGCGCCCCGCTGGTTCGCGGCCGCAAGGGCCACCACCAACCCATCGCCACCTGGATAGCCGACCACGGCTACGAACTCATGCGCGCCGACGGAAAACTCCTCCGGGTGGATACGTTCCAAAAACTCGACCGCTACTCCGAACACGACATCGAGGTCGTCGTCGCCGACCTCAAATCCGACGCTCAACCTTCGACTCTCAACTCTCGGCTGACCGACGCCCTGCGCCTCGGCAAGGGCTCCTGTTTCATCGCCCTGCCCAACGGCGCTATTCTCTCCTGGTTTTCGACCACCCGCACCGACATCGAGACCGGAGAATCCTTTCCCGAGCTCGACCCGAAACAGTTCTCGCACAACTCCCCGCGCGGCTGGTGCCCGACCTGCCGCGGGCACGGTCGCGTCTTCCCCTGGATGCTTGAACCCGCCGACGACGAGGGCAAAGAAGACCCCGCCGCCCGCCTCCGCGAATTCGGCATCGAATCCGGCGATGATGTGCCCGACACCGGCACGCCTTGCCCCGAGTGCTGCGGCCAGCGACTCAACCGCGTCGCCCGAGCCGTCCGCCTCCACCTCAACGGCAAACTCGCCCCCGTCTCCCTCCCCGAGCTCCTCGCCAGCACGCCAGCCCGGCTCCTCAACCTCCTCGGCGCCCTCAAGCTCGACGAACGCGGCACCCTCATCACCCGGGACATCGTCCCGCAGATCCGCGAACGGCTCCGTTTCCTTGACCACGTCGGCCTCGGCTACCTCTCTCTCGACCGGCCCACCGACACGCTTTCCGGCGGCGAAGCCCAGCGCATCCGTCTCGCCTCGCAACTCGGCACCAACCTCGCCGGCGTGCTCTACGTGCTCGACGAACCTTCCATCGGCCTGCACGCCCGCGACAACGACCGCCTCATCGAGACCCTCCTCGCCCTGCGCGACAAAGGTAACACCCTGCTGGTGGTCGAGCACGACGACGAACTCATGGAACGGGCCGACAGCATCATCGACCTCGGCCCCGCCGCCGGCGTCCACGGCGGCGAGCTTCTCGCCCACGGCACCCCCGCCGAGATCAAGCAAAGCGCCAAATCCCTCACGGGCCTCTTCCTGGCACGCGGCATCCCCCACCCGCTGCGCGGTGCTTACCGGGAGATTCCCAACGCCAAAGGTCCAACGTCCAAAAAAGAAAACGCCGCCTGGCTCACGCTCTCCGGCGTCCGTTTCCGCAACCTCAAGGGCTTCGACCTGCACCTACCCCACGGCCGCCTCATCATGGTCTGCGGCCCCTCCGGCGCCGGCAAATCCACCCTCTTCCGCGACGTCCTCCACCCCGCCGTCACCCACGCGATCAAAACACAGTCCGCCAAACTCACCGGAAAATCCTTTGTTCGTAATACGAACATTGCCGACTCCGTCCCTTTTCTAGATCTGCGCAACGCCGACGCCTTCAAGTCCGTCATCGAGGTCGATCAATCCCCCATCGGCAAAACCCCGCGCTCCACGCCGGCGACTTACCTGGGTATCTTTGATCTGATCCGCCAGTTCTTCGCGTCGTTGCCCGAGGCAAAAATGCGCGGCTACACCTCCGGCCGCTTCTCGTTCAACACCGCCGGCGGTCGCTGCGAAACCTGCGCCGGCGGCGGTCGCATCAAGCTCGAGATGGCCTTCATGCCCGACACCTACCTGCCTTGCGACGACTGCCGCGGCACGCGTTACGGACCCGAACTCGCCGACATCACCTGGAAGGGCAAAAACATCGGCCAGGTCCTCCGGCTCACTTTCGAGGAAGCCGTCGGTTTCTTCGATTTCCACTCGCAGCTCTCCCAGGTCTGCCAGCTCATGGTGGACTGTGGACTGGGTTACCTCACCCTCGGCCAGTCCTCGCCCACGCTCTCCGGCGGCGAAGCCCAGCGCCTCAAACTCGTGACCGAGCTCGCCCACGGTCTGCAAAGCTACCGGGAGCGCAGCCGCGGCATCGCGATCAAAAACCTCTATCTCCTCGAAGAGCCCACCATCGGCCTGCACTTGAGCGATTGCGAGAAACTCATCAAGGTCCTCCATTCGCTCGTCGATCAGGGGCACACAGTAGTCGTCATCGAACACCACCTGGACCTGCTGGCCGAGGCGGACTACATTATCGAACTCGGCCCCGTCGGCGGCCCCGAGGGCGGCGAACTCCTTTATCAAGGCCCCCTGGCCGGGCTCCTGAAGCTGAAGTCCAGTCCCACCGCCCCTTACCTGAATTCCAAACTGCGGCGGTAAAGCCAGTCCCCAAGTTGGCCATCGTTTAACACCCTGGATTCGCGAGCAACCCGAGGACTTTTCCTGCCAGGGCGGCGGAAGATTCGTCGAGCCAGCGCGCGCCCTTTTCGGCGGTGGCGAGCGTGGCGTCGCCGATGACGCCGCTCTTGGAAACATCCGAGGTTTTCCAGGCGTACGCCGCGTCGCCTCCGTCTAATCGGAGTCCGCCGGCAGCCTCGATGCTCGCGGGGTATTCGCAAACCGCACGGTCCATGCGCACGAGTCCGGGCGCACTGGCCAGCATCAGCGACGTCTCCCATTCCCCGGCGTGGAAACCGTAGGCGGCCTCCTGCGGGCTCTGGTCGGGACGGTGATATCCGCCGAGCATCCCCGCCCTCAAGCCGAGGCCGGTCTGGATCTCGCGCAGGGTCGCCACGATTACCGCGCTGTTGCCGCCATGAGAGTTAAGCACGGCGATCTGCCGGAATCCGAGTGCCTTCAGGTCGGCGGCAAGCGCCAGCAGCTGCCTCTGCAGGACGCGCGCCGGGAGCGTGATCGTGCCCGCGAAGCCGAGGTGCTCGTTGCTCTTCCCGTAGGTAATGGCCGGGGCGACGTAAACCGGCGCGTCCGCCGGCAGCCGGGGCAGCATCCGTTCCAGCCTCAGGTCCCCGAGCATCGCGTCGGTTCCCAGCGGCAGGTGGTGTCCATGCTGTTCGATCGAGCCCGCCGGGATGATCACCAGGGCGCGCTCCTTGGCGGGCAACCGGGCCACTTCGTCCGCCATGAGCCCTGCGAGTTCACGCGAACGCCCGCCAACGGTCTGCGGTGGCGGGCAAACAGGGGGCAGGGTCGTCCCCTTCGGATGCTCGATCCCTGCGGCGTGCGCGACGATTTCACCCAACAGGCCGGCGAGTTTGGCCGCGGAATCCACGAAAAGTTTCTCGCCGTCCAAGGCCGGATCAAACGGCACCGGCGCGGGCCGCTCGAAAAAGCCGGGGCGAAAATCCGTGTCGCGCACGACCGGCCCGTGCGGCGAGTGCGAGGGCACGCGGCCGAGCAACCGCGCCGCGACCGCTTGGGTGCGGTTGCGTCCGGTGTCGGCCGGATGAAAACCCAGGCCGATGCCTCGGGAGTCGATGACGTAGGTGCGCAGGTCCAGCCCGGTGCGGGCGTCGAGCGCGGCGGTCGCCACGCATTCGGCGTTCCAGGGACTGGTGTTGAAAAACAACACGCGGGAAAACCCCGAGGCGTGCACGCCAGCGACGATCGCGGCGAGTGTTTCCAGAACCGTTTCCACATCCACGCCGAAACGGGCGTGCGCATAGGGCGCCGCGACCAACCGCAGCGGCGGCAGGACCAGCACGCGCGGTTGCAGCCAGGCTGCGGCGACGGCGGCGTGGAGCACGGCGGAGCCGACGGTTTCCTCGGCGTCAAGCGGCAGTCCCATCCCGTGATCGGCCAGACCGTGCACGGGCAGCACCACCACCGTGCGGGCCCTGTCGGGGCGCGCGGCCAGTTCGCTCCAAGTTTGGCGGGCCCAGTCGGTCGCGGGATCGGCGTTGGCTGGCCGGATGGAATACATGGCGGAGAAATCTAGCGACGCTCAGCGGCCCGCCGCAAGCAGTTCGCCCACCATGCGTCCCACGACCGCATCGGTCTGCGTCGTGAACTCCAGGTACTTCGAGTATTCCACGGTCACAAACGGCAGATACTCCCGGGGATCGCGGGCTCCGAGACGCAGATAGACCAGATGGTCGCCGAAATCCCACGCCCAGCGGTCCTCGTAGACGATCACCGCCTGGGCCGACTCCGGCATCAAGGTGATCGGCCCGCTCTCGGCCGTAAACCCGCGCGCCTTTAGGGCACGCACGATGCGTTCGTCGATGCCGTGGTTGTCCTTGAGATTTCGCAGCACGAAAAACTCGCGCACATCCCGCAGGCTGCGGCCTTTTTCCGCGACGTGCGCGCGCGTCGAAGCGCAACCGGCGACGAGCGCGCAGACCCACAACACCCAGGCAAACCGAACGGCGTTTCTCATGCGAAAACACCAGCCACGGCGGAAATCGCCCCCGCTGCAATCCTCGGTTGCGCACCGTCGCCACGTCGTCACGCTCGCCCGCACATGGCCACCCTCGGCAAACGCAACCAGCTCACCGTTCTTAAATCCGCCCCGCCGGGCTTCTACCTCGACGGCGGCCCGCTGGGGGAGTTGCTGCTGCCGGGTGCGCTGATTCCGCCCGGTGCCAAGGTCGGCGACACGCTCGATGTTTTCCTCTACCGCGACTCCGAGGACCGCCTCGTCACCACGACCGAGACTCCGCACGCCCAAGTCGGCGAGTTCGCCTACCTGCGGGTCGTGAGCGTGGCGCCGCGCATCGGCGTGTTTCTCGATTGGGGCCTCTCGAAAGACCTCCTCCTGCCCATCCGCGAGATCAAACAAGAGGGCGTCCAACGCGGCGACTGGCTGATCGTTTATGTGCTGCGCGACGAGAAGACCGACCGCATCGTCGCCAGCATGCGCCTCAAACGCCACCTGAGCCCGGAGCCGCCCGCCTACGCCGAGGGCCAGGAGGTCAATCTGCTCATCACCGGCGAATCTCCGCTCGGCTACAACGCGATCGTGGAAAACGCCCACCTCGGCCTGCTCTACCACGGCGACCTGGGCTCGCCGCTCGGCGTCGGCCTGCGGGTGGACGGCTTCGTGCGCGCGGTGCGGCCCGACGGCAAAATCGACTTGAGTCTTGATCGCGCCGGCCACCAGCGCATCGAGCCCAACACCCAGCGCGTGCTCGCGGAACTCATGAAGGCCGGCGGACGCCTCCCTTTCCATGACGACAGCACTCCGGAGGAGATTCGCACGGCCTTCGGCCTGAGCAAAAAAGCCTTCAAACAGGCCATCGGCTCTCTCTTCAAAGACCGCCAGATCGTCATCACCAAACACGGCATCCGTCTCGCCGACACCACCAAGCCATCCGCCTGATCCCGCCGCTTCTCCATCATGCCCACCGCCGATAACGCGCCCCGCACCATCACCATCCGCGCCGAGCCCATCGAGCTCTGCCAACTCCTGAAATTCGCCGGTCTGGCCGACAACGGCGGCGCCGCCAAGGCCTTCATCGGCGAGGGCCGCGTGCTGCTGAACGGCGTGGTCGAGACCCAGCGGAGCAAAAAAATCATGGCCGGCGACCGCGTGACCTTCGCCGACGAAACCATCATCGTCAAAGTCGGTTAACAAAGGTAAATCCCCCTTTTTATGGCCAAACCCGAACTCAAGATCGAGTCCCTCCAAGCCGGCGCCGGACGGAGCCCCCGCAAGGGCGAGCTCGTCACCGTGCACTACACCGGCTGGTTCACCGACGGGGAAAAATTCGACAGCTCCGTGGACCGCGACGAGCCCTTCGCCTTCGTCCTCGGCGCGGGCCAGGTGATCGCCGGCTGGGACCTCGGCGTCGCCACCATGAAGATCGGCGACAAGGTGAAACTCACCCTCCCGCCCGAACTGGCCTACGGAGCGAACGGCTACCCCGGGGCGATCCCGCCCAACGCCACCTTGGTCTTCGACGTCGAGTTGTTGAAGATCGGCTGATCGCCCGCGGCCTCGTCCGTCGTTTTTCCCGCCATGAAAATCATCATCACCGGCGTCACCCGCGGTCTCGGCCGGGCGCTCACGGAAGAGTTCATCCGGCTCGGCCACACCGTGATCGGCTGCGGACGCGGCTCCGAAGGCGTCTTCGACCTGCGCATGAGACACGGTGCCCCGCACAGCTTCGACGTCGTCGATGTGGCCAACGCCACCAAGGTCGGCATCTGGGGCGCGCGCGCCCTCGCCTTCGGCGAGACCCCCGATCTGCTCATCAACAACGCCGCCCTCATGAACACGCCCGCGCCGCTCTGGAAAGTCCCGGCCGAGGAGTTCGCCCATCTCGTCAACGTCAACATCACCGGCGTGGCCAATGTCATCCGCGAATTCGTGCCCGCGATGGTCGCCGCGAAAAAAGGCGTGATCGTCAACCTCAGCTCCGGCTGGGGACGCGGCGTGTCGCCCGGCGTCGCGCCTTATTGCGCGAGCAAATGGGCCGTCGAAGGCCTCACCAAGGCGCTCGCCCAGGATCTGCCCGCCGGCATGGCCGCAGTGCCGCTCAACCCCGGCGTGATCGACACCGACATGCTCCGCCTGTGTTGGCCCGAGGGCGCCGCCAACCACCCAAAGGCCGGGGCCTGGGCCAAGGTCGCCGCGCCGTTCATTCTCCAGCTCGGCGCGAAGGACAACGGCGCGAGCCTGAGCGTCCCGCACTTCGAAGACTAGCGCCACTCCGCACGTTATCCTGTTATGAAAATAAAGATCCCCGACACCCTCACAGCAGACCTGCCCGACAACAAGTGGGGCAAGCTCCTCGGTGCCACGCCGGTCGTGATGACCGTGGTGGCGACGTTGCTGGCCGGCCTCGCCTCCAGCGAGATGACCAAGGCGCAATACGAGCGCGCCTACGCCGCGCAGATCCAGTCCAAGGCCGGCGACCAATGGGCGTTTTTCCAGGCCAAGCGCCAGCGCGGCGAGATGCAGCGCAACACCCTCGATCTCTTCGCGGCGCAGGGCATCCCCGCCACCGGCGAGGACGCCCCGCCGCCACCGCCCGCCCCCGGGCTTTCCCCGGAAATCGACGCGGCGCTCCAGGCCGTGCGCGCCGACGCCCCGGCGGTGACGCTCAACCCGATGCTGGCCAAACTGTCGCCCAAGACGATCATCGCCGCGCAACTCGCCGCCAAGGAGCACGCGGGGGCCTACGAGGCGTTGACCGCGCCCCTGCTCAAAAAAATCATCGCCGACGGCTCGGTCACCGCCCGCCTGAAGTTCAATGCCGGACGCTACGATCACGAGGCGCAGCTGAACTCCGCCGTGGCGCGTCTCTACGAGTTGCAAGTGCGCCAGGGCAACTTCAGCGCCGAGCGCCACCACGGCCGCAGCCAGCGCTTTTTCTTCGGCATGCTCGCCGCGCAGATGGGCGTGATCATCAGCACGCTGGCGATGGCCGCCAAACAGCGGAATCTCCTCTGGGGTCTCGCCGCCGGCGCCGGCCTGATCGCCATCGTCTTCGCGATCTACGTCTATCTCTACGTGTGAACCGCGCTTTCCGCCGGTGGGCGGAAAGCATTCGTGTTTCAGCGCGGTCCGCGCAGGTAGAGTTCCTCGACTTTTTTGCGCGCCCACGGGGTTTTGCGCAGAAAAGTGAGGCTTGATTTCACGCTCGGGTCATGGGTGAAGCAGCGGATCTCGATCAAGCGCCCGAGCCCGGCCCAGCCGTGGCGGGCGACGAGTTCGTTGACGATCATTTCCAGGGTGATCCCGTGGAGCGGGTTGTTGGGCTGCGACATGGCCACGAGGCAAAACGCCACGCCTCCGGCCGGCAAGCCGCCTTTGCGGCGGGCCCGTTACGGGGCGACCTCGAACCAGAACGGCGCAAACACCTCCCGCCCGGCAAGCATCACCTGGGACCAGATCACGTAGCGGCCCGGCTCGGGAATCGTGATCTTGAACGTAAGCTTCGGACGCACCGCGTCGGGCGGAGGCGTGAGCGCGGTCTCGACCGGATGCAGGTGGGCGAAGCCGCTGACGGCCCGATCAAACGCGACCAGATGGGCGTACGCATCCATCACCGGCTCCATCGGCACGGGTCCGCCGTCAAGACGGCTGGCGGTAAACACCAGTGTGGCCGCGCGCCCGGCGGTGATCGGGGCGTCGGGCGCAAGTTGAAACCGGTAGCCATCCACCTCCGCCTCCCAAGAAAGCGGAGTCGGTTTTTCCACGATCTCACCCGCGACCGGAAGGTCGGCGCCGGCGTACAAACTGCGGCCGGTGGGCACGGGTACAAAGTCGGCGAACACGCGATAGGTGCCGGCCAGACGCGGCGTAAACGAGAACACCCACTCGCCTTCGGTCGGGCCGGGCTCGGGGTGGAGGTGCTGGTAGTCGTGCAACGTCGGATCGACGACCAGCAGGTGGAGCTTGCGCGTGTGTTGCACGAGCAGATCAACCGGTCCCACCGGTTTGCCGGTCGAGGTGGCCAATTTGAGCGTGAGTCGCGCTTCGCGGCCGGGGACCGCCGGGACATCCCCGCGCAAGGTCATCGTGACCGGGGAACGGGCGGTGGTGACGGCGACAAATTGCGGATTCGTCGGGTCGCACAGCTCGACAATGTCCTTGCCCTGGGTGTTGAAATCAACCTGGTGCAAGTTGGTGCCGGTCGGCAGCGCGCGGAAACCGGCATAGAGCGCCAACGCTCCTGCGGTGATCAACGCAATCTGCCGCCAAGGAAGCGGGGCGGCGGGGGTGGTGTCGGCGGTGTTCATTATTTCTTCATTTTGCGCACAAATTCATCGGGGGACCACTGGCTGCCGTCGGTGCGCCAGACGATCTTGCCCTGGGCGTCGATCAGCAGCGTGGAGACGGTGTGCTTGAGGATGCTGCCCTCAAACTCGGCGAGCACGCCAAACTGCGCGAGCAGGTCCTTGATTGCGCCCTCGGGGCCGGTGAGGAAGGAAAAGTTGCCCGTGTCGATGCCGCGCTGTTTCGCGTAGGTGAGCAGCACGCCGGGCGTGTCGTAGTCGGGATCAAGCGTGATGGAGATGAATTCGATGTTGGTGATGCCGGCCTCCCTGGCCTTGCGCTGGGCCGCTGTCATGTTGGCGGTCGCCAGAGGGCACATGGTCGCCACCTGGCAACGCGTGAAGATGAAATTGAGCATGATCTGCTTCCCGCGAAAACGCGCCGCCGAAACCACCTGGCCGGTCTGGTCGTACAGCGCGAAATCAGGCAGGTTTTCCCCCACTTCGCGGTAGGCGCGACGTCCGCGGATCGCGGTGTCCTGACGCAACGCGCCGCCGGCCGCGCCGATCCTGGCCTCGGCGACGGGATCGACGGGCCAGATTTTTTCGAGAGCGAACACGCCGTCCTCGCGCTCGACCAACTCGGCGCGGATACGCTGCCCCTCGCGGGCGTTGGCCACGTCGCCGACCGAGACGGAAAACTCCATGGTCATCGGGACCATGTATCCGGGAATCTCGTCATGATTAACCAGGAGCGTGAGGCGCTCTGGGTCGGCCTTGATGATCTCACCGGTGAGCGGGTGGCGGACCTCCTTCGGAGTCGCCCCGGCGGAAGGACCGGCACCGCCGGGTTTGCACCCGGCGAGCATAATGCAAAGGGACACGCCTGTCATTAGAAGGGACGGATGCAAACGGGAAAAAACCATATATCTACCGATTCCCCCAAGGAAAAATTTGTCAAAGGCATTGAGGCAGGTAGTCGTTTCGCTTCGCCGCGCAGAAACGCGGCCTGATGACAATCATCATGAATTCTTCCCGCACCTCCTCCTACAAACCGGCCCTCGCGTGGTTCGCCGCGCTGGGCGCCGCCTGGGTGTTTGGCGTCGTGACGCTGGGCGCGTTTACCACCAGCATCCACGCCGGCATGGTGTTTCCCGACTGGCCGTTGTCCAACGGCTCGATCAACCCGGACGGCTGGCTTACGGAGATCGACAAGTTCGCCGAGCACTCGCACCGCCTGTTCGGCATGATCATGGGTTTCCTGGCCATAGGGTTGGTCATCTGGTTGCACCTGCGCGAGGAACGCCGCTGGCTGCGCAAGCTCGGCTGGGCCGCCCTCTCCATCGTGGTGATCCAGGGCCTCCTCGGTGGCAAACGGGTGCTGCTGGATTCGATCGCGGTTCCTGGCTTCGAGATGTCCCTGGGCGAGATGTTGCGCATCCCGCACGGCATCCTGGCCCAGGTCTACGTCTGCATCCTTTTCGCCATTGCCGCCGGGTTGTCGCGTCCGTGGATAGAGGGCATACCCATCAACGGCGGGGACATCAGTCGCGGCGTGCGACGGCTCGCGGTGGCGTCCACGTTGCTCATTTTTGGTCAACTGGTGATCGCCGCGCTCATGCGCCACAACAACGCCGGACTGGCGATTCCGACCTTCCCGCTCACCCCCGAAGGCGGCTTGGTGCCCTCGCAGTGGGATTTCCGGGTGGGCATCCATTTTGCGCACCGCGCGATGGCCTTGGTGCTGACCGTCGTACTCGTCTGGCTGGCGGTTTGGCTGAGGCGCTCGCCGGCGACGGGGACGGGCCTCAAACAATCCGCCAACCTGATCGTGGGGTTGCTCGCGGTGCAGATTCTGCTCGGCGCGGTGTCCGTGTGGACGATTCGTAATCCATACTACACCACCGCGCATGTGATCTGCGGGGCCTTCCTCCTGGCGACTGTTTTTACGGTGACTTGGTGGCTGCATCGTCACGTCTTGGTTCGCCGCGAAACCACCCCCTTGGCCGCATGACCGCCGACACCACCGTGGATGCCACCGCGCCCAAGGCGCGCTTTGGCGATTATCTGGAGCTGACCAAGCCGCGGCTGAGCATGCTGTCGGTCATCACCACGCTTGTGGGTTACTCGGCGGCTCGCCCGGGCTGGCACCCGAACGAGTTTTGGGCGTTGGTCGCGGGCACCTGCGCGTGCGCCGGCGGCGTCGCCGCTCTTAACCAATGGATGGAAAGCGACACCGATGCGGTGATGCCCCGCACGGCCGAGCGCCCGATTCCCGCCGGCAAAATCGCCACCGGTTCCGCATTTGTGATCGGCGTGGGTCTTTGCGCCGGCGGACTGGGCGTGTTGTTTACGTATATGCACGGCGCGGCGGCGTTTTTCGCCCTGCTCACCATCATCTCCTACCTGGCCATCTACACCCCCTCGAAACGCTGGTCGCGCTGGTCCACGGAGATCGGCGCGGTGGCCGGTGCGTTTCCCCCGCTCATCGGCTGGGCGGCGGCGACCGGCGGAGTCACCGCACTCGGCTGGATCCTGTTCGCAGTCCTGTTTTTTTGGCAAATACCGCACTTCATGGCCATCGCCTGGACTTATCGCAAAGACTACGGCGCGGTGAACTTCCCCATGCTGCCCGTGCGCGACCATAAAGGCAGTCAAGTCGCCCGCTGGTCATTCATCAACTCACTGGCGTTGGTAGCCGTATGCCTGCTGCCCCAGCCCCTTGGCCTCGCCAGTCCCTACTATACCACCGTGACCGCCCTGCTCGCGCTGTGGTTTATCTTCCGGGCGGCCGCCTTTATAAGAACGGTCAACCGCGACCAAAACGCCCGCAAACTTTTCTTTACCACCATCGGATGGCTGCCCCTGCAACTGGGGGCCTTGGTGGCCGACCGCCTCATTTTTGCCTGAAACCCGCGACCTGCCGATCGACAACCAACCGTGAGCATCAACGACATTCCCGCCTTCAACGCCGGCCTCAACGGTCTGGCCACCCTGCTGATCACGGCCGGGTTCATTTTTATCAAACTCGGCCGCAAAGAAGCGCACCGGGCCTGCATGTTCTCCGCAGGTGTCGTCTCGGCGGTATTCCTGGTCGGCTACCTGACCCACAAGGCCCTCAAGGGGGCGACGACGGGGGCCGGCGAGGCCGTCCACACCCAGTTCGGCGGTGAAGGCGCGATTCGCACCGTGTATTATGCGATGCTGATCTCCCACATCCTGCTCGCGATCGCCATCGCCTACCTGGTCCCAAAAACCTTCGCCCTGGCGTTCAAGGGCGACTTCGAACGTCATAAAAAATGGGCGAAGGTTGTCTTCCCCATCTGGTATTACGTCAGCATCACGGGCGTGCTGGTTTACTTCTTCCTCTATCAATGGTGGCCGGCTACCCGGTGAAATTTTGCTTCACGTGAACTACTTGGAAGCCGTCGGTTTCTTATGTCGTCCAGCATCGACGTTTATGGCTTGAAATGCCCCACCGCTTCCCGACCCTCCTACGGTTTACTCACTTTTCGGTATCACGCCTGACCCGCCAGCTTCTTCGCCTTTTGGACCAATGACCTTAACGTCTCTTTACCACCTGATTAAACGCCGCGCCCTTCCCTGCGCGGCCGTCGCTGCCATGCCGTTGTTTTTCGGCGGCTGGTTCAAGTGGCTCACCGGCCCCCAATCCACGTTCGATACCCACGGCCCCGTGGCCAAGTCGCAGCTGGAGGTGTTTTATGTCACGCTCTGGGTGACGGGCATAACTTTTGTAATCGTTGCGAGCATAATGGCTTATGCCATGTTCAAGTTTCGTGCGCGCAAGACCGACGACCCCAAGGCCGTCATGCCGCACCAAGGTCACGGCAACCCCCTGATCGAGCTCAGCCTCATCGCCCTTTCCGTGCTGGCGCTGGTGTTCATCGCCGTCCCCACCATGAAGGCCATCTGGTATACCTACGATGTCCCCGCAGACCAGAAGGCTACTGCCTACGAGGTCACCGCCACCGGTCTCCAGTGGTGGTTCAAATTCGAATACCCGAAAGAGCAAATCGACGGCGCCGGAAACCTCATCACCGCCAACGAGCTGGTCATACCTGCCGGCCGCCCCGTTCGCGTCAACTTGCGCACCACCGATGTCATCCATTCGTTCTGGGTTCCGAAGCTGGCCGGCAAGGTGGATATGATCCCCAATCGCGGCAACCACCTCTGGCTGCAAGCCGACAAACCCGGCTACTTCTGGGGTCAATGTGCCGAGTTCTGCGGCGAATCCCACGCCGTCATGCGTTTCCGAGTGATCGCCCTCGACGAACCCGAATTCGCCGCTTGGGTCGCCCACCAGAAAACCACCGCCCGGACCGTCCCAGCCGATGCGCCACCGGCCGGAGAACCGGCCGCACCTTACGTATTCAACAATCCCGGCCGCAACGCCCCCGGCTACTCCGCCGCTTTCGACGCCGATCCGATGGGTGCCTGGAAAAAGCAGCAGCAGATCGAGGCCGGCGAGGATCCCAAGCTCATCGCCGAAGGCCGCAAGATATTCCAACAAAAGAACTGCGTGACCTGCCACGCCGTGCGCGGACATGAGGGCATGGGCGTGACCGCCCCCGATCTCACCCACATCGGCTCCCGCACCACGATCGCCGCCGGCCTCCTTGAAAACACCAAGGAAAACCTCCACCGCTGGATCGCCCACCCCAACGAGGTCAAACCCGGCAACAAGATGTATGTCGGCGTCCCCACCGGCGGTGGCAATGTCATGATGGGTTACATGGAAATCGACCGCACTTCCGGCAAGGCCGTTAACACGCACATCGCCATCTCCGACACCGATGCCCGTGCCCTCGTCGCCTACATGCACAGCCTCAAATAAAGCCTCTCTTTTAAAGCCCGCCACTATGTCCGCTCACGCCAAAACCGATTTCGTCGGCCACGATGCGCCCGCCTCTCCCGCGGAACAGCGCTCCTGGCTTCTCACCCGCCCGACCGCCAAAACCGGCATCGTCAGCTGGCTCACCACCGTCGATCACAAGAAGATCGGCCTGATGTATGGCATCTCCGCCTTGTTCTTCTTCCTCGTGGGCGGATTCGAGGCGCTGCTCATCCGCATCCAGCTTGCCGTGCCAAACAACACGTTCATCTCGCACCAGCTCTACAACGAGTTGTTCACGATGCACGCGACCACGATGATCTTCCTGGCGGTCATGCCACTCTCGGCGGCTTTCTTCAATTACATGATGCCGCTCCAGATCGGTGCCCGCGACGTTGCCTTCCCTCGACTCAACGGCTTCGCCTTCTGGGTATTCCTGGCCGGTGCCATCGTCCTCAACCTCGGTTGGTTCGTTCGCTCCGGAGCCCCCGACGCCGGCTGGTTCGGCTACGCCCCGCTCACCTCCACGGCCTACTCCAACCAGTTCGCCGGTGACATGTCCACCGACCTCTGGATCATGGGCCTTCAAATCCTTGGCGTCTCCTCGGTGGTTGGCTCCCTCAACTTCATCGTCACCATCATCAACATGCGCGCTCCCGGCATGACCATGATGCGCCTGCCGGTCTTCACATGGATGACCTTGATCACCGCCTTCCTAATCATCCTCTCTTTCCCCGCCATCACCATCGCACTGGTCGAGTTGATGATGGACCGTTCTTTCGGCACCACCTTCTTCGAGGTCTCCAACGGCGGCCTGCCCATCCTCTGGCAACACCTTTTCTGGATCTTCGGGCACCCCGAAGTTTACATCCTCATTCTTCCAGCGATGGGCATCGTCTCGGAAATCCTGCCCACCTTCTCGCGCAAGCCACTCTTCGGTTATCCGATCATCGTGTTCTCGGGCGCCACCATCGGCTTCCTTGGCTTCGGCGTATGGTCGCACCACATGTTCACCACCGGCATGGGCACCGTCGCCACGGCCGCCTTCTCGCTCCTGACCATGGCCATCGCCGTGCCCACGGGCGTAAAGATGTTCAATTGGATCGGCACACTTTGGGGCGGCCACCTCCAGATGCGCACGCCCATGATGTTTGCCCTGGGCTTCATGTGGATGTTCATGATGGGCGGTTTCTCCGGCGTGATGCACTCCGCCGCCCCCGCCGACGCCCAGCAGCAGGACAGTTATTTCGTCGTGGCCCACTTCCACTATGTGTTGATCGGCGGCTCGGTCTTCGCCCTGCTCGCCGGCATACACTACTGGTTCCCGCTCGTCTTCGGCCGCAAGGTCTCCGAGTTCTGGGGCAAGCTCTCCTTCTGGGTGATCTTCGCCGGCTTCAACATCACGTTCTTCCCGATGCACTTCCTCGGCCTGAACGGCATGCCGCGCCGCACCGCCGTTTACGACGGCAACATGGGCTGGAACGACGCCAACCTCATCGCCACCATCGGCGCCATGATTCTCGCGGTCGGTGTCGGCATTTACTTCACCGTGATGGTCTACTCCTATTTCAAGGGCGACAAAACCCGCCATGACGAATGGGATGCCCGCACACTCGAATGGACCGTACCGTCCACTCCCCCGCCCGAGCATAACTTCGACGTCATCCCGACCGTCCATGCCCGCGACGCGTTCTGGTATGAAAAGACCCACAAAGAGGAGATCGCCAAGGAAAAGGCCGAGCACGCCAAGGCCGAGGAAGACCACGGCGGCATTCACATGCCCAGCCAGTCCTGGTTCCCGCTGGTCGCAGCCGTAGGCCTGTTGATCGGCGCATTGTTCTTCGTGAACCACCTCATGATCGGCGCCATCTTCGGAGGAGTAATCATGTTCCTCGGCGTCTACCTCTGGGCCGCCGAAGGTCCGGGCGGTTACCACATCCACCTCGACCACAAGAATCACGACAAACACTAAGTCCGAAAAGGCGGGATCCCGTTTACGGCCGATTCCGACCCTCGCCCGTAAATCGGCTCACGTCTTCCAATCTTCTTTCCACTCTCAGCCATGAGCACTCACGCGGCCGCCGGGGCCATCGATCACCACCACGACCACACCACGACGACGGGCATTCCCAACAAGAAGCTCTTCATGTGGGCGTTCCTTGCGTCCGACTGCATGTTCTTCGGCGCGCTCATCTCGACGCACCTGATCTATCGCCTCCATCCGACGCCCAACCAGCCCAACGTCCTCGGCATGTTCTCGTTGGAGCTCACTTCGTTTTCGACGTTTATCCTGCTCATGTCGTCGCTGCTCATGGCACTGGCCGTCAATTCCTGCCAAAAGGGCCATGTCGGTGCGACCCGCAAGATGCTCCTCGGCACGATCATCTTCGGTCTCATCTTCCTGGCGTGCCAGGTGTATGAGTTCAGCCACTTCGTCCACGATAAGGGTCTGACCCTGAACAGCAGTATGTTCGGCTCGACCTTCTACACGCTCACGGGCACCCACGGCTGCCACGTCGCCATCGGCGTGCTTTGGCTCGTGCTCATGTATATTCGCACCTTCAAACCCGCCGACGGCAGCCCGTGGATTCTCAAGTCCATCGTCCACCTCCTTGTCTTCGCGGTCGTGACCGTTGCCTCGATCAAGGCGCTCCTCGGCGGTGTTCACGCCATCCAGGAATTCGGCGCCACCGCACAGGCCTTCTCGGCATTTATCCAGCACGAGCTCCTCGCCCTCGTTGCCACCGCCGTCGGTCTGGCCGGTCTTGTCTTCCTGGGCCGCGACACCAAGGCGGTCGAATTCGGCGAGGCCAACGCCGTAGATGTCGAATCGATGGGCCTCTACTGGCACTTCGTGGACATCGTTTGGATCGTGATCTTCACGGCCGTCTACCTGCTCGAATACCTCTGATTTTCCCTCCGCCATGAGCGCCACCACCCATCCCGCCGTTCCCGGCGACCACGGCCATCACGAGGCCAGCAAGTTCCATATCTTTGTCCAGCTGGCCATGATCCTCGCGGTCATCACCGGCGTGGAGATCGTGCTGATCTACCTTCCGCTCGTGAGGTGGTTCATTGTCACGAGTCTCGTGGTCCTCTCGCTGGTGAAGTTCCTCCTCGTGATCTTCATCTTCATGCACCTGAAGTGGGACAAACTCTTCTGCACCATCCTTTTCTTTATCGGCTTGGTGTTGGCCACCGGCACCGTCGGGGCGCTGATGGCTATTTTCACTGCCAAAGACAGTATTCCTCTCAAAGCGCAGGAAATCTACGCCGAGCGCGCGGCCGAGGCCAAGTGACCGTGGCTCACCCGAGGCGGCTCGAGTCACCGAGCCGCCTTTTTTGCGCCCACCCAAGCCCCTTGCGATGATCGACTGGACCCATTGGCATAACGAACCGCATCTCGTAGGCGGGCTGATCCTGCTGGGCTGGTTGTACGCGCTTCTGACCGGTCCGTTTCGCCCAAGGCTCGCCCCGGGCGAGCCCTTCCCTCGCGCCCACGCGATCAAGTTCTACGCCGGCCTCATCGTTTTCTATCTGGCCGTGGGGTCGCCCTTTGATCAGATCGGTGAGCGTTACCTGCTCAGCGCCCACATGATTCAGCACCAGCTCATCATGTATGTCTCGGCTGTGCTTTTCCTGCTCGGCTTGCCCAGCTGGCTGGTTTCCAGGATTACCGCACGCCCCGGGCTGCGCTCCCTTCTCGGTTTCCTCACCAACCCCATCATCTGCGGCCTGGTCTACACCTTGATTTATTCCATATGGCACGTTCCCTCTCTCTATGACTGGGCGTTGCAAAACCGTTGGGTTCATATCACCGAACACGTCACATTCTTCGGCGCTTCACTCTTTTACTGGTGGCCCATCATCAGCCCCTCGGCTCAATTTCCCCGCCTGGCCTACGGTGCCCAGATGCTTTACCTGGTCGCCGTGGTCATCGGCATGACTCCCGTGTTCGCCTTCATCGCCTTCTCCAGCGGCATCCTCTACCCCACCTACGAATACGCGCCGCGACTCTTCCCTGGCTTTGGACCCGCCGAGGACCAGTTGCTCGGCTCGGTCATCATGAAAACCGGCGGCATGGGCGTCACGTTCATCGTTTTCATCGTCGCGTTTTACCGCTGGTACCAGGCCTCGGAAAAACCGAGCGGCAAGATATAGCGCAGCTGCGGGATTTCCCGCTTGTCCGTCCTGTTGGCCGGCGACACAAACAACCCTCGTGCCCGCACCGAAAAGCCTTCCCGCCGCCGAGATCCATGCCGCCATCGACCGGCTGGCCCGAGCCATCGGCGAACGTCACACCAAGAACCCGCGCCTGATCCTGCTCGGCGTCGCCAACGGCGGTATCGTCCTCGCCGAACGCCTCGCGCGGAAACTCGGGGTGAAATCCGGCGTGCTCGACATCTCCTTCCACCGCGACGACATCGACCGCCACCCCATCCCCAAGGAATACGTGCCCACCCGCATTCCCGTCGATGTGACCGGCGCCACCGTGATCCTCATCGATGACGTCCTGTTTTCCGGCCGCACCATCAAAGCCGCCCTCGACGAGCTCTTCGATCACGGCCGTCCGGCCAAGGTCGAGCTCGCCATCCTCATCGACCGCGCCGGACGCAAACTCCCGGTAGCCGCCGACTACCTGGGCGTAAACCTGGAGGCGGCCCCCACCTCCAAAATCGTCGTGACGCTCGACCCGGCCAAACCAGCCCGCGACTCCGTGACCATCCTCCCGTCGAGATCATCCGCCTGATTTGCCGACCGCCGTTTTCCATCATGCCCTGGACCCGCCGCCATCTCATCACGCTCGAAGAACTCTCCTTGGAAGAGATCAACCAGATACACGCCACCGCCACCGCGTTTAAGAAGATCCTCGGCCGCAGCGTGAAAAAGGTCCCCGCGCTCCGCGGCAAGACCATCGTCAACCTCTTCCTCGAGCCCAGCACGCGCACGCGCATGGCCTTCGACATGGCCGCCAAACGCCTCAGCGCCGACGTCATCTCCTTCGACGGTTCCAGCTCCTCCACCACCAAGGGCGAGACCCTCCGCGACACCGCCGAAAACATCGCCGCGCTCGGAGCCGACATGATCGTGATCCGCCACGCAGCCGCCGGCTCGCCGCTCTATCTCTCCAAAATCCTCGGCATCCCCGTGATCAACGCCGGCGACGGCGCCCACGAACATCCCACACAAGGCCTGCTCGACACGTTCACGATGCGGGAGCACCTCGGCTCACTCAAGGGCCGCAAGGTCGTCATCTTGGGCGACATCCTCTTCAGCCGCGTGGCCCGCTCCAACATCCACGCCCTCGTCAAATTCGGGGCCGATGTCACCGTGGTCGGCCCGGCCACGCTCGTCCCGCACACCCTCAAGCCCCTCGGCGTGACCGTTTCGCACGATCTCAAGAGCGCGCTCTCCGACGCCGATGTCGTCATGCTCCTGCGCATCCAGCACGAGCGCCAGTCCAGCGGCATGTTCCCTTCGGTCGGCGAATACACCAGTCTCTTCGGCCTTAACAAAACCCGCGCCGGCTGGCTCAACCCCAAGGCCATCATCATGCACCCGGGGCCGATCAACCGCGGAGTCGAGATCGACAGCGAGCTGGCCGACGGCGGCCGCAGCGTGATCCTCGAACAGGTGACCAACGGCATCGCCGTGCGCATGGCCGTCCTCTACCTCTGCTCCGGCGGCCAGCCCGAAAACGTCGTTTCCTCCGAATAATCCCAAGCGCCATGTCCTCCCTCTGGATTTCCAACGCCCGTGTCATCGATCCCGCAGCCAAGCGTGACGCCGTCGGCGACCTCTTCATCAAGGACGGCAAGATCGTCGCCTCACTTTCCGCCGCCGAAAAGAAAAAGGCCAAAAAGATCGACGCCTCCGGCCTCGTCGCCTGCCCCGGCCTCGTCGATATCCACGTCCATTTCCGCGAACCCGGCCAGACGCACAAGGAAACCATCGAGACCGGATCCCGCGCCGCCGCCGCCGGCGGATTCACCTCGGTCGTCTGCATGCCCAACACCGCCCCGGTCGCCGACACCGCCGGCACCATCCAGCAGATCAAGGACTCCATCGCCCGCACCGCCTGCGTAAAGGTTTACCCCACCGGCTGCATCACCGTGGGCATGAAGGGCCAGGCCCTGGCACCCATCGGCTCGCTCAAACGCGCCGGCGTCATCGCCATCACCGACGACGGCGACTGCGTCCAGTCCAACGAGCTCATGCGCCGTGCCTGCGAGTACGCCAAGATGTTCGATCTCCCGATCATGGACCACTGCCAGGACCACTCCATGACGGTCGGCGCCGTGATGAACGAGGGAGTCGTCTCCACCCGACTGGGCCTCAAGGGCTGGCCCAACGCCGCCGAGGATCTCATCGTAGCCCGCAACGCCATCCTCTCCGAATACACCGGCGCCCACATCCACCTCCAGCACATCTCTTCCAAGTTCTCCGTCGAGATCATCCGCCGGGCCAAAAAACGCGGCGTCAACATCACCGCCGAGGCCACTCCCCACCACATCGCCCTCACCGACGAGGCCTGCGCCACCTACGACACGCACTTCAAGATGAACCCCCCGCTGCGCACCGAGGAAGACCGCCTCTCCCTCGTCGAGGGCCTGCGCGACGGCACCCTCGATATTCTCGCAACGGACCACGCCCCGCACACCGACTACGAGAAGGACAAGGAGTTCGACTTCGCGCCCAACGGCATCCTCGGCCTTGAAACCGCCCTCCCCGTCTCCCTCGAAATCCTCGTCCGTCAAAACAAGTTCAAGCTGCCGTTCGTCATCGACCTGCTCACCCGCAAGCCTGCCTCGCTCCTTAAACTCGAGGCGGGCACCCTGGCCTTGGGCGCGCCCGCCGATGTCTGCCTCTTCGATCCCGACGAGAAATGGGTTTACGATGCCAAGGCCGGCTTCAGCAAATCGAGCAACAGTCCCTGGCACGGCCAAACCCTCCAGGGCCGCGTAAAAATGACCCTCGTCAACGGCAAGGTCGCCTTTGGTCACGGCAAGGTCGGCTGACGGCCCCACCTCCCTCCGTGCTCACGCTCATTATCATCCTGGAGGTCGCGGTCTGGCTTGCCGGTCTCGCCCTGCTGGGGGCGATTTTCACCGGCAGGTTGAAAGTCGGAGCGGCTTCACTCGCGGCATGGAATGTGTCGGTGGAGGACTTCGCGCTTTGTCTGCTGCTGGTTGTCGGCGGGGGCTTGGTTATGCCGCATGTCGTCACCCACCTGGGCAAGGAGGTGCTCGGCCCTGCGGCCAGCGATGGCGACTGGTGGTTCGTGGTCCAGGGTGCCGCGTTCCAGCTCGGCCTGCTCGGCGGCGCGTCCCTCGCGGCGCTCTACCTGTTGATCAGACGCAAACCCGCGCCCGCCGCCGCGCTTTCCGACGACCTCGCGCCGCCCCCCGCTCCCGTCCGCAATCCCCTCTTCGCAGGCATCGCCACCTTCGTCATCGCCATCCCGGTGATAACCGCCATCGGCCTCATGTGGAAAACCATCATCAACACGCTGGGCCTTTCCATCGACGAGCAGGACATGGTCGGCATGTTCCGCGACGTCGCCGATCCCGCGCGTTGGGCTTTTATGATGGTGCTGGCGGTGGTCATCGCACCGGTCACCGAGGAGCTCGTCTTCCGCGCCGGACTGTTCCGCTACCTCCACAAGCGCGTCCCGCACACCTTCGCGCTCACGCTGCCCGCACTGGCTTTCGCCCTGCTCCACGGGAACCTCGCCGCGTTCCTGCCGCTCTTCGCCCTCGGGGTGTTCTTCGCGGTCGCTTACGAGCAGACCGGCCGCATCGCCGTCCCCATGATCGCACACGCCCTTTTCAACTTGCACACCATCCTGCTGGTGATGGCCGGCGTGTCGGCCTGAGGTTCGAAAGGTATGAGCCTGCTTGCAGGCGATTCCCCCGCACGCCAACGCTCATCCCCCGCATCGCCCGCCAGCAGGCTCCTGCACTTGATCACGCCGCATTCGTGTCTCCTTTCACCGCCAACGCCACCGACGCCGTCACCTCTCTCGGTGAACTGCGATTGATCGCCGCCATCCGGCGCTGGCTTGGCCGCGCCTCGCCGCCCTCGCCCGCCGGCATCGGCGACGACTGCGCCCTGCTGCCGCCGTCGCGGCACCCACAGCTCGTTACGGTCGATCCCGTCGTCCACGGTGAACACTTCGACGACTCCATCCCTCCGCGCGCCGTCGCCGCCAAGCTCCTCAAGCGCAACCTCAGCGACATCGCCGCGATGGGCGGTCATCCCCGGGCCGCCGTCATCGCCCTTGCGCTCGCACCCGACGTCAGCCTGCGTTGGCTGGAGCAATTTTATCGAGGGCTCGCCGCCACCGCCCGCGCCTACAACACACCCGTCGTCGGTGGCGACATCACCCGCCAGCGCGACGGGTTCGCCGCCACACTTACCCTCATCGGCGAGGCGCACGGTCCGCGCGCCCTCACCCGCCGAGGCGCCCGCACCGGCGACCGGATCTATGTCACCGGCTCACTCGGGGGCAGCATCCTCGGTCATCACCATCGCTTCACGCCCCGCCTCGCCGAGGGCGCGTGGCTCGCCGGCCGCCCCGAAGTGCGCTCGCTCATGGACCTCAGTGACGGCCTAGCCAAAGACCTCCACGCACTCACACCCGACGGAGCGACTCCGTCCTTGTCCGCTGCGGCCATTCCCGTCGCCGCCGCCGCCCGGAAACTGGCCGCACGCGACGGCCGCCCCGCGCTCGAGCACGCCCTTGGCGACGGCGAGGACTTCGAATTGTTGTTCACGGTGGCGGCCCGCGCCGATCACACCGCCTTCGAGTCGGCGTGGCGCCGCCGTTTCCGCACGCGGCTCACCTGCATCGGCCGCTTTACCCGCACCCTCGGGCCCGGTGCCCTGCCCCTCGACGCGTTTCACGGCTATGAGCATCTTCGCTAAACTACGCGCGGGCGTGGCCACGTCCTCCGCCGCCGAGACCCACATGCTCGCGCAAGAGTTGGCTGCCGCCCTGCCGGCGGACACCACGCTCGCTCTGCACGGCGATCTCGGCGTGGGCAAGACCACGTTTGTGCAAGGTCTGGCGCGCGGGCTCGGCGTGAGCGATCCGGTGACCAGCCCGACCTTCAACATCTTCACGCTCTACAAAGGCGGAGCCCGCACGCTGGTGCACATGGACGCCTACCGCCTCGAAAACGACCGCCAGCTCGACGCTCTGATGCTTGAGGATTTTCTGGTGAGCCCGTGGTGCCTGGCCGTCGAGTGGCCCGAAAAAATCGCCGCCTGGATACCGGCGAACGCCCTCCACCTCGACCTCGGCATCACGCCCGATCAACGCCACACGGTGAGATTGCGCTAAACGCGCCCCATGCCGCCACAGGGGGGCCACGCGCGGCCCCGGCTCCTGTTTACCCAAAGCGTCCCGCGACGGCGCCAAAGCGACGTCCCGCCTCCGCGAGGTCGGCCTCGCCCAGCACCCCGAAACTCAGCCGGATACGGTTCTTGGGCGCGTCGTCGCCGAAACAGAGATCACCGGGCACATACAGCACGCCCGCCTCTACACAGGCCCGGCAGAAGGCCGATTCCAGTCCCGTGTCGAGCGTGGCCGGAGCCTCCAGCCACAGATAAAGTCCCCCGGCGGGCACAACCCAGCTCCAGCCCAGCCCGGGCAATCCGGCGGTGATCAACGCCTCGTGCAGCACGAGCATCTTCCGCCGATAAGCGGGGCGGATGATCTCAAGCTGCGCGTCCATCCCGCCGCCGGCGATGACTTCTTCAAGCAGGGCCTGGTTGTAGTTGGCCGTGCCAAAATCATGGTGCCCCTTCACATGAAGCATCTTCGCGAGCAACCCGGGGTCGGAGCAGGTGCCGTAGCCGATCTTCAACCCCGTGGCGAAGGGCTTCGTGAGCGTTGAGAGATACAACTTGGGAAACGCATCCCAGGCGGGCAGGCTCAACACACTGCGGGCGAGGTGAGGTGTCTCAAAAAACAAATCCCGATAAGCCGCATCCTCGACAACCGGCACGACCGCGCCGGCCCCGGCAAGCGCCTCGGCGACCGCGCTTTTCTCCACCTCGTCCAAGCTGCGCGCCGAGGGATTGGAGAAATAGCTCACAACGTAAACCGCCTTGAGTCTCTTGAGTTCGTCGCGCTCGCGCAAACCCTCCAGCAACGCCCGCAAGGCTCCGGCGTCGATACGTCCGGCCGAGTCCACCGGCAGCGAGACAGCCCTTACCCCGAGACCGACGAGCATTTCCAGAAAAACGAAATAACTCGGCCGATCCACGAGCACGATGTCACCCGGATCACAGAGCACCTGCATGGCCAGATAGAGGGCTTGCTGTGAGCCGTTGGTGATGAAGAAATTCTTCCTTACGTTCTCGATATTGGAGGGCGTTTCCTGGGCGAGCAGGCGCCCGGCCAGCAAGGAGCGAAGACCGGGGCGACCCTGATTGGTGCCATATTGCAGGTATTCGGGTTCAGTCGGGCGCGCGGCCAGCGACTCGCCCGCCCGCCGCACGGCCGCCACGGGCAACGTGCGATTGTCGGTGAAACCGGCGGCGAGTGAAAGCAGGCCCGGATTTTCCAGCATCAGAGACATCAATCTTGCGATGGTCGGTGGCTGCGCTCGCCGACCGAGTGCGGAATATGCGATGGGGGCCTTGGTCATGAACTTGAAACGCCGGAGGCTTGGGGTTGGCCGTCAGGGGTCAAGAGCCGGGCCGCCGCAAGCGCCAATGACGCGCTGTTTTTGACAAGCGCCGCGCAGGCCTCGGGCGACTGGAGTGCTAAACTGCGCGCGCATATGGCCTCCTCACCGATTGAATCCGGACTCTCCTCCGTCGGCGGCGCCCTCTGGCCGCGCGGCTCCGCCCTGCTCACCAATTCCTTGCTCAACAAGGGCACCGCGTTCAGCGAGCGCGAGCGCGACGCGCTCGGGTTGCGCGGCCTGCTGCCGCCCCGCGTCTTCACCTTGGAGGAACAGGTCGTGCGCGCACTCGGCAACCTGCGACGAAAACCCGATTCGTTGGAGAAATACATTTTCCTCACCACCCTTCAAAACCGCAACGAGACGCTCTTTTACCGACTCGTGCAGGATCATGCCGAGGAGATGATTCCTCTCATCTATACGCCGACGGTCGGGCGGGCCTGCCTCGAATACGGGGCGATTTTCCGCCGTCCGCGCGGGCTCTTTATCAGTATCCGTGAGCGTGGCCGCGTCGCCGAGATCCTGCGTCACTGGCCCATGTCCGACGTGCGCATGATCGTGGTGACCGACGGCGAACGCATTCTCGGTCTCGGCGATCTGGGAGCACTCGGCATGGGCATACCCGTGGGCAAACTTGCGCTCTACACCGCCTGCGCAGGACTGCATCCCGGCTACGGACTGCCGATCACGCTCGACGTGGGCACCGACAACGCGGCTCTTCGCGAAGATTCCTCCTACCTCGGGCTGGCGCACCCCCGTGTGCGGGGAGCCGACTACGACGCGTTCATCGCCGAGTTCGTCGCCGCAGTGCGCGAGGTTTTCCCCCGGGCCTTGCTGCAATGGGAGGACTTCGGCAACACCAACGCCTTCCGTCTCCTCAACGAAAATCGCGCCTCGGTGTGCAGCTTCAACGACGACATCCAGGGCACCGCCGCCGTGGCGGTCGCCGGCCTGCTCGGCGCGTTGCGCGAAACCGGCGGGAGGCTGGCGGACCAGCGGCTGCTGTTCCTCGGCGCGGGCGAAGCCGGCACGGGCATCGCCGATCTATTCGTGGCCGCGGCCATATCCGAGGGTCTGTCCGCCGCGGATGCTCGCCGCCGCTGCTGGTTTGTCGATTCGGAGGGGTTGGTCGTGCGTTATCGTCCTGGACTCAAGCTCGCCCATCACAAACTGCCCTACGCCCATGAGCACGCGCCCTTGCGCACCCTGGCCGAGGCGGTCGATGCCGTGCGTCCCACCGCGTTGATCGGCGTATCCGGCCAGCCTGCTACGTTTACGCCCGCCATCCTGCGTCGCATGGCCGAACTCAACCCCCGCCCGGTGGTCTTCGCGCTCTCCAATCCCACCAGCCAAGCCGAATGCACCGCCGAGGAAGCCTATAGAGAAACCCAAGGTCGGGTGCTGTTCGCCAGCGGCAGCCCGTTCGCGCCGGTCACGCTCGACGGTCGCACGTTTACTCCGGGACAAGGCAACAACGTTTACATCTTCCCGGGCGTCGGCTTCGGCGCCCTGGCCTGCGGCGCCCGCGAGATCACCAACGAGATGTTCCTGGCCGCCGCGCGCAGGCTGGCCGAGTTGGTCACCACGGATGATCTGGCTTTGGGCAGGATTTATCCGGCGCTCACCCGCATCCGGGAGGTTTCGCTGGAGCTGGCCGTGTCGGTGGTCGAAGAGGCCCGCCGCGCCCGTCTGGCAACCCTGCCGCTTGGCGATGACCTGAGATCGGAACTCGCCGCCCGACGCTTCGAGGCCGTCTATCGGGATTATGTCTGACGGACTCCACGATCCCGGGCTCATACCCGGTCGAGTTCCCAATACGACACCGAGCACGGGGCCAGTTCCAGCGTCAGCACCAATTCGCCTTCGCAAGCGACGACCTCGTCGCGGAGGCAGACCGGTTCGGCCCCCGATCGCATGGCCGCCAGTTCGGCGGCCTTGGGGTAATCAGGAGACCCCAGCGCGCGCCACGCCTGGAGCGCGTTGCCACGTTGATCGTCAACCACCCAGCAACGCACGCGGTAGCGACCGTGCAGCCCCTTGAGGGCAAACACATCGGTCCGCCCGGCTCCGCGCGTCTGCCAATCACCGCCGCCCAGATCGGTCTCGATGACTTCAGGCAGATTCCAAGCCAGCACCCTAGCGTCTCCTTGGGGCGACCGGGTAGCTCGCGCGGAAGCGTGGTCCAAGGGAATTTCGGCGTCGAACTGCCGCGCCAGCCAGCGAAAGGCATGAAAGACCGGCTTCTTGAGGCCGTGCTGGTTGACGAGGCCGTATTTGCCCGTGAACGGGCGCAGACTCAGCCCGCTCTCCTCGAAAATATCGCTCACCGTCCACCACATGTAGGAATCCACCTTCCCGGAAACCTCCTTGATGGTCTGGAGCGCAAACGCGGCGGTGAACGCCGTGTCTTTCCCATAAACGTCCTCGTGGGCCGGACTCGAGTTCCACTCGGTGAAATGCAGCTCCGCCTTGGGAAATGCCGAGGCGGCGATTTGGCCGCGCACCCTTTCCACGTCGCCGACCATGCCCTTCATGCCGCGGTAATACATCGGTCCCTCCGGCACGCCCCGCACCAGATCGGCGTCCACGCAGTAGTGGTGCGTGGAGATGAAATCGAGCGGCACGCGCTCCTCCGCACAAAACTTGAGCAGATCCGGCACCCACATGGTCTTCGACGTGGCCGGTCCGCCGACACGCAGGCGCTCGTCCACCGACTTCACGGCGCGCGCAGTCTCGGCGTAGAGCTTAAAATAATCCATCATCGATCCGGTCCAAAACGTATTGTGAAGGTCAGGCTCGTTCCAGACCTCGAAGTGCCAAGTGAGCACCTCGGCGATGCCGAAATGATTCACCAGATGAGTCACGAACCGGCTGATCAACCGCGACCACTGCGCCCAATCCTTCGGCGGAGTGATGTTGCCCCGGTAGTCGAAGATCGTCTGCGGACCGCTCGCCAGCCGCACCGGCATGAAGCCGAGTTCGACAAAAGGCTTCATCCCCTGCGCCACGAAAAATTCGTAGATCTTGGTCGCGTTCTGGAAGTTGAGCCTCGGACCGTCGGCATCTTCGGCGTTGTGCACGACTCCGACGTATTCGGTGAAAATACCGTGGAAGCGGATGCCGCCGAAGCCGATTTCCTTTTGCGCGAGCCTCACGTGCTCGCGCAGGTCCTCGCGAAGGGTCAGGTAGGCGTGGCAGGAGCCGACACCGCGTTGAAAAAAGCGATTAAAGGGGATGGTCGGAGCGTTGAAATCTACCCGTGTGGCGTTCGTCATGAGGTGTTAACGATCTATCGGTGCAAACTGACATTTCTGATGCGCGAGCCAAGGGGTGGCCTGCATAAACTCACAGTTCCGACACCGGTACGACGAGCTGCCTGGATTGCTCGGCGCGCTTGCGAGCCAGTTCCACCCCGATCGCATCCAGCCCGAGGGCGTTGGCGACGGCCAGCACGGTGCCAATCCCGCAGAAAGGATCGAAAATCGTCTTCGCCCCGGCTTGGTCGCGCGCAAAACGCACCGCATGCGCCGCCGCCCGCACCCCCATCGCGCGAACCCACGGCTGCCGCCCGGCGTCGGTGATGACATCGGGGATCGGCAGCACGTCCGGGCACTTCAACGCACGCGAAACCGCGATCAGATGCGTAAACCCGGGACGCCCGTAAGTGAGCGCGCCAGGCGTACGCCGACAGACGATTTTGTGAAACAGAATGCTCGCACCGGCATCCTCGGCCGCCCGGATGACCAACGCCCCCTTGTCAACCCAGGTGCCGTCGCGCTTGATGTCCGACTGGAAAAAAAGCGCGGCGCTCTCATCCGGCACCGACCCTACAACCAGCCGGGCGGCCTCCAAAAACCAGGCCCGCCAAACCGGCAAGGTCATGCCCACTTCCGACACGTCGGGCAACGACGTGACCGCACAAGCCCCGTCGATGCGGCCGTGCGCCCGCATCCAGGGGAGCGCGTCGGCGCAGTGAACGTCACGCGAAGCCATCGAAATTTCAGGAGAAGCGCCCGCCGCGCTCAGGCCTGCTTCCCGCCGGGAGTCTTGGGTGCGTAATGGGGGACCAGTTGCTTCAGGTGCCCCTGAATGACGGCCGCTATGGTGGCCGCAGGGACCGTATCCTTGTGCAGCTCGAACACCGCGACCAACAGCGCCAGCTCGATGTCCACCTTGGTGGTGCCGGCGCCCTTCATCGCGGCGACAATCTCAAGGGCTTTTTTCTCGGCCTGCTTGTAGTTTAGAAAATGTTTATCCGGCGTGGTGTCACTCATAACTCAAGGGCTTTCGCCAACACGGTCCGGCGTCAAGCACGGGAGAAGCCCGGTGGATTTAAAACCGGCCTCACGTAACGCCAGCCAGCAAGGCATCCCGCATGGCCCGGAATTTGAGTTCGGTCTCGGCGTGCTCCCGGTCGGGATCCGACCCCGCCACGATGCCCGCACCGGCATAGATTCGCGCGGTGCCGCCCGAGACCAGCGCCGAGCGGATGCCGACCAAAAACTCGCCGCCGCCGCGGGCGTTCATCCAGCCGATGGCGCCGCCGTAAAGACCGCGGGGGAAGCCCTCGAGTTCACGGATGCGCGGCACCGCCGCCTCGCGTGGGGTGCCCCCGACCGCCGGCGTCGGGTGCAGTTGCGCCAACGCATCCAACAGGTGAACACCCTGCGGCATGACCGCAGTCACCGGCGTGTGCAGGTGCTGCACGTTCGCCAGCTTGCACAAGCCAGGCACGCCCGCGAACTGCGGATTCAATCCCAGCGGCTCCAGACGGCGCACGATCGAGTCGAGCACGTGCCGGTGCTCGCGCAGGTCCTTCTCGCTGGAGAGCAGCGCCGCTCCGAGTGCCGCGTCCTCGCTCGCGCCGGCTCCCCGCCGCGCCGACCCGGCCAACGCCTCGGACTCTAGCACGCCCTTGCTCACGCGCACGAGACGCTCCGGGCTCGCGCCGATGAAGCTGTGCCCGAGGCCGTTGGCCACCGAAAAACTGTAGCACTCGGGGAAGCGCTCGCGCAGCCCGTTGAGCAGGCGCAACGGATGCAGCGGCGCATCGGCGTGCATGTCCTGGGCCCGGGCGAGCACTATTTTTTTGACCGCTCCCGTGGCGATGGCCGCGAGGCCGCCTTTGACCGCCGCCCGGTAGTCGCCCACCTCCGTCGTGCGGAAAGCCGTATGCGCAGACGTCTCGGAGCCGGCCGGCGCGGCGCAGTCAAAGTGCCTGAACTTCACATGCGCCCGCCAGACCCGCTCGGCGAGTTGGACCAGGTCCGACTCGGGCGACACCGGCAGGTTGGCCACCGCCGTGGTCATGTCGCCGGCGCGCGCCACCTGCCAGCGGGGGACAAACACCCGGGCTGCGGGAAACGCTTCGCCAGCCTCGACATTGTCCAGAAACGCGAAGGCGTTGAAAAAATGCGGACCGCCAAACGGCGCATCCACATCGCCCACGGCGATGGTGCGCGCGAGCGTGTCGTCCATGAACCGGCGCACCGACGCGAACCGGCCGGGGCCGAACGCCTCGTGGACCAGCACGGCCTCGGCTCCGGCAATGGCCGTGTTGATAGACGGACGCTCGGCGTAGAAATGGAGTTCGCCCGGCTCGAAAATCGCTTCGAGCACCGCGAGCGGGTCCAAGGCACCGACCTTCAGGGAAATACTGACCAGCCTCTCCCGCCCGTCGGACCGAGCCGCCTCACGGCACTGGCGCAAAAACGCGACCAGCGCCTCGGGGGAGGCGTTTTCGGCGGGATGGATTGGCAGGATGGTCATGCCCACGCTTTCTCTTCATTCGCCTTTCTCCCGATCTTTTCAAATACAGCGCCCGGCGGTGTAACGCCGACGAAACAGAAAGATCGGAATGAGCGAGAATGTTTCGGATCAGCCCGCTTTCGTTTCCACCTGCGGTCGCGGGAAGAGGATGGCGGTCGCGGCGACCTTCGAACCGGTGAGGCGCGAGCCCCAGACCAGTTCGTCGCTCCACGGTAAGCCGGCGGTGTAGCCGAGCACGCCGTGGATCTTGGCGGTGGTCTCCGGCATGACGGCCGGCAACAGCGACACGCCCAGACGCAGCGCCTCTGACATGGTGGCAAGCGAGGTCTTGAGCAGCGCCTGATCCTTCGGCTCGGACGATTTGCCGAGTTTCCACGGCGCGCGGGTTTCGATGTAGGCGTTGGTCGCGGTGATGAACGCAAAGGCGCGCTCCAGCGCGATGTGGAACTGGAAACCTTCGTGCAACGCGATCCCCTCGTCGCGGGTCTTGACCCAAAGCGCCTGCAAGTCCTGCTCGGGCTGCTCGGAGACCTCGGCGGCGGGCACGACGCCGTCGGCGAACCGGTTGGTCATGTTGAGCGTGCGGTTGACGAGGTTGCCCAGGTTGTTGGCGAGTTCGGCGTTGTAGCGGGCGAGAAACTGGTTGAGCGAAAAATCGCTGTCCTGGCCCACGCTCATCTCGCGGATCAGGAAGTAGCGCAGAGCGTCCACCCCGTATTTGTCGGCAAACTCGGCGGCATTGACGAAGTTGCCCGTGCTCTTGGACATCTTGCTGCCGTTGATCGACCACCAGCCGTGGGCGAGGAGCGATTTCGGCGTCTGGATGCCGGCAGCCTTGAGCATGATGGGCCAGTAAACGGCGTGCGGTGGCACGAGGATGTCCTTGCCGATGACGTGGAAATCGGCGGGCCAGAACTCGGGTTTATCCACCACGGCGGTGTAGTAGTTCACCAGCGCGTCGAACCACACGTAGGTCACAAAGTTTTCGTCGAAAGGCAGCGTGATGCCCCACTCGAGACGATCCTTCGGACGCGAGATGCACAGGTCGTTGAGCGGCTCGGAGAGGAACTCGAGGACCTGTTTTTGGCGGTAGCGAGGGAAGACGAAATTCTCGTTGGTTTTGAGGAAATCGACCAGCCAGTCCTGATACTGGCGCAGTTTGAAGAAGTAGTTCGACTCGGTGATCTCGGTGACCTCGCCAAAGATCTCGGGCCAGGATCCGTCGGGGTTGCGGTCCTTGTCTTGGAGGAACTGCTCCTGGCGGGTGGAGTAGAAACCCTTGTATTCAGCCTTGTAGATTTCACCTTTGTCGAACAGCTGCTGAAGGATCTGGCGGACGACCTTTTTGTGGCGCTCCTCGGTGGTGCGGATGAAGTCGTTGTTGGAGATGTTGAGCTTTGTACAGAGCGCGCGGAACTCCGCCGACACCTCGTCGCAAAACTGCTGGGGAGGGATGCCGCGTTTTTTGGCGCTTTGCTGGACCTTTTGTCCGTGCTCGTCCACGCCGGTGAGGAAGTAAACGTTGTCACCCATCAGACGGCGGAATCGGGCGATAACGTCCGTCAGCACCTTTTCATAGGCATGGCCCAGGTGCGGAGAACCGTTCACGTAGTCGATGGCGGTCGTGATGTAGAAGTTCTTCATGTGTGGAGGGTGAAACAGAACTCGCCCCCCGCCAAATGTCGAAGACATTGCGGGGTCTTCCCGCCCGCACTTTCCCCACCCGGTCAAACCGCCCTCCCCTGCCCTCATGCCGGCAGCAGCGAGCCGGCAACAACTAACACAATGGGTTAGTTGTTGCCCGGGGAGGCGCGCGGCAGATTGCTCGGCTCAATGCCGAAGAGCGCAACCCGGCCCAGTGGAGCGGTAGACAGGGCTCCGCCGATAGGATCAAGAGCGCGGGCAACGACAAAGAGGAGCCAACCGCAGTTCACCCTTGCGAGCAATCTCGGGGCACCGGCACACTAGGCGGCGATGTCGCGTTCGCTTGCCCGCATCGTCTTCGCTTGCACGGCGCTGTTTTTCGCGGCGTTTTTTGTCTGGCCTATTCTCCAGATACTGAAGGGCGGGCTTGTCGATGCCGACGGCCGTCCAACCCTCGCCTACATAGGAGCATTACTCGCGGATCCGATCTATCTGGCGGGGATCGGCAACGCCTTCCTTCTTGCGTGCGCGACTACCCTGCTCGCGTTTGCCATCGCGCTGCCCCTCGCGTTCATCGGCGACCGGTATCTTTTCCCGGGCAAAACGCTGCTAGGCTCGCTGGTGCTGATTCCGATGATCCTGCCGCCGTTCGTCGGAGCCATCGGCATCAAACAGATATTCGGCCAATACGGCGCGCTCAACGCACTGTTTATCGAGCTCGGCCTGCGCCCGGCCGGCTGGACCCATGACTGGTTCGCCGCCAGCCCGTTTTGGGGCATCGCCTGCGTGAACGCCTTTTCCCTATACCCGATCATCTACCTCAACGCGACCGCCGCCCTGGCCAACGTCGATCCCGCCCTGGAGGAGGCCGCGGAAAACCTGGGTTGCACCGGTCTGCGGCGGTTTACCCGGATCACTCTGCCGCTCATCAAAAGCGGCCTTTTCGCGGGCGGCACCATCGTGTTCATTTGGTCGTTTACCGAACTCGGCGTGCCGCTCGTCTTCGATTATCCGCGAGTAATCGCCGTGCAGATTTTTCACGGCCTCAAGGACATGGGCGGCAGTCCGGCGCCGTATGCACTGGTCGCCATCATGCTGGCGAGCACAACGCTCCTCTACGCGATCGGGAAGGGACTCTTTGGCCGCCAGACGTACGCCATGATGGCCAAGGCCACCAGCTCGGGCGGGGCGCGCCCCCTACCCCGCACGCGGGCGTGGCTGTGTACGGCGGCGTTTGGCGGCGTGACGTTTCTGGCCGTGCTGCCGCACCTGGGCGTCGTGCTGGTGGCGTTTGCCGGCGACTGGTATGGCAGCGTGTTCCCGCAAAGCCTGACATTGACCAATTTCGAACTCGCACTGGGCCACAGCCTGACGGTGCCGGCCATCTCCAACTCCCTCAAATTCGCCAGCCTGTCCACGATCATCGATGTGGTGCTGGGCGTCGCCATCGCCTATGTGGTCGTGCGGTCAAAGGTCGCCGGACGCCAGGTGCTCGATTTTCTGGCGATGCTTCCGCTGGCGGTTCCAGGCCTGGTGCTGGCCTTCGGTTATCTCGCGATGAGTCGTGAGGGGAAATTCTTCGCATTCCTCGATCCGGTCGAAAACCCGGCCGCGCTGCTGGTGATCGCCTACTCGGTGCGTCGCCTCCCTTATGTGGTGCGCTCTGCCGTGGCCGGCTTTCAGCAGACAAGCGAGACCCTGGAGGAAGCCGCGCAGAACCTCGGTTGCCCGCCGCTCAAATCGGTCATCCGCGTGACGCTGCCGCTGATCACCGCCAACCTGATCGCGGGCGGACTGATGGCGTTTGCCTTTGCGATGCTCGAGGTCAGCGACTCGTTGATCCTCGCCCAGAAAATGGCCTTCTATCCGATCACCAAGGCCATTTTGGAACTCTTCCAACTGCTCGGCGACGGCAAGTTCATCGCGAGCGCACTCGGCGTGTGGGCTATGGTGTTCCTGGGAATCACCATCGTGGGCATGAGCCTGATTCTCGGGAAAAAACTCGGGGCGATCTTCAGGGTTTAAGGACGATTTGCCGCCCTCCACCGGACCGACGCGGGAGGCGCAAGCCCGTTTGACAGGCCGCACCTCCCGCGTGATCAACGCCGCCGTGTCGGGCGGGGCTCAGTGTTTGAAGTGGCGGATGCCGGTGAAGACCATCGCCATGCCGCGTTCATCGGCGGCTTTGATGACCTCCTCGTCGCGCACGCTGCCGCCGGGTTGAATCGCGGCGGTGGCGCCGGCGTCGGCGGCGGCGATCAAACCGTCGGCAAACGGGAACAACGCCTCGGACACCACGACGGAGCCCTTCAAGTCCAGCTTGGCCTCGCCGGCTTTCCACACCGCGATGCGGGAACTGTCCACGCGGGCCATCTGACCGGCGCCGACGCCGAGGGTCTGCTCGTTCTTCACATAGACGATGGCGTTGGATTTGACGTGTTTGCACACGCGCCAGCCAAACATCATGGTGTCCCACTCGTCCGGCGTGGGTTGGCGCTTGGTCACGACCTTGAAGTCGCGCGGGTTGCCGAGGAGCTTGTTGCGATCTTGCACAAGGAGGCCGCCGACGACCGAGCGCACATCCATAAGCGAATCGGCGCCCAACCCGCCCTTGGCGATCATCAGCCGCAGGTTTTTCTTTTTGGCAAAAATCGCCAGCGCCTCTTCGCTGAAACGCGGGGCGATGATGACCTCGGTGAAGATGTCCGCAATCTTGGAGGCCAGTGACGCTTCAAGCGTGCGATTGACGACGATGATGCCGCCGAAGGGAGCCTGGCGGTCGGTCGAGTAGGCCTTGTCCCAAGCGGTGTCCAAATCATCGGCGCTGGCGACGCCGCACGGGTTGGTGTGCTTGAGGATGGCCAGGGTTGGTTTCTCGAACTCGCCGATGAGGTAGGTGGCGGACGTGATGTCGAGGATGTTGTTATAGGAAAGCTCCTTGCCCTGAAGCTGCTGGAAGTGGTCGTGGAACGTGCCGTAGAGGGCGGCCTGCTGGTGCGGATTTTCCCCGTAGCGGAGGGACTGTGCCTTCTTGTAAGTGAGCGTGAGCGTCTCGGGCAGGCCGCCAAGGGCTTCCAGGTTGGGTTCGTCTGCCTGGGCCTCGAGATATTTGGCGATGGCGGTGTCGTAGGCGCCGGTGCGCTGAAACACCTTGAGCGCGAGCTTGCGGCGAAGCGCCCCGAGCGTGGCGGGGGCGTCAAAGGCGGCGAGGACCGCGCCGTAGTCGTGGTGATCGACCACGACGGTGACGCTCTCGTGGTTTTTGGCGGCGCTGCGCAGCATGGAGGGACCGCCGATGTCGATGTTTTCGATGGCCTCCTCGAAATGGACGCCCGGTTTGGCGACGGTCTGCTCGAAAGGATATAGATTCACAACGACCAGATCGATGAGGTCGATGTTGTGGTCGCGCGCGGCGTCGAGGTGGTCCTGCTTGTCGCGACGGCAGAGGAGGCCGCCGTGGATCTTGGGGTGAAGGGTTTTGACACGCCCTTCCATCATCTCGGGGAAGCCGGTGTGCTGGCTCACCTCGGTGACGGGCAGGCCTTTTTCGGAGAGGAGCCGGGCGGTCCCGCCGGTCGAGAGCAGCTTGTAGCCATGCCGCTTCACGAGGGCGGTCGCGAAGTCGACCAAGCCGGTTTTGTCACTCACTGAAAGTAGGGCCAGTTTTTCCATAAAAGGTGGTTTGTGCGGGCCGGCAAAACCGGAGGCAAGCCCACAGTGGTCGGTATCCGCAGCCGTTTAGTGGCGCGCGGACCAAAGCGGTTGCAAAGACCCGTGCGGTGGGTTGGCTATGGTCCGTGCCCGCATCGATCGCACTCCCCGGCCTTACCGCCCACCTCGACAAACTCGTGTATCATCACGGGGGCAAAAGCCTGCCGCCGGACAAGCCCCACGCCTTTGTCTATTTCATCACCATTCACAACGGCTCCGAGCATACGGTGACGCTTCTCGGTCGCAAATGGGTCGTGGCCCACGCCGACGGCAGCCACCTGGTTGTCGAGGGCGACAAGATCGTCGGCGAGACCCCGAGGCTGGCCCCCGGCGAGCAGTTTTCCTATAACAGCTACCATGTGACCGCAGGTTCGGCGCGCTCCCAGGGCAGCTTTCATGGTGTCGATGAACTGGGCCGTTTTGTTCATGTGGTTCTGCCCGCCTTTGACATGGTGGTGCCTCCACGCGAAGACGCGGGTCCCTGCGAAATCTGAAACCGGCCACCGAGGGACGGCGCACCTCCACGCTCGCGTCGGAGATGGCCATCATGCCAATGCGGGCAAACTTGCGCCTTGCGCCCCCCGCCCGCGTGCGTCTCGCTCTACTGTTTATTAAATGAAGTTAATCGATTTGAATCCTGAGGGTGGCATCGGTGCCAACTCCATGTTCGTGCAGATCGGGGATATGAACATCCTCATCGACTGCGGGCTTAATCCGAAACTGGCCGGCCGCACCGCGACTCCCAAGCTCGACCTCATCCGTGATGTCCAGCTCGACCTGATCATCATCACCCACTGCCACTTGGATCACATCGGCAGCCTGCCCGTGGTGATGATGCAGCATCCAAACACCCCGGTCATCATGACCCAGTCCAGCCGCATGTTGATCGAGCGCATGCTGCACAATTCCGCCAACGTGATGATGCGCCAAAAGGAAGATGCCAACATCCCCGATTACCCGCTCTTCACGCATAACGACATCGATCGCTGCGCTGGCCGCATCATCGGCCTGCCCTTCGGCCATGTGAAAAAGTTCCGGGGCAAGACCGACGAGATCGAGCTTCTCTTTCACCGCGCCGGCCACGTCGCGGGCGCGGCCGCCGTCGAGATCCACCATAAGCACAAACACTTTTTCTTCAGCGGCGACGTGCTCTTTGAGAACCAGCGCACGCTCCAGGGTGCCCAGTTTCCGGCCGGGCACTTCGAGACCATCGTGATCGAAACCACCCGCGGCACCACCGAGCGCACCGCCGGCAAGGAACGCCTCAACGAGGTCAACCGCCTGGTCGCCTCCATCAACGACACGATCAATCGCGGCGGCTCCTTCCTCATTCCCGTATTCGCACTGGGCCGCATGCAGGAGGTTCTCTCGATCATCCACGATGCGCGCAAGTTCGGCCGCTTGGTGAAGTGCCCGATTTTCGCCGCCGGCCTCGGCATGGACCTCGCCGACTATTTCGACGAGATCTCGCGCAAGACCAAGGACGTCCAATTCAGCCGCTCCGTCATCAAAGAGCTGAATGTGCAGCCCGCCCCGCGCAAACTGTCGCCCGGCGAGGACCCGCAGCAAAATGCGCTCTACATCATCAGCTCGGGCATGTTGGTCGAGCGCACCCCGAGCTACACCCTGGCTTCCGGCCTCATTGCCCATGCTCGCAATACCATCGGCTTCGTCGGCTATTGCGATCCCGACACCCCCGGCGGCAAGTTGCTCCAGACCAAGACCGGCGAGGAGTTTGTCTTCGCGACCGCCAACGTCACCGCCAAGCTCAATGCCCGCGTCGAGCGCTACGAGCTGAGCGGCCACGCCGATCGCGAGGAGCTTCTGGAGTTCGCGGTCCAGACCGGCGCACGCAGCGTGATCCTCACCCACGGCGATCCGGCTGCCCGCGCCTGGTTTGTCGAACAACTCTCGGCCAAGATGCCCGGCAGCCGGATCATTGATCCCGTGCCGCTTCAGACCTACGACGTTTAACCGGCTCACCCCATCGCCGTCTCGATCTCAAGCGCTCCCCGGAAAGGAGCGCTTTTTTCGCGCACACCGGCGCCGCGCACCAATAAGACGGAGTTGCGCTTTTCCGGGTTATTCGCTGAGCCGCCAGTCCACCAACTCCAACTGGAGCAGACGGCGGTCGTTGAAATGGTTCCATGCCAGCTCCACCGCCAGATCCAGCGGGACGCCGACCGGCGGGAGCCGGTGCGCCATTTTCCAGGCGACGCCGAACAGGCGCCGGCCGCGTGAATCATCGAAGCTGAAGCGAAAATGCGTCTGCTTAAAGACCTCCGGGCGGGAGCGCAACACCACCCCGCGCACCCCGAAGACAGGTTCGGGATTACCTTGGCCGAAAGGCTGCATCGCCTCCAACTCGTCCATGAACGAGTCGCGAATATCCTCGGGGGAAAGCCAGGCCGAGAGACCGAGGATGGGCTCCACCAGGTCTGCGCCGGCGGCGATCCTCACCGCCTCGGCGAAACGGGCGCGGAAGGTTTCCAGATGGATCTTGGCGAGCGAGACTCCGACGGCCATCGGATGCCCGCCCCAGCTGTTGAGGTTTTCGCAGCAAGATCCAAGCACCTCGACCAGGTTGACGCCGTTGACGCTTCGCCCCGAGCCCTTGGCCAACTCGCCCTCGTTGCCCAGCACGACGCAGGGGCGGTTGTATTTGCGGCTCACGCGGCCGGCCACGATGCCGACCACGCCCGGGTGCCAGTTTTCACCAAAGAGCACGATGCCGGGCCAGTCGGCGAACTTGTCCTCGATCATCCGCTCGGCCTCCTCGGTGATGTGGCGCTCGATCTCCTGGCGTTCGCGATTGAACACGTCGAGCTGCTGGGCGGTCTCGTCGCAAAACTGCTGGTCTTCGCTGAGCATCAGCTCCACCGACAAAGCGGCGTCGGCCAGACGACCGCTGGCGTTGATGCGCGGCCCGAGACGGAATGAAATATCGACGGGGTTGATACCGTGGTCGGGCCTGACCCCGGCGATCTGCATGAGCGCGCGTATGCCCGGCCGTTCACACGCCTGGAGGATGCGCAGGCCGAAGCGCGCAAGTATCCGGTTCTCGCCCGTGAGCGGCACCAGGTCGGCCACCGTGCCCATGGCGGCGAGATCGAGATAGTCGCGCAGTTTGACCTGGTGGGCCACCGTGTGGTTTTCGGCGCGCAACAGCTTGAGCAGGCCGTGGGCGACCTTGAAGACCAGGCCCACGGTGCAGAGGTGGTGCCACGCGTCGTCGCCCACCGAGCCATGCACGTGGGGATTGACGAGCAGGCCCTGGTCAAGCGGCTTCTCCTTGGACCGGTGATGGTCGATGACCATGACCTCGATGCCTTGGGAAACGAGGTAGGCGACCTCTTCGTGGGAGTTGGTGCCGCAATCAAGCGCGATGAAAAGCTGCGGCTTACCCAACTCCAGGGCGCGGTCGATCGCACTGCGGGAGAGTCCGTAGCCGTCCTCCATGCGGCGCGGCACGACAAAGCGCGGCCGCGCCCCGAAACGGCGCAGGACGCTGACAAGCAGCGTGGTGCTGCTCACGCCATCGACGTCATAGTCCCCGAGCACCACGATGTCCTCGCCCGATTCGACCGCCCTTCGCAGGCGCACGGCGGCGGCCTCGACGTTAGGCAGGAGGAAGGGATCGTTGAGCGCGGCCAGGGTGGGCCGGAGGAAACGCGCGGCGTCAGCCGGCTCGCCGATGCCGTTGCGAAGCAACAGCTCGGCGATCACCGGGCTTACGCCCGCGTGTCGGCTAAGGTTCCCGACCTCGTCGGCCGGGAACGGCTTATAGGTCCAGCGCATCTGGGGGACGGAGCCGCAGGGTCACTGCGAAGCCTTGCTGCCCGCATCCCAATCGTAAGTCGGCTTGACGTCCTGATGCGCCTCGACCTTGGCCCGGTCGCCCTTGTGCCACCAGAAGAAAACCGGGGCCGCGATGTAGATGGACGAGAAGGTGCCCGTGACGATGCCCACGATGAAAGTAAAGGCCAGGTCCTTCATGACGCCGGTGCCGAAGACGAAGAGCGCCAGCGCGGCGAGGAGCGTGGTGATGCTGGTCATCAGCGTGCGTGCGAATACACGATTGATGGAGAGGTTGATCACGTTGCGCAGGCTGGTCGTCGGGTTGAGCTTCAACTCCTCGCGAATGCGGTCGAAAACCACGATCGTGTCGTTGATGGAATAGCCGACGATGGAGAGCAAGGCGGCCACCATGGGCGCGGAGAACTGGTTGCCGACGAGCACAAACACGCCGATGGTCATCAAGATGTCGTGGACCGAGGCCACGACTGCCCCGATGGCGAATCCGAACTCGAAACGAAACGCGACGTAGGCGAGGATGATCAACATCGAGAACAGGAAGGCTCGCAGGGCGTTCCACTGGATCTCGGCGCCGATCGAAGGACCGATGCTGGTGGTGCCGACCGTGGTCAGCCCGGCTTGGGGATAGGTTTGCTGCAGGGCTGCGATGAGGGCGGCCGATTGGTTGTAGGCCGTCTCCAGCTTCAGCATCTCGCCGGTTCCGCCGATGGCGCTTACATAGATGGGCGTGACCTCGTCGATGCCGGCCGAGCCGGCGACCTTGCGGATCTCGTCGAGACCCAGCTTTTGGGTGAACGATACGGTGGTGACGTCGCCACCCGAAAAATCGATGCCGTAGATGCGCTCGCCCTTGGTGAAGACCACGGCGACGCCGACGAGCACGATGGCCCAGGAGGCCATGAATGCGGGTTTGCCCCACTTCAGGAAGTCGGCGTTGAGCGCCTTGATCAGCTGCGGCATGGAGAGCTTCTTGATGATCTCGGACTCGACCAACCAGTCCATCAACAGGTGGCTGGCGACGAGTACGGAGAACAACGTGGAGAACACGCCGATCGCCAAGGTGACGCCGAAGCCCTTGATCGGGCCGGTGCCGAGCGCGATCATGACGGCGCATACGCCGAGCTGCGTGAGATGCGCGTCGATGATGGTGGTAAACGCCTTTTCGTAGCCCGCGTGCAGCGCGTTTTTGAGCGACTTGCCGATGGCGAGTTCCTCGCGCATGCGCTCGAAGATAAGGATGTTCGCATCCACCGCCATACCGACGGTAAGCACGATACCCGCGAGGCCAGGCAGCGTGATGGTGGCGCCGATGCTGGCCATGACGCCGAAAATCACGAGTACGTTGACCAGCAGGGAGAGCACCGCGACGACACCGCCGACGGTGTAAAACATGATCATGAAGGCGGAGACCAACACCGCGCCGATGACCGAGGCGCTCACACCGCTGTCGATCGCGTCCTGCGCGAGCGAAGGACCGACTTCATACTGCTCCTTGATCTGCAAAGGCAGATCGAGGGGGTTGTTGAGCACGTTGGAGAGTTCAAAGGCCTCGCGCTGGGTGAAGCTGCCGGAGATCTCGGCGGAACCGCCGGCGATCTCCTTCTCGACGCCGGGGGCGGAGTAAAGCTTGCCATCGAGCACGATGGCGAGACGGGCGCGAGCGTTGGCGTTGCCCGTCTGCTGCTGCAGCTGACGGGAATACTCGGCGATCTCGCGGGTGACCTCGGCAAAGCGCTTGGATCCGGCGTCGTTGAAACGCAGGTTGATCTTGAATCGGCCGAACTCGTCCATCACCGGAAAAGCACCGGACACTCCGTCGCCGGTCATGGCCGGGAGGCGCTTCACATAAATGTCTTCCGAAACGGTCTGGCCGCGCACTTCTTGTTCAAGAATGAGAAGCTCGTAGCCGGCTGGGGGTTCGCCGAGGGTGCGTGGCGTGCCGAACGGATACACGAGGCGGAAATCGAGACGGGCCGGCTTTTGCACGCTCGAAACGATCTCAGGGTTGTCGTTGGTGTTGACGCCCGGCAACTGGACCTCGATGCGGTTGTCGCCGACGGCACGGATGAGCGGCTCGGCCACGCCCAGGCCATTGATACGTTCACCGATGATCTCGATGGCCTTGGAGAGCTTTTCCTTGCGCTCGGTTTCGCCGATGTCGGTATTTCCGGGAACATCCGCAGCTTCCAAGGTGAAGGCGACCCCGCCCTTAAGGTCCAGCCCCAGTTGCAGCCGTCCCTTTGAGGTAGCCAAGATGTGGTCGAGGAGGATGGCATTGCGCTTTTCGATATTGCCGAGCGAGGCTTCGATCGGGAACTGGGGAAAGAACTTCGTAAGATCGATCTTGCGCTCCTTGGCTATGGCCTTGAGCGCGACGAAAACGCTGGGGGCCTGCTTGGCGGTGACACGATCCGAAGATTCCTTTATCAGGGCGGCGAACTCGGTCGAGCGGGCACTGGCGTTTTCCTTTGCGAAGTCGGCAAAGGGGCGATCTTGGAGCGGTAGCAACACCGAAACGGCCCACAGGACCACGGCGAAACTGAGTGTCAGCTTCCAGAAGTTACGTTTGAACATGTTGGTTTTGGTTTATAAAATAATCGGCGACCGATTTCGCAAAGGGATCCAAACCGGACCGGAATCAGGCCGAACCACCCGAGGCGCGCGCGCGCGACGGGCGGCAAAAGTTTTGGGAGCGGAGCCTTGCGCACGGACGGCAAAAAATCGCCCGCAAGGAAGGGCGGCACGACGGAAATCAACCGGCTTTTTTCACCAAAGCATGAATGAAGGCCTTTCCCACTTCGATCTTGGTGCCCTCGGCGATGCGAATGACAAAACGATCATCCTTCTTATTGGTGATTTCCCCGTAGATGCCGCCGGCAGTGACCACTTCGTCGCCCGTGGAGAGGGCTTCAAGCATCTTGGCGTGTTCCTTCTGCTTTTTGCGCTGGGGCGCGATCATCAGAAAATACATCGCGGCAAACATCAGCACGAGGAAGATGATCTGCCCCATGCCTCCGGCGGGAGCGGCAGGCTGGGCTTGGGCAAGAACGGCGGATTCAACTGCAAGGAGTGACATGGCGTGATTTCGTGTTGTGGTTTTTGAAAAATGAAGCAGCTAGATAACCGCCTCCATCTCCACGAACGCAAGCCATAACCCAGTCCGGTCCCCTTCCTCATTTTGAAAAGTAAAGCCCCCTCCTCCTGGTCTGTCGAACAGTCCGAAGAACTCTACGGTTTCAAACGCTGGGGATCCGGCCATTTCTGCGCCGGCAGCGACGGTTTCGTAAACGTCCAGCCTCTCGCCGATGGCCGCGAGATACGCATCATGGATGTCGTCAATGAGGCACTCGGGATGGGCCTCAAGGCACCTCTCGTTATCCGTTTCCAGGACTTGCTTCGCCATCGCGTCACGCAGATCAACGAGTGCTTCCGCAAGGCCATCAAGGAAGAGGACTACAAGGGCGAATACCGCGGCGTGTTCCCGATCAAGGTCAACCAGCTCCGGGAGGTGGTCGATGAGATCGTCGCGGCAGGAAAGGACTTCGGCTACGGGCTCGAGGCCGGCTCCAAGCCCGAACTGATGATCGCTCTCGCCATGCATGAGGGCAACAATCGCCTCATCATCTGCAACGGCTACAAGGACCATGATTACATCCGGCTCGCGCTCCTCGGGCGGAAAATCGGCAAGAAAATCATCATCGTGGTCGAGCAGCTCGCCGAAGTGGACGATATCATCGCCATCTCGCAGGAGGTCGGGGTCAAGCCGCTCATCGGTTTCCGAGCCAAACTGCAGACACGAGGCGAAGGCAAGTGGTCGTCTTCAACCGGCGACAACGCCAAATTCGGCCTGAACACCGCCGAAATCCTTTTCGCCACCGAAAAGCTAAGGAAGGCCCGCCTTACCCAATGCGTTAAGCTCGTTCACTTTCATATCGGCTCGCAGGTGCCGAATATCATCACCATCAAAAACGCCGTCATCGAGGCGACCCGTTTCTATTGCCAGCTCGTCAAGATGGGCTTTCCCATGGGCTATTTGGACTGCGGCGGTGGTCTCGGCATCGATTACGACGGCTCGCGCACCAACTTCGAGTCGTCGATGAACTACACGATGGCCGAATACGCCCGCGACGTCGTGGCCAACATTCGCGACATCTGCGTGGCCTCCAACGTGCCCGTGCCTGACATCGTCACCGAGTCCGGCCGCGCCGTGGTCGCCCCTCACTCCATGCTCGTCGTCGAGGTCTTCGAGCGCATCAATAAACGCGAGACCCTCGGCCAGCAGCACCTACCCAAGGAAAAACACAAGGTCGTCACCGACCTAGAATTGCTCCTCAAAAACAAGGCCAAGCTCGGCAAGCTCGAGCGCTTCCACGACGCCATCCAGAAAAAGGAGGAGGCCTTCAACCTGTTCAACCTCGGCTACCTCGATCTGGAAAACCGCGCGGCCGCCGAGTCGATTTACTGGCAGGTCTGCGAACAAATCGCCAAGGAAACCCGTGACGCGGGTTATGTGCCCGAGGAGCTGCACGACCTGAACGCGCTCCTGGCCGATCAATACGTCTGCAACTTTTCCGTCTTCCAGTCCCTCCTCGACCACTGGGCGCTCAAGCAGCTTTTCCCGATCACCCCGCTGCACCGTCTGGCCGAAAAGCCCTCAGTCAACGCCATCCTCGTGGACATCACCTGCGACTCCGACGGCAAGATCAACACGTTCATCGATCTCCAGGACACCAAGGACCACCTCCCGCTTCATCCCCTCAACGGCAAACCCTATTACCTGGGGGTCTTCCTGACCGGCGCCTATCAGGACATTATGGGAGACCTCCACAACCTCTTCGGACGCGTCAACGAAGTGCATGTCTTCCTTGAACCCGACGAGCCCAACGGCTTCTACATCGAGGAGGCCCTCGCCGGCAGTCGTATCCGCGACGTCATCGACGGCGTGCAATACCAATGGGAGGAACTGTGTCGCAAGATGAAGGCCCAAATCGACACCGCCACCAAGAAAGACTTGGTGAAACCCCGCGAGGGCGTGCGACTGGTTGAATTCTACGAGGAACAGATGCGCTCCAAAACCTATCTGAACATTGAGCGTCTCCCCAAGAAGAAGGCTGTCAAAAAAACCTGATGCCAGCCGCACCGGAGCCGCGTTGCACAAGCCCCGGGGACTCTTGACAATTCCCGTCAGGGCATTTTCGTATGTACCTTTTCAGTTTGCCAGAGTAGCTCAGTGGTAGAGCAGAGGACTCATAAGCCTTTGGTCGCCGGTTCAATCCCGGCCTCTGGCACCACTTTTTATCGATGACTTGCTGGGTTGCGGTGAGAATGAAAATTTCACCGCGCCCCTCAACTGGCTCAGGCCGGGGATGGCGCAGGAGTAGCACCGAGTTCATCGGCGGCGTCCTTGGCCTTCTTGGGGTTCTTGTCGTCGGCTTTGGGCGGCAGGGCGGGAGGCAGCTCGCGGATGACCGGAGAGCTGATCGCGCCGTCCTTGAGAATCTCCATCACGTGTTTGCCCTCGATAGTCTCGTATTCGAGGAGGGCCTCGGCGATCTTGTCGAGCGCCGGACGGTGCGTGCGGATGACCTCTGTCGCGCGGGCATATTGCTCGTTGATGATGCGTGTGATCTCCGCGTCGATCTTGCGCGCCGTCTCCTCGCTGTATGTGTGGCTGCGTCCGATCTCACGCCCAAGGAAAACAGTGTCCTGGTTGTCGCCGTAGGCTATCGGACCAAGCGCGCTCATGCCCCAGTCGCAGACCATGTGGCGGGCAATCTTGGTCACATGCTTGATGTCGCCGTAGGCCCCGCTGCTGATGTCGTCCATCACCAGCTCCTCGGCTATGCGTCCACCCATGCCCATCGCAATCTGACCAAGCATGCGCTTCATCTCCTGCGTGAGCATGTCCTTCTTGGGAATAAACATGGTGCTGCCAAGCGAACGGCCGCGCGGGATGATCGTAACCTTGTGGACCGGCACGGTGCCGTCATCCAAGACGGCCTGCACGATCGCGTGACCGGCTTCGTGGTAGGCCGTGAGCTTCTTCTCCCGATCGTCCATCACGCGTCGGCGCTCGCGGCCGAACTGAACCTTTTCGCGAGCGTCGTCCACGTCGATCATCTCAACCTTTTTCTTGTTGCGACGGGCGGCCAGCAGGGCGGCCTCGTTGAGCAAGTTGGCGAGATCCGCACCTGACAGGCCGGGCGTGCCGCGGGCGATCACGTTGAGATCGACGTTTTCGGCCAAGGCGATCTTGCGGGCATGCACTCGAAGAATCTGCTCGCGGCCGACCACATCGGGCAGATCGACGTAGACCTGACGGTCGAAACGGCCCGGGCGCAAAAGCGCCTGGTCGAGTACGTCGGCACGATTGGTCGCGGCGATGATGATGATTCCTTCCGTCGTGTCGAAGCCGTCCATTTCGACCAACATGGAGTTGAGGGTCTGCTCGCGCTCATCGTTGCCGCCGCCCAAGCCGGCTCCGCGCTGGCGACCGACGGCGTCGATCTCGTCGATGAAGATGATGCAAGGCGCATTTTTGCGGCCCTGTTCAAACATGTCGCGCACGCGGCTGGCGCCAACACCTACAAACATCTCAACGAAGTCGGAACCGGAGATGCTGAAAAATGGCACGTCGGCCTCGCCGGCAACGGCCTTGGCCAGCAGGGTCTTGCCCGTGCCGGGGGGGCCGACGAGCAACAGGCCCTTGGGAATCTTGCCGCCCATCTTCTGGAATTTCTTGGGGTCCTTAAGAAACTCGACGACCTCGGAGACCTCTTCCTTGGCCTCGTCGCAGCCTGCGACCTCGGCGAAGGTGATCTTGTCGCGGTCACGCGAAAGCATCTTGGCCCGGCTCTTGCCAAAGTTCATGGCACCGCGGCCGGCCTGGCGCAGCTGGCGGACGAAAAGAAAATAAAGCAGGCCGATGATGAGCAGGATCGGCAGCAGGTTCATGATGAGGCTCGACCACGCGTTGGACACGGGCGGCTCCTCGAAGAGCTTGGTTTTTTGCAGCAACTCCAGGTTGGTCTCGGTGAGATTGCCGGAGGCGCGGAACTGGTCGGTTTTGCCAGTCTCGGTATCGAGCGTGGGCCCCTTGACCTTGCCAGTGAGCACGGCGCCATTGCGTCCGTAGGCGAGATCGTAGCGGATGACGCCGGAAACGACCTGCCCCTGTTCGGCCAGCTCGACAACCTGCTGAAGCTTGAGCGTCGCCGGCGCGGTGGTGCGGCTGGGCGTAAAATAAAAAAGCACCAACACCGCAGCGATGATCGACAGCCAGATCAGGGAAACTTTTACCGGAAAACGATCCGGAGGGAGGTTTTTAAGGGGCCGGCGTTTGAGGTCGTTTTTGGAATCGGACATTAGGTGTGTGACTAAGAGAGATAGTGGGTGTTCCACTCCATAAGTCAATTGACGCGCCGAAGGAATCAGCGGCCACTTTTCGACTCGAACACGAGACATCCCTTGCGAATGACCGCAAAACCGTCTCGTCCCAGACTGAAGCGCGTGAACGCCCCTCGCTCGACGGCCGCCAATAGCGTCCCAAAGCCCTGGCGCGAGAGATCGCCCGCATCCTGCCGGGCGAGCAGCCAACGATGCAATGCCCTCCTCACCACCGCGCGAGGCTTGCCTTGAAGGCTCGTCAGGTCGAGCACGGCACCATCCGATGACAGCGAGCCCAACTCGTCCACCCAGGCCTCCAGGGCGGTGTCGTCTTCGGCGAGAAGCTCCCGCGACAACGCCGCTCCCGCCAACGCGTCGCGATCGGATGCACAGGCATCCCAGGCCGGCAACACCTCATGGCGGATACGATTGCGAAAAAACTCGGGGGTCCCGTTGGACGCGTCTTCACGCCACGGTGCTCCGACCGAAAGCAACGCCGCCGTGAGCTCCCTTTTCTTAAGGGCGAGCAGCGGTCGCACATGCAGGCGCGCCGAAGCCATCGGCTGCAAGGGACGCGGTGCAGACAAGCCAGCCGTGCCGCTGCCTCGCGCCAGCCGCATGAGCAGCGTCTCCGCTATGTCATCCTGCTGATGTCCGAGCCACAACGCATGGCTGCGCCGGCGCGACATCTCTCTCCGGAAAAACTCCATCCTTGCCGCCCGGGCCGCCGCCTCGCCGGCACCCTTGCGGACTGCCTGCCATGCTCCGGAAACCAGCCGAACGTCGAGCGCCGCGCAGACTCGCGCGCAGAATTGTGCGTCGGCCGTCGAGGCGCGTCCGCGGAGGCGATGGTCGAAATGAAACGCCAGAAGTTTCGCACGGCGGCCGGGCCAGTGCGCCCAGAGCAACAACAACAACGCCAGCGAATCGGCCCCGCCGGAGAACGCGACCGCCCACGGCCCGGGGACCGCCGCACCGTCGCCCTCGGCCCAAGCCAAGACCTCGGGGTGCAAGGCGGAACGGGGAATCCGCGTCGCCAGCGCCTCGGCCCGGGCCGGCCAGTCAAGGTGCTTGGGTGTGCGCGGCATGGTTCGCAAGGGTGGCAGCCTGCTTGCTGGTGAGGTTAAAAAATCGAGACGTCGAAAAACAGTCATCGCCTGCAAGCAGGCTCCTGCCTTCCAAGCCCTCAGGCGAACGTCAGATACTCTTTGCCGAAATACGGCACGAGGGCGGCCGGGATCTTCACGCGTCCGTCGGACTGGAGGTTGTTTTCCAGCAGGGCCGCGAGCACGCGCGGCACGGGCAGGCCGGAACCGTTGAGCGTGTGCACAAGCTCGGGTTTGCCGTCCTTGCCGCGGAAACGGATCTGCGCGCGGCGCGCCTGAAACGTCTCGAAATTGGAGCAGCTCGACACCTCCAGCCAGCGCTGCTGGCCGGCCGACCACACCTCGATGTCGTATTTCTTGGACTGCGCGAAACCGAGGTCGCCGCCACACATCAGCAGCACGCGATAGGGCAGCTCCAGCTTGCGTAGGAGGTTTTCGGCGTCGTTGCGGAGCGCATCGAGCTCGTCGTAGCTCGTGGACGGGTGCACCCATTTGAGCAGCTCGACCTTGTCGAATTGGTGGAGGCGGTTGAGCCCGCGCACATCCTTGCCGTAGCTGCCCGCCTCGCGGCGGAAGCAGGGCGTGTAAGCGCAGCGCTTCACCGGCAGGGACGCTTCGTCGAGGATCTCGTCGCGGAAAAAATTGGTGAGCGGCACCTCGGCGGTGGGCACGGCGTAGAACCCGTCGGCGACGGCCTCATACATCTGGCCTTCCTTGTCGGGCAACTGACCGGTGGCGGTGGCGCTGGCGGCGTTGACGAAGATCGGCGGATTGACCTCCACGTAGCCCGCCTTGGCATCCTCATCGAGGAAGAACTGGAGCAACGCCCGCACGATGCGCGCGCCGTCGCCGACATAGAACGGGAAGCCCGCGCCGGTGACCTTCGCGCCGCGGGCGAAGTCGAAGAGTTTGTCGAAACCGGCGATCTCCCAGTGCGGCTTGGCGGCGGGCGAGAGCCCCTCGCACGCGCCCCAGGTGGCGTAAACGACGTTTTCCTCGGGCGTGCGCCCCTCGGGCACGGAGGCGTGCGGGAGGTTGGGCAGCGTCATGAGGGCCTGCTTGAGGCGGTCCTCGGTGTCCTTAAGGACGACTTCGCCCTCCTTCACCTGGGCGGAGACGGCCTTCATCTCGGCTACTTTGGCGACAAACTCAGGGGAGCCCTTGGGGAGCTTGGCCATATCGGTGTTGGCGGCCTTCTGCTGGGCGCGCAACGCCTCGACTTTTTGGAGCTGGTTGCGCCAGTCGGTGTCGAGGGCGAGAATGGCGTCGAGATCGACGGAGAGATGTTTTTTGGCAATCGCCGCGCGGACAAGGTCGGGCGACTCGCGGAGGAGTTTGGGATCGAGCATGTAGAGAGGCCATTGATGCCGTGTGCGGACGGATTCCGCAAGAGAAAAGAAACCCGGTTTCGAGCCGCCCGGGCGGTTAAAATTTAGGTGGCATTGCCTCTGTAAATGCGCCCATCTCTACCGGTTCAATGCGTCGCTTTCTCCCCTACTTTAAATACCTCAGGCCCGTGCGCGGCGCGGTCGTCGGGGCCATCCTCGCGGGGTTGATTTACGGTGCGGCCAACGGCGCGGGACTGCCCCTGATGATCAAGTGGGTGTTTCCGAAGATTTTCTCGGAGACAGCCCAGACGCTCACCACGCTCCAACTCGTGCTGGTCGCGCTGTGGCTGCCTGCGGTTTTCGCCGTTCGCGGAGCCGCCGGTTTTCTCAACAGCTACCTGATCCAATGGGCCGGCCTGCGCGTGTTGGAGGCCATCCGCCTCGACTTTTTTCGTAAACTGCAGTCCTTGCCGCTCGCCTTCATTCACCGCCACAGCAGCGGCGATCTGATCTCGCGCGGTCTCAACGACGCCAGCCAGCTCCAGGTAACCCTCACCAACATTTCCAACGACGGCCTGAAACAGCCCGCCACCCTCATCGGCGCGTTCAGCGTGTTAGTCTGGCTCGCGTTCAACGAGAGCGGCGTCGTCCTGGTGTTGGTCACGCTGGCCATCGTGCCGCTCAGCGTATTCCCGATCCGTTTCGTCGGGAAACGCCTCATCAAGCGCGCCCACCGCGTGCAACACCAGCTTGGCTCGGTCTCGGATCGTTTCGTGGAAAACCTCTCGGCGGCCCGCGAGGTCCGCGCCTTCGGCCTGGAGTCCAAGGAGGTCGAGCGCCTTTCGGCCGAGACCCGCCAGCTCGTGAAATTCCAGATGAAGACGGTCAAGTACGACCAGTCCCTGAGCCCCTCCATCGAACTCATCTCCGCCATCGGCATCTCGGTCACCCTGATCTACGCCTATCGCTCGCAGATTTCCCTCACCGCCTTCATCTCGGTGATCACCGCGCTCTACACCTGCTACGAGCCCATCAAGAAGCTCGGCGCCCTCAACAGCACGATCAAGCGAGGCACCACTTCGCTCGAACGCATCGAGGTGGTCCTGAACGCGCCCCCGGAAATCGCCGATCCCGCGAACCCCGTTCCCGTGGACCGCCTGGCGGGCTCCATCGCGTTCAACGACGTCTCCTTCGCCTACCAACCCGGCCAGCCGGTGCTCCACGACGTCTCGATCACCATCCCCGCCGGCACGGTTTGCGCGCTGGTCGGCCCGAGCGGCGCCGGGAAATCCACCTTCGCCAACCTCGTTCCGCGGTTTTACGAGGTCGCCGCGGGCTCCGTGGCCATCGACGGCATCGACGTGCGTTCCATGAAACTGGCCGACCTGCGCCGCAACCAGGCGCTCGTCTCGCAGGACACCGTGTTGTTCAACGATACGATCTACAACAACCTCCTGCTCGGCCGCCCCGACGCCACCCGCGCCGAGGTCGAACAGGCCGCGCGCGACGCCTTTGCCCACGACTTCATCACCGCGTTTCCCGAAGGCTACGAGACGATCGTCGGCGAACGCGGCGCCCGGCTCTCCGGCGGACAAAAACAGCGCATCGCCCTCGCCCGCGCCTTCCTGCGCAACGCCCCGCTTTTGATCCTCGACGAGGCCACGTCCGCCCTCGATTCCGAGAGCGAGGAGAAGATTCAACGCGCGCTCAAGAAACTCATCGTGGGCAAAACCGTCCTGACCATCGCCCACCGTTTCAGCACGATCCGCGACGCGACCCTGATCCTTGTCTTCCACCAAGGCCGCATCGTCGCCTCCGGTTCGCACGCCGAACTCTACGCCGGCAACGACCTCTACCGCAGCCTCTACGACCAACAGGCCGCCAAATCATCGGCCTCTTAAATAGGCATGATCGGTTGCGCCTGCCAGCTTACCAACCGCCAAAAGACCCACGTGCGCATCTTGCTCATCAAACTCAAGCACATCGGCGACGCCCTCATCATGACGCCGACGATCGCGGCGATCCGGACGGCGCATCCCGGCGCCCGCGTCTCCGTCCTGGTGAGAGCCGGCACCGAGGGCATCCTCGCCGGGTGCCCGTTCATCGGGAAAATCCACCTCACCGAGGCCCCTGAAAAAAAGAAACGCGGCAAAAACACCTTCCGTCGCACCCTAGCCCTCTGGCGGGACCTGCGCCGGGAAAACTTCGACCATGTCTTCGAGCTGGGCGGCAGCCACCGCGGCTTGTTTCTGGCGCTGATCTCCGGCGCCAACCGCGTCTGGTTCAACAATCACCGCAACACCGCCCCCGCCTGGTGGCGTCTGGCGGGCGGCCGTCAGGCCAACGTCGATACAGCGGGCAGGCACGCCGTCGAAAGTGACTGGCTGGCGGTTTCACGGGTGCTGTCCCTGCCTCCGCCCGGCCAGCTCGTTTATCGTGACGACACCGCCGCCTCGTTTGAAGTCCCGCGCCGGTTCATCGTCCTCCATCCGGGCACGCGCTGGCGCCGCAAACAATGGTCCGAGGACAACTGGCGCCGCCTGCTCGACTCGCTGGCGACCGAGGATGTGGATGTGCTGGTGTCCGTCGGTCCAGACCCCGAGGAGATCGCGCTCGGGGACAGGCTGTGCGAGCATTGTCCGGAGCGCGTCCGCTCGACCCGGGGAACATGGAACTTTGGACGGCTCGCCTCGGCGCTGCACCGCGCGGAGTTTTACCTGGGCGTGGACACGGCCGCCATGCACCTCGCGGCCGCGTGCGGTCGCCCCGTGATCACGCTTTTCGGGGAATCCGACCCGGCCATCTGGGCGCCGTGGCGCACTCCGTTCGTGCTCTTTAGGGCGCCTTTGCTGGTGCCCGCGCCCCCTCCTCCGGCACCGAAACGCCGGCTGGATGACATCCCCGTGGAGGCGGTGGCCGCCGCCTGCCGGCGGTTCCTTCGCGAAACGCCCTGCAGCCAAGAGGTGATCGATGTCTGAAGTGGCCCCATCCTCCTCACCCATACTCTACCTCGTCAGGCGCAACCAGGGCGGCATCGGCGGGGCGGAGAAGGCCGCCGCCCGCATGAACCTCATGCTTGGCCGGTCCTGGCGCATTGTTCCCGTGGGCGCGGGCCTCCCGCCCTTGCGGCTGCCCGGAGCCAAGGGGCCGAGTTGGTGGCGCTCCCTCCGCTTCGCCCAGGCCGCGTCGGCCTGGCTGCGCACCGCGCCCCGCGGCCTGGTGCTGAGTCTGGAGCGAGGGGTGGACTGCGACATCTACCGGGCGGGTGACGGGGTTCATGCCCGCTGGGTCCAACTCTCCGGCCACAGTTCTCGCGCCTGGCTTAATCCCCTCCACTGGATCACCCCGCCCCTGGAAGTTGCCAGCGTGCGCACGGCTCGCGTCGTCGTCGCCAACTCCCGCATGGTCGCGGACGACCTGCGCGCCGCGTATCCGTGGGCCGCAGAAAAAATCCGCGTGATCCACAACGGAGTCGACCGTGCCCGGTATTTCCCGCCCGCAGAGGCGTCCGTGGAAGTCCCCGGCGTTCCCCGCACCGGCGGCAACGCCCCGGGCTTCCATCTGCTGCTCGCCGGCAGCGGCTGGGAGCGCAAGGGCCTCGCGACCGCGCTGCAATGGCTTCATCACATCCGCACCCTGCCCGCGCCGCGGCTCGCCTGCGCCCGCCTGACCGTGATCGGCAAGGGCAAGCCCGCCCGCTACGCCGCGCTTATCAAGCGACTGGGGCTGGAAAACGCGGTGGTCTTTGCCGGGGCCGTGGACAATCCGCTTGAGTTTTACCAGCTGGCCGACGCCATGCTCCTGCCCACGCTCTACGATCCGTTTGCCAACACCTGCCTGGAGGCCCTGGCCTGCGGCTGCCCGGTCATCACCACGCCCACCAACGGTGCAGCCGAGGCCATCCGCGACGCCGCCACCGGACTTGTAGTGAGCACCGGCGAGGAGCCCGCGCATGTCGCCCTTCGCATCGGAGATTTTTTGGTCAACAACCGCATGACAAAGGCCGCCATCTCGGCAACCATCGAACATTTCACCATCGAACACGAGACCGCCGCCTACCAACGTCTTTTCCATGACCTCCTCTGATCGGAAATACAAAATCCTGCACACCGAGGCATCCTGCGGCTGGGGCGGCCAGGACATCCGCGTCTTCCAGGAGTTGCTCGCCATGCGAGCCCGAGGCCATCAGGTCGCCCTGTGCGCTCCGGTCGAGGCGCAGGTTTATAAACATGCCCAGGCCGCCGGCATCCCCGTCCACCCACTTTCCGTCAGCAAACCCGGATACCCCCTCGCCATCTGGCGGCTGCGCAACCTGCTGAAGCGGGAAAAATTCGACGTCATCAACACCCACAGTTCCCGCGACGGGTGGATCGGCGGAGTCGCCAGCCGCCTGGCGGGCACCCCCTTGAGCATTCGCTCCCGGCACATCGAGGTGGATTACAAGACACCGGCCATCAATCGCATCGCCTTCGCCCAACTCTGCGACTACGTGATCACCACCAGCGACCGCATCAGCGAACGCCTGGTCGCGGAACTGGGGCTGGCTCCCAACCGGGTGGGCTGCATCGCCACCGGCATCGACCTTGCGCAGTTTAATCCCGCCGCCGCCGGTACCCTGCACGCGGAACTCAATCTCGATCCCGCAATCCCCTTGGTCGGCATGGTCGCCGTACTGCGCAGCTGGAAAGGCCACCCATTCATGCTCGAGGCGGCCGCCAAAATCCGCCGCCACCATCCCGACGCACGCTTCGTATTCGCCGGCGGCACCACTCCGTCGCCCGAATTACAGGCCCAGGTGAAACGACTGTCGCTGGAGGATCGTGTTCACTGGCTTGGACACCGCACCGACATACCCGCCGTGCTCGGCTCCCTGACTGTCCAGGTGCTCAGCTCCACCGGACACGAGGGCGTGCCCCAGGCAATCCTGCAGGGCCAGGCCTGCGGCAAAGCCATCGTCGCCACGCGGGTCGGCGGAATCCCGCAGGTCATCACCCACGACCGGGACGGCCTGCTGGTGGATCCCCGCGACGCCGACGCGCTCGCCGAATCCATCCTCTCGTTGCTGCAAGATGCCGGACGCCGCGAACGCCTCAGCCGTGCGGCCGTCGCCCGCGCCCATCCGGCCTACGGGCTGGACCACATGTGCGCCTCGCTCGAATCCCTTTATCAAAAACTCCTTGGCTGACGTCTCCATGAAAGTCCTCGTCTCCTCCTGTGATCGCTACTCGGACCTGTGGCCGGCGTTTTTCCACCTGTTGTTCAAGCACTGGCCCGACTGCCCCACCCCCGTGTATCTGATCGGCAACCGCAAAACCTACCAAGATCCCCGCGTCGTCACGCTCTCCTTCCCGAACGACGGCGGTTGGGCGGCCAACCTGCGCGAAAGCCTGCTCAAGATCGATGGCGACTATTTGGTGTACCTGCAGGACGACTATTTCTTCGGCGCGCCCGTCCAGCACGACCGCCTGGTCGCCCTGCATGACTTTGTCCGCGACGCCGGCGGGTCGATGCTTCAGCTCAAGTCCCGGGATGCGGCCAACAGCCACGAGCAAACCGATTCGACCGCACTGGCGGCCCATTTCGCCACGAGCTGCAAGTGGATGACCACGCTTCAGGCCGCCATCTGGAACCGTCGGCATTTGCATGACATCGTGGCTCCCGAGTGGAGTCCCTGGCAGGCCGAGAGCGGCATCAATGTTCACGCGAAAAAAACCGGACGCGGCTTTTACGGCATCCGCCCCGGCCAGGACGCGGTGTTTCCCTACACCGAGGGCGTGAAAGGCGGCTACTGGATGCCCGCCGGGGTCGCCCTCTGCCGCAGCCAAGGCATCGAGCCCGACCTGCGCACCCGCCCGGTCTTGCCGCAAGGAAAGTCCCTTTTGAAAAAACTCGTGCGCAGTGTGCTCAAACGCAAAACAGAGTATCTGAAAAAACTTCGTCCATCAGCCACTACTTACACCGTGCTGCCTTTTGATTCGAAACAAATCCAGTCATGAATTTATTCTATATAATAAATCAGGATCTTTATGCAGGAAACGCACATGCTCTATATTCACTCCGTAATTGTGCAAGCCTTGCCAAAACCAACCCTGGCGCAATCATATGGCTATTACACGCCGGGAAAGTTACCCCCTCCGAGGGAGGGCTAAGTGAATTCGACCTCCAACAACAGCCAAACCTGTGGATAAAAAAACTACCGAGCATAAGAAAAACCAAGGGAAGCAGAGGACTAACTCTAAATATAGTATTCTATGCCTCTGTAGTGGTTTTCCTATCCATAAAGGCCCGAAAAGGTGACGTCATCATAACAGCCAGTTTTATTAAAGTACTTAATTTGCTTACAAAGACAAGATGGCTACGCCATCAATCATTTATAGGTTACGAAGTGCATGAATTAGTCGGCTTGAATATAAATGATGATATATCGACCCCAAATAAAAAATCCCGCAAAGAGCGTGTTATTCTTAATCAAGCCGACTTCTGGACTGCGACCACAAATCCATTACTTAAAATTCTTGATTCGATTTGTCCAAACAAGCCAAAATTAAACCTCGGATTAGCCAGCACCCAATCTTCTGCCAAGGATATCAACTTGGTTGAAAAGAACAACAAGGCTGGAGAACATGAGATTGCATATATCGGCTCACTTTACTACGAGCAGGGGGTCGAATGGCTTATACAGTCATGGTCGGAAATAATCAATAAGGTTGGGGAAAGCCTTAGATTGCGTATTATTGGTGGTGAGCCCCACTCCGTCGAAAATATTCGGAAACTAATTCCCAAGCAAATAGCCCACCTCGTATATTTAGAGGGCCACGTTAAACCATCAGACATTAGCAATCACCTAAGTAACTCAAAAATGCTGATTATACCCTCCCTTAGCAAAGGGAGAATGCCATTTGTCGCAATAACAAAGTCCTATGACTACCCCGCATATCGAATCCCGATCATTGCAGCCGACATACCCACAATAAGCTCAATTTTAAAAAACAACGAAAGTGCTTTTTTGTTCAAACCCGAGAACGTTGATAGCTTGGTGGATTGTATCAAAAAATGCATGACGATGCGCAAAGAGGATCTGTGCTTGCTTACATACAATGCAACAAAGAAATCCGAAGAATTATCATGGGAAAACAGAGCTTCAAGATATTGGGGATTTATCAAGACGGCAAAAATGGCCACGCCCAATAATGAAAGATGATAAAAATAAAATGATTAAAAAATTACTGATAAATTGGGCAAACAGCAGGTTGCCCGGCCGCTCATCCGCCTTCAGGAAATACTGCCGACGAAACAACGAAATCCCGCACACCATAGTAACCAGGCATGGCTTCACCATGGCTTTAAAGCCCCGGGACTCGGTTGAAAATCAACTAATAGTATATCGCGAATTTGAACCCAATCTAAGCGCACTGATTAAATCTTTGGCGCATGAGGCAAGATTTTTTATAGATGTCGGATGCAAAGTCGGCTACTTCTCATGTCTATTTGCTAAATACGCCCCCAGCGGTAATCGAGTTTTGAGCATAGACGCGAATCCGGCCATGGTAGATCGATGCCGTACCAACTTGGGTTTAAACAAATTCAACGGTGAGGTCCTGAATTATGCAATAGCGGAAGCAGTAGGCGAGATGACACTTTCTTGGCCAGAAAACGCTCCAAGTCACGCTTCGTTAGGTGAGCCAAAGGGGAAAAACCTCAAAAAAATAAAGGTCCCCACAATTCCGTTTCCTCATTTGCTTGATCGATTATCATGGACACATGAATCGATACTTAAAGTTGACATAGAAGGCTTTGAAATAGCGCTTTTCAGGACATTAACCCCTGAAAAAGCCAGCCAGTTTAAACATATATTTTTTGAGTATTCAGAAGAAACCTATACTAATTGTGGATTTACCCCACGCGAATTATGGTCTCTACCACTATGGGATAACTACGAGATCTACGGGATTTTTTCTGCAAACGCCAATCGAGACTTACTGCCTATTTCTATCCCAAAAAACAGTACAATCCCAATCGGCGTTGAAATTATATGGGCAAAACGCCGTTCAACCTCGTCTTGATTCATATGGGTTCAAACCCAATACTGAACTTTGATAAAACGGCGGTCTGCAGTCTAAATGCCATAGCTCGATGATTTTATTACTCCCACAAAATGCCAAGATCGACGGCCTTGAGTTCCCCCTGTCCGGCCTGCCGATTCCTCACCGCAAAAAACGCCACTTGGTCCGCGGCGATTACGAGACCCCCGAGCGCACCCTCATCAAGGGCTTCGTCAAACCCGGCATGAAGGTCCTCGAGTTCGGGGCTTCCCTCGGGATCGTTTCCACCTTCATCGCCCGCCAGATCGGCCCGGCCGGCGCCTTGCTCAGCGTCGAGGCCGACCCCACCCTGCTGCCGTTTTGGGAACGCAACCTGTCCCACAACGGCCTCAAGGCAAAATGCATCCAGGCCTTGGCCTGCCCGACCTGGACTTCCCGGATACCGGCACGCCTGCTGGGAACGGCGTTCAATCCTTGCGACGACAAACTTTCCGGACGCATCCAGGCCACAAGCGCCGGCTCGTCCGACGGGCAGTGGAAGACCGCCTACACGGTCTGCACCCAGGAACACTTCACCCCCGACGCCCTCGTGATCGATATTGAGGGCACCGAGACGGTGTGGCTCGACGAGGCCGTGCGCATGCCGGCGCACGTCAAGCTGGCCATCGTCGAGTTCCATCCCCAATACACGGGCCCGGACAAGGCCGCCCAATGCGTCCAAGCCCTCGTGGACGACGGCTTCAAGATCGCCGGTTACCAAAACCACGTCATGGCCTTCACCCGCTGATCCATGGTTATGCCCGCCCCCCTTCCCCTGTCCGTCGTCGTGGTCGCCTGCAACGAGGAGCACAACCTGCCCCGTTGCCTGCGCGGCCTGCGCGACTGGACGGCTGAGGTGATCGTGGCGCTCAACAACTGCACCGACGGCAGCGCCCGCGTGGCCGCCGACTTCGGGGCCGCCGTCCACCACCTGCCCTGGCGGGGCTATCGCGACACCAAGAACGACGCGCTCCGCCTGGCCTCCCAGCCGTGGGTCCTCTTCCTCGATGCCGACGAGATGGTGTCCCCCGAGTTGCGCGACGCTCTCGCGGCGTTTCTGGCGCGGCCCGATGCCGAAACGCACGCGGCGGCGAGGTTCCCTCGCAAAGTCTGGTTCATCGACCGCTGGATCACCCACGGCGACTGGTATCCCGACTACGGCACGCGACTGATCCGCGCCGGTCGCGCCCGCTGGGGAGGCGACGAGATCGTGCATGAAAAAATGATCGCCGACGGCCCCGTGGCCACGCTGCGCGGCGACCTGTATCATTTTTCATTTCCTTCGCTGCTCACCCAGGTCTCCAAAATCCCGCACTTTTCCCAGCTCTTCCTGCGTCAGCATCGCCAACGTCCGCTGCGGGGCTTTTCGGCGGTAGCGGCCGTGCTGCGTTCGTTTTGGCGTTTTTTTCGCGGTTATGTCCTGCGGCGCGGGTTTCTCGACGGTTTCCCCGGCTTGTTTATCGCGGTCGGCAACGCTTACGGAACCTGGGTGAAATACAGCCTGGTTTACGAGGATCAACACGCCAAAACGCCCCCGGTCTGAGGCGTTCGTCTCAACGCCCCATCGCCAACAGGTCCGCCGGGCTGGCGGTGGCGGTGCCCATCTTGGCGACAACCACGCCGGCGGCCTTGTTGGCCAGACGGGCCGCGTCGATCGGGGAGCAACCCGCCGCCAGGGCGGCCGTGAGCGTCGCGATGACCGTGTCGCCCGCACCGGACACGTCGAAGACTTCGCGCGCCTCGGTCGGCATGACGTGCTCGACCTCGCCGCCGCGACACACCGCCATGCCGTCGGCCCCGAGCGTGATCACCAGCAACCGCGGGGAAAACTTTTCGTGGATGCGGCGGCAGGCCTCTTCGAGCGGGTAACGCTCCCCCACCCCGGGCTCGGGCAGGCCGGCGAGTTCCAGCGCTTCGTGGCGGTTGGGCGTGATCAGGCCCACGCCGTCAAACGCCAGGTGGCGCGAGGGCTTCGGGTCCACCGCCACCAACGTCTCGTGGCGGCGGGCGGAGACGAGCACGCGATCCACCAGCGACTGGGTGATCGCGCCCTTGGCGTAGTCGGACACGATCACGGCATCGGCCGCGGCGACGGCGGCATCGAGGTGGTCGTCGGGCACGCGCCCGTTTTCCAGCGTGTAGCTGTCGCGCGCGCCTTCGTGGTCGATGCGGCAGAGCTGCTGGGTGCGGGCGATCACGCGGGTTTTGACGATGGTCGAGGCGCCCGCGACGGTCGCGCAGCGCGAAGAGTCGATCTTGGCGGTTTCGAGGAGCGTGCGCAGGCGGCGGCCGGCTTCGTCCGCGCCAAGCGAGCCGATCAGCTCGGAAGCGACGCCGAGCGAGGCCAGGTTGAGCGCGACGTTGGCGGCGCCGCCGGCGGTGTGGCTCTCGCGGGCGACATGCACGACCGGCACGGGCGCCTCGGGCGAGATGCGGTTCACCTCGCCCCAGATGTAGTGGTCAACCATGAGGTCCCCGATAACGAGGACACGGAGCTGGCGGAAGGTTTCGAGGACGGCGGGGATGTTCATGGGCTCTATGGAAGAGTCTGCTGGGAAAGCTCACTTGCCGGAATGGCGCTCAAATGTGCATCTCGATGCACCAAAGTCGCCGCCGCCTGTGTGGCGGTGGCGGCGATCAGCGCATCCACCAGCGGCAAGCGGGTCGGCGTGGCCCGAATCAGCCGATAGGCCGCCCGGGCGGTTTCGGCATCCACGGGCAAGACCGCATTGCACGCCGCCTCGTAAGACGAAAGGCCGACGAACAACGCGTCGGCAGGCACGCCGAGGTCGTGAAGACGTCGCGACAACTCCGCCAAAGTGACCGCCGAAATAAAGATTTCGGCGGTCTCATCTTCAAAAATAGCCTGCACCCCCTGCGCGCCCGTCTCGCCGCGGTAATGCGCCAGCAACGCCGAGGTATCCAAAAGATAACGCATGGACCGGCTCAACCCTCCGCCGATCTTTCGACTGCCAATTCGGCAACCGCATCGCGTGCAGGCTCATACCGTTGCCCTGCACCCAGAAGCCTGCGCGCCAGCGTAGCTCTCGAGGGCAATATGCGCACACGCAATTCGTCCGGGGTAGCCCCCACTTGCCAGTCCAGTTGATAGCCCGGAACAATCCCCAGTTGCCTGCTCAACGCCGCCGGTATGGTGACCATGTTTTTCTGGGTGACGGTCGTAATCATGGAAATCAATCAAGTCATGGAATCATTTTGATCAAGGAGGTTTAATAAAACCCGGCTCGACGTATTCAAGCATTCGGTGAGCCCCACCGCTCTTGCCGGCTCACACGTCGGACCAATCGGCGGAGTCGATGGCTTCGAGCCACTGGTGCAGGACGAGCGTGTGGACCTCCTGAATGCGGGCGGTGGTCGCGCTGGGGACGACCAAGGCGTGGTCGCACTGGGTGCGGGCCTGGCCGCCGTCTTTGCCGGAGAGCAGGATGGTGATTACGCCGCGCGCGCGGGCGGCGGCGAAGGCGGCGAGCACATTGGGGCTGTTGCCACTGGTGGAGAATCCCACGAGCACGTCGCCGCTGCGGCCGAGCGCCTCGACCTGACGGGAGAAAATCGCGTTGTAACCGTAATCGTTGGCGATGCAGGTGAGCGCGGTGACGTCGGCGTTCAGGCAGATCGCGGGGAGCGCGCGTCGGTCGATGCGGTAACGGCCGACCAGCTCTTCAGCGAGGTGCAGGGCGTCGGCGGCGCTGCCGCCGTTGCCACAGGTGAGGAGTTTGCCGCCGCTGCGCAGGCTGGCGAGGATGGCCTCGCCGGCGGCGTCCACGGCCGGCGCCAGCGCGGCGCTGGCGGCGAGCACGGCGCGAAGTTCCTCAAGGGACTCGGTGAAGCGTGGGGGAGACATGGATCAGTGGCCGTTCACGTGACCAAGGCGCTGGTCGGTGAGCAGGTAATGAGTGACGTAATCCTTAACGGCTTCGGCAAGCGTATGATTATTCCCGGCCCAGCCGGTGGCGGCTAGGCGGCGGGTGTCGGCGCAGGTGTAGTATTGGTATTTGCCGCGCAGCACCTCGGGCATGTCGATGAATTCGATCTGCGGCGGCAGGCCGAGCGCCTCGAAGATCGGAGTGACCAGCTCGATCCAGGTCGAGGCACGGCCGGTGCCGACATTGAAGAGACCGCCCGCGGTCGCCGTGCGGGCGAGGTGAAGCGTCATGGCGACGGCGTCTTTCACATAGACGAAGTCGCGCTTCTGCTCGCCGTCCTTGTAATCGGGATGGTGGCTGCGGAAGAGGCGGACTTTCTGCTCGTCGCGGATCTGGGCGTAGGCCTTGTGAACCACGCTGCGCATGTCGCCCTTATGGTCCTCGTTGGGGCCGAAAACGTTGAAATACTTCAGGCCCACGAGGGGATTGGCGCCGTCGAACCAGCCCTGGCGCTCGGCGTATTGGTCAAAGAGGTGCTTCGAATAGCCATACATGTTGAGCGGACGCAGGTCATTGAGACGCTCCTGGCCGTCGAGCATTCCGACCGCGCCGTCGCCGTAGGTCGCGGCCGACGAGGCGTAAACAAAACGACGTCCGCCCGCGCGCGCCCACTCGGCGAGGCGGCGGGTGTAGTCGAAATTGTTTTCCATCAGATAACGCGCGTTTTTCTCGGTCGTGGCCGAGCAGGCTCCCAGGTGGAAAACCCAGCGCACGTCACGGAAGGCGGGCGTCTCGAGCCTGGCCCAAAGCTGGTCGGCCTCGACGTAGTCGGCGTAACGCAGGGGGACGAGGTTGCGCCACTTTTCGTCGGAACCGAGGAAGTCGGCCAGGACGATGTTCTCATAACCCTGGCGGTTGAGCGCCCAGACCAAGGCGCTGCCGATGAAGCCGGCCGCGCCGGTGACGAGGATTTTATCGGTGACGTGCATGTCGGAAAATCAGCAGGGGCCGCGCATCCGCTCGACCAGCTTGGTCGTGGAGCGGCCGGCGACAAACGGCAGGAAGCGGATCTCGGTGCCGGCGGCGAGCAGCGCGTCACGTTCACCGGCGTCGAGGGTGTCGAGCGTGTAGTCGCCGGCCTTGGTGTAGAGATCGGGCTTGAGCCGGCGTATTTCTGCATCGAGGCGCGGACCGGGAAACACAAAGGTCGCGGTGACGCAACGCAGGCTGGCCAGGGCGTAGGCACGGTCGTCCTCGGAGTTGAGCGGGCGATCCGGGCCCTTGAGCTGGCGCACGGAAGCGTCGCTGTTGACCGCCACGACGAGCACATCGCCGAGCGCGGCGGACTGGTGCAGGTATTCGATATGGCCCCGGTGGAGCAGGTCGAAACAGCCGTTGGTCAGCACAAACCGGCGCCTCTCGGCGGCGGCCTGCTGGCGGAACCGGAGCATCTCGTCGAAAGTGAGGACACGGGGCGTGTTCATGGCGTGGTGTTCAAAAAATGCCCCACCGCCTCGGTGAGCGATGCAAAAACCGGGAACTCCTCTCCCAAACCGAGCTCGGCAAGCTCCGCCCGCAGATCGTCCAGCCCCGTCGCCACGCCGAGTCCGCGGATGCCCGCGCGGGCCGCCGTCTCCACGTCGGAACCGCGGTCGCCGATATAGGCGAGATTCTGCGGAGCGTATCCGTAGTCCCTCAACAACTCCTGCGCGAAACGCGGGGAGGGTTTGCGATACACCGCCGGAGCGTCGGGCGCCTCGGGGGCCACGCAGATGCGCAGGAACGGAGCATCGCCGAGGTCGAGCAGCTCAATCATGCGGCGGTTGCAGGCGTCCACCGCGTCGAGGCCGAACATCCCGCGCCCCACGCCCGACTGGTTGCTGTGCACAAAGAGATCCACGCCCGCCGCGCGAGCCGCCCGCAGCGCCTCGCGCGCACCGGGGAGCAGCACCACGCCCGCCGGATCGCTCAGGTAGGGCACATGTTCGATGATGGTGCCGTCGCGGTCGAGCACCAGTCCGCGGCGTGGACGTGGCTGGGCGGCGGAAGTTACAGCAGGGTTCGGCATCGGTTCGTAAACGCTTATACCCGCCTATCCGCGCGGGGTCTGCCAAGCTCTTAAAACCTCCGCCGCCGTCAGCCGCGCCAGATCGCCCTCCGGCGCACGCACGACCTGATGGCGCGGACAACCCAGCGGATACGGGCCGAACAGCTCCGGCGCGGTCGGGCCGAAGATCGCCAGCGTGCGTTTGCCAAGCGCGGCGGCGACGTGCATGGGCCCGCTGTCGTTGGCCACCACCGCCCCGGCGAGCGTGATGATCGCCGGCATCGCGGAGAGGGGCGTGCGGGAGGTGAGGTTGAGAAAACGTTCCGCCGGAAACACGCCGCGGTCGTCCATGCGTTCGCTGCCGCTCCAGACGATGCGCAACGCGGGATCGGCCGCGAGCATCAGCCCCGTCAGTTCGGCGAAGCCCGGCCAGCGTTTCTCCGCACGACGGCTCTCGGGAAACATCACCACGGGGGCAGGACCGGACGCAAAAAACGCCTCTCCTGCAAACACCCCCGAAGGCCGGAATACCAGCGGCGCACCCAATTCGGCGCGGGCGCCGAGCAGCGGGGCGAATTGCAGCAAAATCTCCAACGCATGACTCTCTTTGTCCTGTGCCGGCAACGGGGCGGTGGCGTCGTAGAAAAACCGCGAGCCTTCGCGGGCGTCACTCCGCCCGAGTTTGCGCGGGGCCAGTGCCCACCGTGTCATCAGCCCGCTGCGCAGGAGCCCCTGCAAATCCATCACGACGTCAAACTGCCGTGCCCGGAGTTCGCGGCGCATCGCCCAAAGCCCGCGCAGGCCGTCGCTGCGCCGGAAAACGAGCGTCTCGTCCACCGTCGGGCAGGCGCTCACCAGAGGGGCGAAGAGTTCGCGCACCACCCAGGTCACGTGCAGCCCGGCGATTTGCTCCTTGAGCGAGGACACCACCTGCAATCCGTGCACGATGTCTCCGAGGGAGGAGGGCTTGATGACAAGAAGACGGGGCATGCGGCGGCGCTTTGGAAAAATCGGCTTTAAACTGGAAACTTACGCCCATCTGATGAACCGGCTCGTCTTGAAATCAAACCCTAATCAGGCCGCTCATCGTGCTCATCTTCCTCATCACCGCCCTAGGCAGGACCGTCGCGCTCACCCCTGAGCCGGTCCTTCGTTTGATCAGCGTGGTGCTGGGGGCACTGCTCCCGGTGGTGGTGCCGTCACGGGGCCGCTTGGTGGCCGACAACCTCCGCATCGCTTTCCCCGGCCGCCCGGCGGCGTGGCGCGCCCGCATCGCCCGCCAAAGCAACCGCAACCTTATCGAGACCGCCCTGCTCGCGCTCGCCTCGCCCTACCTGTCTTCCGCGCGCATCAAGCGCATGGCGGTGGTTTCGCCCGAGCTTTTGACTCTGCTGAACTCCCACCGCGAGCGCCCGCGTCCGCTGGTGATGACGGACGGCCACTTCACCTATTGGGAGACGCTCGCCTGGCTGGGGCTGCTCAGCCCGGTGCCCGTGCCGGAGTCCGGCGTGATCTACCGGGCGTTGAAGTCCCCCGTGCTCGACGCATATTTGCGACGCACCCGCGAGCGCTTCGGTCTGCGGATGCTCTCGCGCAAGGGCGGACTGCAAACCGCCCGAAACATTCTTGGTCGCAACGGCATCATCACCTTGATGTTCGACCAAAACGCCGGCCACCCTGGAGCGCTCACCACGGTGTTCGGCCGCATCTGCTCCAGCACCGAACTGCCGGGCCTGTTTCTCCAAAAAGACGGTGCCGAACTCAACGCGCTCTACCCGCTGCGCACCGGTTTCTGGCGCATGGAATTCCACTCCGAGCCGATCACCCACGATGGCACGGTGGCCGGCGCGACCGTCGCCCTCAACCGCTGGTTTGAAAACGCGCTCTCTTCCAACGAGCGCCTGTGCGCGGCCTGGCTGTGGACACATGCCCGCTGGAAGACCCAGGACACATCCGACCGCAGTCTGAATCTCAACACTCACCGCAGCTTCATCACCGAGGAACTCGCCTATCGGGGCTGGACGAGGCTGCCGCGCACCAAGCGCTACTGGGTTCGCCTGCCCAACTGGCTCGGCGACGTCGTCATGCTGCTGCCGGTGCTCCGCGCCATGCGCGCCGGCCGTCCCGACGCCGAGTTCACCTTGATCGGCAAAGCCGCCTTCGAGCCGCTGGTGCGCGCCGCCGGCGTGGCCGACCGCTTCGAGCCCCTCCCGCCGCGCGGTCTCGGCTACTTCTTTCATTTCTGGAAACGACGCGTCCTCCGCCCCGAGGTGTTTTTCGTCTTCACCCACTCGTTGCGCGGCGACCTCGAGGCCTGGCTCACCGGCGCGCCTCAGCGCTTCGGCATCGTACGCCCCGGCCGTCGCCGTCCGCTGCTCACCCACGCGCACCGCCTGCCGGTCGGTTTCGACCAGGCCGCCAACCACCAGATCGGCCAATGGGAGGCTTTTGCCCGCACCTTCGGCCTCACCGAGCCGGTCGATCGCTCGCCGCTGGATTTTCCCCGGACCGAAACCACCGGCCCCGCGCCCGTCGGACTCATCGCCGGCTCGGAAAACACGCCCGCAAAACGCTGGCCCGTGTCCCACTGGCGCGCGTTGATCGAGGCGTGCCCCGACCGGGTGTTCACGTTGTTCGGCACCGCCCGTGACCGTGAGATCACCGACCAGGTCGCCCTCGGTTTCCCGCCCGAGCGCGTGCGCAACCTCGCCGGCGCCACCGACCTCGAAGCCTACCTGCGCGAACTCCGCGCCTGCGCCCTCGTCGTCACCAACGACACCGGAGGCATGCACCTGGCCAACGCGCTCGGCACGCCCGTGATCGCCCTCTTCGGCCCGACCAATCCCGTGCGCACCGGCCCGATCTTCGCCGCGCCGGCGACCGTTCTCCAGCCGCCCGGTTGCCCGCCCACGGGCGGCGGCAGCCTCCACGACCTCGCACCCGAAGTCGTGGCCGCCGAACTGCGCAGGCTCACCGCTCCGGCTTGCGCCGGCGGCTCCTGCGGCCAACCTCCCGCCAACCTCAGCGCCTGACACCTCCGCCATGCCGCTCCTCGAAGTCCAAAACCTGCGCACCTACTTCCACACCCGCCGGGGTGTTTACCGTGCGGTCGACGGCGTCAGTTTCCACCTCGAACGCGGCGAGGTCCTCGGCATCGTCGGCGAATCCGGCTCCGGCAAATCCGTCACCTGCTACTCGCTGATGGGACTGGTCCCCCAGCCTCCCGGTCGCATCGAGAGCGGCACGGCGATGTTCGCCGGCGTGGACCTGTTGCATTGTTCGCCGAAGGAGGCGCGTGCCATCCGCGGCAAACGCATCTCGATGATTTTCCAAGACCCGATGACGTCGCTCAACCCCTACATGCGCGTCTCCGAGCAGATCATCGAGCCCCTGCTCATCCACGAGAAAATCTCGCGTAAAGACGCCCTCGACCGCGCCCTCGCCATGCTGGAAGCCGTCGGCATCACCGACGCCGCCAAGCGCATGCACAGTTACCCGCACGAGTTCTCCGGAGGCATGCGCCAGCGGGTGATGATCGCCATGGCGCTGATCACCAAACCCGACATCCTCATCGCCGACGAGCCGACCACCGCCCTCGACGTGACCGTGCAGGCGCAGATCCTCGCGCTCATCAAAAAACTCCGGCACGAGTTCGGCATGGCCGTGATCTTCGTGACCCACGACCTCGGCGTCGTCTCCGGGCTCTGCGACCGCGTGCAGGTCATGTATGCCGGCCGCATCATGGAGACGGCCGACACCCGCACGCTCTTCCGCAATCCCCAGCATCCCTACACCAAGGCCCTCCAGCGCTGCGTGCCCGCGCTCCAGGAAAAAGGCCGCCGGCTCTTCACCATCCCCGGATTGCCCCCCGATCTCTCCAAACCCATCGACGAGGCCGCCCTGCTCGCCCGTTTCACCTTTGCCGAGGCCGCCCCCGACGAAGCCCCGCCGCCGCCCGCAGCCCCCGGACCGGCGATCTTGGAGGCTCGGGACGTGGAAACCCACTTCCACACCCGCTCCGGCATCGTGCGCGCCGTTGACGGCATCTCCTTCGAGGTCCGGCGCGGCGAGGTCGTCGGCCTGGTCGGCGAATCCGGCTCCGGTAAATCCACCCTCGGCCGCACACTCATGCAACTGATCCCGCCGACGAGCGGCGCCGTCATTCTTGAGGGCCAAAACCTGACCGCAGGCTCGGCCGCCGACATCGCGGCCGTGCGCCGGGACCTGCAGATGGTTTTTCAAGATCCGTTCGCCTCGCTCAACCCCCGCATGACCATCTTCGCCACCCTGGCCGAGCCGCTCCAGGTCCACCGGGTCTGCCCGCCCGAGGCCATCCCCGCGCGCGTCGCCGAGTTGATGCGGCAGGTTGGCCTGCCCGTGCGCGACATGCAAAAATACCCCCATGAGTTCTCCGGCGGGCAACGCCAGCGCATCGCCATCGCCCGCGCCCTCGCCCTCAACCCCAAGATCATCATCGCCGACGAACCCGTCTCCGCCCTCGATGTTTCGATCCAGGCGCAGATTCTCAACCTGCTCGCCGATCTCGTCCGCCGGCTCAACCTCACGCTCATCTTCATCTCCCACGACCTCTCCGTCGTGAAACACCTCTCCGACCGCATCGCCGTCATGTATCGCGGCAAAATCGTCGAAATGGGCCCTGCGCTCGACGTCATGGAGCGCCCGCGGCACGACTATACTCGCACCCTGCTTTCCGCGATTCCGAGGATTGAAAAGTAACCCTACGTCATCGCCCCGAATAACCCGGCATATGCAACTCGGCCACGGGATCTCCGCCCGGACCACGCCGACCTCTCGGGGGCTGCCGGTAAATCGGAGTTCAGCGCAGTCCAAAACATGACGCGGCCGCGGGCGTGGGCGAGTGGACCAAACCGCTCGCCCAAGCTCGCAGCCACGAAACAAGGCGGCGGCAGCTCCTTTTCAGATGCCCAGGAACGGGAGAGTGTCTTCAATAAACAGCCCGTTATCAAATCACCGCGGGCGACGAAGAAAAGCCGCTCAATCGGTTTATCTTCAAGATGACCCCTAAATAAATTCAACCGGGTGACGATGCTAACAATCATTTTAAACAAAACGACCTCAGCGCGAAAACCCCGCCCAACAAAATGCTGCACAAACTCGCCTTAACCAAGGCCCTCGTCGTCCTTGCCCTGCTCATGTTTTTAGCGGGGTGTGAACGCCGCAACCCGCTGCGCATCGGTCTCAATATCTGGCCGGGTTACGAGTTCCTCTACCTCGCGCAGGAATTGGGTTACTACAAGGAGGAGGGAGTCGACGTGCAACTCGTCGATTTCTCCTCGCTGGCCGATGCACGGCGGTCGTTTGAGCGCGGTCAGATCGACGGTCTGGGCACGACGATCGTCGAGGTGGTCCTGGCCGGTGAAAACTCCGCCGACCCTCTGAAAATCGTGAGCGTTGTCGATTACTCCAACGGAGCCGACGTCATCATCGCCAAGCCGGGCCTGTCCGACCTGAAAGCCCTCAAGGGGAGCAAGGTCGGCGTGGAGCTCGGCTCGATCTGCGTCTACGTCCTCGCCCGCGCCCTGGAGTCCGCCGGCATGACCATGGCCGACATCGTGCCCGTGTCCAAGGACCAGGCCAGCATGGGAGCCGATTTGCGCGCCGGCCTGCTCGACGCCGTTGTAACCTACCCGCCCACCTCGACCGAATTGCTGCGTGAGCGCACCGGTGAAGTCATCTTCAGCACCGCCCAAATACCCCGCGAGGTGGTGGATGTGATCGCCGTTGGCGAAACCGCCATCAAGTCCCGCCCCAAGGATGTCGCCGCCCTCCTGCGCGCCTTCTACCGGGCGCAGGATTACCTCGCCAAACACCCCGCCGAGGCTTTGCGCATCATGAGCGCGCGCGAGGGCGTGACGCCGGAGGAGTTCAGCATATCACTCACCGATGGTATGAGAATGCTCTCGGCCAGCGACCAGGCGCTCTACCTCAGGGAGGGCCGCATCAAACCCATCGTTGCCGGGACCATCGATGTGCTCCGGCAGAATCGTCTGATCATCCAACCGAAGCCCGAGCATACTTATTACACCGATTTCTTCACCACCGAGGCTAGATGACCGCACCGCACACCCAGGCTGTATCGCTCTCCCGCAAAGTTACCCTGCCCTTGTTGGCGGTCGGTGTTGCGATGATCGCCATCGGCACGGTCGTCATCTACCTTCTGGTTAACAGCCAGTTCATGGAACGCCAAGGCGTGCGGGCCAAGACGGTCGCCCAAGCCGTCGGCTACGCGGCCGAGACCATCGACCACTCCGGCGCGCTGCAACGCATCGTGAGCGCGACCGGCGCCGACCGGGAAGTCCCCCTCATCATCGTGGCCGGTGGCGGCCACCATCGCATCATCGCCAGCACCAACCCCACCTGGAACGGCCGGTCCCTCCCCGCCTTGAACGGACCGGCAACCGTCACCAGTCTCTCCGAGGACGCCCTGCGCACCGCTGGATTCAAGCCCGGCCAGACTCCCGCCCACTGGCTGCTCTACAGCCTGCGCCTGCAGTTACAGGACCACGAAAAACACACCATCGACCTACACCCCGCAGTCGTCGTGGTTGCTCTGGACAACACCCTCGTCCGCCAGAAAGTGCTGCGCATCACCACAATCTCGGCCACGGGTTTTGCCCTCAGCCTGCTCACGCTCGCCGCGATCTGTTATCATTATCTCCGCCGCCATGTGCTCGCGCCTTTGGATGAAATTGAGCGCCGCCATCTGGGCAAAGCGGGCGCGTTGCCGACCGTTTCCAGCGTAGATGCCGCCGACGAAATCGGCCGGCTGGAAAACACCCTCGCGCGCACCTTGACCGAGATAAAGGGCGCGCGCCGTGAACGCGACCAGCTCCAGTTCACCTTCGACCAGCACGCCATCGTCGTGTCCACAGACATCCGCGGGCGCATCACCTACGCCAACGACCGCTTCTGCCGGATCTCCGGCTACACCCGCGAGGAACTCCTCGGCCAGGATCACCGCATGATCAATTCAGGGCAGCACCCCCGTGAGTTTTTCACCGATCTTTACACGACCATCAGGCAGGGCCGCGTCTGGCATGGGGAAATCTGCAACCGCGCCAAGGACGGCTCCCTTTACTGGGTCGAAACAACCATCGTGCCGGTGCCGGACGAGGACGGGAAACCCGCCCGCTACATCGCCCTGCGCAGCCTGATCACAGAGCGCAAAAACGCCGAGCTCGCCCTCTCGGTGCTCAACGAACGCTTCGCCCTGGCCGCACGCGCCTTCGGCTTCGGCGTGTGGGACTGGGACATCCCCCTCAACACGCTCGTGTGGGACGACGCCATGTTTGTACTCTATGGCATAGCCCGCGATTCCACGTCCCGTCCCTACGACACCTGGATGAATCAGGTCAGCCCCGCCGACCGCGCCAGGGTGCAAGACGACATCGACGCCGCTCTCCGGGGCGACCGCGGTTATAACCCCGAGTTCACCGTACACCTTCCCAACGGAGAATCCCGCATTCTCCAAGCCGCCGGCCTTGTGCTGCGCGACTCCGCCGGCGCCCCCGTGCGCATGGTGGGCATCAATTTCGACATCACCTCGGCGCGCCTCGCCGACCAGGCCCTGCGCGCCAACGAATCCAAATTGCGCACCCTCTTCGAACTCTCGCCGGTCGGCATCTCGCTCAACGATTTCGCCACCGGCGCCTTCCTCGAGGTCAACCCCGCGCTCTACGCGCCGACCGGCTACACCCGCGAGGAATTCGTCAACCTGAGCTACTGGGACCTCACGCCCCGCGAGTATGCGGATCAGGAAAAGCTCCAGATCGACAGCCTCTCCACCACGGGCCGCTACGGACCCTACGAAAAGGAATACATCCGAAAGGACGGCACCCGCTACCCCGTCGTCCTCAACGGCGTAAAAACCGTCATGCCCGACGGTCGCGAGGCCATCTGGTCCATCATCCAGGACATCACCGAACGCAAGGCGGCCGAAAACGAGATTCTCCGCACCAACGACCAGCTCGCCGTGGCCATCGCCAACGCCAACCAACTCGCGCTCCGCGCCGAACTGGCCAGCATCGCCAAATCGGAGTTCCTCGCCAACATGTCGCACGAGATCCGCACGCCCATGAACGGCGTGATCGGCATGCTCGGCCTCCTGCGCCAATCCAGCCTCGACGACGAGCAGCGCCGCTTCACCGACATCGCCGTATCCAGCGGCGAAGCCCTCCTGACCCTGATCAACGACATCCTCGATTTCTCCAAAATCGAAGCCGGCCGCCTGGAGCTTGAAACCATCGACCTGGACCTCGAAAAACTTCTCCAAGAAGCCACCGCTCCCCTCGCGCTGCGCGCCCACCAAAAAGACCTGGAGTTCATCTGCGAAATTGCCCCCGGGGTCCCGCTGCGCCTACAGGGCGATCCGGTCCGCCTGCGCCAAATCATCACCAATCTCGCCGGCAACGCCCTTAAGTTCACCGAACGGGGAGAAATATCCCTGCTGGCCTCGCTCGTAACACTCGAGCCCGAGCACGCCGTCCTGCGTTTCTCGGTCACCGACACCGGCCTGGGCATCCCGGAGGAGAAGCTGTCCGTTCTGTTCACGAAGTTCACCCAGGTGGATTCCTCCACCACCCGCAAATACGGCGGCACCGGTCTGGGCCTAGCCATTGCGAAACAACTGGCCGAGCTCATGGGCGGCACCGTGGGCGTCAGCAGCCGCATGGGCCGGGGCTCGGAGTTTTGGTTCACCGCCCGCCTGCCGCTTCGCGACCCCGCCCCCGAGGCGGTTCCGGTGATCCCGCCCTCGCTGCGCGCCGCCCGCGTCCTCGTTGTCGAGCCCAACGCCTCCAGTTGCACCGCCCTCGGCAACATCCTCGCACGCCTCAACATTGAATGCACCTGCGTCGGCAACGGTGCCGCCGCCTTCGCCGCGCTGGAGGCCGCCCGCAGCCGGCCTTACGACTTGGCCCTTATCAACCCGCTCCTGCCCGAATCCGCCGGCCTGGCACACGGCCGCCTTGTCGTCTCGTACCCGGAGCACTCAAAGCTCCGACGCATTCTGCTCGTCCCGCTCGGCCACATCCCCGCCCAAAACGACCTGCAGGCGCCCGAGTCCTCAGCCATCCTCACAAAACCGGTTTTTGCCCAAGGTCTGACCAAATCTCTGGGGGACGCGCTCCTGGCGAATCCCTCACTGCCCACACTTGAACAGCCTCCAGCGGTGCCGGCGTCTGCGGCGCGCGCACCCCGCAGCCAGGCGCGCATCCTCGTCGTCGACGACAACGCCACCAACCAACTCGTCGCCCGCAGCATCCTTGGGAAACTCGGTTATTCCTGCGAAACCACCGACAGCGGCGAGGACGCGCTGCGACTTATCGGGGGCCAATCTTTCGACCTGGTCTTGATGGACGTCCAAATGCCCGGCATGGACGGCTACGAAACCACCCGGGCGATCCGCAACGGGAGCGCCGGCGACGTCAAACGCAAGACCGTCGTGATCGCCGTGACCGCCCACGCGCTTGCCGGGGACCGGGACCGCTGCCTCCAGGCCGGCATGGACGACTACCTGACCAAGCCCATCGACCCAAGAGACCTGCAGGCCATACTCGAAAAATGGCTCGACCGCTCCACACCGGTGCCCCCACCTCCCATCGCTCCCTCCGCCTCGCCAGCCGAGGACGCGGAGCCCGTGCTTGATTACGCGGATGCCCGTGCCCGACTGATGGAAGACGAGGACATCCTCCGCACCTTGCTCGTCGCAGTGTGGCCGTCCATCACCGAAAGCCACGACCTACTCTTGGCGGCGATACGCTCCGGGAACCATGCCGAAACCAAACGCATCGCCCACTCCCTCCGCGGGGCGGTCACCAACGCCGGCGCGCGCCGGCTGGCCAAGCTGCTCCAGGCACTTGAAATATCCCCGCCCCCGCCCGATGATCGCCTCGTCGCCCGAATCACGGCGGCCTGCGATGAGCTCAAAACCGACATAGCCTCCTACCTCAGGAATTCCACCCCGGTTTAAGGCACCACTTTTCCACATGCCCTCATTACCGCTGCCCCTCGATGACCCCGGCCGCCTAGCCGCCCTGGCGAAACTTCGTCTGCTCGACAGCGAGGCGGACGTGAATTTCGACCGTGTCTCCCGACTCGCCGCGCGACTGCTCAACGTCCCCGTGGCCCTGCTTTCGCTCGTGGATGACCACCGCCAGTTTTTCAAATCAGCCATCGGCCTCACCGGCCCCGCCGCTGCGGCCCGCCAGACGCCGCTGAGTCATTCATTTTGCCAGCATGTCGTCACCTCGGGGACCAATCTCGTGGTCTCCGACGCCCGGAACCATCCGGTCGTCCACGACAACCTCGCGATTCCCGATCTAGGGGTGGCCGCCTACCTGGGTATCCCTGTGCGCGACTCCGAAGGCCACGTGCTCGGCTCTTTCTGCGTGATCGACGGCCAATGCCGCGCTTGGAGCGAAGCCGACATCGCCCTCCTGGAAGATCTTGCCGCCTTGGTGATGACTGAAATCGCCCTGCGCGAGGAAAACCTCCGCTTGCAGAAGGCCCGGGAAGTTCTTGATGAAACCAATCTTGTCCTCGCGGCCGCCAAGGACTCGGCCGAGGCCGCCACGCGCGCCAAGGCGGACTTCCTGGCCAACATGAGCCACGAAATCCGCACGCCGATGAACGCGGTCATCGGCATGGCCGAGCTCCTGAACGAGTCCCCGCTGGCACCCGAACAAAAACGCTACGCCACGGTCATACAACAAAGCGGCCGCTCGCTGCTTACCTTGATCAACGACATCCTGGATTTTTCCAAAATCGAATCCGGCCGCCTGGAACTGGAGCGCGAACCCGTGGATTTGGCGGGGTGTGTCGAGGCTGTTTTCGATATTCAAGCCCGATCTGCGGCTGAACGGCACCTCGAACTCGTTTACACCATGGATGAGGGGGTGCCCGCGCGTATCCTCGGCGACGTGATCCGGCTTCGTCAGGTCTTGGTCAACCTCGTGGCCAACGCGATCAAGTTCACCGGACAGGGCGACGTGGTCGTTTCCCTCTCGATCCGCGCCGGGCTTCTTCATGTTTCCGTGCGCGACACCGGAATCGGCATACCGGCGGACCGGCTTGACCGACTTTTCAAGGCCTTTTCCCAGGCCGATTCATCCACCACCCGCAAATACGGCGGCACCGGCCTGGGCCTGGCGATCTGCCAACGCATCGTCTCCCTCATGGTGGGGCGCATCTGGGTGGAGTCGGAAGTGGGCCGAGGCTCCAATTTTCAATTCGAGATCCCCCTTGCCGCGGCACCTGCTCCCGAGAACGCCTCCGCTCCGGCCCGCCCCCGCCTCGCGGGCCGACGTCTGCTCATTGTGGACGGTCATGCGGTGCGGCGGGAATACCTGGCCCGGCTGGTCCGTCGCAGCGGCTTGACCGCAACCGTGGCGGACTCCGCCGCCGAGGCTCTGGCCTTGCTCGCGCGCGGCGATACGTTCGACGCCGCTGTCCTGGACATCCCGTGCGGATCCCCGCCGGCCGCCGACCGGCAAGCCCGCTTGGTCGAACAAGGCGCCTCCAGTGGCATGCCCCTGATCGCGATGGTCCCCTTCGGTGACAACACCCAAAACCCGCTCCCGAGCGGTAGTCGCACCGTCCTGACGAAACCGGTGCAGACCTCCACCTTGATGCACGTTCTGGACACCGCCCTGTCGCCCGCCGCCGTCGATGTCCTCAAGCCGCCCCTCACGGTCTCCACCGAATCCTTTGCCCAAAGGCATCCGCTAAAGATTCTCCTGGCCGAGGATCACCCCACCAATCAGCTCGTCGCGCAACTGCTGCTTTCGCGCCTCGGCTACCACTGCACAACCGTGGCCAACGGCCTGGAAGCGCTCGCGACCGTGGCCCGGGAGCACGTCGACGTCATCCTCCTCGACGTGCAGATGCCCGAACTGGACGGCATGGAAACCGCCCGCCGATTGTGCGCCGAATACGTTCCGGGAAAACGCCCCTGGATAATCGCCATGACCGCCAACGCCCTCGAGGGCGACCGCGAAGCCTGCCTGGCGGCAGGGATGGACGACTACTTGGTCAAGCCGATCCGATCCGCCGACCTGGCGGCGGGCTTGGCCAATGCCCACTCGGTACTGAGTCAACGGTAGGCCCATGTCATGCCCATCACCCACTCCCCCAAGGCTCCGGGTGTGTTTCTGAAATAAATCGGGTCCGCGTGAGAGGAGAAGCGGGCTCGGCCAAGACGACCGAGACGGAGGCGACCCGGCGGGTCGTGCCGTTCAGGTCGATGCCGGCCCGGCCTGCTTATCCTCCCACTCGCAGTGTTCGAGGACCTGTGTTCTTTCAGAAACACACCCCAGGCCTTGGCCGCCTCACCTAGGTTTACGTTGCGATAGGTCTCCTGTTCAGCGCATTTCTGGAGCGCCTGGGCTACCATGCCGAAGTCGTGTCCAACGGTCTTGAAGTGCTCGACACCTTCGCCACACGTCGATTCGATGTTGCCACCCTCGATGTGCAAATGCTTGATATGAATGATTTATCATGCGCTCGCCGCCTTTGCGCCAAATGCGCCGAGTCATTGAGACCTTGGCTGATCGCCATGACCTCCAAAGCACTTGAAGGTGATCAAGAGATTTGCCGTGCCGACGACATGGACGATTACATCGGCAAGCCGGTCGGCGGCCCGACGATAGCGGCGACCCTCACAAGAGCGGCCGAAAGATTGGCCTGCGCCGTTCAATTTAACACCTCCCCCATTGAAGGCTATGCCCACACCTGATTCCCGATCGCCCCGAGCTCCTACCTTCGCGGCTTCCTCCCGTAAGACAGGTTGGTCTTTGTTGCTTTTTACCGCTTGCATCGGGCCGGCTGGGGCAACTGAACGCGGCAAAGAGGACCTCGCCAGCCTCGAACTCGAACAACTCGTGGAGCTGCCCGTCGAATTCGTGTCCGGTGTCTCCAAATACGAACAGTCAATCCGCCAGGCCCCCGCCAGCGTCACCGTCCTCACCGCCGCCGACATCCGCAATTACGGCTGGCGCACCCTGGGCGACGCCCTCCGCAGCGCCCCGGGCTTCCACATCCGCACCGACCGGTTTTACGACTACATCGGCAACCGGGGCTTCACCCGCGCCTACGACTACAACTCCCGCACTCTTGTCCTCGTCAACGGGCAGAGGATCAACGACCCCATCTACCAACAGGGATCCGTCGGCACCGACTTCCTTCTCGACCCCGACCTCATCGACCGCATCGAGATCATCCAAGGCCCCGGCTCGTCGGTCTACGGCAGCAGCGCCTTCTACGGCGCCATCAACGTCATCCCCAAAAAAGGCCGCGACCTCTCCGGTGGCCAGATCTCCGCAACCTTCGACTCCTCTGCGGGCACGAAGGGCCGCCTGACCTACGGGGACCGCACCGCCGACGGGGTTGAATATCTGCTTTCCGCCACCGAGTCCCATACCCCCGGGCAAACCAATTTTCCCCTCCCCGACGACTGGCGCGCATCCACCGGTCGTCCCGACGAACGCATCTCGACCGAGGACGGCACCCGCCAGCGGCAACTCTACGCCCGGGCCTCGTGGCGCGGACTCGAAACCGAAGCCGCCTACGGCCGCCGCGAAAAAGACGTCCCCCCGCCGGTCTACCACACCCTCCCTGGCGCCCATGCGGCCGACACCCGCGCCTACTGGCTCGCCCGGGCCTCCGGTTCGCCCTTCGCAGACGCCACCCTCTCCCTTAAAACGTCCGTCGATTATTATGCCTACGATGGTACCTTCCGCCCGGCCAACGACTACGACGGCGACTTGATCAACGAATTCCACGAACGCCGCCCCAAGACCCGCTCCGTCTCCCTGAACAACGAGGTCCGCTGGCACCAGACCTCCGCCGCCGGACACAGCCTGCTCCTCGGCACCGAAGTGCAAAACAACCTCCGCCTCCACAGCAGCAACCCCAACCTGGAACAGCCGGCCTACTCCGCTGCCGAAATCAACACGTCCTCCCGCTACTACAGCCCCTTCGCCCAGATTGACTACCAGGCACTCCCCGGCCTGCGCCTCTCCACCGGAGCGCGGTACGACGACTACAGCACGGGCGAAAGCCGTCTCACGCCCCGCGTCGGCCTGATTTGGGACTACACCCGCGTCACCACGGTGAAACTCCTCTACGGCGAGTCCTTCCGCGTCCCGAACCTCGAGGAGCGCAACCCGTCAGAACCTCGCGGTGTCGCCAACCCCGATCTGGGCCCCGAAACCGCCCGCAGCTGGGAACTGGCCTGCGAACACGATTTCTCCAAGTACTGGGCCTTCGATGTCCGCCTTTACCATACCCGCTCCGACGGGTTGATCTCGTTCCATGAACCCGCGCCCGGCAGCTTCAGCTACCAAAACGCAGCCAATTACGAGACCAGGGGCGGCGAAATAGGCACGACCACCCGCTTTGCCTCCGGCATCACCACCCGCGCCTCCGTCACGCTCCAAAAAACCACCGACGAGTCCTCCGGCGCCGACGTCGCCGACGCCCCGCATTTGCTTGGAAAACTGAACCTCTCCGTGCCTCTCCGCGCCGACTGGTTGCGAGCCTCCGCCGAAATCCAATATGTCGGCGACCGGCGTGATTTCACCGCCCCCGCCCGGGACACCGGCGACTACCTGGTCGCCAACCTCACCGTGCGCGCGGCCCCCGTCTGGCGCCACTGGGACCTCTCGGCCAGCATCTACAACCTGGCCAACGCGCGCTGGTACGATTCCATGAACGACGGCCAGATCGTCGCGCCGGCCCGCACCGTTGTCCTTCGCGTTAGCCGCGACTTTTGATGCCGCACCCGCTCCACGCTTTAGCCCGTCGGAGCCGCCGCCTGCTCGCAGTGGCGGCGATCTTCTGCCTGGGTCTTTCCGAAAGCGGGCTGGCCCAGGTCGCCGCGTCTGCGACCGCCGTCGACTCTTCCACGGCCACCGCGGCCTACCTGCTCAATTTCCTCCGTTTCACCGAGTGGCCCCCCGAACCCGGCGCGTCGGATATCGCCGCCCCCTACGTCATCGGCGTGGCCGGCAACCGAGACCTGCTCGACTCCCTGATAACCTTGGTGGAAGGCCGCACGGTCCGCGGCCACCCTTTGCGCGTAACCCGCATCAAGGACGCACGGAACGCCCTGGGCTGCCACGTCGTCTACCTTGAAGGCGAAAAAATCGGTGACGACTACCTTCTGAGCCCGGATGAAGTCGTGCCCCTGTTGCAAGGTCGGCCCGTACTCACCGTATCCAACGCGCCCGGTTTCGTAGCCCGGGGTGGCCTCGTGCAGCTTTTCCGCGAGGGCACCCAACTTCGGTTCGCCATCAACACCGACGCGTTGCCGGCGACCGGCCTCGCTTTAAACTCGCGCCTCCTCGCACTTTCCCGCAAGCCCCCCGCCGCCCCATGAAGCCGAAAGGCCAGTCAATCCGGCGCCAGATACTGGTGTTCAGTCTGCTGCTTTGCGCAGGCGTCATGCTCCCGGTCGGCTGCGGCCTTTTTTTCCACAACTACCGCCAGACCCGGGCCCGCTTGCACGACTCGCTCCAGGCGAGCGCGGGCATCACCGCCGCCAATGTCTCTGCCGCCCTCGCCTTCGGTGATCAGGACTCGGCCCGGGAAATCCTCTCCGCCCTCCGCAATGACCCGCTGATCACCTCTGCGGTCATTCGCGATTCCCGCGGCGGATCCTTCGCCTCCTTCGACTCGGCAAAAACCGGCGACACGGCCTCTTCTCCCCACTTGGTCTCGGTGCAAATCACCCACTCCGGTGAAACCTACGGCGAACTGGTCGTCACCGGCGACACGGCCCGGGAACTCAGGTCCACCGCGTTCACATGGGTCGCCATCTATCTGGCCGCGTTCGGCTTGTCCGTGGTTTCCGCTCTGCTGATCGCCCGTCGTTTCCAGCGCACCGTCTCCACCCCGCTCGTCAATCTCGCCGCCACCGCCGTGCGCGTCGCCCACGAGCGCGACTACCAGACCCGCGCCACCGTCGCCGGCTGCGCCGAGGCCATCGACCTGGCCGTCGCTCTTAACGTCATGTTGGCCGAGATCGGCCGGCGCGACCAGCGCCTTGCCCTCCAAGTCGAGTCCCTCAACCGAGAAATCCGCGAACGCGAAAACGCCGAGAGTGCCTTGCGCGATAACCAGCACGACATGGTCCGACTCTCACGCGAAGCCGGCATGGCCGAGGTCGCCGCCGGTGTCCTCCACAACATCGGCAACGTCCTCACCAGCATCAACGTCTCCAGCGACCTCATCGCCGCCAGGGTCACCGGCGCGCAGCACCGCCCCGTCGCCACCCTTCGTAAACTGCTCGGCGCCACTGCACCGAAGACAGCCGTGGTTTTCTCCGTCCATCCCGACGGCACCGAGCTCCGCGCCCTGCTCTCCTCCCTAGCCGAGAACACAGCCACCGACCTCGACGAGGTTTCCAGGCTGCTGGAAATGATGCGCAAGGGTATATCCCACCTCAAACGCATCGTCTCCAGCCAGCAATCCCTCGCTCGTACCTCCAGCATCACCGAATCCATCCAATTACGCGACGTCCTTCAAGACTCCCTCGTCCTCGCTCGCACCATCGCCCGCCAGTTCTCCCCTTTGACCGACAATCTCGACGAAGGCGCCACCATACACGCCGACCGCAGCCTGGCCGTGCAAATCCTGCTCAACCTGCTGCTCAACGCACACGAGTCCATCGTCGCACGCGCCCCCGCCTCGCCCATGATCTCGATCAGCTTCTCTCCCGCCACCGACGGCTTCACTGCGGTTTCCGTCCAGGACAACGGGGTCGGCATCCCGCCCGACAAACTCGTCACCATCTTCACCTACGGCTACACCACCAAGCTCGCCGGGCACGGCTTCGGCCTGCACAACTCCGCCAACGCCGCCCGTCTTATGGGCGGCAGCCTTGCGGTGATCAGCCCCGGCTCCGGCCTCGGTGCCACTTTCACCCTCACTCTTCCCTCCCGTCCACCCTCCGGTCAAAACACATGAGCTCCGAACGTTACCGAATCCTGATTGCGGACGACACGCCCGCGCTTCATGATGCCTACAGCAGCATCTTCAACCCAGTCGGCGTAGACAGAGCCCCGATCCCCGGAGCCGATAAATTCGCCCCCGAACTGGCCCGCCCCGAAACCACCGGCCCGGTCTATGACATCACCTATGTCAACCAGGGCGAGGAGGCCCTCGCCGCCGTCAACGCCGCCAGTCTCTCCGGCGCCCCTTTCGCCCTTGCCATCCTCGACGTGCGGATGCCCCCGGGTATCGACGGCGTCCAGACTGCGCGCCACCTGCGCAGTCAGCACTCCGACCTCCAGATCGTACTCTGCACCGCGTATGCCGACTACTCCTGGTCCGATCTGCTCGCCACTTTCGCCGCCGACGACGGTGTAATGATGCTGAAAAAACCCTTCGACGCGATCGAGGTCCAACAACTCGCCATCACCCTTTGCCGCAAGTGGCGCCTGGGCGCCGAAAACCGGGCACTGGTGCGCGATCTCGAGAACCGCGTCGCCGCCCGCACCGAGCAACTCGCCATCACCCTGAAGCAACTTGAGGTCGCGTTGACAGCCGCCAAAAGCGCCGACCGGGCCAAACACAACTTCCTCCGCTGCGTCAGCCACGAGCTCAACACCCCTCTCAATGGCGTCCACGGCCCCGCCAGCGTGCTCGCGCTCTCCAAAGAACCCGAAGTCCGTGAGATGAGCCGGCTGATCCTAGAATCCAGCGCCCGCCTTAATCGACTCTTCGCCCGCATCCTTCTCTATCTCCAACTGGAGGCACCGGCGACCACTCTCCTGACGTCAGCGTCACCTGCGGACCTCGTCGCCAGAGCCGTCGAGCCCCATCGGGCGACCGCAGTTGGGAAAGGCCTGACGCTGAACTGCACGGTTAACTCGCCCCCGCTCCTCCGCATCATCGGCAAATTCGAGCTCTTGATCGCGGCCGTGGACAACCTGGTCGAAAACGCCGTCAAGTTCACCGACAAAGGTGGAATCCAAGTTCGCCTCCGCTACGACGAGAGCGCACGGTTTCTCGTCATGGACGTGACCGATACCGGCCCGGGCATCGCCCAGCCCAAACTGGACGAAATCACCGCCCTGTTTTCGCCCGGTGACGACAGCCTCACCCGCAAGCAAGACGGCCTCGGAATCGGGCTCGCCCTGGTTTCACGGATCGCCCGTCACCTCGGAGGCTCCATCACGGCGGGCCCCGGGCTCACCCAAGGCACCCAATTCAGCTTGGCGATTCCCGCCCAACTCCCCTGATAACGCGGCGTCGCTCCGAGGAGTTATATCAATGGCTGGATGCCCAAACCGAAATCGCTCCACGATTCCGGTACGCTGGGAATCCGTAGCGGAACGGCGTAGCCGTTTCGTCCGGATGGACTTGGTTCACGCAACAATAGGAATTACTTGCCTTTCATAAAGCGTTCCATTTCCGCCTTTTCGGCGGCTTTTTCGACGCTTTCGAAGCGCTTCTTGCTCTGCTCGTAAAGCGGCATGAATTGCGGTGCGAGCTTCTGCAGTTCGGCGATGCGAGTCGCGTCCGACGGGTGCGTTGAAAGTAATTCCGGCGGCTTAGCCCCGCCTTGAGCGGCCATCTTGCGCCAGAAAGTGACGGCCGCCCGCGGATCGTAGCCGGCACCGGCGGCGAAGCGCAGCCCCACCGCGTCGGCCTCGCTCTCGTGCAGGCGGGAAAACGGCAGCACATAGCCCACCGTCGCGCCGAGCCCGTAGGCTCCGAGGATCAGGTTGCGCTTGGCGGGGTCCACGTGCCTGGCCTCCATGCCGATGGCGGCGATCAGTCCCACGCCGGCAACGGCGTAGTTTTGCGAGGTGCGCTCGGCGCCGTGGCGCGAGGTCACGTGGGCGATTTCGTGGCCCATGACGATGGCGATCTCGTCGTCGCTGGACGCGAGTTTGGTCAACCCGGTGTAAACGCCGACCTTGCCGCCGGGCAGCGCGAAGGCGTTGACTGCGGCAGAATCAAAAACGACGAACTCCCACTGTGCGTTGGGGATCTCGCGGCCCACGGACGCCGCGATGCGTTTACCGATGGTTTGGATGCGGTCGTTGAGCGCGCGATCAGTGGAGATTTTCTCCTGCTTCTTGATCTGCGCAAAGGCTGAAAGCCCCATCTGCGCCTCCTCGCCCGGTGAAACCAGCATGAGCTGCGTGCGGCCGGTTTCCTTGACGGTGGCGCAACCCGTCAACAGCCCGGCAAGTGCCAGCACACCAATCGAAACCAAGGGGAATTTCATCATAAACAAGTGAACGACCAAACGACCTGTCTGCAATGCGACAGACGACACCAGCTGATGATCCCCGTCCCTAAAGCAAAAAGGCACCGGGATTAACCGGTGCCTTTAGTCCAAAATGGTGGACCCTAGCGGGGTCGAACCGCTGACCTCCTGCATGCCATGCAGGCGCTCTACCAACTGAGCTAAGAGCCCGTTACTGACGGGAGGTGGTGAAAATCAGGTTTTGTTTCCCGAAGGCAAGCGGTTTTTTGGGAAAAATTCATATCATTTCCCAAAAGACGGGAACGCATTTATGCGTGATGCGTTCTGGAACAAAAGAGCATGAACCGTGCGCCGGAAATCGCCTAAAACCGGGCTCATGCACCACGGCGGTCTGTTCAGGTGTCCTCCTTCATCTTGAAGGTAAGCGTGTAGTCGCTCGTCTTCAGATTGGCGGGCGGTGGCGGCAGGGTGATGCGGCGGAAGGCGGCAAGCACGGATTGGTCGAACTCTTTGTTGCGGGACGAACTGGTGACGGTGACGCTGACCAACTGGCCGCTCGACGTGAGCCGAAAACTCACGGTGGCTTCCAGCAGGTCGCTCAAACCTTCGGGCTTCTGATGGGCGGCCCTGAGTCGCTGAATAAGCAGCGAGATGTAGGCCTCGGAGAGTTCGATGTCCTCGCGCGTGAGCGCTTTGCCGCCGGCGCCGCCGATCTTGTTGGCAGTCGAGCCGCCGGCCACGCCGCCGGCGATACCCTCGGCGTCAATGCGCTTGAGCGAGCCGGTGCCGCCTCCGCTGGTTTTCTGCGAGGGCGAAGACCTGCCCTTGTTGAGGCGGTCAAAATCGGCCTTGGTCATGCGCTTCGCGTTGAGCGCGGCTTCCCGGGCGGCGCGGGCATCGGCGGCGGCCTGCTCGGCCTTGAACTTTTTCTCGATGTTGGCGGCGCGTTTGTCGGCGATACGGTCAACGAGTTTCGCCATGTTGACCGGCTTGTATTCCTTGGCCGCGGGGGCGGTTTTCGCGGGAGTTTTCACAGGCGGCGGCGCGGCATCAACCGGTGGAGCGGGAGCCACCGGCGAAGGCTCTGGCTCAGCGGCGGCAGGCTCCACCGGGGACGGATCGGGCGCGGGCGGCGCCGGGATCTCGAGCTTGATGCCGCCGCCGGGTGTGCCGAGCGCGGGGGCTTCGGTCGCGCCGAAGTTGTCGCCGGCACCGGCCACCAGCTCGAATATCTGCGGTTTTTCCTCGTCCGCCTGTTTTTTCTTCTCGTAGGCGAACCACAGCAGCACCCCCATCAGCAGCGTGTGCAGCGCGGCGGAAGCAACGAAGGCTCGGGAAGTACTGACGGTGGAGGCCATGGTACGCTGACGAAGTGATACGCCGGTGCGCGGCTCAGTCCGGCGCCTGCGTGTCGAAGGTGATCTTGGAGAGGTTGTTCTTCTTGAGCTCGTCCATGAGTGTCACCACCTGCTGCCACTGGAGCGTGAGGTCTGCGCGGATACGGATGACCGGCGGTTTTTTCTCGGTGGCGAGCTGGCGCAGGCGCTGCTGGAGCTCGGACAGGGTCACACGTTTGTCGCCGAAAAAATAGGAGCCCTGGCGGTCGATCGAGATGGGCTGGAAGGTGGTGTCGGGATCGGGTTTCTGCTGCTCGCTTTTCGATTCGGACGGGAGATTGACGGGGATCGTCTGCTCCTGGGTGATGAGCGGGGTGGCGATCATGAAGATGATCAGAAGCACGAAGGCCAGGTCGAGGAGGTTGGTGACGTTCAACTCCGCGACCGCGTGCATCTGGCGGCGCTGGCGAAAGGTGCGGGCCATGGTCGGTTAGTTCTTCGATTCGAGTTCGAGGCGGTCGGCGAGCGAACTGGCGTAGTTTTCGATCTCGGTGGTGAGCTGTTTCACTTTTCCGAGGAGAAAATTATAACCGAACATCGACGGAATCGCCACCACGAGGCCGGCGATGGTGGTGAGCAACGCGGCGGACACGCCGGGTGCCAGCGTGCGGATGCTGGCGGCGGCCTGGTCGGACACCGCGCTGAAGGCATCCATCACGCCCCACACGGTGCCGAGCAGTCCGAGGAACGGCGCTCCCGAGACGATGGTGGCGAGGAAGATCATGCTGGCCTCGTAGCGCAGGGCCTGGCGGGCGATGGCTCGCTGGATGGCGTTCTCCGCGTGCTCGAGACGGGCTCGGCTGCTGTCCTCGCCCTTTTCCTTGAGGATGGAGGCGGCGCGCCAGTATGACTCGACGGCATCGGCAAAAAGATCGGCGTAGGGAATGGAGCGCTTGTTGCGCAATGACTCCGGCAGGTCGAGCAGGGTTCGCTCCTCGCGCAAGCGCTGCTCGAAGGCCAGGTTTAAGTCGCGCAGGCGTTTAAGCTCGTTGTATTTACCGAACATCACCGTCCATGCGATCAGGCTGAAGATACCGAGGCCGACCGTGAGGATTTGGCCGAAAAAATCGGTGTCGTTGAAGATCTTTAGAAGGTTGGCGGAAGCGAGGAAGAGCGTCATCGAAAAGGTGCCTTTGGCGAAAATCCAGCAATGGTGGCTCGGGCGCGCCCGTTCAATGGAAATAAAGGCCGGCGGGCGGGAGAATCTGGTTGCGACGCACGCTTGCAGAACCTTCGCTTGGTTTTTCCCAAACCTATGGATTTCAAAACTCGCACGTTGGAGGCCTTGCGCATCCATGGCCCCGCCCTCTCGGGTAAACTCTCGGTCGTCGGTTTCGACGGTTTCGTCGACACGATCGTGACGCCGGTGGCGCTGCGCACCGCCCAAGGCGAAGCGTTCACGCCGATCTCGACGATCACAGAATTCGGCCAGCGCATCCTGGGCGCGGCGGGCAAAAGCACCAATATCGAGTTTTATCCGCGCATGGACAAACTCGGCGGCAACGGCCCGATTATGGCCAACGCACTTATTTCCGCCGGCGGTCGTCTCAAATACATAGGCGCCCTCGGCCATGCGGTCATTCATCCGGTGTTTCAGGATTTCGCGGACAAGGCCGATATCGTTTCCCTGTGCGATCCGGCCGCAACCACCGCAGTCGAGTTCACCGACGGCAAGCTCATGCTCGGCCAGATGCGCAGTCTCGACGAGATCACGTTCGGGCGAATCGTCGAAAAAATGGGCCGGACCGGCGTGGATCAGGCCTTCAACGCCGCCGACCTCGTTGCCTTGGTGAACTGGACGATGATCCCCAACATGACCGCGATCTTCATCGCCATGGTGGAAAGCGTCCTCCCCGCCCTGCCCGCCCGTGACCGCATCTTCTTTTTCGACCTCGCCGACCCCGAAAAACGCTCGCGCTCCGACCTGCTCGAAGCACTCGCCGTCATCGGTCGGTTCGAGAAATTCGGCAAGGTCACCCTCGGCCTCAACCTCAAGGAGGCCCAGCAGGTATGGGCCGCCCTCGACCAGACACCCGTTACCGCCGACGAGGCCGGCTTGCGCCTGATGTGCGCCGAGATCCGCACCCGCCTCGGTCTCTCCACCGTGGTCGTGCACCCGAAGGAGTCCGCCGCCTGCGCAACCGCCGACGGCACCGCGTGGGTTCCGGGGCCTTACACCGCCAAGCCGCTCATCACCACGGGCGCCGGCGATCATTTTAACGCCGGCTTCTCCAACGCCCAACTCCTCGGCCTCGCCCCCGAGGCCTGTCTCACCGTCGGCGTATGCACCTCCGGCCACTACGTGCGCACCGGCCAAAGCCCCACGCTCGCCGATCTGCTCGCCTTCCTCCAATCTTGGAAATAAACCCAACCCGCCTTTAATCGCGTCATGCCTCTCAAGCACAAAATCATCGGTAAATTGATCTCGTTCGAGGGCTCCGAGGGCAGCGGCAAATCCACCCAGATTTCCCGCCTCGCCAAGCATGTCCAGCTGCTTGGGCGCGAAGTCGTCACCACCCGTGAGCCGGGCGGCACCGAGATCGGCGAGCAGATCCGCAATATTCTCGTCCACAACTCCAAGGGCGACGAGATGTGCGCCGAGACCGAGCTGCTGCTCTTCACCGCCGCCCGCGCCCAGCTCGTGCGCGAGGTCATCGCCCCCGCCCTCGGCCGCGGCGCCGTGGTGCTCTCGGACCGCTTCCTCGATTCGACGACGGTTTACCAGGGCATCGCCCGCAAGCTCGCCAGCGACCCGGTCAATCTCATCAACCAGTTCGCCGTCGGCAACGTCATGCCCGACCTCACCGTCATCATCGACGTGCCAACCGAGCTCGGCCTTCAGCGCATCCGCCAGCGAGCCTCCGGCCTGCCTGATCGCATGGAGCGCGAGAACATCGATTTCTACAACAAGGTCCGCGAGGGCTACCTGCTGCTCGCCAAAAGCATGCCGAGCCGCTTCCTCGTCATTGACGGCTCGCACAGCGAAGACGTGGTCGAGAAGCATATCTGGGCCGGCCTGCAAAAGATACTGACCTGATGCCCGGGCCCTCGGCACCGTTATCTTGGCCGTCCTCGCTCGCCGGCACGCCCGCCGTGGCCGTGATTGAGCGCGCCATCGAGCGCCGACGGCTTTCGCACAGCCTGCTGATAACCGGCGACGACCACGACATCCTCGTTGTGGTCGCGCACGCCATAGCCGACCGTCTGCTCAACACGTCGCAGTCGAGCGCCCCCTTCCCTCCCGACGCCCATCCCGACTGTTTCCACCTGCGCCCGGCGAAAAAAATGCGCCAGATCAGCGCAGACTCCACCCGCGAATTGATCGGCAAGGTTCAGGTCTCGCCAACCGTTGCCACTCAAAAAGTCGCCATCGTCCACGAGTGCGACCGCATGAACGTCGCCGCGGCCAACATCTTTCTCAAAACCCTCGAGGAGCCTCCGGCCAACACCACCATTCTCCTTCTGACCACGCGGCCCTATGCACTGCTCACCACCATACGCAGCCGCTGCCTGCACTTCCGCTTCCCGGGCGTGGGCGCCGCGTTTCAGCCCGACGGCTGGACGTCCTGGATCGCCGATTACCAGGCCTGGCTCGCACGCCTGAACGAGGGCGTGTCGGACAAAAAAGCCGTGGCCGACTCAGTCTTCGGCGTTTACGGGCTAACCGCGCGGTTTGCCGCCGTGCTCGATTTCGCGACCGCCGAAATCTGGAAAAAACAAAAGTCCGCACTCGCCGCCGAGCTCACCGCCGATGAGGAGGATGCCATCGAGACCGGCATCGCCAACGGCCTCCGGTCCCGCCTCTTTGCCGACATCGAACGCGCCACCCGCGACTACGCGCTGCCCGCGCTCATGGCCAACACCGGCGCCGCCCGGCGTGCGCTAACAGCCGCCATCGACCAGCTCGAGCACGACGTCGGCCTGCTTCGTCTCAATCTCAACGAGTCTGCCGCGCTTGAGGATTTCCTGCTGGGATCGCTTCGACTCTGGGCGGCCCGGCGGTAGTCGAGCCACCCTTCGATGCACGGTGATCAGGCCCCCAGCAAAACCCGCAATCGGCCGCAGGTGCCCGCGTTGCCCGCCACGAACTGAATACGCCCCATCTTGAGGTTGAACGCCCGCATCGGGAACGGTTCGCCGTTGAGAAACTGAACCTCCCCGCCGGCGGCACGGACCATAGGCACGGCGGCGGCAATATCCCAGATGCGCACGTTGTGGTCCACGGTGGCGTCGAGCAGGCCCGCCGCGACATACGCCAGATGCAGCGTGCTGCTGCCAAGCCCGCGCAGCTTGAAATTCTCGACCAACGCGGTGGCGTGATGGGCGTAGGCCTTGTCGAACGGACTGTGAAAACCCAGCATGCTGTTGCTGTCCGGCAGGGACGTCTTCACCTGCGCCTCGCGTTCGCCGTCGCGCACTCCAAAGCCGGGGCCGCCATGCATGAGAACGCGGCGAGCCATGTCGTAGACGACTCCATAAACGGGCAAGCCATCCTCAAGCAGTGCCAATGAGATGGCGCAGTAAGGGATGCCCGTCGCATAGTTATTGGTGCCGTCTATCGGATCGAGCACCCACACATAACGCGCGGTGGCGGGTATGGGAGCGTCGGTCTCCGCCAGCTCCTCGCTGAAAAACTGGTCCTCGGGAAACTGTGCGCCCAAGTCGGCGAAGATGTTTTGAGAGATGGCCACGTCGGCGGCGGTGACGCGGGTACCGTCGTATTTCCACTCGCTCTTCACTTGGCCGAAAGAGCGGTGCATAAAATGCGTCTGGGCAAGCACGGCGGCCTTGCCGGCGGCGATACGTGCGAGGAGTTCGGTCGATGACATGACCATGACTCATCCCAAGTTGGGCGCGGGAAGGAAAACAAAAAGCCCGTCAAAACCAAGTTTCGACGGGCTTCTTAAAGTGGTGCCCCCACGGGGAATCGAACCCCGCTTTTAGGATTGAGAATCCCATGTCCTAACCGATAGACGATGAGGGCGTCTTTTGGAAGGGGTGACAGTCCGGGTTTCTCGGCTTTCGTCAAGAGCGACTTTCACCCAAAATTTGCCCCATGAAAAAGGCCGCCCCCGACGGGACGGCCTTGCGGCGACCAAGTGTTACTCAGGCGAAGAGTTCTTCGGGCTTGAAGAAACGCGCCAGCTCGATGCGGGCGTTGTCATCGCTGTCCGACGCATGAACGACGTTCTTCATCATTTCCGTGCCGTAGTCGCCCCGGATGGTGCCCTTCGCGGCTTTGCGGGAATCGGTCGGGCCGAGCAATTCGCGCACCTTGGCAACGACATCGGCGCCCTGAAGGGCGACGACGATCACCGGACGTGAGCTCATAAAGGACTCAATCTCAGGATAAAACGGCTTGTCAGCCACATGCGCGTAATGGGAGCGCAGCACCTCGGACGAGAGGCGGATCATCTTGGCGCCAACGATCTCGAAACCGGCTTTTTCAAAGCGGTCGATGACGTTGCCGGCATGCTTGTTGGCCATGCAATCGGGTTTAAGAATAACGAGTGTTTTCTGCATAAACGGGAGAGAGTACGGGGCGCGGGGCGCCCTAGGGAAGCCTGTTTTTCTGATCAGGCTTTGAGGTTGTTGATCAAGGCCTCGATGAGTGCGTCCAAGCTCGGCCTTCGGGCTTCAAACCCAATCGGTATGCCGGCTTTTTCCATCGTTTCACTTGTCTGCGGGCCAATGCTGCCGGCCAGAGGGCGTCTGGCGCCCGGGGCCAGCGCGAGCGCCTCACCCTGCTCGGCAAAAGAGCTGACGGCGGAGGAGCTCGCGAACAGGATCGCGTCAGCCCCATGCTGGCGGAAATCATCGGCGACGGGATCATGGGCGAGATCGACTTTCTCCGTCTTGTAGAGGAGCAGGCGGTCCACAATCGCGCCACCGGCCTCAAGTTTACGCACAAGCACGTCACGATTAAGATTGCCGGTGACGACAATGACCTTGGCGCTGTCGAGGCTGCCGGTCGCGATGAGGGCGTCTGCCAGCGATTCACCGGTCGCGGTGTCGGGCATGCACTCGACCTTGATGTGGTGACTCTCGATAACTCGGGCGGTCGCCTTGCCCACGCAGGCGAAGCGCAGCATGCCGAGCGCGCGGATGTCGGGGAAGCCGCGCAGGAAATCCTCGAAGAAGAAGCGCACGCCGTTGGCGCTGGTGAAAACGATCCAGTCGTAGCTGCCGAGTTCGGTGACGATCTCGACGAAGCCGTGTTTGTCGGTGTCCTTGGTGATCTGGATAAGCGGCAGCTCCAGGACCTCTGCGCCGATGGTTTCGAGCTTTTCGCGCAGCTCGCTATTCTGGTCGCGGGTGCGGGTGATGGCGATCCGGCGGCCAAACAGCGGGAGATGCTCAAACCAATCGATGCTCTCGTGATCGCGGACGACCTCGCCCACGAAAATGATGGCGGGCGCGCCGAGGCCGGATTTCTTAACCAGTTCGGCCAGGTTGGCGACCGTCCCCGTGACGCTGCGCTGGCGCCCGAGCGAGGCCCATTGCACGACGGCGGCGGGCGTTTCGGCGGAGAGCCCGCCGGCCTCCAATTCGGCAAGGATAAACTCGATGCGGCCCATGCCCATGTAGATGGCGAGCGTGGTGTTTTTCAGCGCACCGTAATTGCGCCAGTCAACCTGGGTTTCCTTCTTTGTCGGGTCCTCGTGGCCGGTGAGCAGAACGAGTGATGTACTCAAGTTCCGATACGTGAGCGGAATACCCGCGTAGGCCCCTGCGGCGATGGCGGCGGTGACGCCGGGCACGACCTCAAACGGGATGCCGGCCTTGGCCAGCGTGCGGGCCTCCTCGCCACCGCGACCGAAGATGTACGGATCGCCGCCCTTGAGTCGCACGACTTTCTTGCCGTCCCCGGCATGGGTGACGAGCAGCGTCTCGATCTCCTCCTGCGGGACTGAGTGGAAGCCGGCTTTTTTCCCGACGTAGACAATCTCGCATTCGGGGCGGCACCATTTCACCAGCTCGGGGTGGACGAGGTAGTCGTAAACAAGCACATCGGCCTGCGAGATTAGCTCCTTCGCGCGGAAGGTGACCAGGCCCAGGTCACCGGGACCAGCGCCAACGAGATGAACGATACCGGAGGACATAAAGAAAAAAACGACGAAGAAAACGAAGAGGCGCGAAGAAATCCAAGGCTCGCGACTTTGCGGCCCTTCGTATTCTTCGCGATTAACTAAATCTGAAACCCGAAATGCCTCAAAATCACTCTCGCCGTCTCGACCGGTTTGTCGATTTCGGCGTCGCTGAGCGGCAGGCTCCTCAGGCCGATCTCGTGGTGGTAGAACCACAGGGTGTCCGCAGTGACATGCGCCGCGAAAGCGGTCTGACAGCCGCCGCCGAGTGCGGCTTGAAACGCGCGCTCCAGCGTCACGAACCGTGACGTGCGTCGGTCCAAAACAGCGGTGAAACGCGCGGCGTCGGCGGAGCGTGTCTGGATCGCGATGGCGGCCTGTCCCACGGCCGGCACCATGTGGGAAAAGTCGAGCGCGTGGAAATCCGCGCCCTGCCAGCCTGCGATACCGAGTCGACGCAGCCCGGCGCAGGCCAGAACGGTGGCGTCGGCCATGTGATCCTGGGCGATCTTGCGCAGGCGGGTATCCACGTTGCCGCGGATCTCGGTGAACTTCGCTTCGGGGAAGATCATCGCGAGCTGGAGTCGGCGGCGCGGGCTGCTAGTGGCGATGAGTTCGGGCGACTCGACGCCTTCGCGCAGGACAAGCATGTCGCGCGGGTCTTCGCGCGGCAGGTAGCCCGCGACGGAAAGACCGGCGGGCAGTTCGCCCGGAAGATCCTTGCAGCTATGGACCGCGAGATCGGCGTCCCCCCGCAGGAGGGCTTCCTCTAGCTCTTTGGTGAAAAGCCCCTTGCCGCCTTGTTTTTCCAGGGACCACTCGGTGCGTTGATCGCCGGTGGTGACGATTTTCAACAATCCCACCTCGACGCCAAGGGTTGCGCGCAAGTGAGCAGCGACCTGCTCCGACTGGGCAAGGGCCAAGGGACTTTTACGGGTTGCAAGGATGAGTTTGGGAGGAACCACGGCGGTAAAAATTCTTATGCGGGAGCGGACTTATGCACGACGCGAGAACCTAAGTTAAACCCATCGCGGCATAAAGCCGCTCCTGCATTCTACACAAAAAAAAGGCCGTGGGCAGAAATGCCGACGGCCTTGCTCGGAGGGCTCGTAATAAATTACGAAGCGTAGGCACCGGCCACGCCGCTGATGTTACGCTTGGGCATCCAAGGCATCAGATTGCGGAGGCGCTCACCGGTCTTCTCGATCTGGTGCTTTTCGCCGGCTTTGAGGAGTTTGTTGTAGTTCTTTAGGCCGCCCTTGTATTCGGCAACCCACTGTTTGACGAATTTGCCGTTCTGGATCTCGGTCAAGATCTTCTTCATCTCCTTCTTGGTGTTGGCATTGATCACGCGCGGGCCGCGGGTGATGTCGCCGTATTTGGCGGTCTCGGAGATGGAGAAACGCATACCGGAGATGCCCTTTTCATACATGAGATCACAAATGAGCTTCAGCTCGTGCAAGCACTCGAAATAGGCCATCTCGGGCTGGTAACCCGCCTCGACGAGGGTCTCGAAACCGGCCTGAACGAGGGCGGAGGCGCCACCGCAAAGGACGGCCTGCTCACCGAAGAGATCCGTCTCGGTTTCCTCCTTGAAGGTCGTCTGGAGGACGCCGGCGCGGGTGCTGCCGATGCCCTTGGCCCAGGCCAGAGCGGTCTTCTTGGCCTGCTTGGACTTGTCCTGGAACACGCCGATGAGGGCGGGCATGCCCTTGCCTTCGACATAGAGGCGGCGGACCATGTGACCGGGGCCCTTGGGGGCGACGAGGATGACGTCGATGTCGGCGGGGACCTTGATGAGGCCGAAGTGGATGGCCAAACCGTGGGAGAACACGAGGGTCTTGCCCTTGGTGAGGTTCGGCGCGATGTCCGTGTTGTAAACGTCGGCCTGCTTCATGTCGGGGAGACCGACAAGGATGACATCGGCCTGCCGCACCGCCTCGGCGGTGGAGACAACCTTGAAGCCATGCTTTTCGGCGACGGGCTTGGACTTGGAGCCCTCGTAAAGGCCGATGATGACGTTTACGCCGGAGTCCTTGAGGTTAAGGGCGTGCGCGTGGCCTTGGGAGCCGTAGCCGAGCACAGCGATGGTCTTGTTCTTGTAGATGCCGAGATCGGCGTCTTTGTCGGTATATACTTTAGCGGGCATGGTGTGAAAAAAGCAGGGTTGTAGGCGATTGACGGAAAGAGTGATCAGCGCATTTGCGCGAGCGCACCGGTGCGCGCAAGCTCCAGGATACCGAAGGGCTCCACCAGCTTGAGGAAGGCGGAGACTTTGGCGTCGTCACCGGTCATCTCGATGATGACCGACTCATGCGAGACATTGACGATCTTGGTGCGGAAAATGTCACTGATCTGCATGATTTCCGAGCGTGTCTTCGAGTCGGCCTTGACCTTGATCAGCACGAGTTCGCGCATTACGGCCTGGCCTTCGGTGAAATCCACCACGTCGACGACGTTGACCAGTTTGCGCAGCTGTTTGATGCACAAGTCGAGCGAGGCGTCGTCGCCTTTGAGCACGGCGGTGATGCGGGATAGCGACGAGTCGTGCGTGGGAGCCACGTTGAGGGTGTCGATGTTGAAGCCGCGACCGGAAAACATGCCGGCCACGCGGGCTAGAACGCCGAACTTGTTCTCAACGAGGACGGAGATCGTGTGTCGCATTGCGGGTTATGGGAGTGATGGAAAAGTCTGGTGGACGCTGAGGGACTCGAACCCCCGACACCCTCGGTGTAAGCGAGGTGCTCTAACCAACTGAGCTAAGCGTCCGTACCAAAGTTGAGAGATAAACGGGCGGCGCCCGTGCCTGACAAGGATTTATTCAATGGGAGTCAACCGGCACCCGCGCGCGCGGGTGCCGGCCAAACGGGCGGAGCCCGAAGGCTCAGGCCCGGAGTTATGTCAAACCTTGGCCGGCTCCGGCTTGAGAATGCCCTCGCGGATCATCAGCTCGGCATTTTGCACGGCGTTTAGCGCTGCCCCTTTCCATAGATTGTCGCCGCTCACCCAGAATGAAAGTCCGTTGTCCCACGCGGTGTCGATACGCAGGCGGCCGACGCCGCACTTCACCTTTTCGGCGAAATCGAGGGGCGTGGGATATTTCTTGCCAGCGGTGTCATCGACCAACTCGGCGCCGGGAAACGCCACTATCGCCGCACGGGCCGTCGCGATGTCCACCGGCCGCTCAAACTCGGCGCTGACGGAAACCGAATGTGCGCGAACCACCGGCACACGCACCGTGGTGGCGGAGACCTTAAGATTCGGAAGTCCCATGATTTTGCGGGTTTCGTCGGCCATCTTGGTCTCTTCGCCCGTGTAGCCATTGACGCCGAAGGTGTCGATGTGCGGGATGCAATTGAAGGCGATCTGGAAGGGATATACCTTCTTGATCAGGGGCCGCCCGGCGACATGCGCCTGAATCTGGTCTTCAAGTTCGCGCACGGCTTCGGCCCCGGTACCGGACACGGATTGATAGGTGGAAACAATGATGCGCTTAAGGCCGAAGGCTTGATGAAGCGGCCAGAGCCCCATGAGCATGACTGCGGTGGAGCAATTAGGATTGGCGATGATTCCGCCGTGATTGCGGAGTTTCTCGGGATTGATCTCGGGGATGACGAGCGGGATGTGCGGCTCCATGCGGAGGGCCGAACTCTTGTCGATGACCACGCAACCTGACTTGACGGCGTCGGGCGCGAGCGCGCGGGTGACGGAACCGCCGGCGGCGAAAAACGCCAGATCCACGCCCGCAAACGCTCCGGGCTTGGCCTCTTCGATCGTGAATTTTTTGCCGAAACACTCCACGATCTTGCCCGCAGAGCGCGCAGAGGCGAAGAGCCGCAGCGAGCCCATGGGGAAGTTGCGCTCATGCAGCAAGCGCACGAGCTCTTGACCGACGGCACCCGTGGCGCCGACGATGCCGATGACGTAGTTATTACGCGTATTCACGATGAAATCTCCTTGGGAGTCGGTCACTGAAACATGCACCCGCCTCGGCATCAAGCCCGCAGACCGGTGGCTTGCCGTAAACATAGAAACGCAGACGATGCGGTTTTACCGTACCCGGGAACTCGTGCGCAGCTATGTTGTTTCCACCTCAAGGCGACCGCCATCCAACGTGAAGGACTCGCTCGGCACCCCGCGCGGCCTCCACATGATCGCGGAGCGCGTCGGCGCCGGCCAGCCACCCGGCATGGTCTTCAAGGCGCGCGTACCAACCGGCCGGCATTTTAGCGAACTGCCCGATGCAGATACGACCCCCAACCTCATCACCAGTCGAATCCTTTGGCTGCGCGGCCTGGAGCCCGGGGTCAACCAGGGCACCAACGCCGCCGGCCAAACGGTGGACACCTACGAACGCTACGTTTACGTCCACGGCACCAATCACGAAGCTCGTCTCGGCACCCCGCAAAGCGCCGGCTGCGTATTGATGAGCAATCTCGACATCGTCGGGCTATATGAAGAGGTGCGCGTCGGAGACATGCTTTGGATCGAATAGAACCTTCCGGTGCTGGCGTAACGGAGTGTCCAATACGCGCCCGCCCGACTACCGATTTTTCCCAAACAAGAGCCGCAGCGAATTCAGGCAAACCACCACCGTGCTGCCCTCGTGGGCGGCCACGCCGACGGCAAGCGGGATTGCGCCAAAGATCGCCGCGATCGCCATCAGGACGACCACTCCCAGGGAGATAGCCAGATTTTGGACAATGATGCGCTTGGCGCGTTTGCTCAGCCGCAGCGCGGCCAGAAAGTTCTCGATGCGATCGTGCATGAGGATCACCTCGGCCTGTTCCAGGGCGGCATCGCTTCCGCGGGCTCCCATGGCCACGCTCACATCGGCTGCGGCGAGGCTGGGGGCGTCGTTCACGCCGTCGCCCACCATGGCGATTTTCCGTCCGCTCTGTTTCTCTCTCTGGATCGCCGAAACCTTTTCTTCAGGGGTGAGACCAGCCCTCACCTCGTCAAGACCCAGTTCTCGCGCGACCGACTCGGCGGCGGAGCGTCGATCTCCCGTCAGCATCATGGTCTTGATACCGATGCGCTTCAACTCGGCCAGCACCCCTTTCGACTCGGCGCGAATCTGGTCGCGTAACAACACACGGCCGATCAAGTCCTTGCCGACGATCCAGACCTCGGCGAGTTCGGCCGGAGCGGGAGGCAGTTTGCGCGACCAGTCGGCCAGCGGACCTCTTTCAAGCAACTCGCGGCGGCCCAGCAGCACCTGGGAGCCGCCCAAGCGGCCCGCGACGCCCTGCCCCGTTATGGATTGAAACTCTTCCAGTCCCAGCTCGCGCACGCCGCGCGCCTTGGCGTCGCGCACGATCGCGCGCGCGAGCGGATGCTGCGAGTTGGCCTCCAGCGCGTAGGCCAGCTCCATGATCTCCCGGTCTCGACCGGCCGGAAAACTCTCGTAGCCCACCACGGCGAGTTCGCCTGTGGTGAGCGTGCCGGTCTTGTCCATCGCGACGACATTGATGTCGGCCAGTTTCTCGATGGCCGCGCCACCGCGGAACAACACGCCGTGTTTCGCCCCCCAGGCGATCGCCGCGAGGATGGCCGACGGGATCGACAGGACCAGGGCGCACGGGCTCATCACCACGAGCAGCGTCATCGCTCGATAAAACGCCGAGCGCGTTCCGTCGATATTCTGGAACGGCGGCAGGCCGAAGCCCAGCCACCACACCAAAAACATCACCGCGCACACGCCGAGCACGGCGAGCGTGTAGGCGCCTCCAAATTTGTCGGTGAAACGTTCGCTGGGCGCGCGCAGTTTTTGCGCGGTCTGGATCAGACGGATGATCTTCTGGAGCGTGCTCTCGCCCGGCAGGCGCGCGACCTTGAACTCGACGGCACCCCACAGGTTGAGCGTGCCGCTGAAAACCGGATCACCGATGTTTTTCTCAACAGGCACGGCCTCGCCGGTCAGCGCCGACTCGTCGCTGGCGCTTTTGCCCTTGTCCACATTGCCGTCGGCCGCGAACGCCTCGCCCGGCTTCACGAGCAGGCGGTCGCCGATGCAGATCTCTTCGATGGTGATTTCCCGCTCGCCGCCCGCCGGCACCAGCAGCGTGGCTTTTTTCGGGGCGGACTTGAGCAACGCGCTCACCTCGCGGTGCGTGCGGTCCATCGCGAATTCCTCCATCGCGCCCGACGCCGAAAACAGGAAAAGCAACAACACGGCCTCGGTCCACGCCCCGATGCACACCGCACCGATGGCGACTGCAAGCATGAGGAAGTGGATGTCCAGTTTGCCCTTCTTGATGTTTTCCCAGGAATCCACTGCGGCATCCCAGCCGCCCGCAACCAGAGCCACCGCATAAAGGGCCGTGGATAACCAAGCCGGTCCCAGTCCCAGGCGTGCCGTGACAAAACCCGCGATGCCAAACACCGCGCAGACGGACGCGAAGACGGCCAATTCCTTCCATTCCGACTGCTCGGCATGAACATCCACCGACGGCTCGAACTCGGGCCAATGCACCTCGCGCCACTTCCAAAACTTGGGGGCGGTCGCACAGCTCACGCCAGCCAGTTCGGTCAGGTCACCTTCCTGACGAAGGGTGTAGCCGGCCGGAGCCGTGGCGCGATTCCCCAGTCGGCTCTCGATGGCGGCCAGAGTCTCCGCCAGGCGTTTTTCGAGATTCTTAATGTCAACGCCTCCCAGAGTCGCCACGGACACGCGCCGGGACGTGGGCTCAAGGCGCACCGCCTCGACGCCAGGCTCGTTTCTGAGGAACTCCGCCAGAGTCTCTGTCCACGAAGGCTGCATTTATCCAATCGAAGGATTTTTATTCGACTAGGCAATGCGCGAGGCCATGAGACTGCGTCACAATAAATCGCCGGCATTTCATCTGCCGGAGATGACATGAGCGGAACCTTCGTCAGCGGGAGACGGCCTCCGAATAGCGGAGCCTGTCTTAGTTAACACCGCGCCCGATCACGCCGCCGGCCCATTTCAACTTCGTGCGCACGACTGAAAAATGGGCATGATCGCGCCGTTGCACCAAGGGCAGCCTCTCGGCGGCTTGGGTGATGGTGACTACTTGGTCGCCCGACACGCGGTAGTCGCGCTGTCCGTCGATCGTTGCCTGGATCGTTATGTTCGGGCTGAGATTCCTAACCTCGAGCGCCACTCCTGCGCGGAAGATAATCGAGCGGTTGCTGAGTGTGTGCGGACAGATCGGCGTGAGCGCGATCACCTCGGCAGAGGGATGGATCAACGGACCACCGGCGGAAAGGTTGTAGGCGGTCGAGCCCGTAGGCGTGGCGAAAATCAGACCATCGCAGTCATAGTCCGTGACGAGTTCGCCGTCCGCGCCCACCTCGAGGCGCACGATGCGTGAGTTCACCTCGGCCTTGATGAGCACGTCATTGAGCGCAAGGTCGTGGGGACCGTCACCGATCGAACAGGAGAGCAATGCACGGTGGTTGATCTGGAAATCCCCGGTGAGCAGAATCGGCAGGCATTCGCGGATGTCATCCGCCGAGAACGTGGTGAGGAATCCGAGACTTCCGCGGTTGACCCCGATGATGGGCACGCCCGCGCGGGCGGCCATACAGGCCACCCCGAGCAGGGTGCCGTCGCCGCCGATGACGCAGCAGGCGTCCTGCCCCTTCAGAAAATCGTTCGCGACGGGAAATGCGCCCGTGCGGACAACCGAAACGCCGGCGGCGCGGGCGATGGCGATAAGATCGTCGGCGAGTTCGGAAGCCCCGAATTTGGGATCGTTGACCACGAAGGCGAGTTTACGGATGGGCGTCATGGCGGTGCTGGAACCACAGTTGAGGCTACGAAACACGAATGATGCCGCTGTTAAACCACGAAACTTACAAAATCGCGGAAATCGCGCGGGCCTCGCGATGCGCGCCACTACGACGGCGCTACTCCGTGCCTGGGCGTTACGGGTGGTGGGTAAGTTCGGCGAGCCGGGCACGAATAAAGGCCAGAGTGCGTCCGAGAGCCCCTTGGTTGGCCGCGCGCCAGGATTGCGCGGCGGCCGCCATGCGCGCCCGCTCTTCGGCATCGGTCCAGAGGGCCAGCACCGTCTCCCTCAACGAAACCGCATCGGTCACCGTCCGGGCTGCACCGACGGCCCGCATATCGCGGGCGATCACGCGGAAATTAGACATCTCCGGGCCAAAAATCACCGGCTTGCCCAGGGCCGCCGCCTCCACCGGTGTCTGGCCTTCGTGGTGTGGAGGAAGGCTTTTGCCGATAAACACCAAATCGGACAACTGGGTCAGACGCCGCAGCTCGCCGGTCGTATCAGCCACGGCGACATCCACACTCGCGCCGTTGGAAACGGGCCCGTGCGAGCGGAAATGATACGCGAAACAGCTTCCTTGAAGCAGCGACTCGATCTCCGCTCGTCGCTCGGCATGCCGGGGCACGATCAACAGGCCCACCGGGCGCCCGGCCGCGCGCAGCGTCGCGAAAGCGTCCAACAAGGCGGATTCCTCGCCCGGCCAAGTCGAAGACCCCAGCAGCACGGGCTCGTCGCCAAAGCCCAACTCGCGCCGCAACGCCGCCTTCTCCCCATCGGCGAGCACAGGGATGGCCACATCCAGTTTGATATTGCCGGTCGTGACGATGCTGCCCGGCGCGAAACCTATCCGTCGAAAACGTTCCGCATCGTGTTCCGAACAGGCCAGCACATGCGTGATACCGCGAAAAAGCGGCACGGCCAAAAAACGCAGTTTGAGCATGCGACGGAAACTGCGGTCGGACATGCGGGCATTGATGGCGATGACCGGCACCCGCCGCGACTCGGCCTGGCGGATATGCTCGGGCCAGCGCTCTCCCTCGGGCAGGATCACCAGATCGGGTTCGATCTGCTTCCAGGCCCGTCGTGCAAACGGCCACCAATCGACCGGGAAATACGCCAGCCCCACCACAAGCCGCGAGTAACGCTCCCGGGCCAGCGCGTAACCGGTGCTTGTCGTGGTCGTAAGATACATCTCGACCTCCGGGTCCGCGTGCAGCGCTTCCAACAACGGCGCGATCGCCAACATCTCGCCGACGCTGACCGCCTGGAGCCACACCCGGCGCACCCCTGGGCGCTTCGCCGGCAAGGTCGGCGTCGCACCAAAGCGTTGTCCGAAATGCTCACGATAACCGCCCCTTTTACGCATCCGGCGCAGATAGTACGGTGCGGCCAGCAACATTGCCGGAGGAAAGAGCAACCGATAAAACCAAATCATGATCGCCTTGCCCTGGCCCCGTGCGCCTTTGCCGAGGCGTCGGGTGAGTCATCATGGTGAATCTCGTCTCCACTGACAAACGTGAGGTTAAAAAGAGGCAATAGACACAACAGGCCGACAACGGTCAGCCCCAGAACCGCATAGCCCGCGACGTCGTGCACCGTGCCTTCAATGGCCTCCGGACCATAGTTGTAAGCCCAGGCCGTCAGAAAGAGACTGCGCAACAAGTTGGTCAGAAACGCGAATCCTATGGCGGAAACCACCAGCCCCACCTTCTTCCAAGCCTTGTCCAAAAACACGGCGGACAAAAAGGAGCCGGCGAACAGACAGGCCGTAAACGAGCGAATGCCCGAACAGGCATCGGCCACGCCAACATCGCCCAAGGGCAGCCTCAGCACGTTGCCTTGTTGTTCGATGGCGAGTCCCAGCGTGTCGAATACAAAAAACACCACGGCCGCCACACGATTGAGCATGAAGAGGCTGAGGTTGTTTTCGATGACCGACACCATCGGCGCCGAAACCAGCCAGACAAAGGCCGGAAACAGAAACAGGGTCGCCAGTTTGACTCGTGCATCCGACCAGACGCCGCATTCGGTCGGCACCTGGGAACGGCCTTCACTGACGACCGGTTCCGGGGCATTGAGCAACAAAAGCGGCAAAATCAAAACGCCCGCGCCCAGCGACAAAGCCAGCGTCCCCGGAAACGAGGGACCCGCCCCTGCGCGGTAAAGTGCCCCGATCAAAAACAACAACGCCCCGCCGCCCAGCCCCAGGTAGGTCACCAAGGGCAGCATCCAGCGATAACGACCGGAAGCCCGAGGACTGTCGGGCGCGGCGCAGTCCCGCAAGGCCACCCGGATCTGCGGCCAGCGGTCATAAACGACATAGGCGACAAACGCCGGGACCAGCCATCCGAAGCCATAGTCTTCCTTTGTGCTCCACCAATGCGACTGATCCCAAGCCACGAATACCATGAAGCCCGTGCACAGGAAGAGCGCGGACAAAAACGGCGCGGGCACGGCGGCGGTGAATTGTTTCCAAAAACTCGTCATCTGCACGAGTGAGCTAGCCCGCCCCCTTGGTGTGCGGCCAGCACTTTCTCTAGAGAGCGGTCGTGCATACCATGCAACAAGACCAGCGCGCCGACCGCGCCCACCAAGGCAAACGCCATGTCGGACTGGGTGTCCCAGGCATAACCCTGCGTGCCGAGAAAACTCTCCGCCCCCGCCCCGCTTATCTCGGCCACTCCCCATTCGATCAGTTCGTAGAACGCGCTGAACGCCAGGCACACACAGACCACGACAAAACCCAGCCAGCGGCTGGGGTGGCCGTCGCCCCGATCCCGCAGCGGCGAACTCCTCAGGAATATCTCCCGCGCCAAAATCGCCGGCACGAAGCCCTGCACAAAATGCCCCAGTTTGTCGTAGTTGTTGCGCGTGCCGCCCGTCGCGTCGCGCAGCCAGTCAAAGGCCGGCACCCGCGCGTAGGTGTAATGCGCCCCCACGAGCAGGACCACGCAATGAGCCCACAAGAGGGCGAGCAGCAGCGTGGAAAACGGCCAACGTTTTCGAAGGGCGACCATCAACGGCACGCCGGCCACGGCAGGCGAGGCCTCCAGCCACCAGGTGAAACGGTCGTGAGGCGTAATCCATGACCATGCCGCCACGGGGATCAGAAGGGCGATCAACCACACGAGGCGTTGGTCGGTCATGGATGCGCGCGGAAGGGTTTTGCCGTGCCCGGAAATCGTCACCTCAAATCTTGGTGAAAACCACCGAGCAGTTTGTGCCGCCGAAACCGAAGCTGTTGGCCAAGGCGGCACGCACGGTCTTCCTCACGGCGACGTTGGGCGTGAGGTTCAATCCGAGGGCGGCGATCGCGGGGTCGATGTTCTCCAGATTGATGGTCGGCGGCACCACGCCCTCGTGGATCGCCTTCACTGCGGCAAACGCCCCCATCGCGCCGGCACCGCCGAGCAGGTGACCGGTCATCGATTTGACGCCGCTCACATGTAGGGTGGCTTTGTTTTCGGCAAACACCGTAGCGATGGCCGCTGATTCCTCGCCATCGCCGCCGGGCGTCGAGGTGGCGTGCGCCGACACGTAATCGATTGCCGTCGCCGGTAGTTCCGCCGAGGCCAACGCCGCCCGCATCGAGCGCTGCGAACCTTCCGCGCCCGGAGCGAGCGAGGACAGGTGGTAGGCGTCGGCCGAGGCGCCGTAGCCACGCAGTTCGGCGTAGATCCGCGCACCGCGTTTCATCGCATGCTCGTATTCCTCGAGCACAAACACCACCGCACCCTCGGCGAGCACGAAGCCGTCGCGATCCCGGTCGTAGGGACGCGAGGCTTTCTCAGGAGCGTCGTTGCGGGTGGAGAGCGCACGCATCTGGGCAAAGGCACCGACCGCCAGCGGAGTCACCGTGGACTCCGCTCCCCCTGCGATCATCACCTCGGCGTCGCCGCGGGCGATGGCCGCAGCTGCCTCCCCCAGTGAGTGCCCGCTCGTGGCGCAGGCCGAGGCCACGGCCATGTTCGGCCCGCGGAAATCCAACAGCAGGCTCACCTGACCCGAGAGCAGGTTGGGCGCGATTTGAATGATGAAAAACGGCGAGATCTTGCGAAAACCGCCGGCGTTGAAGGTCTCCTGCATCGCTTCAATCTCCGGTAGGCCGCCAAGGCCGACACCCAGGTTAACACCCATGCGTTCCGGGTTGAGGGTCGCGCGGTGGGCATCGAGCCCGGAATCGGCATAGGCCTCCACGGCGGCGGCCGCGCCCAAGTGCGTGAAGCGTCCAAACTTCTTGGCGTCCTTGGGCGAGAATACCGCCGTGAGCGCTTCTCCCTGGGAGCCCCGCGGATGCAGGGGTGTCGCCAGCGGCTTGGTAGGCTCGAAACCCTTTACTTCTCCCGCGATCAGCGCGGTGCAACCCGTGGCGTTGAACCGGGTGATCGGGCCGATTCCCGAGCGGCCGTTAGCCAGGCCGGACCAGGTTTCGCCCGCGCTTAGACCGAGCGGACTGACCGCCCCGAGACCGGTGACCACGACACGACGACGCACAACAGGTTTAAAATTCAACATGTCTTATAAAGAGAACCCTGATTCATCACCCGACAAAGCAGCGCCGACAATTTCAAAGTCTTCGCAAGCCTACAACAGATGGGCGCACGGGCTTTGACTTTCCGCCCGGCGAAGTCATAGCGTTCAATTCTTTCAACGATGTCGCAGCTACATCCCTACTGGCGCATGGAGTATATCGAGGCGCCGCGCATGCCCGATCTCAAGCGTCCCTTCACCGAGTTGCCGGCCTTGGGCGACGACCGCTCCGCGCTGATTGTGCATCGCAGCGCCCGGTCGTTTCTGATGCTTAACCGTTTTCCCTACAACCCCGGCCACCTGCTGGCCATTCCCCTGCGCGAGGTGGACGACATCGAGGAACTTTCCGCCGATGAAAGCGCCGACCTTTTTTCGATCATCACTTTCGGAAAAAAAATCCTGCGCACCACCATGAAGCCCGATGGTTTTAATGTTGGCTTCAACCTCGGCTCGGCCTCCGGTGGCAGCATAGCCCACCTCCACGGTCACGTCGTCCCTCGCTGGAATGGCGACAACAACTTCATGCCCGTCCTGGGGCAGACCCGCATCCTGCCGCAAGCCCTCGACGCCACTTGGGAACGTCTCTCCGCCGAAGCCGCCCGCCTCGCCGTGTCCACCTGACCGCATGGCGACCAAGACCCTTCGCTTCCCGACCGCCCGCCACCTCCACCAGCTCTACGCCAGCCGGGAGGAAAACCTCGCGTTCATCGAAAAACACCTCGGCGTCACCCTGGTGAGCCGAGACGATTGGCTCCATATCGACGGCCCAGAAGCCGCCATCGCCCAAACCGAATCGCTGATCGGCTTCCTTCAGGAGGCCCGCACCCAGGGCGTCCAGATTCGCAGCACCGATCTGGTGCGCTTCGCAGAGATGATCGCCCGCGGCGAGACCGCCCAACTGCGCGAGCTCTTCGGGAAACCCCTCGTGGTCGCGACCAATCGCAAAACCATCGTCCCCAAAACGCTCGGGCAAAAGCTCTATCTCCAGTCCATCCAGACGCATCCGCTCGTCTTTGGCATCGGCCCCGCCGGCACCGGCAAGACCTATCTCGCCATGGCCGCCGCCGTATCCGCACTGTTAAAAAACCAGGTCCAGCGCATCATCCTCACGCGCCCGGCGGTCGAGGCGGGCGAGGCGCTCGGTTTCTTGCCCGGGGACCTCAACGAAAAGATCCTTCCCTACTTGCGCCCGCTCTACGACGCCATGTCCGACATGCTCGACGCCGAGGACGTCGCCCGGCTGACCGAGAAAAACGTCATCGAAATCGCCCCGCTCGCCTACATGCGCGGCCGCACGCTCTCGCACTCGTTCATCATCCTGGACGAAGCCCAGAACACCACGCCCGAGCAGATGATGATGTTTCTTACCCGCCTGGGGGAAGAATCGCGCATGGTCGTCACCGGCGACATCACGCAGATCGACCTGCCCAGGGCCAAACAATCCGGCCTCCTCGAAGTCCAACGCATCCTCCGCGACGTTCCCGGCATCGAGTTCCACCAGTTTAGCGGTTCCGACGTCGTCCGCCATCCGCTGGTCCTCAAAATCATCGAGGCCTACGAGCGCTACAAAAACCCCATCGCCACCGGCGATGAAAATGAAAACCGCTGATCCGCGATGCTCTCCGCCCTGACCAAACTCTTTGAAGGCAACCAGCCGCGCACCCGCAAAACCGCCGCGGTCCCCGGCACCGTCGAATTCCTTGAAAACAGCCGGCTGGTCACCCTGTTGATATTCGCCGCCACCGCAGCGGCCATCGCCGTCATCAGCTTCGTCGGCATTTCCAGCGCGAACCTCCCGGTGCTGCCCAACCAGGTCGCCAGCCTGCGCATCGTCGCCGGGGCACCGTTCAATTACGAGAGCACCGAAAAAACCCGGCTCGCCGCCGAACAGATGCGCGACCGGTTGCCGCCGGTTTACCGGCTCGAATTCGAAACGCTCAACCAATTCCAGTCACACCTTCGCGAACTGCTAGTATCCATGGACGAGTTTGAGCGCACCCATCCGCCGGGAGCGCTCTTTCCTGCAAAACGCCGCGACGATTTCGCCGCAATGATCGAGGCGTTCAACGCCAAGGGGCCCTATCAGGCTTCGATCGCGGACGTGTCCGCGTTGTATAACGCCGGGCCATCGGCCACCCGGTCGGCGTGGATCGAGAGCGGTCTGCGTATCCTCGGCGATCTCTACAACGAAGGCATCCAGGACGGTCGCTCCCTGACATCTATAGCCACGGGCGAAGTCACCGTGGCGCAAATCACCAATCCCGACGGCACGCTCTCCCGTCGCTCGACCTCTTCGGTCGAACAGGCCTACAACACCCTTCGCATCAACCTCATCGCGGAGACCGGCGGTCGCGAGCTCGGCCTCCCGCTCTATCGTATTTTTCGCAACGGCGTCACTCCCAACCTTATATTCGATCTTGAGGCCACTCGCCGGCTGCAGGAAACCGCCCTCCGCCACCTTAAGCCCGTCATCGTGGACGTCGCCCGCGGGCAAACGATCATCGAACCGGGCCTCCGCGTCACCGCCGAGCAATACGAAATGCTCACCGCCCACCGCAGATACCTGCTCGAACACGGCGACATCGCCCTCGAGGAGGGACTCCAGCTCTTTGGCCGCGTGCTGCTCGTCTTCGCCATGCTCATGGCCAGCGTGCTTTACATTCGGATCGAGGATCGTGAGACGCTCCTCAGCAACGGTCGCCTCGCCCTGCTCGCGCTGGTCGTAATCTTCAACCTGGCCCTGGTCCGGGCCACCTATGCGCTCGGCAGCCTGCCATTCTTCATAGACAACTCCGCCGCCGCTTCACTGCTCCCCTACCTGGCCCCCGTGGCGATCGCGCCGCTCATCGTCGCCATCCTCATCAATGCCGGCTCGGCCATCTTCATGGCGCTGTTCATCTCGATTTTCACGAGCGTCATCTACGGAAATCGTCTCGACCTGCTGGTCCTCACCTTTCTTGCCTCGGTCGTCGCAATCTTCTGGGGAAACCACACCCGCAAACGTGGCAATGTCGTCCGCGCCTCGTTCCTGTCGGGCCTCACCGTGGCCGTGTTCGCGCTGCTGATCGGCTTTATCGACCGTCTCGAGTTTTTCACCATCTTGAAACACATGGCGGCAGGCCTTGCCACCGGCCTGCTGACCGGTGTCGTCGTGGTCGGGCTCCTGCCCGTGCTCGAGGGCTTGTTCAAGCGCACCACCGACATCACCCTGCTGGAGCTGACCGACTACAATCATCCTTTGCTCCGCCTCATGCAAATGGAGGCGCCCGGCACCTACCACCACTCCCTCGTCGTCGCCCAGCTCGCGGAAAACGCCGCCGCCGAGATCGGCGCCAACCCGCTGCTCGCACGCGTCTGCGCCCTGTTTCACGATATCGGCAAGACCGCCAAACCGGAATACTTCACCGAAAACCAGCGCGACGGCGTCAACCCCCACGACGCCAGCAATCCGTCCCTCTCAGCCCTCATCATCAAGAGCCACGTGAAGGACGGCGTGGATCTGGCCCTCAAGCACAAGCTCCCCCGCGCCATCATCGACGTGATTCTCCAGCATCACGGCACCACGCTGATCCGCTACTTCTACCATCGCGCCGTCAATCATACCCGCCACGGGCTGCCCGCGGGAAACACCGCCGCCGTTGCCGCAAGCTCCAAGGAGCCGTTCACTCCCAACGCCCCCGGCCTCGACGCGGGCCCCGTCTGCGAATCCACCTATCGTTACGACGGCCCGAGGCCTTGCTTCAAGGAAAGCGTGATCATCCACCTCGCCGACGGCGTCGAGGCCGCCTCCCGTTCCCTCCGCAAGGTCACTCCCCAGCATCTCGGGGAGATCATCGAGCAGATTTTCAAGGACCGCATGGCCGACGGCCAGCTCGACGAGGCTCCCGTCACCTTCGACGAACTCGCCCGCATCAAGACCAGCTTCACCTTCACCTTGCTCAACATGCTCCACGGACGCGTCGCCTATCCTTCCGCCGAGACGGCCGACCGACCCGCATCGGCGTAATCCTCCCGTGCCGCGTTCGCTCGACATTCTCAACGCCCATCCGCGTCTCTCGCTCGACAAAAAAGCCGTCGCCCGCGTCATCGCCACACTCGACGCCCATGCCGGCAAGTTTCTCGGCGGCTGCCCCGCCGGTGAACTCTCGCTCGCGTTCATGACCGACGCGAAACTGGCCGCGCTCCATGGCGACTTCCTAGACGACCCGACCACCACGGACGTGATCACCTTCGAAGGCCGGCCGGAGTTTGGCGTCGCCGGTGAAATCTGCGTTTCCGCCGACACCGCCGCCGCCTACGCCCGCATGCACGGGCGCGACTTCGGCGAGGAACTGACCCTCTACATCGTGCACGGCTGGCTGCACCTCGCCGGCTACGACGACCTCCAGCCCCCCAAAAAGCGCAAGATGCGCGCCGCCGAAGCCCGCGCCATGAAGCTGCTCCACGCCTCCGCCGCAGTGCCTCGCTTCAGCCTGCGCCCATAGACGGGAACGCCTTCTTCGGTCCTCCGATTTTCGACCAGTGCCCGGCCCTTCCCTCACCACCGACGCCCTCGTGCTGCGCCCCTGGCCGCCGACCGATGCCTTTCAGTCCTTTTCCATCTTCACCCCCGGACACGGCCTCCTTCGCATCCACCGGCGCCTGCCGGCAAAAAAAACTTCGGTTACCCAACTGGCCATCGACCTTTTCGACGAGCTCTCGCTGCTCCTGGAGGGCACGGCCTCCGGCGATGCGTGGTTTGCGAAGGAGGCCCGCCTGCTTCACCGCCACGCCGGCATCGGCCGCCGCTACGAATCACTGCAACAAGCCTCCGCCTTCGCCGCACTGGTAGCGCGCAATCCCGGCCCCTCCGAAAGCCACCCCGCCGTTTACACGCTCCTGCGCACCGCCTTCGCCGCCTTCGCCGACTCCGACCGGCCCGACATCGTTTACCTGAAAAGCCTCTATTGTTTTGCCCGCGACGAGGGGCACCCGTTGAAACAACATTGGTTTCCCGCCTTGCCCGTCTCGGATCGCTCCTTGGCCGTAACTCTCATCAATCAGCCGCTCGCCCGCCAGACCGCCTCACACGCCGATGTCGCGCGCCTGCACCACCTGCTCGAAGCCTACCTGCGCGAGCACACGGAAATCCATTTGGATTAACCGCCCGCTCCCCGCCGCATGGACTTCGACCTCGATCAACGCACCGCCTCGCTGAGCATCGGCGAGTTCGCCGCGTTCACCATCGGTCCCCGTGATCCGTCCGACAACCCCGGCGCCCAGGGACTCTGGCGCGCCCGCCTCGGCACCCGCTGGCACCAGGAACTCCGCGCCTCCACCGCCGCCGCCTCGCCCGCCGCTTCCTTTGAAGTGCCGGTCACCGGCCGCGTCTTCCACGGAGGCTGGACCCTCACGTTGTCCGGCCGCATCGACCAGCTTCTCCCCGCCGACGGTCCCGCCACCCCGCTCACGCTGCGCGAGATAAAGACCACCCTCGATCCAGTCCCCGCGCCGGAAGAAGACCTGCGCGCCGCGCACCCCGAGTATTTTGCGCAACTCGCCTCCTACCTCGCCCTCCGCCGCATTGCCGACCCGGCGGAAAAAATCCGCGGCGAACTCGTCTTTGTCGAAGCCGGCAGCGGCCTAAGCCAGACGATCATCTTCACCGCCACCGACGAAACGCCGTTTCGCGTGCAACTCGAACGCGTGGTCGAGTTCCTCAACCTCCGCCATCGCGCCCGTGAACGTCTGCGCGCCCTCGCCTATCGCCCTGCTTTCGCCGAACTCCGCGAGGGCCAGCAAACCACCCGGGCCGACCTTGCCGCCGCTCTTGCGACGCGCCGCCTAGTGCTCTTCACCGCCCCGACCGGTTTCGGCAAGACAGGCGCCCTTCTTGAGTGCGCGCTCGGGGCCATGAAGTCCGGCCGCTACTCCCGCCTCCTCTATCTCACCAGCAAAGCCACCGGCCAACTCCAGGTCCTGCGCACCCTCCGCGCCATGGCCTCCCAGCCAAAGTGTCACCTAATAGGTGACACTTTGGCTGCGGCCTCCGCTGCGGACGCTCCGTCCATGCCCGTCGCCGCGTGGCATGTGCGACCCAAAAAGGAGCATTGCCTGGCACCACGGTGCTTCTGCGAGAAACGCGGATTCAACCACCCCGAATCCGTTGCCCGTCGCTGGACCCAGGCCGGCCTCTCGCGGTTCTACCTTTTTGAGGACGAGACCCGCGACCTGGATGCGCTCCGCTCCGCCGGACGCTCCGCGCAAATCTGCCCCTACGAGATCACCCGCACCGCCCTGGCTTTTCAGGATGTATGGATCGGCGACTACAACTACGTCTTCGCTCCGGCCAATCGCGGCTTGTTCTACAACCAGCCCGGCTTCAACCCCGCCGAAACGCTCCTCGTCATCGACGAGGCCCACAACCTCCCCGCCCGCGCCGCCGACGCCCGCTCCCATGTGATCACCACCGACGACGCCCGCCGCGTCCTCGCCGATCTGGACCAACTCGGAGCCGCCACCGCCCTCCGACGCGCCTGGGAAAACTGGACACTCCTCCTAGCATCCCAGCCGGCCTGCGACGCCCTCGACCTCGCCCTGGAAGACGACCTGGCCGACACCCTCCGCCGCCTGGCCGAGACTCTCATGCTTCACCCGCTCCCACTCGACGACGTCGATCCAGGCGTGCGCGAACTTCTCTGGCAGATCCCCCTGCTCGCCGAGTGGTTCACCGCCCCCTTCCCCAAACTCGTGTGGAGCCCGCGCGAGGGCGAACTCCGACTCACCTGCCTCGACGCCGCGCTCCCGACCGGAGACACCCTGCGCGACTACGCCGGCGTGATCTTTGCCACGGCCACGCCCGGCCCCGCCGACACCTTTGCCCAGGCCTGCGGGCTGTCCGCGCCAGGCTCCGAGCTCCTGGCCGACGACTCGCGTCTCTGCCCCGTCACCGCCCACACCCCTTGGCGCGACGACGCCTATGACATCGCGTACGACGTGCGCGTGGACACCACCTACCAGCAGCGCGCCCGCCACGCCGCCACCACTGCCGACACCATCGCCTCCCTTCACGCCGCCGCCGGTTCATGCGTGGCGGTGTTCTTCCCCAGCTACGCCTACGCCGAGTCCATCGAGAAACAACTCGGCCGCGACCACCCGCACCTGCGCGCGGCGTTGCAACCGCGCCTCGCCGATCTCGCCGCGCAAACCGCCTGGGTGGACGAATCGCTCGCCTTTACCGACGCGCTCTTCCTGGTCCTCGGCAGCAGTTTCGCCGAAGGCATCGACACCCTCGGCGGTCGCATCAGCCACGCGCTGGTGGTCGGCCCCGCGCTGCCCGAGGTCAATGCCGTGCAGAAAGCCCGCCTGGCCGCACTGACCGGCCTGAGTCGCGAAGCCGCCTTCCAGCGTGTTTACCAGATACCCGGTATCCAAAAAGTGAACCAAGCCGTCGGCCGGCTCGTCCGTGCGCCCGGCCAGCACGCCAAGGTGCTCCTGCAATGCCGCCGCTTTTTCGAACCCGCCTACGCCGGGTTGCTGGATCGCGATTACCAATTTGGCGCAGTGGTAAGCACCCGGGCGGAATTGGACGCATGGCTGGGGTCACGCCGGCCCGCAGTCGGAAGCCCTTCTGGAAAATCCGAGCACCCCGCCTGAAGCCTGTCGGAACAGCCTGCGGGGGTGGCTACACTTTCGCCACAGCCATCACCTCAACCTAAAGCCCCCACACGGCTCAAGCCTCGGGCCAGACAGGTGCCGGCAACCCATGGCGGCGCGGCACCCGGCGCCGGTGTCAGAGCTTCCAAGTCACGCCGGCGGAGACGAAGGCGCGGTCGTATTCGCGACTGTCACCACCCGTGACAATCTTGTTTTCGACCCAATCCTGGGAAATGCCGAGAGTTGCGCTGACGGCCTTGGTGGCGTTCCATGTGACCGAGGCCATGGCGGTGTAGTCCACCTCGATGCGGGAGGCCGGAGCGTAGTCGATCTTGGCGAGACGACCGGTCAAGCTGGCATTCCACTCTTGGTTGAAGGTGTGCTTCCAGTTGAGTTGATGCGTGCTGCCGAGGACGCTGTTGGTGCCCGTGGAAGATACGGTGCGGTTCTCGGATGTCTTGAATTGGAGTTCGTCGGTCTTGGTGACGTTCCAGGTGGCGGTGATGTCGGTGTAGAGACCCTCCTCCCGGTGATCGCTGCCGCCATAGCCGGAGCCGTAGTCGTGGATGGACCAGCCCGCCTGGGCGGCGAGTTTGAGGAAGGGCAGGATCTTGCCATCAACGCCGGCCAGGTAGCGGTCGTAGTGGTTGGAGGCATCAACACCAAGGCCGCCGTCGCGATCCTGGAATTGGTAGCCATTGCGGTAGCCGAGGTAGTATTCGGGGCCGCCCTTGGCGAAGGCGCGCCCCGCATCGACGCCTCCCTGGATGTCGTGGCGATCCACGTATTTCTCTCCGGCGACGAGCTTGGTCTGCATGTCCCAATACTGGAGTTTGCCGATGCCGCGCACGAAACCGAGGCGGGTGTCATAGCGCACGGAGAGATCGGTCTTGTTCTGAAGCTGGTCGCCGCGTTCACGGGGGGCTGCGGTGGCGAAACCGCTCTTATCAACATAACCGGAACCCGTGTAATTGGCGGTAGTCGCGGAACCGTCCACTTGGGCGAATTCGGTGTTGGCGCTCCCGGAGAGGTCGCCGGCTTTCCGGGTCCAACCGGCGCCAAGGACATGCTTCACGTTGTCCTGCGAGGTCTCGTCCCAATAGCGGCTGGCGGTGGCGCCATACGAAAGAAGGATGCCGGGCTCGAGCTTGGCGGTGATCTTGGCCCCCGCCGTGCCGAGCGTGGACTCACGCCGGGAGAGGGTGCCGTTGTTGACGAGATAGACGTTGGAATCGTAGCCGACGGAACCGGTGAGGGTGTAGGAGAAAGGCGACTTGGCGGCCGACGCGGCGGCGGGCGCGGGGGCCGTGGGGGTGGCATCGGCAGCTTGGCCCGGAGAAAGAGCGAGCGTGGTGACGCACAGGGTGGAGAATGCCAGTTTTTTGGTAGCCTGACTCATGGTTTTATGGGGTGTTGTTGGCCGACGGGGATTGGTTGTCCCTACGAACTATTTGGTTGGGGAAATGGCCGCCCCGTGGGTGAATCCACGATGAAATACTCGGCGCAGGCGGCGACACTTCCCGCTCACCCCGACGGTTTCAAAAAGAGTTAGAAGACATGTTTTTAACCGATAAAAACGACGCTCATTCAGGTCCTGTCATCGTGAACAAATCAGACCACCGCTGAAGCTATACGAGCGAGGCGCAAGGGGCGCTGGCCCGGCGTGGCGCTCGGCGGCATGGTCCTCCGGGACAGGCGCGAGCCTCCGCAATGGGTCGCCAATCCCGGATGCACGGGCACCGCAAAAGTCCCGACAGAGATTCAGCCCGACTCAGCGGAGCGTAACACCCAGCAAGCGAGCCACCTGATTCACGTCCTTGTCGCCGCGACCGCTCAGGTTGATCATCACGATCTTGTCCTTCGCGAGCGCCTTGGCGCGTTTGAGGCCCTCCACGATGGCGTGGGTGGATTCCAAGGCGGGAATAATACCCTCCAGGCGGGAAACCAGTTGGAAAACCTCCATGACCTCGTCGTCGCAGGCGTAGGCGTAGTCGATGCGGCCGACATCCCGGTAGTAAGCATGCTCCGGTCCGATCGCGGCGTAGTCGAGACCGGCACTCACGGAGTGGGTGAGCTCGATCTGGCCGTCCGGGTTTTGCAGGATGTAGGTCTTGGAGCCCTGCAAGACGCCGAGCTTGCCGCCTTCGAAACGGGCGGCGTGTTCGCCGCGCACGATGCCGCGTCCACCGGCCTCGACGCCGATGAGGCGCACCTGCGGGTCTTCGAGGAAATCGAAGAACACGCCGATCGCGTTGGAGCCGCCGCCCACGCAGGCGACAATCTCGTCGGGCAGGCGGCCCTCGCGGGCGAGAATCTGCGCCTTGGCCTCCTGGCCGATCACACGGTGGAAATCGCGCACCATCATCGGATACGGGTGCGCCCCCAGGGCGGAACCCAGAATGTAATGAGTGTCGCGCACATTGGTGACCCAGTCGCGCATGGCCTCGTTGACGGCGTCCTTGAGCGTCTTCTGGCCCGACTCGACGCCGCGAACCTCGGCCCCCATGAGTCTCATGCGAAACACGTTCAAGGCCTGGCGCTCCATGTCCACCGCACCCATGTAGATGACGCATTGGAGGCCGAACTTGGCGCAGACGGCCGCCGTGGCCACGCCGTGCTGGCCGGCGCCGGTCTCGGCGATGATGCGTTTCTTGCCCATGCGCAGGGCGAGGAGCACCTGGCCGAGGGCGTTGTTGATCTTGTGCGCGCCGGTGTGGAGGAGGTCCTCGCGCTTGAAATAGATTTTGGCACCCCCGCAGTGGGCGGTGAGACGTTCGGCGAAGTAGAGTTCGGTGGGACGCCCGGCGAATTCCTTGAGGTGGCGCCGGAGTTCTTCGAGGTAGGCAGGGTCGGCCTTGGCCTGCTCGTAGGCGGCGCCGAGCTCCTGCAGGGCAGTCATGAGCGTCTCGGGCACGTAGACACCGCCAAATTGGCCGAAGTGGCCGTTGGCATCCGGCAGGGAGGAGCGGTCAAGGGGAGTGGGAGCGGCGACAGGCATGGAAAAACCAACTCAACGGCGAAGCGGCACGGAGGCAAACGGGATTTCGATCCGACAAGCCCGCGCCTTCTCGCTCGGCCCCCCGGCGGGGCACCTCAGCCCTGGGTAACGCGGTTTTTGAGGAAGTTGAGCACGTCTTGAAACCTGGCCCGGTTGGATTCTTCGGCCTCAACCAGGTTTTCATGGGCGGCGAGCACCAGGCGGGCGCTCTCCAACTCCCCCTTGTCGGGCACGTTGGCGAGCGCGGACACCGCGTTCAGGTTAACAGCGTCCATATCCGAGTCCACCGTGAGCATCCGGTGCAGACCGAGATTGCGCACCAGTTCGAGATTACGCGCACCGAGACGGCAGAGGACGAGACTGCCGGGTGCGGGCTGCTTGCGGAGGAGGAGCGCGGCACCGGCCAACACGCCGAGAAACGTGCTGTCCATGCTCGTGCAGTTGTGGAAATCCATCACGAAACGGCTCTTCCCCTGGGCGATCATCGTGCCAAAAAACTCGTTCAGGCTGGGGCTGTTTTGAAACGACGCACGGCCATCGACGCGGATCACCACCGGATCGGAGGTAGCATCAACCAGAAACGCAGGCTTGGAGACTTCGGCCATGATTGGAAGGTTGGACGAACGCGGGGTGAAATGAAGCAAAAACCCGGGGATTGTTCCCCGGGTTTTTGGCGTTGGCAAGACCTGCGCCGATCAGTTCGCGGCGATGATCTGGCGGAGCACGTAGGGCAGGATACCACCGTGCTGGTAGTAATCGATTTCGATGGGTGTATCGATGCGGCAGCGCACGGAGACGTCTTCGACGGCGCCGTCCTTGCGGGTGATCTTGAGCGTGAGGTCCTGCTGGGGCTTGATCGCGGCGTCGAGGCCGACGACGTCGTAAGTCTCGGTGCCGTCGAGCTTGAGTGTCTGCGCGGTCACGCCTTCCTTGAACTGGAGCGGGAGGACACCCATGCCGACGAGGTTGGAGCGGTGGATGCGCTCGAAGCTCTGGGCGACGACGACCTTCACGCCGAGGAGATTGGTGCCCTTGGCCGCCCAGTCGCGGGACGAGCCGGTGCCGTATTCTTGGCCGGCGATCACGATGAGCGGCACGCCCGCCTGCTGGTAGGCGATGGACGCGTCATAGATCGAAGTCTCGGAGCCGTCGGGCCCGAGGGTATTGCCGCCTTCCTTGCCGCCGAGCATCAGGTTTTTGATGCGGACGTTGGCAAAGGTGCCGCGGGTCATGATGCGGTCGTTGCCGCGGCGGCTGCCGTAGGAGTTGAAGTCCTCGAAGGTGACACCGTTTTCCAAGAGGAACTTGCCGGCGGGCGAGCTCTTCTTGATGGCGCCGGCGGGCGAGATGTGGTCGGTGGTCACCGAGTCGCCGAAGAGACCCAGCACGCGAGCGCCCTTGATCTCCTTGATCGCGCCCGGGGTGAGCGAGAAGTTGGTGATGATCGGCGGATCCTGGATGTAGGTTGATTTGGCGTCGAACGTGTAGACGTTGCCGGTGGTGGACGTGATCTCGTTCCACTTCGGGTTTTTCTCGGCGACGTTGCTGTA
>CAIRBK010000098.1 GCA_903876795.1 uncultured Verrucomicrobiota bacterium
CTTCGTGCGCTGCGCGGCGACGATCAACCGCCCGGCGTCCCGATGGAGCGCCAGCAGTTCCCGGTTGGCCGCCAGCCCTGCTTTGATCCGCGCGGCCTGCATCCGCGCCTGGATGTCCGACGGCAACGCGGCAGCGGACTTGGCTGGTTTTGCAGGGCGTTTCTTCATGGCTTACCGGGCGTCTCCACGCCGGTCCGCAGCATCACTTCGTTGCGACGCAGAAAAGACGGGGTCCACGGGGGGTCGAAATACCCGAAAACCGGGCCGGCCAGCGCCGGCAAGCGCTCGCGTTCCAGCCATCCCTGCAACCGCGCCAATGACTCCGCCTCGTTCTTGGCGTTTCGGCTGCCGCTGTAGCGCAGCACCGCAAACCGGCCGGGAGCCAGCTCACGCACCGTCACCGCGCCATCTACCGGCTTAGGGACGCCGGCCGCCTTCAGCTTCGTCGGCAGCACAAACGCCATCTTCGCTCCGGTCGAGCCGCCCGACATGTAAACGGGCGTGGTCATCGCGATCTTTTGACGAGTCTCGTTCTCCCCGGTGATGAACCGGAACAAGCGACCAAACCCGCCGTCACCGCCGTTGGCGTCGGCCATCGGCGTTTCCACCACCGTGAGAGCCGGATAATCCCGCAGCTCGAACTTCCCGTCCGTCCGCACGGTTTTGTAAGGCGCGGACTCGTAACCGGCCCGGGTCGCCTGGCAGCCCGCCAGCAACAGCCCAGCCCCGACGACGGCGAAAAAAATCAAGAGCGACATGGGTTTCATGAAAGTTTGGCCTGCGCCGGCAGCAGCAGGTCGAGGGTTCCTGCGTTAGCCGGCGTTCTCAGGATGCGGTGTCTTTCTCCGAGGGGCGATTCATTGCATATCGGGTGGAAACGTTCGCAAATGCCCATCGCCGGCAAGGAATGAGTGTCTCAGCCTCACGCAATCGCCCCTACTGCAAATACAACGGCGCATACCGCTCCTGCAAATACCTCAGGAGGTATTTCGGCGTCAGTTCCTCTCCGGTCACGCGACGCACCAGCTCGCGCATCTCGTAGCGGCGGCCCTGCTCGTGGATCTCCGTCCGCAGCCAGCCGAGCAACCGCGAAAAATCACCCCGGACAAACTCCGCGTCCAAATCAGGAAACCTCGCGCGCACCGTGAACCACAACTGCGCGGCCATCATGTTGCCCAGACAATAACTCGGAAAATACCCGAACGCGCCGCCCGACCAGTGCACATCCTGAAGCACGCCAACTTTGTCGCTCGTCGGCGTGAGGCCGAGCAACTCCTTTGACAACGCGTTCCACGCCGCCGGCAGGTCCGCCACCGCGAGTTCGCCGGAAAAAAGCCGGCGCTCGATTTCAAAGCGCAGGATGATGTGCAGGTTATAGTGGACCTCGTCGCTGTCCACGCGGATGAGGGTCGGCGCGACTTCGTTGACCGCGAGGTAGAGCTCCTGCGGCGACACCGCCGCGAGTTGCTCGGGAAATTTTTCCCGGAAGCGCGGCTCGAAAAACGTCCAAAACGCCCGGCTGCGCGCCACCTGATTCTCCCAGAGGCGGCTCTGCGATTCATGCACGCCCATTCCGGCGTTTTGCCCGAGCGGAGTGCCTTGCGCGGCGAGCGGCAGGCCCTGCTCGTAGAGTCCGTGGCCGGTCTCGTGGATCGAAGAGAAGAGCGAATCGAGGGGATTGTCGGCGTCGAAGCGCGTGGTCATGCGGATGTCCGCGCCCGAGCCTTCGCAGAAGGGATGGAGCGACACGTCGATGCGCCCGCGGCGATAGTTGAAGCCCAGCCGCTCCGTCACCTCGCGCAGGAACTCGCGCTGCGCCTCGATCGGGAAGCCCTTGAAGATATTCTCCTTCGCCCGCACGGGAGAAGCGGCGATGGCTCGCAACAACGGCACCAGGCCCGTCTTCAACTCGGCGAACAGCGCCGTGATCGTCGCCGCGTCCATCCCCGGGTCGTGCTTGTCGATGGCGTAGTCGTAGGGCCGGTCGCCCCGGCCGAGATACCCGGCTTCCTGCTTCGCCAGCGCGAGGTGTTTTTCCAAGAACGGGGCGAACGCCGCGAAATCGTTTTTCGCCTTCGCCTCGGCCCAGGCGTGGTAAGCCGCGCTGGCGAGACGCGCCTTCCCGGACACGAAGTCGGCGGGCAACTTCACCACACGATCGTAGTCCTTGCGCGCCTCTCGCACGACGACCCGTACGTCGTCGGCACCGGATAAAGTGTCACCTATTGGGTGACACTTTTGAGCTTCCAGCTCGGCGAGGAGCGCGCCGATTTCGGGATCGCCGGCGGCGGCGTGGTGGAGCTCGGCCAGGAGCGCCATCTGCTCGGCGCGCTGGTCGGCGCTGTCTGGCGGGAGGTTTACCTGTTCGTCCCAACCGAGGAGACCGGTGACGGTGCAGAGGTGGTGGGCGCGTTTGAGTTTGGCTAGGAGACGCTCGTAGGCGGCGGACATGGCTCCATGCAAACACAGCCCGGGCAAAGCGCGAGGCCAAGAATCACTCCGCGCTGTCGGCGTGCTGGACAACGGGCGTACCGCCTTCCTCGAACAAGGGCTCGACACCCCGCACCACCACATTGCCGCCGCTGACGCGTGCGGCGATGCGGGACGGACCGCCGCCGTTGACCCGGCCGCGCAGGCTCGACTTGCCCTCGCCGCCGGCGTCTACGGTCAACGGAAGAGGCCCGCGCACGTCCACGCGGCCAAAAACCGAGGCGCGCAGATCAAGGACACAGGCGGCGGTGGTTTCCAATTGCAACGCGAGAGAACCCCCCGTGACGGCGATATCGGCGGAATGCAGGATCGGAGTCGAAAAACCGACCTGCACATCCGATCCGTCGCCGCGAATCCGCACCTCTCCCAAGGCACGCTGGAGTTCAATGTAACCGCCGTTACTGGCAAGGACCGTCCGCCCACCGGCCCGGCCGACCGTGAAGTTGCCAGATAAGGTTTCGGCGTCGATCATGCCCGTGCAGGCCGTGATGGCGATCGCGCCGGCTTGGTTGCGGGCCTTGACCGATCCGTCGATCTCCTTGGTGAAAATAGATCCACTCTCGCTGCGAAGGTCCAACCGGCCCTGCAGGGAGCCGACCACAATGCCGCCTTCCCCGTTGCGCACCTCCACATCGCAGCGCTGCGGAACCTTGATCTCGAACACCAACGACAACGGCGGCCAGTTTGACCAACTCCACTGGAGCGCGCTCCGGTATCGCGCCTCCACCACCACTTCGCCCCGCGCATTTTGCTCGACGCGCAGATCCAGCATACGCAAACGGCGGTCCATTTCCGCCGGATCGATCACGTCAGCCGACTGTATAACCGTGACCCTGATCGCATCACTGCCAGGCACTCCGATGATGTTTATCGCACCATAGTGGCTGTCCAACCTGACAACCCCCTGTCCAATCACAGAAAAAAACCGATCAACCCGTCTCTCATTAAATGCGTTCCCCGATGAGCAAGTCACCATGAAGCCTAACCATATGCATTTAAAAAAAGTGCGGCGCACCCCCGGAGGGATAGGCGCATCGTCAGAACGCTCAAGTTGATAATCGATTACAACTCAGCCTTGGACCCGCGTGGGTATCAGGTCTTCTGCGCGTTATTGCAGACGTAGTGGACCAAAGAACGGTTCATCGTATAAGCCTTAAGCGACGCATCGCCGGCCTTGTCGTTGCGTTCGACCAAGAAACGCGGTGGCCGACGAAGGGCCACTTCCTCCTGGGCTGCAGCCGTGGCGATAAGCAGGAGTGTCTCCGCCCGGACGGGCAAGCGCACCGCCGGGAAGTTCGCATACATGGCCAGCCAGCGGAGGGTTTGTTGCATCGGTGTAGGGACTGGATCAGGCACGTCGGCGAGTCTGCAAGAAGAACCAGACGTGAGTCAATGGAACGGCGTAACCAGGCGAAATTACAGCTTTTCAATTCAGGATTGTGTAGCGTCTACAAAATCAGCGGCGCGGGTGCCTGACTCGCGGACTCTCTCGCACATCAGCGAAAAAACCGGGAGTCGTCCGCTATGGCCGATATTTGCGAGCTGCTCATGCCTTACCGCTGTAAGTGCCATTGGGATGCCAACGGCGCACAAATCACACGCGAGCTCCGCATCGACCGATCCCGCGTTGCGGCATGACCCGATCATGGCGGGAGCACTGGATAAAAAAATCTTCAAAGTTCTGGTATACGACTCATCCCCTCGCGTTATTACGCGGAATGCTTTGTGTAGGCTTGCGATGGGCTGATTCCTCGACCTTGTCCGTTGGAGGTCAGGAATTTCACCCTGATCACAGTCGACAAGAACGGAGCCATTTGTCGGAACTTTTTTAAAATCTACAACTCCCACGCATCCCAACACCATCTAGACAAAGCATGCCCCGGCTGTCCTAGATTGGAACACAGGTTCTCGTCCATGTCCGGTCAAAAGCCGCAGTCTATCACGCTCATCGAAGCGATCCCCGCCAGCCTCTACGATTTGTTAAAAAGGGAGCTCGCGTTCCAACTCAGACGCACCCTGTTGTTGCAGTCCTTGGAAGAGGCCCGGCGGAACGTGCAGGAGCTCAAGGCAACCCGTCCGCCGTTCCTTCTTCTCAAAGCCCCCGAAGTTAAGCGCGGACACAATCACGCCTTGGCTACCGCTGAAGATGCGGTGGCTCTGGTTGAAAAAGACATCGCCCAGCTCGACCAGCAGGAACCGCAATTGAGCGCCTTTGTCGCTTATCGGCTCGAAACCCACCTGCGCAAAACCAGCCAGGACTACGTTCGCAGCTTGGTGGAGAAGCGTCACCCGGAGGACTGGCAACGCCTCCGCCGACAATTCGAGCATTATGTGACCGCATTTCAAAGCAGCCTGGCCGCGCTCGAAATGAGCGTCTCCGTACTGATCCCCTTTCAGACTATCGAAGGCGATCCCTCCTGCAGGATTTTACTCGCCCAATCCATCGCGAACGCTCACGCGTTCGAGGCTGAGATCGCCTTTTTGAACAAAGTGTCCGACGCGCAGAGCCGCCATGTCGGCCCGGAGCGCTTCAGCCTTCACCGTCAGTTGGAACTGGATTGGACCAAGGCCTTGCAGGAATTGGCGTCAGAGGATTCCAAGTCGGGGCCGCCGTCAATGCGGCAGCTTATGCGGCAGTTTTCGGAGGTCGCACACAATGCACGTCGCGCAATCCACGACGAATGCCCTCCCGGCAGCAAGGATCGGGAACCGACCGACGCCCCCGGTTTCCACGCCATCCAGTGGCGCATACTTCGCGACGTGGTCAGACTGCGGCTCCATCCGGGCGAACTGGACAACATCGCCCTTGAGACCGAGCAGTTCCTGGAAAACGGCCGCATCGCCGAACTCGCGCATATGCAAGAGGTGCCCGCTTTGCCGACCGGGAGCCGCGCCACCAGAGCACCGTTCGCCGTTGCCACACCCGTCAAAGTCGCCGCTCCACCGCCAACGCCCAGGCTGGAAATGGAACCGGCGCTCCGCCTTCGCCGCAAACGCCCGACTCCTCCAATCGCCGCGTCTGCCGCTGCGCCTGCCTCCGAGACGATCTCTGCGGAAAACGCCGGCGAACTCCACGCCCAGAGGCAGGCGCTCGAAAACGAAATCGAACGGCTGCGCAGGGAGCAGCAGGAGTTGCTCGCTCGCGCCAAATTCATCGAGGACAGTGAGAATAAGCTCCTCGATCGCACTCAGGAGCAACAAGAGCGCGAGATCATGCTGGAGCAGCGTGCTGAAGACCTCAGTGCACTGGAAAAACGTCTGCGCGAGGCCTACCCGCAGGCTCCCCTGTCAGAAGCAGTCAACGCCGCCAAATTCGACGAATTCAACGAATAGGTCTCCCGTGGGCAGCTTACGCGAGGAGCACCCGCGGCTCAGCGCGCCAAGGCCGTTTTCCAGGCGGCTTCGTCAAAGCCCACCAGTCCCACGCCGGGCCCGCCGGAACCGGCACCGAGCACGAAGGGGCGTTTGACCAGGTTTCCATTGCCGGCGAGGAGCGTGATCGCGTCGGCATCCGAAATCGTCGGAAGTTTTTCCCCGAGCTTCTGCGCGCGGTAATCGAGGCCCGAGGTATTGAACAGTTTTCTGAGCGCGCCGGCTCCGCCAAGGAGGGCGAGCATCGTGCGCAGCTCGGCGGGTGTGGGCGGCGTCTCGCGAATGGGCTTTTCATCGAACGCGAGGCCTTGCCCGCGCAGCCATTTCACGGCCCGGCGGCAGGTGTCGCAGTTGGCGTAGGTGTAAACAGTGAGCGTGCTCATGGGACGGGCGGCTACTTCACCCACTCTTCGGATTTCACCAGAAACTGCCAGTTGCCTTTGTAGATGCCGAGTTCGCCGTAAAAAGCGAGTCGGCCGCCGGCGCGGCGCTGAGCGTAGAGCCGGTCGCGGATTTCCTTGCGCGGACCAAAGACGTCGTAGGTCTCGCCGCTCACCTCGATCTTGAGCAGGCGTCCGTCGAGCGCCGCCGCCTCCACCCGGAAGAGTTTTCCCGTCCAGGTGCCGTCGCGCAGGTTCGCACCTGCGGGCAACCGCGCGAGGACCACGGCGGAGGAGAAATCAGTCTTGGAGAGATCGACCTTGTTGACCTTGCCGTCGCCCGAGTCCTCGCGCCCGGAGTCACGCACGAGCGGGGCGAACTTGCCGGGCTGGTTGGTCTCGACGGTCTCGAAGCGCGCGTAAACCGGGAAGTGGTCGGAGAACCCGCGCCCTCCATGACCTTGGGCGCTCCAACGCACGGGCAGTCCGGCGGCATCGGCGTTGAGCCCGGAAAATTTTGCCACGCCGAAGGAATTGTCGATGTAACGCACACCGGCCAGATCGTAGAGACCTCGCGATACGATCAGGTGCATCAATGTGCCCCACTCGCCCTTGTAGGTGTCGCTGCCGCGCTCGGCCTCGGGCAGCTCAAACCAGAGGTTGTAGAGATCGCGGGACGGGCCGCGGACGGCGAGTTCGTTGCCCTGGGAGCCGAGCACATCGTTGATCCCGGTCTCCTTCATCGCGCGGTAACGTCGCTTCTGGTTGTAGTGCGAGTTGAGATCGCCGCCGATGATGATGTCTGCGTTAGGGTCGGCCTTCAGCAGCTCGTCGAGGCGCAGCCGCAGCACGCGGGCGTTTTCTATACGTATCGGTTCGATCTTGGCGTCGCCCGCCCCGGACTTCCAGTGGTTGTTGAAAACCGTCAACGGCCGCCCGTCCACTTCGAGCGTCACCTCAAGAAGGTTGCGCGCACGGGGCAGTGGATACGTGCGCACGCCCTTCACGGGAAAACGCGTGAACACGACCGTCTGCATCGCGGGACGTTCGGCAACATCCATCGCCGAAACACTGCGATCTCCGCCCGGCACCACCGTGTATCCGTCGAGCCCGCGATCTGCGAAGGTCTTCAACAAAAGAGCCTCCGCCGGCAAGTCGGCGACTCGCGTGGTAAAGCCGTCTCCGAGCATGTGCTCGATGGTCGTGCCGGCATAACCCTTCAAAATCGCCGCATAGTCCGGCGCACCCTTGCCGGGTGTATGGTCGATTTCGATTTCTTGAAAAAGGATGATTTCGGGACCCCGGCCCTCGCCGCATTTCGCGACCACCGAGGCGATGTTGCGAAGTTTGGTCAAAGCGTCGTCCCGGGAGTAGGCCGACGGCTGGTAATCATCATACACGGCCACCCCGTCGACATCGTGAAGGTTTTCGACGTTGTAAACCAAGACGCTGAACGGCCGCGCCGGCAGCCACCCCGATGCCAACACGAGCAGTCCGAGAATCCGTTTCCACATGAGCATGGCCTGTTAGATCATAGACCCGCACCCGGCTGCAGGCTGTTCGGCTGGGAATCAGAGCAGTGACGCGATCAATTTCTCGTAGGCCTCGGGATCGGACAGGCCGACTTTGACGTGTCGAATCTGGCCCTCGCGATCGATTACGAACGCCGTCGGCAGCCCTTGGACGCCACCAAACGCCTCGGCCGTTTCGGCGTTGGCCATCAGGATTGGATAGTTGACCTTCATCTTCTCGGCGAAGGCCTTCACCTGTGCCGCCGGCAATTCATCCAAGGAAAACCCCAGGATGACCAAACCGCGGTCGGCGTATTTTTTCTGGAGCGCCACGTATTCGGGCAGTTCCTTTCGACAGGGCGGACACCAGGTGGCCCAAAAATCCACCACCACAACCTTGCCCTTGAAATCGGTGGATTTGACCTCGCGTCCGTCCACATCGTTCAACGTCCAAGACGGAGCCAGGCCAACGACGGGCAACGCGGACCTGGCCAAAAGGGGCGGTATGTGTCCTTTGGCGGATTCACCCTGGCCGCAGGCCGCCGTCATCAACATCGCCGCCACCAGCAGTCCGCATTGGAAAATGGATTTCATGGGAATGGAAACCCCAGTGGACCGCGAATGCGCCCCGGGTCAAGTCCGCCGCAGCACCCATCGCGGCCAGAGATCTCCGGTTGAGGACACTGCCAAGCCAATAAAACCGAGAGCTTTAACGAAGAGCATGAGCGCCACCGATTCCAAGCCCGCGCGCCCGAAATACACCGCCCCACCCAGCATCACCCCGCCCAGCACCCATTCCATGCTCGTGATCGCGGCGGCCAGCGTATCCGCCCGCTGGCGCACCTTGCATGCCTGCGCGCCTCCCTTTGGCGTGCGCACAAATTCACCGCCCCGCTGGCACAACCCTTCTATGACCGCCGCGCAGCCCGTCACACTCATCGCCAGGCCGAAAGCCAGCATGAGCGGCGCGGCCAGCAGCAGCCGCGCCCCTTCCGCCCATTCGCGGCGGCGAAAGTATTGCCCGGTTACATAAATCGCCACCGTCGTCCCGCTAGCGAGGACCACAAAGACCGGATTGAAGACCCCCCACGGTCCCGAAAGACGGGCGCCAAACAACAGATACGGCACGAAAATCAACGAGAACAAAACCAGCAGCGGATGGATAAAACCGACCAACAGGTGGCTGGCCGCCTCCCGCTTGATCCTCGGCGGCACCTCGCTGCGCATAATCGCCCCGAGTTGTTTGCGCATGACCTGAATCCCGCCCTTGATCCACCGTCGCTGCTGCGACTTGAAGGCCATGATGCCCTCAGGCAGCTCCGAAGAAACCGCATAGTCGGGCAGGTAGACAAAACGCCAGCCCTTCAATTGCGCCCGGTAACTCGCGTCGAGGTCCTCGGTGACCGTATCCGCCGTCCAACCACCCGCTTGCTCAAGGGCCGCGCGCCGCCAGACGCCCGCCGTGCCGTTGAAGTTAAAGAACAAGCCCGCCGCATGCCTGGCCGCCTGCTCCACCACAAAATGAGCGTCGAGAAAAATGGCCTGAAAACGCGTCAACAGGCTGGACCGGCGGTTGCCAAACTCCCACCGCGCCTGCACCACGCCGACATCCGCGTCGGCAAAAAACGGCATCATCACCTCGAGGAAATCCGGCTGGGGCCGGAAATCGGCGTCGAATATCGCGAAGAACTCCCCATCGCTGCACGCCATGCCCGCATTGAGCGCACCGGCCTTGTATCCGTCGCGCCTCCCCCGCCGGATATGCCGCACCCGCCCGGCCCTCTCCGGATGCGCCGCCAGCCAGCGAGCGACGATCGCCGGCGTCTCGTCAGTGGAGTCGTCAATCACCTGAATATCCAACCGCCCGTCAGGCCAGCGGATCTCCGTGACCGCGTTGAGCAAGGCCTCGACCACCAAGGGCTCGTTGAAGAGCGGCAATTGAATACAAACCCGGGGCGCATCGCCGGCCCACACGGACCTCGGCACGGGTCGTTTCGCCGCCTTGAAATAGAGCCAAAGCATCTTGATTCGATGCAGACCAAACACGCACATCCCGAAAAGGGTGAAGAGATAGATTCCCAGCAATGACTCGGAAACAAGGGCGGGCATGCGATGGTAAGGGTTGCTAGTTCCCAACCGGAGGCTTTTGTTCCCGGCAGAGTGCGTATCTCCGCCGTCAAACGAACGGCAGCCGGGACGGGCGCAGTGTTTTTTGACGACGCTCGCCGAAGCCCGTTGTTAGGCCTCCTCTTCGGAGCCGGGCAGGCTCATTCCCAGCGTCTCGATAAACTTCTTCATCGCAGGGGTCAGGACGCGCCCCTTCCGGTGCAGGATGGCCAACGGACGGGTGAACTCCTTGTTTTTGAAAGGAATCACCGCGAGCGTGCCCTGCTGTTGCTCCTGCAATACCGTAGCCTGCGGCACGATGGCGATGCCGTGGTCGATCTCGACCGCGCGCTTCACCGTTTCGATATTGTCGAACTCCATCACCGGCTCGATATCCAGCTTGTTGTCGCGGAAAATCTGATCCACCGCCTTGCGGGTCGGAATATCAGGGTCAAAGCCGATGAAACGCTGCCCGGCGAGTTGCTTGAGCTCCACGCCGACTTCGGCGCATTTGGCCAGAGGATGCTTCGGATGGGAAATCAGCACCAGCCGGTCGTTGCGGAAAGGCAGTTGCTCGATCTGCCGCGTGCGCACCGGGAAGGCGACCAGGCCGAAATCCACGGAGTTATGCAGGATGTCCTCGTAGACGAGATTGGAGCGGCGGTATTCAACCCGCACGTTGACCGACGGGAAATCGACCAGAAACCGCTTGATGTAGGGCGGCAGCTCGTGAAGGCCTATGGAGTAAATCGTCGAGATGCGGATCGTGCCGCTGATCACCTTCTTCATCTCCTGCAGCTCGCTCGCCAGCTTGTCGTAGCTGTGCAACAGCTCCTTCGACGCCTCGTAAACTCGCTGCCCCTCGCGCGTCAGCTGAAACTGCTTCTGGCTGCGATCGATCAACAAAGCCTTGAAATGCCTCTCCATCGCCCGCGCCTGCTGGCTCACGGCCGATTGAGTGATGGCGTTGATCTTTGCCGCTTTTGAGAAACTCTTCGTCTCGACCAAATCCGCGAAGATTTTGAAATTTTCAATTTGCATAGGACCTCGGTGGTATCTGCTCAGTATAAACAAATCTTATTATAATCAACCCCAGAAACGAGGCTCCCTATGTTTATATCTTACGAAATTTTCAAAAACCGCGCCGAGGCCCTGCGGGATCGGATGGCCGCAGCCTGCGTGCGCGCCGGGCGTGATCCGTCGTCCGTGGAACTCCTTGCGGTGACCAAGACACATCCGGCCGACGCCGTGGATTATGCCGGCCGCTACGGCCTGCGCGCCGTCGGCGAAAATCGCGTGCAGGAGGCCGTCGAGAAACAGCCTCTGTGCGCCGCGAAACTCAAGTGGGAGTTGATCGGACATCTCCAATCCAACAAGGCCAAGCTCGCCGCCGCGCACTTCGACCGCGTCCAAAGCGTCGACAGCGAAAAGCTCCTCAACCACCTCGACACCGCCGCCGCCGCGCTGGGCAAAGTGCTGCCCGTGCTCCTCCAGATCAACGCCGGCCGCGACCCCGCCAAATTCGGAGCCGAGATCGAGGATGCGCCACGTCTGCTCGAACACGGGCTGGGGAAAAAAAATCTAATCATCGACGGCCTCATGACCATCGCCCCCCTTTCCGACGACCCGGCGGTGGCCGTGCGCACGTTCGAAGCCCTGCGTGTCCTCCGTGACGATTTGGCGACCCGTTTCGGAGCGCCCTTGCGCGAACTCTCGATGGGCATGAGCGGCGACCTCGAAGCCGCCATCCTCTCCGGCAGCACCCAGGTCCGCGTGGGCAGCGCCCTCTACGGCCCCCGCTAACGTCACCCCCCCCGTAACAACTAACCCATTGTGTTAGTTGTTACGGGGGGCTCTCCGCTGAGCCTGCGACAGCCGGCGGCTTTACCGTTTGCCACCGGGGGCGGATCCCGCTGGAATTTCGGCGTGGAAAATACCCCCTCAAGCTCCGGCTCCTTCGAGGCGGTGGCGGCTTTGATCGACGACCCCAGTCCGGCCGTGCGCAAGGCCCTCCTCGCCCACCTCGCCACCCAAGGCGAAACCGCCCGCGTCTTCCTCGAAAACCTCGCCGCCAACGGCGGCAGACTCCTATCCGCACACGCAAAAAACTACCTCGCCGAACTCAAGTTCACCGATCCCGCCGCCGAATTCCGCGAGTTTATCCGCTCGCTCAACTACGAGCTTGAGACCGGCGCGCTGCTCCTTGCCCGCACGGTTTTCCCGGACCTCGACGTGGGCCTTAGCTGCGAACGCCTCGACGACCTCGCCGCCCGCTGCCGGGAGCTCTGCGCCGAGCCTCTCACCGTCCGCGAAAAATGCCGGATCATCAACCGCGTGCTTTTCCACGAAAACGGCTTTCGCGGCAACGCCGAGCACTACACCGATCCGCTCAACAGCTTCCTGCCCGTGGTGCTGGAACGTCGCAAGGGCATCCCCATCTCCCTGAGCATCGTTTACCTGCTCGTCGCCCAGCGGCTGGGGATCGACCTCGAACCGGTCAGCCTGCCGGGACACTTCATGGTCGGTTGTTATCTGGAGGATGAGCCTCTCTTCATCGATCCGTTTGAACAAGGCCGGTTCCGTTCGCCCGAGGAGTTGTTCGCGTTTTTACAGACAAGCCACCGCAGTCTGAAAGTGTCCGACCTGGCGCCGGCCACCGTGCGCGAGGTGCTCTGCCGCAGCTGCCGCAACCTAGTCAACCACTACACCGACTCCGACGATGCCGGACACGCCCGGCTGTTCGCCGGCTTTGTCGAGGAGTTTGAGGCGACCCACCGGCGCCACGCGCAACCGTAGAATCTTTCGCTTTCCGCTTTCTCTTTACGCCTTCTGCCCGAAGTCTGCGGGACGAAAGAGAAAAGATTAAGATACAGAGGAACGATGACCCCCGATCCGATCCACACGCTCGCCGATCTCGACACATGGTCCTTCCCCGGCACCGCGCTTGCCGTGCTGGGCCACCCGATCAAGCACTCGGTGAGTCCGCCCATGCACAACGCGGCGCTGGCCGTCATGACGAATAGCGACCCGCGCTTCGCCTCATGGAAATACTTCCGCTTCGACATCGCCCCAGAAGACCTGCCCGTCGCCCTGGCAAAATTTCACGCCTGCGGTTTTCAGGGACTGAACCTCACCGTCCCGCACAAGATCATCGCCTTTGATCGCGTCGCCGCGATCGACCCTGCGGCTCAACCCATAGGCGCGGTCAACACACTCCGTCGCACGGCGGCGGGCTGGCATGGTTACAACACCGACGGCTACGGCCTGGCCGCCGCGATACGAGAAGATCTAGGCCGGGAACTCTCCGGTTCTCATGTCCTCCTTCTGGGCGCAGGGGGAGCCGCCCGCAGTGCCGCCGTCGAATGCATCCAACGCGGCTGTGCGAGCCTGACGATCCTCAACCGCACTCCCAAAGCGATGGATCAGCTGATTGAGTTGGTCTCAACACTGGACGCCAAAGTGCCCCTGAGAGGTCTGGCACTCGACGATTTATCAACCATCCCCGCTGGTTCGCTCGTCATCAACGCCACCAGCGCAGGCCTCAAACCCGAAGACCCCCTGCCGCTTAACCTGAAGTCCATCGCCCGCCCCGCCGGCGTTTACGACATGATCTACAACCCGCCCGAGACCGCCCTTCTCGCCCAAGCCCGAGCCCTGGGCATCCCTTGCGCCAACGGCCTCGGCATGCTTGTCCACCAGGGCGCCCGCGCCCTCGAAATCTGGAGCGGTGCCGCCGTGCCCGTTGACGCCATGCGCGCCGCCGTGCATTCCGCGATGAAAACCCACGCATGACCTTCGACTACGCCGATTTCGCCGCCGCCTTTCCTTGGTTTTTCCCTGTGGCCGCGGGCCTGTTCGGCGCGATCGTCGGCAGTTTTCTGAACGTGGTGATCCATCGCGTTCCATTGGAGAAATCCATAGTCACCCCCGGTTCGCACTGCGCCTGCGGCACGCCGATCAAGTGGCATGACAACATCCCGGTGCTGAGCTGGTTTGTCCTCCGCGGCAAGGCCCGCTGCTGCGGGCGCCCCTACTCGTTCCGCTATGCCTTCGTGGAACTGCTCACCGCCGCGCTCTTCACCGCGAGCTGGCTCATGTTCTCCCCGGCCAAGGCGCTTTGCGGCATGTTCTTCGCGGGCTGCCTGCTCTGCGCGCTCTTCATCGACCTCGACCACATGATCATACCCGACACGTTCACCATCGGCCTGGGCGTGATCGGCGTGGTGCTGTCGGTATTCGTGCCTTCGTTACACGGGCAGGGCGACGGCGTTTTCATCGTCGGCGCGCTCCAATCCGGCCTGATCTCGATCAAGGGGCTGCTGATCGGTTCCGGCCTCGTTCTCTGGATCGCCCTGATTGCAGAGACGCTCCTGCGCAAGGAGGCGATGGGCTTTGGCGACGTGAAGTTTGTCGGCGCGATCGGCGCATTCACCGGCTGGCAGGGAGCGATGTTCTCCGTCTTTGGCGGCGCGGTGATCGGCACGCTCTGGATCGGGCTCGCGTTGCTCTGGAGAAAACTCTTCGGCGACCGCGTGCAGGTCGCCCCGCGTGCCGAGACCCCCGAGGGCGCGCCCGCCGAGATCGGCCTGGGCGTGCAGATCCCGTTCGGACCGATGCTGGCCGTCGCGGGTTTGCTCTACTTTTTCGGCCTGGACGGCTGGCTGAACGGCTATTTCGCGGAGCTCGCGGCGATCCTGCAATAACCCCGCGGAGCAGGCCGCATTAACCTAAAATGCGCAGTTAAAGGGCTGCGGATATTGGCGAGGCATCTGCTGCACAGGGGTTTGTATGCAAACCGAGACGGTCAGCGAGTTTCACCCGGCGGGTGAAGGCGATTTTGTGTTTACGACGGCGGGCGGCAAGGTCGCCCTGAGCACCACCGGCGACGCGCTCACACCCTATGGAGGGCTCGTGCCGTGGGCGGCGTTCACGCGGCACACCGGA
>CAIRBK010000099.1 GCA_903876795.1 uncultured Verrucomicrobiota bacterium
AAAAAACCGCGTCTGGGGTTTTTGCCGCCGCCCCGCCACTCGCGCCCGGCGAAGCGTCCGCCAAGCCGCCAGATCGCACCGGGTTGCACGGCCTGCGGCTACGAAAAGCGCGTCGGGTCGCCCGTTCTTCCTAAACGCCGATCCCGTCGGCTTCGCGGGCGGCATGAACTGGTTTGCCTACGCAAACGGCAATCCGGTCATGTTCAGTGATCCGAGCGGGTTGGATGCGGCGAGTTCTTACGCGCTGATGGGCATCGGCGGTTCGGGAATGTCGGGCTGGGCGAATCCGCAAAGTTATCAGGCGCTCGGCAGCGCGATGATGGCCGCGCAACAAGCGGGCTACACGGGTAACATCACCTCGGCAGCGGCGGATGCAGAGTTTAAACGCAACGTGGACCGCATGGCCACGACCTACGTCGCTACAACCGCAGGCTTGGCGACCGCGACGTTTAGCGGTCCTGTAATCGCGGCCGGATACGGCGAAGCCGCACTCGTCGGCCGCGTTGGTGTGGCCGCCGTCAGATCGGCCGCCGCTGACATCTCGGGAATGTCCGCCCTCGCCAACACGATCAGCATTGAAACCCAGGCCGCGCTTGTAGCACGCGCCCCTTGGTTAATCCCGGCAGGAACCGCAGCACTAGAGTTCATCGACCAAGCCGCGCCCGGTGCGCCATCCGTTTGGAGCAGCAATGCAGGTGCGTGGGGCTTCATTGCCTCTAATGCTGAGGACGCGATTGAAGGTTACGGTGCGATAAAGAATCTTTTCCAAAATAATAGCCAATCATCGAACTGTAAAAGATGAGTATCCAAGATCGGTTTTCGCCAAAACGTCCACTGGTTGCTGCCGCTATTTTTACGGCGGTTTTAGGTGGGCTTTATGCTTTAGGTTACCGCGGTCGCTATAAGGCTGACGGCGCAAGCATGGACGCAGTTAGCGCCGCGAAGTTTTTAGCACTGCTCGCGATAGGGTCTTTTGTCGTCTTTTACGTGCTGCGAATGCTGGGCGTGCAAATTGGCTGGATGGGCGGTAACGAGTCAGCGAAAGACTCCAACGAGAAGGGCAAGCGCTAGCTTTGGGCTGAAAAAGGGGTTGGGCTGAAAAAGGGGGCTGAAAAAGGGGTCGGGGTGTAACATGGATACAAAATGAGCATGGGAACGAGCCAAAGGGGTCAGGCCGCTGTTTGTTGATTTTTTCAATCTCACTTTTCACAACCTCACAACCCGAAACACACTCCCTTCCGCCATCGAAAAGTGAACCCACAGGCCAACCAAAGCAGGCGGAAGGCCCGCGTGCCAAACACGGGTAATCAACCGATGATTTACGCTGTAATCTCTGGCTGCGTCTTTTGTTCACTTCGATCACCGCTCGCTCCGCTCGGGGCTGTTTTGCTCTGCTTCACGACGCCATCTCCGTGCTGCGCACTCCGTCGGCTACGAACCCTTCAAAAACGATGTAAACCTCGCCTACATCAAACTGAACACCTCAACTCCTTGCCCGCCTCGTGGCGCTTATCCTTGGTCAACCGGAGGAACGCCCGTTGCCTCTTTCATCAACGATGCGCCCAACTCTAACTGAAGTAGCGATGCGACCGCTTCCAGCTATGTCCGCCCAACCCATGCGCCGTCATCTTTCGTGGCAAGCCGCAAGCTGACGTTTTACTCGTTGAAACAAATGCTGCCGTCCGCGCCCAACATACTCTGGATCGTCACCACGCAGTGGCGGGCGCAGGCGTGCGGTTACGCGGGCGACGCCCACGCCCGCACGCCGCACCTCGACGCGCTGGCGTCACAGGCTGTCAACTACGCGCAGGCGGTGACGCCGCATCCTTTCGGACCGTTTGCGCGCGCGGCGTTGCTCACGGGCGTGCCCTCGCCGGAGAACGGCGTGCGCGACTACTACGATGCCCTGCCGGCGAATGCGCGCACGATCGCGCACGAGATGGACGCGCGCGGGTATGCGACGGCGTTTTTCGGCAAGTGGCACCTCGCGCAACGGGATCCGCTGGCTCCGCTGGTCGGCGAGGCGCACGCCAGGATGATCGTGCCGCCTGCGGCGCGCGGTGGCTTCGGGTTTTGGGAGGGTTTTGAAAGCGGATTTTTGCTCAACGACCCGTGGCTGCACGGCACCCGGCTGCCGCAACCGGTGAAAATGCACGGTTACCAGAGCGACGTGCTTTGCGCGCGGGCAGGGGAGTGGCTGGCAGGTTCGGGGCGAACCTCGGGGGCACCCTGGTTTGCCATCGTGAGCCTGGAGGCGCCGCATCCGCCTTATGACGCGCCGGCGGCGGGCGTGGCGCGGCGCGAAGTGGTTTTGGCGGACAACGTGCCGGCCTCGGCGGCCGAACAGGCGAAGCGCGAGCTGGCGGGTTATCATGCTCACATCGAGGCGACCGACCGGGCCATCGGGCGTTTGCTGGGGACGGTGGGCCAGGACGCCATCGTGGTGTTCACCTCTGCGCACGGCGACATGCACGGGGCGCACGGGTTGTTTCGCAAGGGCTGGCCCCACGAGGAAAGCGTGCGGGTGCCGCTGCTGGTGCGCGGCGCGCCGGCCGGGAAGAGCGGGGCGCGTTCGGAGGAGCCGGTTTCGCTGTTGGATGTGCCCGCGATGACGCTGGGGTGGGCCGAGGGGAGGACGTGGCAGTGTCCGCGAGACCGGGCGGAGATTTCCATGCCGAGCGTGGTCGCGTTGCCGCACCAATGTGATCGGGCCTGGCGAGGCTGGCGTTCGGCGAGTCGCAAGGAGATATTCACTGCGGACGGCGCGCCGTGGCTGACGTTTGACTTGGCAGGCGATCCCGGTGAGCGGGTGAATTTATCCAAAACGTAAAACTGGCGGAGGGGGGGGGATTCGAACCCCCGGTAGGCTTGCACCTACACATGATTTCCAATCATGCGCATTCGACCACTCTGCCACCCCTCCTTTAGTGTCCCGTCGGCCTGCTTGCGAAGGCACGTCCGGTGAGCGAAGGGGCAGAGAAAGAGGTTTCGTTTCGCGCGGGTCAATGGAGAAAAAATCTGATCTTCGGCCCGCCACTTGCTGATACAGCTCGTGATCCGGAAATGCGTCTTGCGCGACCTTGCGCGGGTGCTACGGTTCCGACTTTTACGAATTTTAACCACGCTCCACGACCATGGTTTCCGCTAACAACGAACTGGCTTACAACACGAAAATCGAGGGCGACATCGTGGTCACCCGCGCCGATGCGGTCATCAACTGGCTCCGCTCGTCCTCCGTGTGGCCGATGCCCATGGGCCTCGCCTGCTGCGCCATCGAGCTGATGGGCGTCGCCGCCTCCCGCTTCGACATCGCCCGCTTCGGCGCCGAGGTGTTCCGCTTCTCCCCCCGCCAGGCCGACTGCATGATCGTCGCCGGCACCGTCACCTATAAAATGGCCCCGCACGTCCGCCGCATCTACGACCAGATGGCCGAGCCCAAGTGGGTCATCGCCATGGGCGCCTGCGCCTCCTCCGGCGGCATGTATCGCAGTTACGCCACTTTGCAGGGCGTCGATCAGATCGTTCCCGTGGACGTTTATATCAGCGGTTGCCCGCCCCGCCCCGAGGCTTTGCTGGACGCCCTCATCAAGCTTCAGTCCAAGATCAAAAAAGAGCCTTCCGCAAACACGCTCCTCCAGTCGGCTTAATATTTCAGCAAAACTCCATGACCGCGACCGCCGACGTTACCGCCGCCCTTCAGGCCAAGTTTCCCGCCGCCACCCCGCGCCCTTCCGGCGACCACCCTGCGCTCAACTTGCCCATCGTTGAGGTCGTGGCCGCGCTCAAATACCTGCGCGACGAGTTCGCCTACGATTTCCTCGTGGATGTCACCGCCATCGACAATGGCGTCGAGGCCACCCCGCGGTTTACGACCGTCTGGCACGTTTATTCCACCGCCGGCCACGGCTATGTGCGCATCGCCGCCGATTGCGCCAGCGACGAAAACCCTGTCGCCCCGACCGTTTCGCATATTTGGCCCACCGCCAACTGGCACGAGCGCGAGACCTACGATCTACTGGGGGTTAAGTTCGAAAAACACCCCGATCTGCGCCGCATTCTGATGTGGGACGGCTATCCCTACCACCCGCTGCGCAAGGACTTCCCGCTGGCCGGCATCCAGACTCCGCTGCCCGACCTCGAGGTCTCCGAGCTTACCGGTGCGACCGTGAAACCCGCCCCGATGGCCGGCGGCCCGTTTGTCGCCTCGCCGGGCGAGATGAACATGACCGACGCCGAGCCTCGCGCCAAAGACGAGAGCTGGAACGAGCGCCGCGAAAAACCCGCTTCCGAATAACCCGCGACCGTCGCCCTTAGCCCAATTTCCCGATGGCCACCGAATACGCCTTTCCCGACAACGCCGCCAAGACCGACGCCGCGGCCCAGGAGTTCCAGACCGAGAAGATGTCCCTCGCCATGGGCCCCTCGCATCCGTCCACCCACGGCGTGCTGCGCCTCCAACTCGAACTCGACGGCGAGATCGTCACGCACTGCGACCCGATCCTCGGCTACCTCCACCGCGGCGACGAGAAGATCGCCGAGAACATGACCTACAACCAGTTCGTGCCCTACACGGACCGGCTGGACTACCTCGCCCCTCTGGCCAACAACGTCGCCTACGCCATCGCCGTTGAAAAACTCGCCAACCTCAAGGTGCCCGCCCGCTGCGAAGCGATCCGCGTCATCTGCTGCGAACTCGCCCGCATCTCGGCCCACCTGCTCGGTCTCGGCGCCTACGGCATCGATGTCGGAGCGTGGTCGGTGTTCCTCTACTCGTTCGAGGAGCGCGAAAAACTCTACAAGCTCTTCGAGGAGCTCACCGGCGCCCGCTTCACCACCAGCTACACCCGCATAGGCGGCGTCGCCCGCGACGTGCCCGAGGGGTGGAATGACCGCGTCGGCAAGTTCTGCGACCAGTTCCTCCCGATTCTGGAGGAGATCCTGAATCTCCTCACGCGAAACAAAATCTTCACCGACCGCACCCAGGGCGTCGGCATCATCTCCAGGGAGGACGCCATCGGTTACGGCCTCACCGGCCCCAACCTGCGCGGCTCCGGCGTCGCCTTCGACCTGCGCAAGGACAAGCCCTACTCCGGCTACAAGCAGTACGAGTTCGACATCCCCGTGGGCACCACCGGCGACTGCTACGACCGCTACCTCTGCCGCGGCGAAGAGATGCGCCAGTCCGTCCGCATCGTCCGCCAGGTGCTCAAAAACTTCCCGTCGGGCGCTTACTACGCCGAGGACGCGAAGAAGATCTTCGCCCCCCGCAAGGACAAGGTCCTCACGAGCATGGAGGAGTTGATCAACAATTTCATGATCACCACCGAGGGCCCGCAGATGCCCGCCGGCGAAGTCTATTTCGAGGCCGAAAACCCGAAGGGCGCGCTCGGTTTCTTCATCGTGAGCAAGGGCGGCGGCGTCCCGTATCGCCTCAAGATCCGCAGCCCCAGCTTCTGCAATCTCTCCATCCTCCCCAAGGTCTGCCAAGGCGCCCTCGTCTCCGACGTCGTCTCCATCCTCGGCTCCCTCGACTTCGTCATGGGCGAGTGCGACCGGTAATTCCCAGATCCCCTTTCGTCTTCGATGAATCTCAAGTCCGAAACCTTCCAGCGTATTGACGAAGTCATCACGCACTACCCGGTGAAGCGCAGCGCCACGCTGCCGCTCCTGCATCTCATCCAAGAGGACGCCGGCTACATCTCCGACGAGGCGATCACCTGGATCGCCGGCAAGCTGGAACTCCAGCCCATCAACGTGCTTGAGGTCGTCACCTTCTACCCGATGTTCCGCCGCGCCCCCATCGGCCGCCGCCACATCAAGGTCTGCCGCACGCTCTCCTGCGCCCTCAGCGGCGGTTACAAGACTTGCGAGACCTTCGCCCGCGAGTTCAACACCCACGCCGGCCCCGGCGTCGTTTCCCCCGATGGCGAAGTCACCGTCGAGTTCGTCGAGTGCCTCGCCTCCTGCGGCACCGCCCCGGTCGTCCTCATCGACGAAACTCTCCACGAAAAAGTGGACGTCGCCAAAGCCAAACAGCTCTCCGACCAGATCAAGGCCGAGGCCGCCGCCCGCAAGTAACCCTTACGCCCATCGCCATGTCCGCCCCCGCCCAACACCGCATCATCTTCAAGCACATCGACGAGCCCGGCTACACCAACGACATCGAGTGCTACCTCCGCCACGGCGGCTACGAAGTCCTCAGGAAGTCGGTCACCCGCAAGCCCGAGGAGCTCATCGACGAGGTCAAGAAGTCCGGTCTGCGCGGTCGCGGCGGCGCCGGTTTCCCCTGCGGCGTGAAGTGGGGTCTCGTTGACCGCAAGAGCGGCAAGCCGATCTACCTCATCGTCAACGCCGACGAATCCGAGCCCGGCACCTTCAAGGACCGCTACATCATGCACCAGGATCCGCACCAGCTGATCGAGGGCACGATCATCAGCTGTTTCGCGAACAACGTTAAACAGGCCTACATCTACATCCGCGGCGAGATGCCCGAAGGCGCCCGCATCCTCGAGCGCGCCATCGCCGAGGCCCGCTCCAGGAATTTCGTCGGACCCAACATCCTCGGCACCGGCTACAGCTGCGAGATCTACGTTCACCGCGGCGCCGGCGCCTACATCTGCGGCGAAGAGACCGGCCTTATCGAGTCGCTCGAAGGCAAACGCGCCAATCCGCGCATCAAGCCTCCGTATTTCCCCGCCGTTCTCGGCCTCTATCAGTGCCCGACGATCGTGAACAACGTCGAGACGCTCTGCCAGGTGAAGTATATCGCCGACGTCGGCGGCGAGGCCTACGCCAAGATCGGCACGCCCGGCAACACCGGCACCCGCATCTTCTGCGTCTCCGGCCACGTCCAGCGCCCCGGCTACTACGAGTTCCCCGCCGGCACCATTACGATGGGCCAGTTGCTCAACGACGTTTGCGGCGGCCCGCTCCCCGGTCGCACCTTCAAGGCCGTCATCCCCGGCGGCTCCTCCGCGAAAGTCCTCAAGTTCGGCGAACGCTACAAGGGCAAGCGCAAGGTCGGCGCCGACATGGTGGACTACGACTGGGGCGTCGAGGATGTGCCCATGGACTTCGATTCGCTCGCGATGATCGGCTCGATGGGCGGCTCCGGCGGCGTGATCGTCATGGACGACACCGTCAACATGGTCGAGGCCCTCGCCAACATCAACGCGTTCTACAGCCACGAGTCCTGCGGACAATGCACGCCGTGCCGCGAGGGCTCGCTGTGGATGAAGAAAATCTCCTCACGCATGGTCCACGGCGACGCCCGTCCGCAGGACGGCGCGCTGCTGAAGAGCGTGGCTGACCAGATTCCCGGCCGCACCATCTGCGCCTTCGGCGAAGCCTGCTCATGGCCCACCCAGAGCTTCATCACCAAATTCAAGGACGAGTTCGACTCCTACTCCGAGGTCAAGAAAACCCTCCCCGCCGACCGCCGCGTCCTCGTCTGATCCACCTTTCTCCTCTCTCGCAATGATCCAGCCCGCCAAACCCGACCTCGTCACCGTCAACATCGACGGCAAGGAGATCGCCGTGCCCAAGGGCACCAACGTCATCGAAGCCGCCCGCCTCGTGAACGTTGACGTGCCCCACTACTGCTACCACCCCAAGCTCGCCGTGGTCGGCAATTGCCGCATGTGTCTCATCGAGATGGGCATGCCCGCCGTCGATCCCGCCACCAAGGCGCCCGTCATCGACCCGGCCACCGGCAAGCAGAAGATCAACTGGATCCCGCGCCCCCAGATCGGCTGCGGCACCACCGTTTCCCCCGGCCTCCACGTCAAGACCACCAGCCCGATGGTCAAAGACGCCCGCGAGGGCGTGATGGAGTTCCTCCTCATCAATCACCCGCTCGACTGCCCGATCTGCGACCAGGCCGGAGAGTGCAAACTCCAGGAGCAGGCCACCGGCTACGGTCGCGGCTACTCCCGCTTCATCGAACAGAAGAACGTGAAGCCCAAGCGCACCCAGCTCGGACCGCGCGTCACGCTCGACGACGAGCGCTGCGTGCTCTGCTCCCGCTGCATCCGTTTCTCCCGCGACGTCGCCAAGGAGGACGTCCTCGGCTTCGTCGATCGCGGCAGCTACTCCACGCTGACCTGCCACCCCGACAAGAAGCTCGACCACAACTACTCGCTCAACACGGTGGACATCTGCCCCGTCGGCGCGCTCACCTCGACGGACTTCCGTTTCAAGATGCGCGTCTGGTTCCTCAAGCAGACCAACTCCATCTGCACCGAGTCCTCCGTCGGCGTTAACTCCGTCGTCTGGTCCCGCGAGGGCGTGATCTACCGCATCACCCCGCGCCGCAACGACGAGGTCAACGACACCTGGATGCCCGACTCCGGCCGCGTCCTCTACAAACAGGTCCAGTCCGCCGACCGCCTCACCTCCGACATCGTTCTGGATAATATCGCGAGCAAGGCGGCCAACCTCCTCAATGAGTTATCCGGCGCCATCGCCGTCGTCGGCTCCGGCCGCAGCTCCGTCGAGGAGCAATTCCTCACCAGGAAACTCGCCGCCGCCCTCGCCGCCCCGGTCTCTCTCGTGAGCCGCACCGCGCAAGGCGACAAGCTCCTCATCTCCGCCGACCGCAACCCCAACGTCCGCGGCGCGCTCGTCACCGGTCTGGTCTCCGCGCTGCCCTCCGCGCAGCTCACCTCGCTCGCCGCCGATATCGACGCGGGCAAAGTGAAGGCGATCGTCTCCATCGGCGAGGACCTGACCGCCGCCGGCCTGACCGCCGCGCAGCTCGCCAAGGTCTCCGTGGTATATTTCGGCACCCACGCCAACGCGACCAGCGCCGCCGCCAAGGTGGTTGTCCCGACCGTCACCGTCTTCGAAAAATCCGGCACGTTCATCAACCAGCAGTTCCGCATCCAGAAGTTCATCCAGGCCGTCCCCGCGCTCGCCGGTGCGCACAACGATCTCGCCGCGCTCGCCAAGGTCATCACCGCCGTGAGTGGCGCCACCGTGCCCGCCGAATTGGGCACGCTCTGGCCGCTGATCGCCGCCGAAGTCCCCGCGCTCGCCACCATGCTCTACAAAAACATCCCCGAGACCGGCCTCCTTCTCGACGCGACCCCGTGGGCCGGCCTGCCCTTCGTCGAAGCCCAAACCCTGCACTTCAAGCCGGCCACTGTCTGATGCCGACAATGTAGGAGCCCGTTTCCGGGCGATGAACCACCCACGCTGAGCCAAATCATCCGAACGCCACTCCATCGCGCATAAATGCGCTCCTATCTTCGACCCTCTTTCCGTCCCTGACATGGATTTCTCCTTCTACTTCGACCTTCCGCTCTGGATCCGCCTGACCCTTCAGGGTCTTGCCGTAATCCTCGTGCTCTTCCCCATCGCCGCCGCGTGCTCGATGGCCGAGCGCAAAATCTCCGCCTGGATCCAGGGCCGCCCCGGCCCCAACCGCACCATCCCCCCGCTGCTCGCGTGGGTGCCCGGCATCTGGATTCTCCAAAAGCTCGGCGTTTTCCAGCTCGCGGCCGACGGCGGCAAGTTCGTTTTCAAAGAGGACCCCGTTCCCGGCGGTGTGAACAAGTTCTACTTCATCGCCGCGCCCATCCTGGCGATGATTCCCGCGCTCTCGACCGTCACGGTCGTGCCCTTTGGCGCCTACCTCGATTCCGCCGGCAAACTCGTCCCGATCGTCCTCGCCAATGTCGATATCGGCCTGCTCGCCGTGTTCGCCGTTTCCTCGCTCGGCGTTTACGCCGTGATTCTCGCCGGCTGGGCTTCCAACTCCAAATATCCGTTCCTCGGCGGCGTGCGCGCCTCGGCCCAGCTCATCTCCTATGAGCTTTCGATGACGCTCTCCGTGCTGCCCGTGTTTCTCTGGATCAACGCTCCCGGCGGCCAGGGCACGCTCAGCCTCTTCGACGTGGTTCAATTCCAGAGCCAGCCAGGCTTCTGGGGCGGCGCGTGGTTCGTCTTCACCATGCCGCTGTCGGCCTTCATCTTCCTCGTCGCGCTCTTCGCCGAGACCAACCGCCAGCCGTTCGACATGCCCGAGTCCGAGTCCGACCTCGTCGGCGGTTTCCACACCGAATACGGCGCCTTCAAGTGGTCCCTCTTCTTCGTGGCCGAATACTGCCACATGATCGTCGGCTCCGCCGTGTTCATCCTCCTGTTCTTCGGCGGGTGGAATCCCCTCCCGTGGGTCACGCTCACCGACTCGGTGAACGCACTCGCCGGAGTGCTGCCCTTCGCCGCACACCCGCTCTTTATGGGTGCTCTCGGCATCGCCATCTTCCTCGGGAAAATCCTTTTCTCGATCTTCTTCTTCATGTGGGTGCGCTGGACGCTCCCGCGCTTCCGCTACGACCAGGTCATGAACATCGGCTGGAAAAAACTCCTGCCGCTCTCCATCGCCAACCTGATCGCCTACACGCTCGGCATCGCCCTGCTGCACAAGTAACCCACCACTCCCCCGCGCCATGGCCGTCATCCAAGTCGAACGCAAACCGCTCTCCTTAGCGGAGCGCACCTACATTCCGCAGATCATCGGCGGACTGAAGACCACGCTGAAGCACTTCTTCCAGCCCACCGTCACGCTCCAGTATCCCGAGCAGCGCCCGGAAATTTCCAAAAACTACCGCGGCGTTCCCACCCTGGTTAAGGATCCCAACGGACGCGAAAAGTGCGTCTCCTGCCAGCTCTGCGAATTCGTCTGCCCGCCCAAGGCCATCCGCATCACCCCCGGCGAGATTCCCGCCGACTCGCCCCACGCCCATGTCGAGAAGGCCCCGCAGGCCTTCGACATCGACATGCTGCGCTGCATCTACTGCGGCCTCTGCCAGGAGGTCTGCCCCGAGGAGGCGATCTGGTTGCAGAATCAATTCTCCATGACCGGCACCAGCCGCGCCGAGATGGTCAACAACAAGGCCCGTCTCTACGAGCTCGGCGGCACCCTGCCCGACCAGCACTTCAAGTGGGACAAAAAGAAGGCCGCCGAAGAACACGGCAACGCGCACTAAGCCCCGAATCCGGTTCACGGCGCCCACTCGTCGCCGACACAGAGAACCGCCGAGTTCCAATCCCACGAATTCCGAAACCAATCCCGCCACTCTCGCATTAAACACACCGCCCGCCTTCAGGCCTCCGTGACCTCCGTGTCCGAGCTCTGATCTCCCCGTGTGCCATTCCGACTCCGATCTCCGATTTTCCAACCATGTCGTCCGACATCCTCTTTTATCTCTTCGCCGTGCTGACCACCGGCTCCGCGCTCGCGGTGGTGTTGAACAAGAACACCGTCGCCTCCGCGCTCAGCCTGCTCATCAGCCTGGTTGGCGTGGCCGCCCTCTTCGTGCTGCTCGACGCCTTCCTCCTGGCCGCGCTCATGGTGTTCGTTTACGCCGGCGCGGTCGTGGCGTTGTTCCTGTTCATCGTCATGCTCCTCGACACGTACGGCGGCGACCGCAAGCCCTTCAAAAAGGCCACCATCGTCGCGAGCGCCTTCGCTCTCGCCCTGCTGGTGCTCGGCCTGATGACCTTCACCCGGCGCGGTTCGCTCGAAACGTCCGTCTCTGCGGCGACCACCGAGGTGGTGCCTGTCGGCGCCAGCCTGAGGGCCTACGGCGAGCAGCTTTTCACGACCTACCTGCTGCCCGTGCAGATCGTCGGTTTCCTTCTCCTGATCGCCATGCTCGGGGTGATCGTGCTCAGCAAAAAATTTGAAGGCCTGGAGGACGTCAAATGACCGTCGGAATCAACGAATACCTTTATCTCAGCGCCGCGCTCTTCGTCATCGGCTTCTTTGGCGTGCTTCTGCGCAAGAACACCCTGGTGATCTACATGTGCCTGGAGCTCATGTTGGTCGCCTCGACCGTCGCGCTGGTCGCGTTCTCCCACTTCAACCGCACGATGGACGGCAACGTCTTCGTGTTCTTCATCCTCACGGTCGCCGCCGCCGAGGTTGCGGTCGGCCTCGCCATCATCGTGGCCCTCTTCCGCCGCCGCCAGACCATCCAGGTCGAGGAGCTCAACGCGCTGAAAAACTGATCCCTTTCCTAACGTGACTCCCTCCGTTTTCGGCTATTCCGCCACCATCGTCGCCCTGGTCACCTTGCTGACGCCCCTCGCGTCCGCCTTCGTGATCGCCCTCTTCCTTCGCCGCCAGGGCTCCATCGCCTCGCTCGTGTCCACGCTCACCGCCGCTGTGATCACGACCGGCGGTCTGGCGCTCGCCTACAGCGGCGCCCGCTTCAGCGAATCCGCCGTCTGGCTCTCGCTCGGCGACTTCACGCTCTCGCTCGGCATCAAGTTCGACGACCTCTCCGCGCTGATGATCTCCATCGTCGGCGTGGTCGGCCTGTGCGTGCACGTGTTCTCCCTCGGCTACATGCACGACGACGAGGCCAAGGCCCGTTACTTCGGCGGACTCTCCATCTTCATGTTCTCGATGCTCGGCATCGTGCTCGCGGACAACCTGTTCATGATTTTCATCTTTTGGGAACTGGTGGGCTTCAGCTCCTACGTCCTCATCAATCATTATCACGCGAAACAGTCCGCCGCCGACGCCTCCAAGAAGGCCTTCATCACCAATCGCGTGGGCGACTTCGGTTTTATCCTCGGCATCATCGGCTGCTACTACGCCTTCGGCACGGTGAACCTCACCGAGATCGCCGCCGCGACCGGCACCGGCATCGGCACCAACGTCATCGCTCTGCTCTTGTTCTGCGGCGCGGTCGGCAAATCCGCCCAAGTCCCGCTCCACGTCTGGTTGCCCGACGCGATGGAGGGCCCGACGCCCGTCTCCGCCCTGATCCATGCCGCCACGATGGTGGCCGCCGGTATCTTCATGCTCTGCCGCATCGAGCCGCTCTTCGCCATCTCGCCGCTGGCCCTCGACGTTGTCACCTGGATCGGTGCCGTCACCGCGCTCTACGCCGCCCTGTGCGCCATCACCCAGAGCGACATCAAGAAGGTTCTGGCTTACTCCACGCTCTCGCAGCTCGGCTACATGGTCGCCGCCTTCGGCCTCGGCCGGCTTGAGATCATCCCCGACGGTGCAAAGGGCACCCTCTCCTTCATCGCCGCCGGCGCCGGCGCCGCCATGTTCCACCTGACCACCCACGCCTTCTTCAAGGCCCTCATGTTCCTCGGCTCCGGCTCCGTCATCCATGGCTGCCACCACGAGCAGGACATCTTCAAAATGGGCGGTCTCTCCAAGAAGATGCCGGTCACGTTCATCACCTTCACGATCGGCGTCGCCGCCATCGCCGGCCTGCCGTTCCTATCCGGCTTCTTCTCGAAGGACGCCATCCTCCATCTCGCCCAAGAAAAGAACTACCCGGTCTTCATCGTTCTCTTCATCACCGCCATCCTCACCTCGTTCTACATGGTGCGCATGTGGAAGCTCGTCTTCCTGGGCGCCCCGCGCAGCGAGGACGCCTCGCACGCCCATGAGGGCGGCCTGAGCATGACGCTTCCGTTGGTGGTGCTGGCCGTGCTCGCGGTCCTTGGCGGCTACACTCACGGCGGCCTCAGCCTTTACGGCCACGCCTTCGAGGGTGTCTGGTCGCAGATCCCCCACGCCGAGGGCGCGGGGGTTTACGTGATGAGCCTCGTTATCCTCCTGGTTGGCGCGGGTTCCGCTTACGCCTTCTACCAGCCTTCCGCGACTGACACCTTGGAGACCAAGGCCCCCGCCGCGTTTGGTTTCCTGGCGGTGCTCAAGGCCTCCTTTGATGCCGCCTACAACTGGTATGTCTCCAAGGTCCAGCAGCGCTTCGCCATGCTGCTCGACTTTCTGGAGCGCATTTTCCTGTCCGGCCTGATCATTCGCGGCTTGTCCGGCGTCGTCGGCCTGGTCGGCATCGGCGCCCGCGCCCTGCACACCGGCAGCCTTCACACCTACGTTTACTGGTTCCTGGCGGGCGCGGCCGTTCTCTGGGCCTTCGCCGGCGGCTGGCTCAACTAACCGCGAACCTTCCTTTTCAACGTCATGTTCTCCCATCTTCTTCTGCTCTCCATCGTGGCGCCGCTGGCGGCCGCCGCGGTGATTGCCGCCGGTCTGCCGACCCGCGTCGCCAAGCTCGTCGCCGGCCTCGGGTTCCTGGTGCCCGCGCTCATTGCGCTCCATGTCTGGTATCACTTTCCGGCCGGAGGCGGTTCCTACTACGAGTTTATCCAAAGTTATGACACCGGACTCCGAAGCCTGGGCATCAAGCTCACGCTCGGTCTCAACGGCATCGCGCTTCCCCTCTATGTGCTCGCCGGCCTGGTGGGTCTGGCCGCCGGTCTCTATGCGATCCAGTCCGCTGCCGAGCGTCTCAAGACCTACCTCGCCCTTCTCCTCGTCATGCAGGCGGGCCTGATGGGCGTCTTCGCCAGCGTGGACATCTTCTTCTTCTATTTCTTCCACGAGCTCGCGCTCATCCCGACCTTCATCATGGTCGGCATCTGGGGCGGTCGAGACCGCGGCTACGCCGCCATGAAGATGACGATCTACCTGACGGCCGGCGCGATGCTTTCGCTCCTCGGCCTCATCGCCATCTACTATAAGAGTGGCGCGGAAAACTTCGATCTCATCACCCTTCGCCAGACGCTGCTCGAAGGCGGCATCAAGGCCGGCACGCAGAACCATATCTTCGGACTGCTCATGTTTGGCTTCGGCATCCTTGTCTCCCTCTGGCCCCTGCATACCTGGGCGCCGCTCGGCTACGGCGCCGCCCCCAGCTCGGCCGCCATGCTCCACGCCGGCGTGCTGAAGAAATTCGGTCTCTACGGACTCGTCCAAATCGCCGTGCCTCTGCTCCCGCTCGGCGCCGCCCACTGGGCCATGCCGCTCGCCTGGCTCGCCGTCGCCGGCAACATCCTGGTGATCGGCTTCATCACCATCGCCCAGCGCGACCTCAAGCAGATGGTCGGTTACAGCTCCGTGATGCACATGGGCTATGCGTTTCTCGGCGTCGCGACGCTCTCCGCCGTCGGAGCGGGCGGCGTGGTGCTCATGATGGTGGCGCACGGCCTCTCGGTCGCGCTGCTCTTCCTCCTTTCTACCAGCATCTATCACCGCACGCAGACCTTCGACCTCACGGAAATGGGCGGCCTCGCCCAAAAGACCCCCGTGCTCGCCGCCTTCTTCGTCACGGCGACCATGGCCAGCATCGGTCTGCCCGGCCTGGCCAACTTCTGGGGTGAACTCACCATCTTCGTCGCCGCGTGGAAGTTCTCCCCGCTGCTCACCGCTCTGGCCGTCTCCGGCGTGGTGATCTCAGCGATCTACGGTCTGCGCGCCGCCGCCAAGGTGTTCTTCGGTCAGCCCACCGAGGCGCTCACCAAGGTCTTGGCAGAGAAGCCCGCCGCCGATCTCCGCTGGTCCGAAAAGATCCCGGCGCTCATCCTGATCGCCGCCTTGTTCTTCATCGGTTTCTGGCCCAAGTCGCTTTCGACCCCTCTCAACGCCGCGCTCGATGCCGTTTACCCGGCCAAGGCCGCCGCCAACGTCGCCGGCAAATAATTTAGCAATCCGCCCATGTCACCCGAACTCATCCAGGCTGCCGCCGACAACCGCTGGGCGGTCATCGCCCCCGAGCTCTCCCTCGGCTGCCTCGCCCTGTTTCTCCTCGTTCTCGAGATATTCCTGCCGAAGAAGCGCCATGCCGTCATCCCCACCGTGGCGATTGTCGGCCAGATCGGCCTGCTCATCGGCCTCATCGTCAATTTCCAGGTGCCCTACCTGAACACCGAGACCTTCAACGGCCTGCTCCGCCACACCGAGGAGAGCCAGTTCATGCGGGTGTTTTTCCTCCTGTCGTCGATCTTGGTAAGCCTGTTGGGCGTCATCGCTCTGGCCCGCCAAAAGATGCCGAAGATCGAGTTCTTCGCCATCACCCTGGTTGTCTCCGCCGCGATGATGCTGCTCGCACAGAGCAACCACTTCGTCCTGTTCTTCGTCGCCCTCGAAACCATCACGGTCGGCTTCTACATCCTGGTCGCGTATTTCCGCACCAGCCCGCTGTCACTCGAAGCCGGTCTCAAATACCTGATAACCGGAGCGCTCAGCTCGGCGATCCTCCTGTTCGGTATCGTTCTCCTCTACGGCGTGGCCGGCAACGCCACCCTCCCGGGCGCTTCGACCGAGTCGATGAACTTCAACGCCCTGCGCGTGTTCCTCGAAGCCAACCCCGACAACTTTCTCGCCAGCGTCGGCATCGTCTTCGTGCTCGCCGGTGTCGCCTTCAAGATAGGCGCCGTCCCCTTCCAGATTTGGATTCCCGACGTCTACCAAGGCGCGCCCACGCCCGTCACCGCCTTCCTCGCCGTCGCTTCCAAGGCCGCCGGTTTCTCGGTGCTCCTCATCCTCACGCAGCATGTCTTCGGCGCCTACTACTACCTGACCGTTCCGGTGCTGTCGTTGATGGCCATCGCGACCATTCTCTTCGGCAACCTCGCCGCGCTTACGCAGCACAACGTCAAGCGCCTCATCGGCCTCTCCGGCGTCTCGCACGCCGGCTACCTGCTCATCGCGGTGATCGCCGCCGGCAGCGAGCCGCTCGCCGCAGGTGCGGTGTATTTCTACCTCTTCGCCTACTTGCTGGCGTCGTTCGCCGTGTTCGGCGTGATGACACATGTGGCCGGCGAGAACGACGCCGACCAGGACCTCGACCACTACACCGGCCTGGCCAAGTCCCACCCGTTCCTCGGCGCGGTCCTGGCCATCGGGCTGGGTTCGCTCGCCGGCATCCCCCCGCTGGCCGGCTTCATGGGCAAGCTCTTCATCTTCATCGCGGCCTTCAAGGCCGGCCTCTACACGCTGCTCGCCGTCGCCGTCGTCGGCGTGGTCGTGTCGATTTACTACTACTTCGGCTGGATCAAGGCCGCCTACTTCGAGACCTGGACCGCTCCGGTCCTCGAAGGAGAGACCGACACCCGTCCGGCCCGCACGCCGGTGGGCCTGGCGGCGGGCGTCACGCTCGCTTCGCTGGCCGCCGCCACCATCGTCCTTGGTTTCTACCAAGGGGCCCTCGGTGAGTGGCTGCTAAATCGATAAGCCCACCCGCCACCCCGATTTCACACCCGGCGCCGGCCCTCCCCGCCAGGCGCATTTTTACGCCCCGTCCAAGCCACAACTAATACGAATGGCTGGATGCTTTTAAGACTAACGATCTCCAAACCGAAATCGCTCCGCGATTCCGCTACGTTGGGAATCCGTAGCGGAACGGCGGAGCCGTTTCGGCCGGATAGTCTTTATTCGAGCAACCATCGGCATGACACAATGCGGTGCTGTTGTCTTAGGGCGTTGCGCCCGACGGATGGTGACTTAAGGGAGGTCCTAATTTCATTTCCAGATGTGATTTTAAATCATCCTGCTGAGGCCAGCGTGAGTGCACTCGCAAAAAGCGTGGGTTAACAGGTGTTTAATATCATGATTTCACGTGGTTTG
>CAIRBK010000100.1 GCA_903876795.1 uncultured Verrucomicrobiota bacterium
GCGCTCCGATAAGATCCGCGCCGGCACGTCACGCGGTCCGTCCGCTCCGCTCCCGGCCCGCGAGTCGTGCCCGTCCTGGTCAGACCGGCGGGGACCCCGCTACGCCCGGCAGGCTGCCGGGCGCACCTCAACCCGGCGCAGCCGGTGGCGGACAAGCCGCCCCCGCGCGGCGCCGGGGTCGGCGCGCCCGCTTCGCTTCGCTCGGCCTGCGGTTCGGCTCCTTGAAGTCGCCTCAGGGGGGCCGCATGGCCCCCCGCTGCGCGAAACCGTGGGCTCGCCCCGAGGGTCGGGGCGTCTGGCTAGCCCACGGTTAAAAAACGGGTCGAAATGCCCGCCAAGGCCGGAAGAGGCGGGCAAGCCTCTCGCGGACGCCGCCCGTCTCTACGCTCCGCCTGGGGGCTGCGCTGCGAGCCGGGCGCCGACCGTTCCGGCGGGCGCTCCTTTGCCCGCGCCCTGGACAACTCCGGTCGCTGGCGCTTCCTGCGCGTCGCGTTGCTCCTTACCGCCTACGCCTCGCGGCGTCGGCTCCGCTCCTTGCAGTCGCTCCGACCGACGGCGCGAGCCGCCCGGCTCGCCAAGCTCGCCTTGCGCCGGGCCTAGGAGCGAGCCTAAGGGGTCAGGTCGTTACATAGATACATTCATAAATTGAAACTTAAACAGAATGATTTTGAGGGAGATGGGCTAGGCAGAGCCCGGTTTGGACGCGATCCAGACATTGGGAGTGGAGCTGTGCGGCGCTGACGAGGAGCCATCAGAATGTATCTATGTAACGACCTGCCCCCTTTTTCTGGCACCACGCAAAGAAGGCCGCCGGGATGCCGGGCCCGGTGGCGATGACGGCGGTCGCCCGCAAGTTGCTCAAACTGCTCTTCGGGCTGGAGCGATCGCAAAGCGCCTACGACCCCAAGCGGGTGTTCACCTGCCAGAGCAGTTACAAGGTGGAGAAGGCGGCGTGACCGCCCGAATGAACCCGCCAAGATCCTTTTCCTGCGTCCCTAACCCAATATCTCGCTTCGCTCGGCCTGCGGTTCGGCTCCTTGGGGTCGCTTTCCCCCGGGGCGGTGCAGCACATGGCCCCCGCTGCACGAAACAGTTGGCGTGCCCTCGTATGAGGACCTTGTGGGGGTTGGCTCAGGCTTTGCGGCCGGTGACGAGTTCATCCAGCGCCCGCACGGCCGACCGCAGTTGGGCGGCTTGGGTGTCGAGTTCGGCGGCGGAAGCGGCGTTTTGCTCGGCGACGGCGGCGTTGCCTTGGGTGGATTTGTCCATCTGGCCGATGGCGACATTCACCTGGGCGATGCCTTGGCTTTGCTCTTTGGAGGCGATGGCCATTTCGGAGAGCAGATCGTCGACCTTGCGGGATTTGGCGACGATTTCTTCGAGACCTTGGGCGACTTTGGAGCTGATGGCGACGCCGCGCTCGCTCTTCGACATGGAATCGGCGATCTTGGCCCCCGTCTCCTTGGCGGCGGCGGCGGAGCGTTGGGCGAGGCTGCGCACCTCATCGGCGACCACGGCGAACCCGGAGCCGGCCTCGCCAGCGCGGGCGGCTTCAACGGCGGCGTTGAGGGCGAGGAGGTTCGTCTGGAAGGCGATTTCGTCGATCGTCTTGAGGATTTTGGCGATGTTGTCGCTGGATCCCTTGATTTCGGCCATGGCGGCGGTCATCTCGCGCATGTCGGCGACGCCCGCGTCGGCCGCGCTCCGGGCCTGAGAGGCGAGTTCCTTGGCTTGGCCGGCGTTGCCGGCGTTGCTCCGCGCCATGCCGGCGACCTGTTCGAGCGAAGAGCTGGTTTCCTCAAGGGCGGCGGCTTGTTTGCCGGCTTCCTCGGCGAGGGTGTTGCTGGAGGCGGAAAACTGACCTGCGGCCTTGGTCGTCTGGTCGCTGCCGGTGTGGAGAAGGTGGGCGATGTGCAGGAGTTTTTGGGCCAGGGTGTGCGAGAAGGTCAGCGACACGGCCAGTCCCGTGAGGGTGGCCAGGCTTATGCCCGCGATGATGACCCAGACGGAGCGGCGCATCGACACGGCCACCTCGGCCGAGAGGGTGGCGGTCGACCGGAGGCCGCTGGTGGCGATTTTTTCCGCGTCGGCGATCACCTGCGCCGCAAAGGCGTCCTGCTCCCGGGCCACGCGATCGCGCTCGGCCCCCTTTTGCACGGTTTGCTGCATGGCCTGACGGGAGGCTTTGAGAGTCTCGCGGCATTGGTCGAGGCTTTTGATGTCGTTTTCCCAATCAACGAGCTTGAGCAGGCCGAGCAGGGCGGTGTCCAGGTCGGCGAGTTTTTGCCCGGCGGCCGCCAGCCGGTCCGTCGAGCGTTCCGACTTGGAGCGGAGCACCATCCCGCTGATTTCATTGGCCAAGGCGAGGCATTGGCCGGAGAGCTCGATGCGGTGGAGCCGGATCGTGAGGGGTTCGCCGTCGAGGGCGGCTTCGATTTCGCCCTTCATGGCCGATTGCTGGGCGGCGTTAAAGGTCGAGAGGTTTTGGAGCAGCGTGGCGAGGGCTTTTTCGAGGATGGCCCATTGGGACGCGAGGTCGCGGGTGAGGTCGCGACGTTGCTCGATGAGCTTTTCGCATTGCTCGACCGCGACGAGCGAGGCTTCGGCACCGCCCGGCCGGTTATTTTTCCAGGCTAGGAGTTTCTTGATTTCAAGGAGGTTTCGCAGCCCCTCCGCCAGGAATTCGTCGCCTTGGCCGTGGGCGTAGTCGCGAAGGCTGAGCGACATCTTCAGGGCGTGCCGTTCGAGGTTGTTGGCGACCTCGACGGCGGGGACGTTTTCGCGCGCCATCACGCGCACATGGCCCTCGTTGCCGCGGGCCAGCCAGAAGATGACCGCGCCGGTCGCGAGGGTGACGCCGAGCACGGCGCCAAAGGCCAGGAGGAGCTTCTGGCGAATGCTCAGGCGCATGGGGAGGAATCGCTGGCGGGTTGCGGGCGGGCGCGGTGGACGGCCGGATCAATCGAGACGGAAACCGATGTAATAGACGCCGATGATCTCGCCCGCCTCGTTTTTCACGGGCTCGTAGCCGGTCTCGTATTTTTTGCCGAGGATGTCGGCCACGCCGTAGAAGGGCTCGCCTTTTTTGATGGGGCCGATGACGGGGCCGTTGGGATCGAGCTGGGTGCCGATGGCGCGGCTGCCGTCGTCTTTGATGACGTTGGTGGCGATGCGGACAAAGCCGTCGCCCTTCTTGGCGAAGAAAGTGGCCGTACACTTGTATTTGAGCTTCAGGGCATCCACCAAGGCGTAGTTGCCGTTGATTTTGGTCGGTCCGAAGAACAGCACGGTGCCCTCTAGTTTCGGGGTGCCGAGTTTGGTGGTCTCGGCGATCATCTCGCCGATGGCGGCCTTGACCTCGGCCGCGTGTTGTCCGGCGGATTGGGCCGCCGAGCGGGTGGCCGAGAGGCCTAGAAATAAAGTGAGAACGAGGCAGGCGGGGAGGCGGTAGGCGCGGAGCATGGGAAGTATGGGGATGGGGAGGGTGGATCGAAAGGAGCGGCCTGGCGGGGTAGGCGCGGAGCATGGGAAGTATGGGGATGGGGAGGGTGGATCGAAAGGAGCGGCCTGGCGGGGTAGGCGCGGAGCATGGGA
>CAIRBK010000101.1 GCA_903876795.1 uncultured Verrucomicrobiota bacterium
AGCCACCCTCAACCTGCCTTGGCGTATCCAGTTATTCGGACGCTTTACCAATCTTCACGGCTCCGATGAATTAAGCGTCACCAGCTTCGAGACCGAGCTCGAAATCAGCCGACGCCTCACCGAGAGCTTTTCCCTCACCCTTCGTCACGAAGAGCGCCAGAACATCCCCGCCGTAAACGTCCAAAACCGCAGCCTGCTCCGTCTCTTCCTCGGCTACGATTTTTAACGCGCCCGCCCTTTCACTCCGAATCCTTTGCCCACGTTCGTTCGTCCTTAACCACCCACTTGTGAGCGCACGGCGGCCACAGCCGAATCTACCTGCCCGTCCTCACTACTCTCCAACCCCGCTGGCCTTTGCCCTCTTGTTTATGACCTCTATCCTAAGGTTTTTTGCACGGTCGCCCCGTGGTCTTTCCTTCATCAGCCTCATCGGACTCATCGGCGTCGCTCCGCTTCATGCGACCACCTATGTCGTCAGCTCCGCGGGCGACGACCTCGCCGCCGGAACCCCCGAGGCACCCTGGCGCACCATCGGCCGCGCGGCCAACGCAGTCGTCCCCGGCGATCTTGTCGAGGTGCGCGGCGGCACCTATGCGGAGCGCGTCACGTTCACCCGCTCGGGAACCGCCGCCGCCCCGATCATCTTTCGCTCCAGTCCCGGTGAAACTCCCGTCATCGACGGCTCCGCGCTCACCGTCGCGGCGGGCTGGTTTCCGCTGTTTACCCTCACCAACCTCAGTCACGTCACCATCCAGGGCTTCGAGCTCACCGGCCTGCGCACCAACGCCGGCGGCCGCGTGCCCATCGGCATTCTCGTCTCCGGCTCGGGCACGGGCGTGAAGCTGCTCGACAACCACATCCACGATCTCGGCACGACCTACCCCGGAAGCAGCGGCGGCGATGCGCACGGCATCGCGGTCTATGGCAACGCCACCACGCCGATCAGCGGCGCCGTCATCCGCGGAAACCACCTGCAAAAGCTCTCCCTCGGCTCCAGCGAGGCGCTGGTCTTGAACGGCAACGTCACCGGTTTCCTCGTGGAAAACAACCGCATCCACGACTGCAACAACATCGCCATCGACACCATCGGCCACGAGGGCACTTGCGCCGACGCCGCCCAGGACGCCGCGCGCGATGGTATCACCCGCGCGAATACCGTTTACGGCATCACCTCCTACGGCAACCCCGCCTACGGCAACAACTACTCCGCCGGCGGCATCTACGTTGACGGCGGGCGCGACATCCTCGTCGAGCAAAACACCGTGTCGACCTGCGACATCGGCATCGAGCTCGCCAGCGAACACGCCGGCCAGTCCACGAGCCGCGTCCACATCCGCAACAACCTCCTCCACCGAAACCGCATCGGCGGCATCTTCCTCGGTGGCTACGACACCCGGCGCGGTTCGACCGAGGACTGCCGGATCGAGCACAACACCCTCTTCGAAAACGACACCCGGCAGGACGGCAACGGCGAGGTCCAGCTCCAGTTCGACGTCCGCCGCACCGCCTTCCGCCACAACATCATCATCACCAACTCCCAGGCCTTGGTCGTCGGCAACAACTACACGCAAAACACCGACACCACCTTCGACTACAATGTCATCCACGCCCCGACCACGCCCGCCTGGCAGTGGAAAAAGTGACCTACGCCAACTGGACCGCCTGGCGCAACGGCAGCGCCCAGGATGCTCACTCGGTTCTCGCCAACCCGCTCTTGCTCGACCCCGCCAACGCCAAATTCGAGCTCCGCCCCAAGTCCCCCGCCATCAACCTGGGCGCGCCGGATTTCGCCTCCGCCTCCGGCGAAACCGACCACGACGGCCGACCCCGCGTAAACGGTGCCCGCACCGATGTCGGCGCGCTCGAATTCGATCTCCTGCACTTCTCGTCCGGTGGAAACAGTGAGCCCCTCCAGCTGACCCTGAGCGGCGGCGAAGCCCGGCTGAGCCTGCGCCGTCGCACCGACTCGTCTTCCCATTCCTTGTCCTACCAGGTGCAGACCTCGACCACCTTGAATGGCGCGGACTGGAGCGTCCCCACCGCCACCGCCCCTGTCGTCGGCACGCCTCTGCTGCCGGCCGACGGCACCGAACGGGCCGTTTTCTCCTTCACCCCACCGACCGCCTCCCGCTGGTTTGCCAGAGTGAAAATCGACGTGCTGCCGTAGGTCTTTCCACCCCCTGCTTATTGCCGACACCCGCGCCGCCTCCGGTAGTGGCCGCCTCCGCGTCGGACTTCTCCGTCATGCTCTGATCTGCCCCTCAATCCACCCGCTTGCTGCCTCAGTATGTTTTGCCGTCGCCCCCGCAGTAAGCCCCAACCCCGCACCCGCATCGGCGGTCAACCGCCGGTTAACTTCGCAAATCTTCGTTTTATGAAAACCCCAAAGGCTGGCCAGTTTTCGACCAACGGAAAGACGACCGAGCCCCTCGATTTACATGTGGCTCTTGTGAACCTGTTCTCTCGTTCACCCTCACCCGCCTCGCACCAGAATCTGCTGTCCGACATACGGACCTTGGAATCGTTTCAGAGCCGCATCGGCGGCGCGGATTGGACCGACGATGAACAGGCCGCGTTTGTTCACTTGTGTCACGGCATCCGCAATCAGCTCTGCAAGCTCCCCCTGTTTTACGAGACCTCGTCATGCCATGAAACGCCCGGCACGGAACAAGCCGTCATTTTGTCCACCTTGCGCCGTTACCAGGCGTTTATGTCCTCCCGCGCCGCGCCCTCATCCACCGCAACCAAGGGATCGGACACCCCGGCCACGCCCCCTAGCTAAGAGCCTATCCGAATAACCGGTGAGGCGGCGACGAGTGAATGAATGCGGTCGCCCAAGGCGACCGGCGAGGAGGTGGGCCATCGGCCATGCCTCGACGGTCAACACCGGGCCACCCCGTTTTTCCGCTCGTCCCTCGCGGCGTATTGCGCGCCGCTTCACGGGTTATTCGGATAGGCTCTTATATCCTGACTTTACTTGCTCATCTACTCACCCAATCCTTTCGATGATGGCAGCAGTCTAGGCCTCATCGACGTTTTGACTACTAAGACTCAAAACAAGATGGACCCATTTTCCATTAATCCCGAGATTGATCCACTAGGTTACAGCGACCTCAAAATCGCCATGCTTAAAGACCTCGGCTACACCCAGATCAATTTGATCGCCATCCCCGAGCCCGCCCAAGCCGGCGTGCTGGCCGGCATCGTCACCCTGGGGCTTCCCCTCCTCCGCGGGCGCCGCGCGCGTGCCTGATCCCGCACCCTCATGACACCCGGAAGCTACGCCAAAGCCCTCCTGCTCGCGCCCGCCGACTGCACCTGGCGCCGCCGCTGGCTGGCCGGCGGCCGCTACTGGGCCTGGCAAGCCGCCGGCGGCTCTCTCCTCGTCGCCAACGAATTCAACAACGCGCTTACGCCCCCGGTCCGCAATCCCTGGACCACCGAGCTCCTGCGCACCACCCTGCTCGTCGCCTTCGGCCTGGGCTGCGCCCACCTCCTGCGCCTCCTCTTGCTCGCCCTGCGGCTCGCCCCCGCGCCCGGGCACTCCCCGCGCTCCGCCGCCCGCTGGCTCTGGCTCGCGCCCGGACTCGCCCTCGCCTCCGCGCTCAGCGCCGCCTCCCTCCTGATCGTCGAGCCTTGGCTCGGGCCTGGCCTGCCCGCGTTTGTTCTTGAACACGGCCTCGTCTCCGCGTCCGCCTCGGATTTCGAAGTCTTCCTTTTTCTCTGCCTCCTCCAAGCCACCTACTTCACCGTCTGGCTCGCGCTCTATTTCATCCTTCATTTCCACCGTTACCATCAGCTCGTCCGCCGACGCCAGGCCGCCCTCGAACTTCTGAAAACCGACGCCGAGTTACACAGCCTCGGCACGCAACTCGGCCCTCATTTTCTCTTCAACGCCCTCAACACCATCCGCGGCCTCACCACCGAAACGCCCGCACGCGATGCCGTCACCCGGCTGGCCACCCTCCTGCGCTCCACCCTCGCCCACGGTTCCGCCCGCCTCGTGACCCTTCGCGAAGAAATCAACCTGGTGGAAAACTACCTCGCCCTCGAACGCCTTCGCCACGGACCCCGCCTCCAGACCTTGATGGACATCCCCGCCCCCCTGCTGGACCATCGCCTCCCGCCCTTCATCCTCCAGATTCTCGTCGAAAACGCCATCAAGCACGGCCTGGAAGCGCACGAAGGCCCCCAGTCCATCACCATCACCGCCGACATCGCTCCACCGCCCGCCCTTGCCGGCACCCTCACCCTGCGCGTCACCAACACCGGACGTCTCCACTCCCACACCCGCGAGCATCCCGGCCTCGGCCTCGCCAACGCCCGCCAACGCCTTCACCTCCTTCACGGTCCCTCCGCCCGGCTCCACCTCGAAGCGCACACCCACCCCGCCCCCGGTCTCATCATCGCCACCTTGCAACTCCCTCCGCCATGCGTCCCCCTCACGTGAAAGTCCTCCTCATCGAAGACGAACCCATCGCCCGGGCCGAACTCCGCCGCCTCCTCCTCTCCCACCCGCACCTCCACGTCGCGGCCGAAGCCGAGGACTTCAGCACCGCCGTCGCCGCCGTCCAACACCACGACCCCGACCTCGTCTTCCTCGACGTCCAGCTCCCCGGCCGCACAGGTTTTGACGTCCTGGACAACCTGCCTCTCCCACACCCCCGCATCATCTTCGTCACCGCCCACGACCACTTTGCCCTCCGCGCCTTCCGCGCCGGCGCGATCGACTACCTGCTTAAACCCATCGTCCCGCTCCACCTCGCCCAAGCCCTGGCCAAGGCCTCCCCCCATACGCCGGCTCCCGTGCCCGCCCCCGCCTTCGCCGCCCGCCCGGACCACATCTTCCTGCGCGAAGGCGACGACTGCTGGTTCATTCCTCTGTCCGACATCTCCCTCCTCGAACTCGACGGCGGCCACACCCGCTTCTACCTGCCCGACCGCACCACCCTCCAACCCCGCGCCCTCGCCGAACTCGAAGCCCGCCTCCCTCCCGGCCGGTTCCTTCGCGCCAACCGCTCCCAGATCGTCAACCTCTCCGCCATCAAGACCGTTCAACCCTGGTTCAGCGGCGGACTGCGCGTCACGCTTACGCAACCCGGCACACCCGAGATCGAGTTTTCCCGCCGCCAAGCCCGCCTCTTCCGCGAACACTTTAGCCTGTGATCCACCGTCGCCGTTCGCGACACCTTCCCGACCACTCGCGCCCGCCAAAAGACCGTCACCGACATCCCGCTCGGCCCCCGCGTATCTCCCGATAAAACAATACTTCACCTACCACATCATCATGAAAAAATCCCTGACCACACTCAGCCTTCTCTCCCTGCTCGTCCTCGTCGCCTCGATCCTCTCCGGCTGCATCAGCAGCGGGGGCCGTCCGGTCATCCCGCCCGGTGCCACGCCCCTGTCCGCGGTGGAGCTCCGCGAGCTCTTCGCCACCAGTCCCACCTTCGACAACGGCTGGTCCGGCGGCGTCAGCTACACCGTCCGCCCCTCGGGCGAGATGACGTTTACCAGCCGCACCTTCACCTCAAAAAAAATACCGGGCCGCTGGACCCTGCGCGGCGATCAATTCGGCTACCAAGTCGAAAATGGCGAATGGATTTATGCCACCATCTACCGCGTTTCACCCGACACGTTCTACTTCGATAACCCCGATTCGACGGCCAAGGACAACACCCTTCGCCTCAAACGGTAACTCATCCGCTCCGCACCATTCTTTCCGCAACCCTAGTGCAAAAACATCACACCTATCTGGCTTGTGCCCTGGTCTCGCTGAGTGCCGCCGTCCCGTCCACCCGGGCCGCCCTCACCTTTGAGTTCAATTATCTGCCCGGTAGCGGATTCCTGGATGAATCTTTCGGCGCGGCGCGCCAAGCCGCGCTCCACCAAGCCGCCAACATTTTCGGGTCTTATTTCACCGCCTACAGTGCGAATCTCACCTTTACCGTCGGGGAGGAGACCGTCCCCACCGCCCTCGCCAGTGCGAATAGCCCTCTTGCCGGATCACCCTTATCCTCGGGTCTATACAACACTGTCGTGCAGGAAAAGATCCTCACTGGGTGGGATGATAATGGGGCCGCCGCCGATGGCTTTATCAACTGGAACTTCTCATTCGACTGGAACCTCGGCCCCGTCAACGCCCCCGAAGCTACCGGTCAGCCCAATCTTATACCCACCGCACTGCACGAGTTAACCCACACTCTCGGCTTTGGTCTAATCGCTGACGCCGATGTCGTAAACTTTGCCGTCTGGTCCGGCCTTTTAACCAACCGTTTCGGCACCCCGCTCTTTGCCCTCAGCCCCGAGGAGCGAGCCTCCACCATTGTCGGAGGCAGCAGTTTAGACGGGGAAGGCAACCTCGTCCCAAGTCTCAACGGTGTTTACTTCGCCGGCGAGAATGCCGTCACGCAGAATGGTGATTTGGTGCCCATTTATTCGCCCAGTCAATTTGTCGACGGTAGCAGCCTCAGTCACCTCGACGTTTTGGCCACTGGTATTCAAAACATGATGGACCCATTTTCCCTTAATCCCGAAAACGAGCCGCTAGGTTACAGCGCGCTCGAAATCGCCATGCTGAAGGACCTCGGCTACACCCAGATCAATTCGAGCGCCATCCCCGAACCCGCCCAGGCCGGTGTGCTGGCCGGCCTTGTCACCCTGTGCCTCGCCGTACTCCCGCGCCGCCGCGCGCGGGCTTGATCAGGCGCCCTCGCGATACTCGGAGGGCTGCGCCCAATCCCTCGGTATCGCTCCCATTCTCAATCCCAAGACGGCAAAATTTCCCGTCCGCCACCCTGACGCCCCACACCCCCCGCTGAGCTCTAATCCCGATTCTTTCGCGAACACTTCAGCCTGTGATCCAGTCGCGCCGCGCCAGATTCCGAATCTGGCATTAAAAAAGCTCCACCTCCGGATATGCAACATACCACCGGATGAAGACCCTCCGCCGCGCCTTATCGGCCACTGTAATCGCCCTCCTCCTCGCCCCGCCCGCCCGCGCCTCACCGGCCACCCCTCCGGCTGGGCCCCCGCTTCAATGGCTCGTTTACCACGACGGCACCCGCCTGCCCGGCCACCTCCTGCGCCACGAAGGCGACGATCTCGTTTTCCACTCCCCCCGTTTTGGCGAGCTTCGCGTCTCCAGCCGCGAAGCCTTCCTCGCCCCCTCCACCATTCCCGAGCCGTCCCCTGGCACCTCTGCGGCACCCCCGGCGTTGCCCGCACCCGCCCCGGCTCCCGTAGCCGTCGCCTCCGCGCCTGCCCCCGCCCCCGACGCCTGGCGCGGCCGCCTCTCCTCCTCACTGGAAAACATTGTCGAATCCGACAGACGCACCAACCTGCTCGTCTCCCTTCGCCTGAACCGCAAATGGCGACACCACGAAGTCATTCTCAACACCAGTTATGAACTGCGCAAAGAAAGGGAGCGCACTGCCACCGACCTCCTCCGCTCCGACCTGCTCCTTCGCCACGATTGGGAAAACCGCTGGTATCTCCAATACCGCCTGCAAGCCGATTATAACCGCTCCTTTCGCGTCGCCAATTTCGACCTCCCCTACCTCTTCACCCGACAGGATGCCGTCATCGGCTACCGCCTCATCGACGGCCCGCGTGGTATGCTCCGCTTCGGAACCGGTCCCGTGCACTATTTCTTCACCCTCGTGGACGCCGAGGTATCCGCTCAGGAACAGATTTTCGGCATGGGTGAATTTGTCGAAGCCACCCTCAACCTGCCTTGGCGCATCCAGCTATTCGGACGCTTTACCAATCTTCACGACTACGATGAATTTACCGTCACCAGCTTCGAGACCGAGCTGGAAATCAGCCGACGCCTCACCGAGAGCTTTTCCCTCACCCTCCGCTACGAAGACCGCCAGAACATCCCCGCCGTAAACGTCCAAAACCGCAGCCTGCTCCGTCTATTCCTCGGCTACGATTTTTAACGCGCCCGCGCCTTC
>CAIRBK010000102.1 GCA_903876795.1 uncultured Verrucomicrobiota bacterium
GGGCGGCGTGTCGCCGGCGTTTTCGAGTGCTTTGATCAAGCGGGCGGACGTCCAGTCGGAGTCGGCCGCATCGGCGAGATCGGCCGGGGAGATCGTGCCTGCCCTGAAGGCGGCGAGGTAATCGGCGGGTGATTGGAGCGGAACGCCGCCGGTGGTGCGTTGGAGGAGCGCGCAGGCTTCGGAGAACGACTGGTCGAGCAAGCCGACGAAGGGGTTGACGGCGACGAAGTGCTTGAGCGGCCAAAGCGGCGGGATGCGACCAAGCGCCGAGGCGATATCGACGGCGAGGGGAGTGGTGGAGTCGTTGGCGAGCATGGTGGTCATGGTGGTGGTCGAAAGGTGCGTGTGGTTGGGGGGCGAAAATCAGCCGATTTGTTGGCGCGGCCAGAGCAGTCCGAGAAAACGGTTAGCCAAGGTGCCCAGATAAAAGCCGTTGAGCGCGTGAACGTAGAGGCGGCGGCCGAGGTCGTGGCGGGCGGCGCGCCAGAGCAGGGCTTGGAAGATGAAGAGGGTGACAAAAACGGCGGTCACGGCGGCGAGCACCGCGGGCGAAGGCGATACGGCCGGCAGTTCGGTGAACAGCGCGCTGGCGCCGGCGTGGAGGACGAGGCTGGCCGCGGCGATGACGGCGGCGATCATCACACCGCGCAGTCCGGTGCGCAGGCCGCCGCCGATGGACCAGACTCTTGCGAGGCCGTAGGCGAGGGCGAGGGCGAGCACGAGGGCGAAGACGCCGAGGTGCAGCGAGGCGCCCGGGGCGACGGCCTGGAGCGCGGTGGCTCCGCCGACCACAAGCAGGGCTCCGCCGAGCACGCCCAGGGTGAGCGCGGGAGTCTTGAGCTTGATCGCGGCTCGGGGCACGGCGCCGATGGTCGAGCCGGCGGTGAGGAAGGCGTGGGCCTTGTAGAGCGAGTGCGCGACGATGTGGAGCAGCGCGAGGCCGTAGGCGCCGAGACCGCATTGCAGCATCATGAAACCCATCTGGGCGATGGTTGAGTAGGCGAGGGCGCGCTTCACGCTGGGCTGGGCGAGCATCACGACCGCGCCGAAGGCGGCGGTGAGGGCGCCGAGGATGGCGAGGAGGTTCAGCGCGGCCGGGGCGTTGACCAGCAGCGGGGAGAGGCGCACGACGAGGAAGCCGCCGGCGTTGATGATGCCGGCGTGCATGAAGGCGGAGACCGGCGTGGGCGTTTCCATCGTGTCGGGCAACCAGCTGTGGAAGGGGAACTGGGCGGACTTGAGGGCGGCGCAGGCGACGATCAGGAACCCGGCGACCGTGAGCCCGTCGGTTTTACCCGAGGCGACGGAGGCGAAGAGCGCGTCGAGCTCCCAGGTGCCATGAGCGCGGTAGAGGAGCACGGCGGCGGCGAGCAGGCACGCGTCGGCCAGGCGGCTGACAACGAATTTCTTGCGGGCGGAGAAGATCGCCCCGGCCCGGCCCGGATAGTGGAGCAGCAGGCGGTGAAGGCAGAGGCTGGTCATGATCCAAGAGGCGGAGATGAGCAGCAGATGGTTGGAGATGACCACGGCGAGCACGGAGGCCAGCGTGAGACTCATCCAGGAAAAAAACCGGGACTGGCCGGCGTCGCCCGCGAGGTAGTTGCGCGAGAACCGCAGCACCACCCAGCCGAGAAACGAGACCAGCACCGCCATGACGGCGGAGATCGCGTCGAGCCGCAGCGAAAGGGTCCAGTCGGGATCGGCACCCCAGGGCGTCCAGCGCACGGTGAGGGGACCGCCGGTGATCAGGGCCAGGGCGGCGACGGCGGCCAGCAAGGCGGACACACCCGCGGCGGCCGCGACCCAACGGGCCGTGCGGGCGGGCGCGCCGCCCATGCGGGCGAGGAGACCCGCGAGCAGCGGAAGCACGGGGATGGCGACGAGAAGGAGAGGGAGAAACGAGCGCATGAGGCGAGACTACTGACGTTTTGGATTTAAGGGAATTATAGGCTTTAGAATTAATCCTTAGGTTTTATTTAAGGCTGATCGTGTTTCTGAATTACCATCATCTTCGGTATTTCCGCGTGATCGCCCGGGAGTTGAATCTCACGCGGGCGGCGGAAAAGCTGAACCTCTCGGCACCGGCGCTCAGCGTGCAGTTGAAGCAATTGGAGGAGAGCCTGGGGCATCCGCTCTTTGAGCGCGGGCGGGGCGGTTTGACGCTCACGGAGGCGGGGCGGCTGGCGCTCGATTATGCGGAGACCATCGGGCGGGCGGGCGAGGAACTGGTGGACGTGATGCAGAATCGGCAGCGCGGAGGACGGCGGGTGCTGCGCGTGGGGGCGGTGGCGACGTTGTCGCGGAATTTCCAGCTGGATTTTTTGAGGCCTGCGTTGCACCGCGCGGAGGTGGAGGTGGTCATACGGTCAGGGGCCTTGCGGGAGTTGCTGGCTGCGTTGCACTCCCACGAGGTGGACCTGGTGTTGTCCAACCAGCCGGCGAGGCGCGACGCGGAGCGGCCCTGGCACAGCCACCTGCTGGCCGAGCAACCGGTGAGCCTGGTGGGCGTGCCGGCATGGAAAAAGCGGAAGCTGCGGTTCCCTGATGATTTCCGCGACGTGCCGGTGATTCTGCCGAGCATGGAGAGCAACACGCGGGCGGCGTTCGACCGGCTCCTGTCGGCGGCGGGGGCGCATCCGCGCATCATGGCGGAGGTGGACGACATGGCCATGCTGCGTCTGCTGGCGAGGGAAGGCGAGGGGCTGGCGCTGGTGCCCCCGGTGGTGGTGCGCGACGAGATCGAGACCGGCGTGCTGGTGGAGACGCACCGCATCGCGCAGATCCGCGAGACGTTTTACGCGATCACGCCGAGCCGGCGTTTCCCAAATCCGCTGGTCGGGGAATTGGTCCAGGGCATGGCGGGAAAAGAGAAGGGGAAATAAACATCCGGGCACCGCGCGAGCCCCGTCAACGGGTCGCGCGGAGGCGGAGGAACTGGCGGGGCGTGTCGGCGAGTGTGGACACGGCGCGGACGATCACGGTGGTGGTGCCGTCGCCGTTGTCGGTCGAGCCGAGGGTTTCAGTCACGGAATCGCCCGTGCTCCAGGAGGCCAGATCGGCGGACCATTCGACGGTGTAGGTAATGTCGGCGAGCGTGGTGGGGCGCGTGTAGGTGAGGTTGAGGTGATCCGAGGCGATGCTCACCGCGGGTAAATGTTCGGAGGCATCGGGGGAGCGCGGGTCGGCGCCGAGGGCGTATTCGAGGAGGTTGGGCTGGCCGTCCGCATCGGGATCGGCGGAAAGACCGCTCACGGTGACGTCAGCGAGTTCTTCGGTCGTGAAATGCTCGAATCGCCAGGCGTCGTAAGGTTTGTCCTGGAGGGTGATTGTGGCCGAGGACGCGGTGCCTGCGGTGAGCGAGTAGTCGCTGGCGACGCCGAGGGTGATGGTGCGGTCGCCTTGGGCGAGCGAGTCGGCGGCGGGAGTGATCGTGACGGTGGCCGAGTTGCTCCCGGCGGGGATGA
>CAIRBK010000103.1 GCA_903876795.1 uncultured Verrucomicrobiota bacterium
ACCGGCTCCACTCCTTTGAGCGCTTCCAGCCCTACCTGGGCTTTGAACTCGGCACTGAACTTACGTCGGTTTTTCTTGGTCATGTTTCGGATCGTTTTTCGGGTTTGGATTTAACGATCCCTCCTGTCCAGTTTTCCGGCAACACCTCAATCCGCCGAGTCGCCAAACCGGCAACCGCGCCGACCTCCTGAAAAACCCACCCCGGGGCGAGGTCCTCCCCGCCGTGCCGAGGGGAGCGCGCAAGCGCGCGGCTGGTCCTGGGCATCTTCCGCCACCCGGGGATCGCGCCGGGGTCAGCCGGCGCGGCTTTTGGAAACACGGAACGGGGGCAGTCCGCCCAGAGGGTTGAGGTGGACAACTCAGCGCAGCCCTGAGGCTTTTTTGGCGCGGGCGATCACCTGGCTGGCGGTCGCGCGGGCCCGGTCTGCGCCTTCCTTGAGGATGGCGTTGACGTGGTCGAGGTTGGCCCCGAGTTCGGCGCGCCTCGCGCGATAAGGCGCGAAGAACGTCCAGTAGTGTTCGAAGAGCGCCTTTTTCAAATCGCCGTAGCCGAAGCCGCCGGCGCGCAGGCGGTTTTCGTAGTCGGCGGCCAAGTCGGCGGGCGCGACGAGTTTGAGGAGCTGGACGGCGAGGTTTTTGTCGGCGTCGGGCTTGGGCTCGGCCGGCGTGCGGCTGTCCATGAGGATGCCCATGATTTTTTTGCGGAGGGCCTTCTCCTCGCCGAAGATCGGGAGCGTGTTGTCGTAGCTCTTGCTCATCTTCTGGCCGTCGAGTCCGGGGACCACGGCGGATTCGTCGCGGATCTCGGGCTCGGGGATGACAAACGTGTCGCCGTAGGTGTGGTTGAATTTGATGGCGATGTCGCGGGTCATCTCGACGTGCTGCTTCTGGTCGCGGCCGACCGGGACGATGTTGGCGTCGTAGAGCAGGATGTCGGCGGCCATCAACACCGGATAGGCAAACAGGCCGAAGTTGGGCGAGATGCCCTTGGCGGTCTTGTCCTTGTAACTGTGGGCGCGCTCCAGCAGCCCCATCGGGGTGAGCGTGCCGACGAGCCACATGAGTTCGCACACCTCGGGCACGTCGCTCTGGCGCCAGATGACGCTCTTCGCCGGGTCGAGGCCGCAGGCCAGCCAGTCGAGCGCCACGTCGAGCGTGTTCTGCCGGCGCCGGGCGGCGTCGGTGAGCGTGGTCATCGAGTGGTAGTCGGCGATGAAGTAGAAGCCGTCGCCGCGCGTCTGGAGATCGACCGCGGGTTTGATCGCGCCGAAGTAGTTGCCGATGTGGAGCTGGCCGGAAGGCTGGATGCCGGTGAGGATGCGCATGACAAAAAGGTTAAAAGTGCCGACGGCCGCAGGCGGGCGTCAATCCCGGCGAGGCATATGCGTGACCGTGCCGCGCATGCGGGCGATGGTTTCGGCCGGAAGGTAGCCGCTGAACGACGTGGTCGGCATGACCAGCGCGCGTTTGCCGAGGATGGAGCCGGGGTTGAGCACGGCGTTGCAGCCCACCTCGGCCTTGTCGCCAACGATGGCGCCGAATTTCCTCAGCCCGGTTTCAAATGCACCCTCGGGCAGGCGCACGACGACGGGCTTCTGATCGAGGCGCAGGTTGGACAAAATGACGCCGGCGCCGAGATGGGCCCCGTTGCCGAGAATGGAATCGCCCACATAGCTGAAGTGAGGCACCTGCACGCCGTCGAGCAACACGCAGTTCTTGAATTCGCAGGCGTTGCCCAGGACGCAACCCTCGCCGACGATGACGTTGCCGCGGATGAACGCCCCGGGACGGACTTCGGTTTTCGCGCCGATCCACGCCGGACCGATGATCGTGGCATAGGCGGGCAGCTTCACCGTCGGATCAATCCACACCGCCCCCTCGATGTGGACGCCCGGAGGAATCACGACTGCGGAGGGGGCGGGCAACGCCGCGAGGGCCTTGCCGATGACCTTGAGCCATTCCCACGGCGCGACATCCGCGCGCAAGTGGGGGGCGAACGGCGACAACGACGGCGGCAGTGCGAAAAAATCGGCGGCGAGCATGGGTGCGCAGTGAGAACCAAAAAACCCTTGGTGTCATCCCGTAAGAGCTGCTTGCCTGTCGGCACCGCATGAAACTCTCGCAGCCCCAGGCCGATGTCTACGTCCCGTCCGGCGGCGACGTGCCGGCCGCCCTCGACCGCGTGACCCACCTGTGCATCGCCGCGCATCAGGACGACATCGAGATCCTCGCCTACGACGCGATCTGCGACTGCCTCGACGACCCGCAGAACAAGGCCTTCGGAGGCGTCGTCGTGACCGACGGCGGAGGTTCGCCGCGCACCGGGGCTTACGCCCAATTCACCGACGAGCAGATGAAGGACATCCGCCGCCATGAACAACGGGACGCCGCCCGTCTCGGGGGTTACGCGATCCAACTTCAACTCTCCCACCCCAGCGCCGAGGTAAAAAATCCGCCATCGCCCGCGCTGGCCGCCGACCTCGCCGCGATCTTCGCACGGTGCGCGCCCGAGGTGGTCTATCTGCACAACCCCGCCGACAAACACGATACCCATGTGGCCGTGTTTCTGCGCACACTCGAGGCCCTGCGCGCGCTGCCGCCCGGCCGGCGCCCGCAGCGTGTCCTCGGCGGCGAAGTCTGGCGCGACCTCGACTGGCTGGTGGATGCCGACAAGGTGGCGCTCGACAGCGGACGCCGCCCCGAACTCGCGATGGCGCTGCTCCAGGTCTTCGATTCGCAAGTGACCGGGGGCAAACGCTACGACCTCGCCGCCGCCGGCCGCCGGCTGGCGCACGCGACCTTCCACACATCGCACGCGACCGATCGGCTGCAGGGCATCACCTGGGCCATGGACCTCACGCCGCTCGTAAACGACCCCGCGCTCGATGTCGCTGCATTTACCTTGGCCTACCTGGACCGCCTGCGGGCGGACATCGCCGGCCGCATCGCGCGATTTCGCTGATCCCGGGCGCAATGATCGCGGTTACGTTCACCCGAGCGATCACCCGGCGACGTTTTGGCAACGGTGCCGCCTTAGGCCTTGCCAAGCACGGATGACCCTCGCACGTTCTTCCTTTTTTCACAGACGAACGAGTCCCGAGTTTATGAACCAGAACATCCGCAATATCGCCATCATCGCACACGTTGACCACGGCAAGACCACGCTCGTGGACCAGCTGCTTAAGGAAGGTGGCGTTTACCGCGCCAACCAGCAGGTCCAGGAGCGCGCCATGGATTCCATGGACCTCGAAAAGGAGAAGGGCATCACGATCAAGGCCAAGAACACCTCCGTGCACTGGCGGGACAAGATCATCAACATCCTCGACACCCCCGGCCACGCCGACTTCGGCGGCGAGGTCGAGCGCGCCCTCCGCATGGTCGACGGCGTGCTGCTCGTGATCGACGCCTACGACGGTCCCCAGGCCCAGACGCGTTTCGTGCTCCGCAAGGCCCTCGCTCACGGCCTCAAGGTTGTCATCGTCATCAACAAGATCGACCGCCCCAACGCCGACCCGGTCAAGATGTATGACAAGGTGCTCGAACTCCTCATGGAGCTTGATGCCACCGAAGAGCAGTTCGACGCCCCCGTCGTCTACGGCTCCGGCCGCGACGGCTACATGGTCTACAAACTGAGCGACGAAAAGAAGGACATGACGCCCCTCTTCCAGACGATCATCGACCACGTCCCGCCGCCCTTCGCCAAGCCCGAGGAGCCGTTCCACATGCTCGTCTCCAACATCGACTGGTCCGACTACGTCGGCCGTATCGCCGTCGGCAAGATCCTCGGCGGCGTCGTCAAGGTCGGCGACCCCCTCTTCGTCATCCGCCACGCCGAGGCGGGCAAAAAGGTCCGCGCCAAGGTCACCAAGATTTTCGAGTTCACCGGTCTCGGCCAGCGCGAGGTCGAGCAGGCCCAGGCCGGCAACATCATCGGTCTGGCCGGTTTCGAGGATGTTGACATCGGCGACACCCTCGACGTGCGCGAGGACGCCCACGCCCTGCCCTTCACCCAGATCGATCCGCCCACCCTTGAGATGCAGTTCGCCGTCAACGACGGCCCGCTCGTCGGCACCGAGGGCAAGCTCGTCACCTCGCGACAGATTCGCGAGCGCCTCATGCGCGAGCTGAAGACCAACGTCTCCATCTACATCGAGGACTCCGACCGCGCCGGCGTGTTCAACGTCAAGGCCCGCGGCACCATGCAGGTCGCCGTGCTGGTCGAGACCATGCGCCGCGAGGGCTTCGAGCTCCTCGTTTCCCGTCCCACGGTGATCGAGAAGATCGTGGACGGTCAGCGCCACGAACCCTACGAGACGGTCTGGATCGAAGTGCCCGACGAGTGCGTCGGCGCGATCATGCAAAACCTCGCCAACCGCAAGGGCCAGCTCACCAACATGGAAAAGCTCACGGCTTCCACCATGATCGAGGCCACCATCACGACCCGCGGCCTCATCGGCCTCGAAATCGACGTGATCAACGCCACCTCCGGTCGCGGCATCACCAGCCACCTTTTCAAGGAATACGGCCCCTACGCCGGCGACGTGCTCACCCGCATCACCGGCACGAGCATCGCGACCGAGCCCGGCGAGACCTCCACCTACGCGCTGCTGATGTGCCAGGAACGCGGCAAGCTCTTCGTCGGCCCCGGCGAGCAGGTTTACGAAGGCATGATCATCGGCGAAAACCCGCGCAACGAAGACATCTCCGTCAACGCCGTGCGCGAGAAGGCCCTCACGAACTTCCGTTCGCAGGGCTCGGGTGTGGCCACCGGCCTCATCCCCGCCGCCAAGATGTCGCTTGAGCGCTCGCTCGAATACATCGCCGCCGACGAACTCCTCGAGGTCACCCCGAAGAACCTCCGCCTCCGCAAGCGCATCCTCAACTCCGGCGAACGCCAAAAGGCCAAGAAACAGGGCAAGTAAGCCCCGCGCCTCGCGCCCGTCCCGGATATACAAAGCCGCCGGCCTCAACCGGCGGCTTTTTTGCGTCCGGCGCGTCCTCTAGGTGAGGCGATTCACCCTGCGGCAGGTTGTGACGATGATGAACACGGGGCATCCGCGAAAGCGGACGCCCGCCGCGCTCGGCTATTGTGCTTCAAACGCCACTCCCTCAGTTTCCTTCAGTGCCTGATCTCCCCACCAGCGCCCGACTCAAGACCTTTTGGTCGCTTGCCCGCCCGTTTTGGGTGTCGTCGGGGGAACGCAGGCAGGCTTGGCTGTTGCTGGGCTCGGTCGTCGCCCTGACCGGGGCCCAAAACTGGATCGGCATCCGCCTGTCATATTGGAACCGCTCGTTTTTCGATACCGTCCAGCGTGGCGACTACGGCTACTTTGTCCACTTGGGCGGCGTGATGATCGGGCTCATCTTCCTCTCCATCACCTTCTGGCTGGCGGAGGACTATCTGTTCTCGTCGCTCAAAATCCGCTGGCGCCGCTGGATGACCGCACGCCTGCTGGACCAGTGGCTCGGCGACCGCGCCCACTACCTCGGCCAGCTCGACTCGATCCACGGCGACAACCCCGACCAGCGCATCAGCGAAGACATCCGCAGCTTCGTTTTCACCTCGCTGGACCTGTTCATGCAGTTGTTGTCGGCCCTGATCGGCTTCGGTGCGTTTGTGGTGATTCTGTGGACGCTCTCCGACGGACCGCCGACCCCGCTGGGCCTGGCACCGCCCGTCGGCCTGCCGGAGCGATTCGCCTGGCTTGAGCCCGCCTACCTGGGCTGTTGGCGCGTTTATGAAGCCACCATGGCGTTCATAACATCCATACCCGGGCACCTGGTGTGGTTCTGCTTTCTTTACTCCTGGCTTGGCAGTTGGTTGGTGAATCGCGTCGGCCGCCCCATCATCGGTCTCTCGTATGAACAGGAGAAACTGGAGGCCGATTTTCGCTTCGGACTGATCCGACTTCGGGAAAACAGCGAGAGCACCGCCCTCATCGAGGGTGAGCCGGCGGAGCGACGCACGTTGGGCGCGAGTTTCGCCCGGATCGTGGGCAACTTCAACGCCCGCCTCGTGAAGCAGCTCCACCTCAACGCCTTCAAATCGGTTTACTTCCGGCTGTCCGATTCGGTGCCGCTCCTGCTCTCCGCGCCGCGCTTTTTCGCCGGCACCATCTCGCTCGGCCAGTTGACCCAGCTCACCGGCGCCTTCGGCCGCGTGCAGGGCTGCCTGAACATTTTCATCAACAGCTATGAAACCATCGCCGGCTGGTGGGCGGTGACCGAGCGCCTCGACGGTTTCATGCGCGGCATCGCCCACTCGCAGGAATTGCGGGCCGCGCAGAGCCGCATCTACTCCTCCGGCAAAGTCGGCACTGACCTGGTGGTCAGCGACCTCGCCCTTTTCCGACCCAACGGCGAACCCCTGCTCGCTCCGGTCAACTTCACGCTGACAACGGGAGACTCGGTGCTCATCACCGGCCCCTCGGGCTGCGGCAAAAGCACCCTGCTGCGGGCCCTGGCGGGCCTGTGGCCTTACGAACAAGGATTCGTCCACCTCCCCGATCCCTTCCGGTGCATGGTCATGCCGCAAAGGCCCTACCTGCCCATCGGCTCGCTGCGTGCCGCCGTGTGCTATCCAGAACCGCCTGAAAACTTCACCGACGAGGCCGTGCGAACGGCCCTCGCTCTCGCCCAGGCGCCCACCCTGGCCGGTAGGATCGACGAGAAAGGGCACTGGTCTCAACTGCTCTCCGGCGGCGAGCAACAACGTGTCGCGCTGGCCCGCATCTTCCTCCTCAAGCCCGAATGGTTGTTTCTCGACGAAGCCACTTCGGCGATGGATGAAGCGGCCGAACACGCGTTCTACCTGAGCCTGCGCGCAACCCTTCCCGACGTCACCTATCTGACGATCGCCCATCGCAGCACGCTGCGCGCGCTGCACGCGCGCCATTTCCGCGTGCTCACGCAAGACGACAACACGCATCACCTCACCGAGGTGAGCACCGGTATGGCCAGCTGGTAGTCACGGCAGGCGGTGCTCTGCCAGTCGCGAAGATTTTGTTTGCAGGCGGACGGGGGCCGCGTTTGCCTCGCCAGTCCTGCGACTCTGAGCAGGGAAAAATGGATCATCGGGGCGTAGCTTAGCCTGGTAGAGCGCTACATTCGGGTTGTAGAGGCCGAGAGTTCGAATCTCTCCGCCCCGACCATTTTTAAACACCGCCCGCCGGCGCTCTTTTTTGTCATAAAAGCGCAACGCCGCACTGGAGTCATTGATCATTGTGCCGATAGGGAACCTCGACCCCCCAATTATGATCATCTCCAAACCAACTGAAGAAAAGATCCTGTCGGTTGCCAAATCCCTGCCGGTTGCCCCCCAAATCATGGCGCGATTGCACAAGATGCTTCTCGACGCCAACTCGGGACTCACCGAGATAGCCGGCCTGCTGAAGCGTGATGTCGCCTTGACCACCCGCATCATACGCATCGCCAACAGTCCCGCCTACAACGGCGGCGGCCTCGGCACCATCGAAGACGCCTTGCAGCGCGTGGGCTTCGGGGAAGTGTTCCGCCTGGTGGGCGTGGTGGCCAACGCCAGCCTGGCCGAGTCCAACCTGAGATTTTACGGCTACTCCGGCGAAGCATTCCGCGCCAACAACCTGTGCACCGCCTTGGTGTCGGAGGGAATCGCCCGCCGCATCGGCACCGATCCGCGACTCGCCTACACCTCCGGTCTGTTGCGGGGGATCGGACAGTTGCTGCTCGATCGCATCGCCCGTGAGGGCCTCGGGCCATCCGAGACATTCCGCGAAAGCGGTGGCGGACGCCTGATCGAATGGGAGCGCGGCGCTTTCGGCACCACTCATTTTGAGGTCGCCCGCCTGGTGCTCACGCAGTGGGGCTTCCCCGACCTGGTCGTCAAAACCGTCGGCTTTGACCACACTCTCGGCGATGCGCCGCCACCCTTGGTGCAAACATTGCACCTGGCCGACTCCATCGTGCGCCTTGCCGGACACGGCCTTGATGGTGAGGACGCCGCCTGGGGCGTGACCCACGAGGATTTGGTGGCCACCGGCCTCACCATGGACGAAACCGTGATCATCCGCAATGAGGCGGTTGCCGCCATGAACGCCTTGCAAGCCGCCTGAACACCCAACGGCAATCCCGGCCGCGTCAGAAAACGAACGGATTAAAGGTCCGTTCGTTTTTTATTGTCGTGAGCGGACCGTGCCCGGGCGCCACCACGGTCTCGGGTGGCAATTCAAGCAGCCTCTTGACATGGACCTTGAGCTTTTCGCTGCAAAAATAGGCTCCGCCGACCGAGCCGGCGAAAAGAATATCGCCCGAGACCAACACCGAATGAGCGGCCCAAAGATCGGGTGCTCTCACCATGTAGCAATTATGGGACTCCGCATGGCCCGGCGTCGCCAAGGTCTCGATTTCTACGCTCCCGGGTTTCATCTTGGCGCCCTCCGCAAGCGCCAGCACCCCCGGAATCCTCACACCGACCGGACCAAAGACCGGCACCGGACCGAACCGGCGCTGCACGTCGGCCAAACCTCCCACATGCTCGGTTTCCGGGTGGGTCAGAAAAATGGCATCCAGTCCGCGAATACCCGGAGGCCAGGCGCGTCGCAAAGCCTCCCCGTCGGAGCCGGTATCAAAGAGAACTCCCCTTTCGCTGCCGCAGTCCGTGACGATGTAGGCATTGGCCACACCTATCCCATGCGGCGTGCGCAGGGGATAAAGACAGAAGGGCAGTCCGCCTATCTTGGGCAAGGGATAGTGGCCCGATGCCAAGGCGGCGACGCCCACTTCATTCAAGCCAAGCACATCGGCCAGACGCCTTATCTCCTCCAGCGTAAAATCATACCGGTAGTCGAACGCGTCGCGGATTTTTTCCGGCGACACCCCGGCCCTCGCACCCAACGTCACTTCTCCAAAGCAGGCGCAGCGCATGGCTTTTTCCAAGACATCGCCGAGTTCATCCTCCAACGGTGTGCGTTCGATCACCATGCCCAAAGTGTGCGCCCATTCCCGAGTCCGGCAAGTGCCGTGAACAGCCACACCGGCCTTAAAATTGGCTTTGTTTTTCGGCCGGGGCCTCGCAGCTTCGGGAGAACCATGCATTCCCAGCAACAAGAAGTCCTCGATATTTTTACCCGCACGAAAGCCCTGCTCACCGGCCACTTCGTGCTTCGTTCCGGCCTGCACAGCGGCCACTACTTTCAATGCGCGCAGGTCTGCCAGCACATGGACGCCGTCACGCGACTCACCGAGATGTTGCTCCCCAAGCTGGCCGAATTCAAATTCACCACCGTGCTGGCGCCGGCGATGGGCGGCCTGGTGATCGGCCAGGAGGTCGCCCGACAGACGGGCTCGCGCTACATTTTCGCCGAAAAAGAAAACGACCGCCTTGTCCTCCGCAGAGGCTTCAAGTTTTCCCCCGGCGAACGCGTGCTGATCGTCGAGGATGTGGTCACCCGCGGCGGCCGCGTGTTGGAATGCATCGATATCGTCAAAAACGGGGGGGGAATCCCCGTGGCGGTCGCCATGCTGGTGGATCGCAGCGCCGGCACCATGCGCTTCGAAATCCCGGCTGCCTCTCTGCTGGAACTCAGTTTTCCAACCTATCCGGCGGACCGCGTCCCTGCGGAGCTTGCCGCGATCCCGGTCGAAAAGCCGGGCAGCTGATCGCGCCCCTGGGCGTGTACGCCAAACCGAGGAAAAGCCGCCTTGTCATGAAAAACCATGACGGAACCGAGAGCGGTGCATCTTAAAAAAACGAAGCGCAGCCGCATGAAGCATTGGTTTGACGAGGCCTTCTATCGCCGCACCGCGACGCAATTGGCGGCTCTCGATGCACGGTTTTCCGCGACGCGATTCCTGGATAACGCGCTGGCGGGACTGGAGGACCGCGAATTGCTCTCGCGGCTGAACCGCACCGCCGAGGCCTTTCATATCGCTCTGCCGGTGTCATTCCCCGAACAGTTGTCGGTGCTGCAAGCCCACGCTCCGCAGATAGGGCACAACTTCACCGCGATATGGCCTTGCGCGCACGTCGCCGCCCACGGGCTTGACCAACCCGAGCTGTCCCTGACGGCGCTAAAGGAACTCACCCCCTATGGTTCGGCCGAGTTCGCCTTGCGCCCGTTTCTGCAGAGCGATCCCGACGGCACGCTGGCCGTGCTCGCCGGCTGGGCGGCCTCGCCCAACCAGCATGTTCGCCGCCTTGCCAGCGAAGGATCGCGACCTCGGCTGCCGTGGGGCATAAGGCTTCACAGCTTGGTCAAAGACCCCTCGCCCACTCTGCCGATACTCCGCCTCCTGCGCGCCGACCCCTCGCTCTACGTCAGAAAGTCCGTCGCCAATCACCTCAACGACATCTCGAAGGACCATCCCGAGGTCGTCTTGGACGTCGCGGCGTCATGGGATCTCACATGCGGGCACACCGCCTGGATCGTCCGGCACGCCCTTCGCACGCTGGTCAAGCGCGGCCATCCCCGCGCCCTAGAACTGCTTGGCGCCGGCGTCGCGCCGCAACTCGACGCCACATTCACCGCAACGCCGCGACGTGTTCCGATCGGAGCAACCGTCACCTTCGGCGCAACACTCACATCCAACGCCCGCCGCAGTCAGTCCCTGGTGATCGACTATGTCGTCCACTACGTCCGATCGGCGGGCAAATCGTTCCCCAAGGTCTTCAAGTGGAAACGTCTCGATCTCGCGCAAGGAGAGACCGTCACCCTGCTCAAGCGACAAACCTTCCGCGACTTCTCCACCCGCCGCCATCTGGCCGGCCTGCACCGAGTGGAACTCCAAATCAACGGCCGCCGCCTTGCCGAGACCGCCTTCACCCTGTCGGCCTGATTTGTTGGGATTTTTCGCGCCTTTCATCACGAATCTGCGACAACACACCGCCTATGAACCTGCGCCCCATCATCGATGAGATCGCCTCCCAAGCCGACAGCTTTCTGGACGGTGTCGCCAGCCGTGAACAAGCCCGCGCGGGCATAGCCGAGTTCATCACCATGGACTACCCCTCGCTTACCGCCCCCGACCGCAAGCTCGTGAGTGACCACGTCATGGCCATCCTCGAGGACGAGAGCTTCTTCGACGGAGGTTTCGCCGGTCACTCCTTCGACGACGAAAGCGAAGCGCACGAAATGGAATGACGGGGCGGAGGAGTTTTGGTGCTTAACTCCGGTCGCCTTTTACGCGGCGACGCCCTCCGCGTTCTCGACTTACCTCGAAACCTGCGCTGAATCCGACCTTCCATGTCCGCCGTCGCTCCCCTCACTTTGGTCTTCGACTCCAACAACCGTATTGCGGTGCGGCCCACACGAAACGGATTGGAACCCGCCTGCTTGCCGGAGCCAGCCCGCGGAATTGAATCACGCGCGGTGTTCACCCTGTCCCACGCCGGTAACGACTACGGGGTGTTTTTTTCCAAGGCTACGGATGAGGTAGCCGCAAGCGCCGCGTTCTCCCCGCTTGAACAACTCGCGGCCGATCCCGCCGCGCTCTCTCCGTTTTTCGCCGCCCTACTGCCCGCGCTCGAGCCCCATCTGATCCAAATCCCTTATCTCGAACTGGGCGAAAACGACTTCATCTACAAGTTTCGTCCCGAAAAAGACCGCACCCTATCCCTGTATTCCCAGGACACGCACACCAGCGCTCTCTACCAATCCGCACTCTGTGCAGCCATCAAGGCTCTCGCGCGCCGTCGCGAAGGCGTGGCCGACGCGCCCGTGCCCTTGGACTTTGGCTCGGTTCACTACCTCATCCCGAGCCACTTCGGGTTCTGCCTCGGGGTAAAAAACGCCATCGACCGCGCCTACGAAACCTTGGCCGCCAATCCCGGGCGCAGGGTGTTCATGCTCTCCGAGCTGATCCACAATCCTTTCGTCAACGAGGATCTCCTAAGGCGGGGCCTGCGCTACCTTCAGACCGAGAAAGGCGTGTCGTTCGCCGTCAACGGACAAAAATCAACCTCCGCGCCCGGGCTTCCCCTGCTCTGGGACACGCTCACCCCGGACGACGTGGTGATTATCCCCGCCTTCGGCGCGACCGACGAGGACAAGTTGCGCCTGGTCCGCAAGGGCCTCGCGGTCCGCCAATACGACGCCACCTGCATGCTTGTGGAGAAGGTCTGGAAGGCCGCCCGAGCCTACGGACGCGATGGATACACGGTCGTCATTCACGGCAAACACGAACACGAGGAGACCAAGGCCACCTTCTCCAATACCCGTCGCCACGCTCCCGCCGTCATCGTCAGAAATCTCAATGAAACACGCCTGCTTGGCTCCATCATTGCCGAGTCCCTGCGTGATCCCTCCGCGGCGCAAACCCGCTTCGAACGTGACTTCGCGCAGCGCCACACTCCGGGTTTGGAAGTTGTGCGCGATCTCGGCCGCGTCGCGGTGGTGAATCAGACCACCCTCCTCATGAGGGAAACCCAGGAAATCATCGCCTATCTGCGGGATCTCTACGCCAGCACCTTCGGAGAGGATGCTCCGGGCGCCCTTCCGCGAGTCGGCGGCAGCGGTCGCACCGACACCCTTTGCTACGCCACCCAAGTCAACCAAGACGCCCTCGGCCGCGCGCTTGAAGAGCCCCTGGACGCGGCCTTTATCATCGGCGGGAAAAACTCCTCCAACACCTACCAGCTTTATCGACTGTGCGCCCAAAAGCTCGGGGACAAGGCGTTCTTCATCCAAAGCGAGGCCAACATCCGATCCCTCTCGGAAGTGGAGCACTATGTGTTTCCCGCCGACGGCCCCGCGCACGCCGGGCACATCGAGGTGCACCCGCTCTGGCCGGAAGGCCCCGGTCCCCGGCCAAAGCGCATCCTCATCACCGGCGGAGCGTCCTGCCCTGACGGCGTTATCCAACTGGTGATCGCTCGCATAAACGGACTGTTCCCGGCCCCAGGCCTTCGTCCGATCGACGACGTCCTAAGCGACATCACCTCAAGAATCTCCACACGCTAGGGATGATCATTCGTTGAACTCGTCGAACTTCCCCGGGGTTAAAGCATCACCGCCGGGTGGATTGCCGCCCGCTGCCTGCCGCAACTGGATCTCTTCCTCGCGCTGCTCAAGCTCGGTCTCCTTTTCCTGCTGCTGCTGAACCTTCTCGAAAAGGCGCTTTTCGCTTTCTTCGACGAATTTCTCGCGCTCGCGCAGCGCATCACGGGACTCTCTCAGCAACGCCTCCTGGCGATCCAGTTCGGTTTTCAGATTGAGCAGAACCACCCGCTCCTCTTCGGAGAAACACGACCGCATGGGCAAGGTTTTGCGGGCGACCGCCACCAAGGCCTCGTGATGTTTCAGCAGCACCTCGGCCTCGGCCAGATCGCGTTCACGATCGGCCAGGCGAAATTCATGTTCCACGACGGCCCTCTCGCGCTCGGCGATGCGCGCCTCCATCTCCGCAAGAGGCCGGGAGAACTCATCCCTGCCCCCCGATTCCGATGGTTGCCTGCCCACTTCAAACGGTCCGACCGCGCTCAACATGAGCAGCAATTGGCCAAGTTGACGCCGCGCTTCGTCATCCCGATACTCACGGTCGCCGTCAAGCGGTGCCACGCTTCGGTATGAACGCACGGACGAAACGCGCCGCGGAATCACCAGTGCCGGACGAGCGTTGCTGTAAACCGGGCTGCCGGGAGGCCGCTCAAACGTGGAAAAAGGTGTGTTGGTCTCCATGGTCATTTCCTCCACCAGCGTAAAACACGCGCCAAAAATCCCGCTCGAGAAGCCGAAGGGGCGATGATGTCGGCAACGATGGCCGCGGTGACATGATCTCCCAAAACAGCCACCAATTCCCGGATGTCTTCTCCTTTGGTGATACGGTTCTGCACATCCTCGTAATCCTGCTCGCAGAAGCCGCGCATCGCCGACGCGTTCACTCGAATCTCAAGCTTGGCCTGCTCGATCTGCCGCAAGCTGACCGACCGCGCCATGTCCAGCGATGCCGCCGGCAAGGCCAGGCCAAGGCGACGCGCCAACGCCGCTTGGACAGGGGCCGGCAGGGCGCGGATCGCATGGGCAACACCCTCAATATAATGCAATCCCGTCGAGCCCACCCTGTAGGGCAGATAACGCGCGAGCACCCGCTCATCAATGCACGACAAGGCGTTCAGCAGCGCCCTGAAATCCCCTCCGACGATCACCGACCCGGCCATGCGTTGGGCTGCCAGGGCAAACTGCTCCAGCGTTGCGATGTGTTCCAGCCGGCAAAACAAAAGCGTCTCGGCTGAAAGCGCAGTCAGGGCGACCGGAAACTCCGCCGGTATATTCAGTTTGGCCAGATTTCTGACCAAGGGATTTTGCCCTTCCCCCGAAGACTGCGCCTGATTGATCATGTCGCCGAACGGGTTATCGAAATCCATCGTCTCCTGGAGGATATCCATCAGGAAATCAGCCACCCCCGGAGGCTGCCCGCGCAGCGCCAGGTGCTCGTGCAACTCCTGAAAGGAAAGTTCAAGATACGCCGACGGAATCTCTCCCGGTCCTTGAATAGGCCACTCCACTCCCTCCAAATTCTTGGAGAGGCTTGACAGCGGGGTATCCGCCAAAATGGACGAGTAGAACGCCCGCCTTATTTCGTCCCACTGCCGCGCAGTGTATCGGCATGACGACTCGGGGGTGGTTTTCGGACGGGGCTTGGGGATGGGAATGGAGGTGATCATGAGCGGTGGTTTTCAATTTCTTCGGCCAGGCGGTGGTAATCATGGACGACATTGTCCCGGAGGGGATCCGAGTTTTCCTGACCTATGAGTGTGACCGGCAATCCCAGCGTCACCGCGCGTCGAACCACCATCGCATCGCGGATCTGGGCATTAAAAATCTTCGCGTCCGCCGCCACGCGCCGCGCGGCCCGAAATTGATTCATGCGGAGCTGCATCCGCATCTTCGGCACCTCGATATCGACGCCCGTCTTGATCGCGTTAAAAATGATTCCCTTCACCTGAGCCGCCTGCCCGCTCGTGGCGGTCCTGAATCCGGAGGAAATCTGCTGGAACCTGCCAAGCTTTTCCACAAGCAGCGTAAACCCGATGAGGCTGAGCGCATCCGGATTGGAAGGCACATAAATCTCGTGCGAACTGAACACGCCGCACTGGGAGGCGCGCAAAAGGTTGGGAGGACAATCGAAGAGCACATAGTCATAATCCAAGGCCAATTCCTCCAATTGCTCCTGGAACAAAAGGTAGGCGGGTTTGCGCGGGTCGCCGTTAAACTCGTTCTCCAAATCGACCAGATTGAAGGTGGTCGGGATCAAATCGAGCCCGGGCAGCGCGGACTTCCCGTTTTTGTCCTGCACCACGTCCCGCACCACCAGGTCGCCAAGCCTGACTCCCCCCGGCTCGAAAAACGAGTAAACCGATCCGTGGCCATCCGCGTTAAGCTTGTTCCAGCGCTCCAGCCTCATCAGCCATATGCTCGCGTTGGACTGGGTGTCGAAATCGCACAGCAAAACGCGTCGCCCGCGGGCGGCCAGGCAGGCCGCCGTATTCACAATCAACGACGTCTTCCCCACGCCACCCTTGTAATTGATGAAGCTGATTTTTCGGGTCATGGAAAATGGAATGGAAGCCTGTTCCCTAATCTAACCGACATCATGCGCAACGGACCGTCATGAGCCAGAGCCGATCGTTTGGACGGCGGGTTTTGACGGTTTTTTCGCATCGCCCGGTTCGATTCTTTTCAAAACTCGGGGAGCCGGCTTCGACGATTTTCACAATTTCGTCACACGTGCGCAACCGGGACGACACCACCGCGTCGTATAATCCCCGAATGCGCCCCTTGATTCTCAGCGTCGACGACGAGCATGACGTGACCGCACTGGTGGAATTTCATCTTACCAGGGCGGGCTGTGAAGTCGTGACCGCTGCCAACGGACGCGACGCGCTGAAAGCGGTTTCCCACCGCAAGCCGGACATCATCCTGCTCGATCTCATGCTGCCCGACATCGACGGTTTCGGCGTATGCGAAATCCTCAGGCGCGACCCGGGGACGGCCTCCATTCCCGTTGTGATACTCACCGCATGGGCGACCACCGACGCCAAGAATCTAGGCCTGGAATTGGGTGCCCTGGATTACCTCACAAAGCCGTTCAGTCCCCGGCAGCTGACCGAACGCGTTCAAAAGCTCCTGCAGTGCCGGACCTGACCATCGGGCCGCTTCGGCTGGTTTCTCTGGCGTCACAAGGTTCGCTTTCTACTCTGCGGACATGCAGAAGTCCGATGTCCGCGACGCCATCGTCGCCCAACTCCAGCGAGAACTCGATCTCCAATCCCGCGCGGCTCACGACGCCAGAGAAGAGGCGACGAGCGAGGAGAGCAAATCCGAGGGTAAATACGATATGCGAGGCCAGGAGGCCGCCTATCTTGCCGAGGGCCAGGCACGCATCGCCGCAGAAATCGCGGAGTCCATCGCCGTTTACAGGTCGCTGGACACTGCGGACATCGCGCCCGGGGCCCCGGCGTCGGTCGGTGCCTTGATCACCCTGGAAGCCAAGGGGCGCAGTCAGCGGTATTTCCTGGGACCGCGCAACGGCGGCCTCGAAGCAACCGTGGGCGATGCACGCTTCACCGTCGTAACCCCGAGTTCTCCGCTGGGCCGTCAACTTGTCGGCAGTCGTGTCGGCTTCGGCGTCCAACTGCCCGGGCGAGGTGCCGCCTCCCGGCACCAAATAACGGAAATTCGTTGAACGGACATGGTTGGTCAACTGGCGGCAACGCGCCGTCGCCCGGCCAACGCACAACCAGTCCGGGCAATCTTTCGCGCACCGCCTGCAGGCCGGAACGGGAGTGTCCATAACGCAGCGGCTCGTTAGGAACGCGGGATTTTTTCATGGTTTTCTGGCGTTTTGTCGGTCGCTCCGTGTGTCCCGACTCTGAGCTTGCCCCGCACCCCGCGCACCGGAGAGTCTCTCCGTTTTAACCAAACCTATGGTCATCAAACCCAAAGTCCGCGGCTTCGTCTGTGTCACCGCCCACCCCGCCGGTTGCGCCGCCCACGTCCAAGAATGGATCGACTACGTGAAAGCCCAGGGGCCGGTCAAAAACGGCGCCAAGAAGGTCCTCGTGATCGGTGCCTCCACCGGTTACGGCCTCGCCTCGCGCATTGCGGCCGCTTTTGGCTCGGGTGCCGCCACCATCGGCGTTTTCTTCGAGCGCCCTTCCGAGCCCGACAAGACCGCCACCCCCGGTTGGTATAACTCCGCCGCCTTCACCAGCGCCGCAAAAAAGGCCGGTCTCTACGCCAAAAACTTCAACGGCGACGCCTTCTCCGACCAGCTCAAGGCCGATGTGCTCGCCGCGATCAAGGCCGACCTCGGCCAGGTTGACCTCGTCGTCTACTCCTTGGCCTCTCCACGCCGCACCCACCCCAAGACCGGCGTCACCCACAAGTCCTGCCTCAAGCCCGTGGGTCAATCCTACACCAACAAGACGGTTGATACGGACAAGGGGATCGTCTCCGACATAACCATCGAGCCCGCGAATCCCGCCGAGATCGCCGACACCACCGCCGTCATGGGTGGCGAAGATTGGGAGATGTGGATCAACGCTCTCTCCGATGCCAAGCTCCTCGCACCCGGAGCCACCTCCGTGGCCTACAGCTACATCGGGCCCTCCGTGACCTGGCCCATCTATAAAAACGGCACCATCGGCCTCGCCAAAAACGATCTCGAACGGGCCGCCAAATCCATCGACGCGACCCTCAAAACCCACGGTTATGGCCGCGCCTTCATTTCGGTCAACAAGGCCCTTGTCACCCAGGCCAGCTCCGCCATTCCGGTGGTTCCCCTCTACATCTCGATCCTCTACAAGATCATGAAGGCCAAGGGCAGCCACGAGGGTTGCATCGAGCAGATCGATCGCCTCTTTCGCACCCAGATGTATGGCGGCATGGGCCTCGAGTACGACGATGCCGGCCGCGTGCGCATCGACGATTGGGAGATGAAGTCCGACATCCAGGCTGAGGTCGCCGCCCTTTGGCCCCAGGTCAACACCGAGAGCCTGCCTCAACTGACCGACATCGCCGGCTACCGCTCCGAATTCCTGAAGCTGTTCGGCTTCGGCATCCCCGGCATCGACTACGAAAAGGACATCGATCCTCACGTCGAGATGCCCTCGTAATCACCGCCGCGCAACCCGCCCTCGCGCATCCTCACCGGCCCGGCTCCCGCAGCCGGGCTTTTTTGCGCCCCCAGGTCTCCCCGATCAGCCCCGCGCACCGGCCCCGGGTGTTCTCCTTGCCTTGGCCCGAGTCCCCCCTTCACTCCCGCGCATGTCGAGTCCCTTTAACCGCAAGCCGTGGCCCATGAAGTGGGTCGTTCTCGCGATCATCCTGTGCGTCGTGCCCTACACGATCATCACCTTAAAATACCGCAAAGCGGGCCCGGCCTTCCAGCCGTACGAGGACTCCAAGCAGCGGGCCAACGTGCTGCGCCTGCTCGACGCTGGCTACCAACGCATCAACGCCACCGCAGAGCGGCCGGCCGACCCGCACTTGCTCATCGGCTCGATCCGCTCCCCCGCCCCCGTGCAACCGGCCCCGTCCGGCATCGGCGAAGGGCTGGCCACCGCCCTGGTCGAGATACCGCAGCTGCCGGTCTCGTTTGGCAACATCACCGCCGCGAGCGAGTCGGCCTCGATGCTGCCCTACCCGGTCGTCGTCACCTGCCTGCTCGACGATCAAAAACACCAACTCGGCGGCGCCCAGGTATTCGTGCGCGGCGAAAGCGTCGTGATCGTGCCCCAGTTCGAACCCCTCCGGGGTGAACTGACCGCGCGCACCAAGGAAAGCACCGTGGTGATCACCCTCCCCGCCGGTGCCCTCAAACCAGGCCCCTACCATGTCCACCTGGCCGGACGCGATCAGTCGCGCCAGTGGAAACTCGCGGTCAAATAGGCGGCTCAGGCCGTGTTTCTGAAATCACTCAGGCGTCAAACTCGGTGAGTGAGAGGATAAGCAGGCTGGGCCGGCGTTGCCCTCGACGGCACGACCCGCCGGGTCGCCTCCGTCTCCGTTGCCTTGGCCGAGCCCGCTTCTGCTCTTACGCCGATCCGATTTTTTTCAGAAACACTCCCTAATCACGGGCAGGGCGTCTCGGAGTGATCTGATGCCCATGCTGCACGCGGCCCGCCTGGCCGTGGTTGAGCCGATCCAACACGGCGGCCAACCGGCGGCGTTTCTCGTCCGTCTCGGCGAATAAATCCAACTGACGCCCACCTGCCTCCACGCCGGAGAACCTCACGCTCACCAGTCGCAGCGGCCGGGACCGCGTCCAGGCCTGTCTCAGCAGCGCCGGCACCAGCGGGTAGAACGGCTGTTCGAGATCGCTCGCCTCGGGCAGGCTCCGACCGGCCGAGGCTTGATCAAAATCCCCGTAGCGCACCTTGATCGTCATCGTGCGCACGCGTTTCCCGTCGGCGCGGATCGCCGCCATCAAAGCGTCGATCATTCCCTTGGCGGTGCGCTCGATCTCGGCGGAATCCGCGACGTCCCGGGCAAAGGTTTGCTGTTGCGAGTAACTCTTTGCGTCCTCCCGCTCACTCTCGACCGGGCGCCCGTCCTCCCCGCGCGCCATCGCCAGAAACGACGGCCATTCGCGCCCGAGCAGCGTTTCCAACTCGCGCTCGGTTTTGCAAAACAGATCACGGATTTTCCAGACGCCGTGCGTCTGGAGCGTGGTCTCCGTCTTGGGGCCGACGCCGGGCAGTTTGCCGATATCGAGCGGCGCCAGAAACTCCGCCTCGGTTCCCGCAGGCACCACCACGAAGCCGCGCGGCTTGCGCAGTTTGGAGGCGATCTGGGAAACCAGCTTGTTCGTCGCCATGCCCATCGACACCGGAATCTGCAACTCGTCCCAGATGCGCCGCTGCAGACCGAGCACGGTTCGTTCGATTTCTTCGGCTGTTGTCAATCCGCACGGACTTAAGTCGAGGTAACCCTCGTCGATCGAGTTCCGCTGCACGTGAGGCGTGAGCGTCTCGCAGAGATCGAACATCTTTTTCGACACCGCGCCGTAGTCACCGACATGCGGCAAAAGAATGAGATCGGGACACACCTGAAGCGCGCGCGCCGTCGGCATGGGGGTGTAAACGCCGCAGGCGCGGGCCTCGTAGCTGGCCGAGGCGATGATCCCGCGCTCGCGTCCGCCGACCGCGACCTTTTTCCCCCGGTACTGCGGTTGCTGCGCCAGCTCGACCGACACGAAAAACGCATCGGCGTCCAGGTGGACGATCAGTGGCAAAGCGGCGGTCATCGGTATGGTCCTGCAAACAGCCGCTCGCCGCCGGTTTCAACCGGCGAGCCTGCCTAGCCGAGCAATTCTTCGGCGTGGGCCAGCGCGCTCTTGGCGGCGCGATCACCCAACATGCGGGCCAGTTCGCTTACGCGGGCTTTGCGATTCGCCTGGATCGGCGAGATGGTCACGACCGCGCGGTCCTTGGACTGGTCTTTCTCGACGACGAGGTGGCTGTCGCCCTGCGCCGCGACCTGGGGCAAATGGGTGATGCAGAGGACCTGGTGGCCCTTGGAGATACCGGCCATTTTTTCGCCGACCACTCGGCCGATCTCGCCGCCCACGTTGGCATCCACCTCGTCGAAGACCAGCACCGGCACGTCGTCGAGATCGGCCAGCACCGTCTTGAGCGCCAGCATCACGCGGGCGAGTTCGCCGCTGGAGGCGACACGATTGAGCGGCAACACGGGCTCGCCGACATTGGGCGAGAACAGAAACTCGACGCCACAGTCGCCGGTCGGCCCGGGTTCGTCCAGCGGAACGATGCGGATCTGGAAGTCGGCCTTTTTAAAACCGAGCTGGGCGATGCTCGCGGCGGCGATCTTTGCCAGGGCGCGGGCGGATTTTTCGCGGATGGCGCGCAGCGAGGTCGCCTCCTTGCGGGCATCGCGCCCGGCGTCGGCGATCTGTTTCTCAATGTGCACAAGGGTGCCTTCCAGGTCCCCCTGGATGTCGAGACGGCGGCGCATATCGTCGCGCGCGTCGATCACGGCGCGCGGATCGCCGCCGTGTTTCCGCTTCACTTCGAGCCAGGTGTTCATGTTGGCCTGCAATTGCTCGGCCTGCTCGGGATCGAAGTTGAACTGTCCGCCCAGCGCCTCGAACTCGGCGCCGAGATCGGCCAGTTCGATGCTCGCCGCAGAGAGACGGTCGGCCAGCGCCTTGCTGGCGGGATCGAGGTTTTCAAGCTGTCGAGCCTCGCGCACCAAGGCGGCCACACGTCCGGTGGCGCCGTCTTCTCCGGTGAGCCCATTGGCCAGGGTCGTGGCGAGGTCGGTGAGTTCCCGGGCCTTGCTCAGTCGCTGAAAATCGCGCTCGAGCGCCTCGATGGCTTCCTCGGTGAGCTCCAGGGCGTCAAGGCGAGCGAGCTGGTTTTCCAAAAATTTGATCTGATCCGGTGAGAGCTTGGTCTCGCGGGCGACACGATCCCGCTCGGCGATCAAGTCGCGCCAGACGCGGTATTTTGCCGTGTAGGCGGCGAGCGCGTCGCCGGCGCGGCCGTAGAGGTCGAGCAAGTCGAGCTGACAACTTTCCTTGAGAAGCCGGCGCGGCTCGCTCGGCCCGTGGAAATCGATCCAGGCTTCGCCGAGACGCTCAAGCGCGGCGAGCGTGGCCAAGCCGCCGTTGACGGTGATCTTGGGCGCCTTGTCGCGGGGCAGGCTGCGCTTAAGGATGAGGATTCCGTCCTCGCAGGGAGGCAGGTCGAGCTCGGCAAGCAGCGTGTTGATGGCCTGCGGGTTTTCAAAAAAAAGTGACGCCTCGACCTCGCAGGCGGCGGCGCCCTGGCGGATAAGGGTCTTGTCGGCTCGCTCGCCGGCCAGCAGCGTCAGAGCTCCGAGAAGGATGCTCTTGCCCGCACCCGTTTCACCGGTGACGACGGTGAATCCCGCCTCAAAATCGAGGGCGACTTCTTCGAGCAGGGCGAGGTTCTTGATACGAAGAGATTGGAGCATGGAGGCGCACCGAGTGAGCTGGTTCACACGATGCGCGGCAAGACGCTTTGCAAGCACGAGCGGCCTGGCACCTGCATGAAATTGCCGAATAATTTTTCTTGCGAAGGGCGGGGTGAGTCCTGCTTACTCCCCAACTCGTTTTTGACGGACCCTTAGCTCAGTTGGTTAGAGCGTTTCCTTGACATGGAAGAGGTCACTGGTTCGAGTCCAGTAGGGTCCACCATTTCACAAACAGCGGAAATCGAAACACTTACACTTCCGCGCGTAACCGGTCGTCAATTATGAGCCCCACGTGGCACCGCCTCGAAAGCTCGTTACTCTCACCCTGGCCGCAATGAAGCGGAGCGGTCGCAGAGTTTGGCGTGGGGTGTAGTCGTTTTCGGGCAACCACGGGGCAGGCCGCAGGGGTCATGTTTAAAACGCAAAGACGGACGCGCTCACGAGCCGGAAGGGCCAAAAGCGGTGCGGACGTGGTGCCCGCACCGCCTGGAAGGACGGAAATCGACGTTCAGCCGACCTTCACGTCGATGTGGCGCGACTTGGACGCTTCGTTCTTCTGCACATGCACGTGCAGGATACCGTTTTTGAAGTCGGCCGTGACGTGGTCGGGATCGGCGTCATCAGGCAGCGTGAAACTGCGCACGAAGGATCCGTAGGAGCGTTCCACCCGGTGGTATCGGCGACCTTTCTCCTCCCTCTCGGCTTTCCTCTCACCCGCAAGCGTAAGAACGCTGTGCTCAAGGGTGACTTTGATGTCGCTCTTCTCCACCTCGGGCAACTCGGCCTTGATGAGGTATTCTTTGTCGTCTTCCACGATATCGACGAGCGGAGCCCATTCGCCGCTGGTCAGCAGCTCGGAGGCTTCGTCGGTGGCGACGGGCAGAATGGACCGCCCAAAAAAGGGCGCCAGACGGTTTTGGAACTCATTGAGCTCTCGCACAGGGTCCCAACGGGCTAGGGTTTTCATACGGTTAATCTCCTGGTTTCGGGCTGGGGTTAAACCCGGCGAACGGCCCGAAGCGCCCACCGGGGGAGCCGCTTCCAAAACAGGAAATGCTCACAAACCAATTATCGCCATTTTATGGCTAAAATCAAATCAGCGCGGGTGTCTACTGGCAGAAGGGTGGTTTCTGGTTCCCGGCACTGCGCTCTCCGCGACCCCGCGTGATCCTAGCCGATCACCGTCAGCACGATGCCGGTGAGGATGCCGAGCACGGGGGTTATTTTTTGACGTCCGTTGGCTTCCTTGAAGAGCCACACGCCGCCGGCAAACGCCACCAGCGTGCTGCCCCGGCGCAGGCTCGACACCAGCGACACCAGTGCCTCCGGGTTGCGCAACGCGTCGAAATAGAGGAAGTCCGCCACAGCAGCGCCAACGACACGCCGAGTATGCTCCACCGCCATTGGAAGGTCTTGCGAGGCCACCGACGCAGTTTCCAGCCGATGACCAGCGGCAGGAAAATCATCGCCAAGTAGATTAAAAACCAGCACTGCACCGTCGATGCCGCAAAGCCGGCCTGCGCCATCAGAAACTTGTCGTAGAGTCCGCTCACCGCGCCCAACAGCGTGCCGGCAAGCAACCACGCCACCGCCGGGTTTTGGTGAAAACGCACGCCTTCCCGCGCACCGGCCAACGAGAGGCCGAAAAACGACACCAATTTCACCGCCACGCCGACATACTCCAGACTCGTCGGTCGCTCACCGAGCAGCAGCAGGGCGCCGAACAAGGTCCACATCGGCCCGGTGGCGCGGATCGGTGCCGCGAGGGACAGCGGCAGGCTTTTCAGCGCGAAGTAGCTGCACAGCCACGACGACGCCACGATGGCGGACTTCAGCAGAAGCTGGAGGTGCTGGCTCCAGGTGATCGTCTCGACCCGCAGCACCGCCGGCAAGGTGCCGCCCGCCCCGCCCTCGATCGTCAGGAGCGCGAGCCATACGAACGCGCTGCACACGTTGGCCAGAAACAGCACCGGGAGCACGGCATTGTTGCGCACCGCGTGTTTGGTACTCAGATCGTATAACCCGAGAAAGAAAGCGGACAAAAGACTGGCGGCGATCCAAGGCATTACCCCCTGGCACTGCCGGCCGCCGGCCGAGCGCGCAAGCGCGCGTTGCGGAAGGTCACTTGGCGGAAAACCCCAGCGCGTCCAATTCGTCCAAGGCAAAGGGCGCGCTGGCCAGCACGTCGTGCAGCACGCCCAGTGCTTCCGTGAGCGTGGCGGTTTTCAGAGCCGACGCCCCGTCCTCGGCGTCATGCAAGGCCAGGCTCCATGTTGACGGCGCGCCGGCATGGAGCGTCTCGCCGAGAGTGCCATGGAGATAGTTGCCCGGCAGTCCCGGATGCAGTCCGGTGCCCGGGACGAGAAAAAGGCTGCGCACCGGATCGTGGATCTCCGGAACCTCGCCGGCGCCGTGATGCTTGCGATGCTGGATCGCGCGGCCGACGACCTTGGCCCGGTGGGTTTCGGCTTTCCGTCGCAACGTTTCCGGCAACGACGCCACATAGCGGTCGAATATCCGGCCGTTGGCCTCCAGGGCCGTAGCGTCGATCCGGCCGGCGGCGAACGCATCGAGATTATCGGCTTGGAAGAGCGGTAGCTTGGCCAGGGATCGCGCGGTGACGTGACCGCCTTTGTGATCGGCCGAGGGATAAACCTGGTGTGTGGCTTGCAGTCGGCGCAACGCGTCTTGATATGCGGGCGTGTGGGGAACCGCGCCTGCGGGGCTTTGCTCGATCAGATCGAGGACCGTCTGATCCATCTGCGCATGGGGATCGTGCGACATGGAATAAGGTCATAACGACGAACCCCGGCTTGGACGAGTGGCATCTTGCCCCATATCTTGCGGAAAGATCCGCAACGGCTGCGGATAGGGGTGTGTTTCTGAAAGAACTCAGGTCGTCGAACTCTGCGAGCGAGTGGATAAGCAGACTGGGCCGGCGTTGGCCTCGACGGCACGCCCCACCGGGTCGCCTCCATCTCGGCCGCCCTGGCCGAGCCCGCTTCTCCTCTTGCGCCGAACCGATTTTTGTAGAAACACATCCTCGGGCGACATGCCTTGCCGTTAAACCCGTGCATGCTGCAACACCCGGGCCACGCGCCGACCGAGTTCACCGACTTCCCGGCCGCCTGCTCACTCACGACACAGGGCATCCTCTGGGCCGCAGGCGTGTGTTGATTTTTCACTCCATGAACACCTGCAACACTCCATCGGATAACAAAGTCGGCTTCTTCGGTTGCAACGGCACCTTTGACATGGGACGCCAGCACCTCCAGCAGACGCAGGTCCAAGCTTGGCAAGGTCCATGGAAGCACAGCTTCTCACGGCTGCGCACCCTGTTGCCCGCCACCATCTGGCAAATCCGTGATCTGGGCGCCTTGCTCCGCGACTATCGTGCCGAAAGCGCCGCCTTCACCGCGCGTCGGCATTTCCAATAATAGAACGCCAGCCCGCCCTGAAAGACCAGAGTCACCCCCATCACCGTGAGGTAGAAACCATAATACACCGGCTTCATCATCGGCCGGAGATCGTCAACCGACAGGCCCGCCTGGTCGAGAGTCGTTTTCATCTCCGGCGTCAGTCCGGCGAGCATAGTGGCCTCGTCGTAGGCGAGCATGTTCTCCAGCGCATAGACCCAGATGATCGCCAGGATCAGGAGTTCCGCGCGCACGAGCCAGCCGAGCCCCTCGGAGTCACCCCGCAAAAGCCTGGCGCGTCCGCGCAGCTCCATCAGGCCGCAGGCGGCGATCAACGCCCCCACCATCACGCCAACCCATTCCCCGAAGGCGAACGAGAGCAACGTGCACACCCCGGCGAGCAGGGTGACTCCCCGGCCATGCATGCCCGATATGAAGAGCAGGCGGCGCAGGGCGGTTTTCTCAGTCGCGTCGGGCGGCTTGGTCATGGCGTTAGCCTCCCGCGACATCTCCGTGAGGCAAGGGCGCAATCGTCCCCGGGTGGTTTGCCTGCTCGACAGCCGTTGGTCGAGGGTCACGATCTTGCGTCAATACCATGCCTACGATCTACGAAACCCTCCGCGCCGACATCGTCACCGCCGTCAAAGCCCGCGACTCCGCCCTGGCCACGATCCTGCGCACCAACGACGGCGCCATCCAGCGCGCCTCCCTTGATCTGAACAAATCCATCGACGACGAGTTGGTCGTCACCATCCTGCGCAAGGCCGTCAAAAACCTGGCCGCCGCCAACGTCGAGTTTGAGAAAGGCGGCCGCGCCGATCTGATCGAAGCCAATCTCCGGGAAATCGCCGTCCTGGAAAAATATCTCCCCAAGGGGCTCGATGCCGCGCGGCTCGAGGCCCTCGTGACCGAGGTCATCGCGTCCACCGGCGCTCAGAGCAAAAAGGAAATGGGCAAGGTCATCGGCGCGCTCAAGCAGCGCCCCGAGGCCGGGCTCATTGATTTCGGAGCCGTCAGCAAGTTGATCCAGTCCAAGCTCCCGTAAACTCGCTGGCGCGCCCGGCGAAGGCTCAGACTAGGGCAACCACGGGAAACGCCGGGCGTCGGGCTTGCGTTTCTCGCGCTGTGCGCCGTGAAACTCCTTGGCCTCTTCGCTCATGTAATAGAGCAACGTGGCGTTGCCGGCCAGTTCCTGCAATCCGCTCTGGCCATCAACGTCGGCGTTGAAGGCGCTCTTGAGGCAACGGATCGCCAGCGGGCTGTGACCCATGATCTCGCGGGCCCACTTGACACCCTCGGCTTCGAGCTCGGCCACGGGGACGACCGTGTTGACGAGCCCCATGTCGAGGGCCTGTTGGGCGTTATACTGGCGGCAGAGATACCAGATCTCGCGGGCCTTTTTCTGGCCGACGATACGGGCGAGATAGCTGGAGCCGAAACCGCCGTCGAAGCTGCCCATTTTGGGCCCGACCTGGCCGCAGATGGCGTTGTCGGCCGCGATCGACAGGTCGCACACGATGTGGAGCACGTGACCGCCGCCGATCGCGTAACCGGCCACCAGCGCGATCACGACCTTGGGCATCGAGCGGATGAGCTTCTGCACGTCGAGGATGTTGAGCCGGGGTACGCCGTCGCCGCCCACGTAGCCGGCATGACCGCGCACGCTCTGGTCGCCCCCGGCGCAGAAGGCGTATTTCCCGTCGGTGTGAGGCCCCGCCCCCGTCAGCAAGACCACGCCGACGGAGAGGTCCTCGCGGGCGTCGATGAGCGCGTCGTGCATCTCCATGACCGTCTCGGGCCGGAAGGCGTTGCGCTTCTCGGGGCGGTTGATGGTGATTTTCGCGATGCCCTCGGCCTTGTGGTAGAGGATGTCGGTGTAGGTCTTGGCTGCTTTCCAAGCGGGGAGACTCATGGTCGAAAAACGATGCAGCCACCCCGGGACTCGTCAACCGGCGGGATGCCTGCAAACCAAAAATCAGCGTGTCCAAAATCAACTGGTGCGCACATCGGTATTATGCGAGTTTGGCCGTCTTCATACATGCAAAAATCCCAAGAACCCGTGTCCAAGGCCACCCACGCGACCCTTTGCCTGGGAGCCTTGGGAGTTGTTTTCGGCGATATCGGCACGAGCCCGCTTTACACCATGCGCGAGTGTCTCGCCCATCTCCCGCCGGTGGACCGAGCGACCGGGGTTCTGGGCATCCTTTCCCTGATGTTCTGGGCGCTCACCTTCATCGTGAGCTTCAAGTATCTGATGTATGTGACCAAGGCCGATAATCGCGGCGAGGGCGGTATCTTTGCGCTGCTTGCGCTGAGCCATAAGCGCAACTCCGACCGTCGCGGCCTGGGCGTGACCGCCATCATCATCCTTCTTGGGGCGGCCCTGCTTTATGGCGACGGCATCATCACTCCGGCCATCTCGGTGCTGGGCGCGGCCGAGGGTTTCAAGAGCTTCCTGCCGGGCCTGACCCAACATTCCATCGTGATGATCGCCGTGGTGATTCTGGCGGGCCTGTTTTTGATCCAGAGCAAGGGCACCAAGGCCATCGGCACGATCTTCGGTCCGGTCATGTTTCTTTGGTTCTTTTCACTGGGAGTCCTGGGTCTCTGGCACCTCGTGCAGAACCCCGAAGTCCTCAAGGCGATCAACCCGCTTTATGGTTATCGGCTGCTGGCCGACCACCCGCGGTTCGCCGGGGGGCTGCTTGGCGCCATCGTGTTGACGGTGACGGGCGCGGAGGCGCTCTATGCCGACATGGGGCACTTTGGCCGTCGCTACATTTCCTTGGCGTGGTACGGGTTGGCCTGCCCCGGCTTACTGTTCAACTATTTCGGGCAAGGCGCCTGGGCGATCCGCAATCCCGAGAGTCCCGAGAATCCGTTTTTCGCGCTCGCCCCCGACGGTCCGCTGCAAATCGGTTTGGTCATCCTGTCGATTCTCGCCGCGATCATCGCCAGCCAGGCGCTGATATCGGGGACGTTTTCGCTCACACGCCAGGCGATCCAGCTCGGTTATTTTCCCCGCCTGAAAATCCTCCACACCAACGCCGCCCACGAGGGGCAGATTTACATTCCGCTGATCAACTGGGCGCTGGCGATCGGCTCGATCTGGGTCGTGATCGGCTTCAAGTCGTCCGACGCCCTCGCCGCCGCCTACGGCATCGCGGTGACCGGCACGATGGCGGTGACGACGTTTGCGTTTTATCGCGTCGTTCGCGGCCGGTGGCACTGGCCGCTCTGGCAGGCGGCCGGGCTGTGCGGACTCTTTCTTATAGTCGATCTGGCGCTTCTGGGGGCCAACATGCACAAATTCGAGGACGGCGGCTGGTTGCCCGTGGGCATGGCCATCGCCATGCTCGCGATCATGCACACTTGGAAAAGCGGACGTAACGAAATCCAGGAAAAGGTCTACGGCGGCGCCATCACCGAGCTGGAGCTCTCCCAGGTCGCCAAGAGCAAAAACATCGTGCGCGTGCCCGGCAGCGCCGTGTTCATGGTGGCCACGCCCAAGGGCACCCCGCTCGCCCTCCTGCACCACCTGAAAGCCAACAAGTGCCTCCAGCAAACCGTGGTCCTGCTCACCATCACCACCGAGGAGGTTCCCCATGTGGACGACGAGGAGCGCATGACGCTCGAATGCATGGGCGAGGGCATCTGGCGCGCCGTCGGTCGCTACGGTTACATGGAATCTCCGTCCGTCGGCAAACTCGTCGATCGCATCCGCGCGCAAGGGGTGCCGGTCTCCCAGCACGGCACGACCTATTATTTCAACCGCGAGATGATCATCACGGGGGGCAATGCCAAGATGTTCGAGTGGCAAAAGTCGCTCTACGCCTTCCTCAGCCGCAATGCCCGCCCGGTGAAGGATTACTATCAAATCCTGCCGACGCAGATCATCGAGATCGGCCTCCCGGTGCAGCTGTAAACCGTGACGGCGTCCTGGCCCGCTCCCGACGGCGTTCTGGCCCGCAACCTGCACGCGACCTCCGATGACGCCAACCGCCGCCGAGCCCGCCGCCGCCCATGAGAGAGCTTGGGCCTGGCTGCTCGGGCTGCACGGTCTGGCGCTGATGGCCGTGTTTCCGCTTGGACCTCAGGAAGCCCGGCTCTGGCACCCGGGCGTGAGCGGCGTGGCCGCCATGGTCGCGGCCTTTCCCGCCGCCGCGTTGGCTGCGGGGCTTGTTGCCCGACGGCTTGTTCGCCTGCCCGCCACTCCGCGCGCCTGCACCGTGCTTGCCATGCTCGGCCTCCTGCCCTCCGTGCTTTCGACGGGTTACACATCGTTTTTAATCGCCCGCGTGATCGCAGGACTCGTGGCCGGTGTCAGTGTGGTGGCGATCCACCGGCAACTGTACGCCAGTGCCGATCCGCTCGTGGGTCGGCGGATGGGACGCATCGTCGCTTTCGGGATGCCTGTCAGCGTGCTCTCCGCCACGCTGCTGGACTGGCGGGCGGTCAGCGCGCCCATTCTCATCGCGCTCGGCTGGCTCCTGACTCGCGCTCCAAGCTCGACCCGACCCGCAAACGCCTCCCGCGAAGCTCGGGCACATGCGCCGGGCGAGACTGCGCCGGCCGCCGTGTTGACGACAGGCGCGTTAACATTCGTGAGTGCCTCCTACCTCACGGTGTTGTCAGGCTTTCTCGTCTTCAACGCCGGCCATCGCGAGCTGCTCATCTCGGCGGTGCTTTTGACCGGCGCGTTGCTCGGTCTGGCCGTGCCGGTGATCTTGGCGCGATTCACGGCGCGGACGAACCTCCTGACCGCGTGGCACGCCACGATGGCGGTTTCGGCCGCAGGTTTGGTCGGTTTGCTGGCGTTGCGCGATCCCCTGCCCGCCGGGCAATCGGTGGGATTGATCGCCGCGTTTCTGGCTCTCAACACTGCCCGTCACGGGGCACTGGCCGCGTTGACGAGACCGCATCTCGACGCCGACGGGCTGCCGGCGCATCGCGTCCGCATGCAGTTGGCCCACTACGCCGGATGCGCACTGGGAGCGGTGGCGGCGTGTCTCTGCATCCACCCCACGTCTACGGGCACCCTGGCAGGTATGCCGGCCCTGTTGGTCATCTCGCTGGCGGCGGGCGTGGTCGCGGTGTTCGCGGGCCGGACGCTCGCTCAGCCCAAGGCGTCGCCGGCCGCCGCCGCCGCCTCGCCCAGCAACCGCTGACGCGTGGCCGCATCCAGGGTGCGGTCGGTGCGCACCTCGATCAGCCGCAAGCCCGGCTCCTCCGACTGAGTTTGCAGCGCCACGCGCAGCGCGGCCGGCGTGTCCACCGTTTGATGCGGCACCGCGTAGGCGGCGCAGAGGCGTCCAAAATCCACCTGCTGCGGCGTCGCCCAGTATTCCTCGAACGGCGGGTCGAACTTCGCCACCGGCAGGTGCCCGAAAATGCCGCCGCCGCGATTATTGATCACGACGACCGTGAGCGAGCCGCGCAGCTTCGGCGCGATGAGGAAGCCGTTTGTGTCATGCAGCAGCGCGAGGTCCCCGGTGAGCAGCACGGCGGGTTGCCCGGCGTGGGCGACACCGAGCGCGGTCGAGAGGGTGCCGTCGATGCCGTTGGCTCCGCGGTTGGCCAATACGCGCGGGCCGTCGGTGCGCACCGGGGCGAAATACTCCAGGTCGCGCACCGGCATGCTGCTGGCGACGAAGAGCACCTGGCCGTCGCTCAACACCTCGGTCACCGCACGGGTGAACGTTCCCTCGAAACGCGGCGCGGCGGCCAGCTTGGCCAACGCCCCCTGGGCGGCGGCTTCCGCGCGCGCCCATTGCGCCGACCATTCTGTCGGGGCCGCCGTCCAATCGGCGGCGACGCGGTCGAGTTCCCCGGGCGAAAGCCGCAACGTGATCGTGCGACCGTGCAGACCGTCCCGGTTTCCCGCCTTGGCAGTGATCTGCACCACCTGCGGATCGTGCGCCCCCAGCCATTGGCGCAGGGCTTTGCTGGTGGGAATCTCTCCGAGGATAAACACCCAGTCGGGGCGCAACGTCTCCGCCGCCCTGCGGTCACGCAGAATCGCGTCGTACGCCGCGACCACCACGCCCGCACCGTCGCCGCGCAGCCGCGCCGGCGAAAGCGCATCGGCCAAGACCGGCCAACCGCGCGCCGCCGCCCAGCGCCCGATCGCCGCGTGGGGCCAGTCATTGCCGGCTATCACAGCCACCCGACCGGAGGACAAAACAGGTCCGACCGGCGAACCCGCAACCACCGCGACCGCGCCAGCCTCGGGCCGGTTGAAAAACGCCTCCCAATCGCCGGCCCCGGCCAATCCCGCCGCACTGCCGTCCTCGATCGGCGGCAACGGATCGCGAAAAGGTGCGTTCAGGTGAACCGGTCCTTCTGCCGCGCGTTCGACGGCGTGCGCCACGGTCTGCCGCAGGTAACGGAGCGTCGCCAAGCTCGCCTCCGGCACGGCCAACTCGTGGTAAAACCCCGCGAAGCCGCCGAAAAGTTTTTGTTGGTCGATGGTCTGGCCCGAGGCGCAATCCCGAAGTTCAGGCGGTCGATCCGCCGTGATCACCACGAGCGGCACGGCGCTTTCCCGGGCCTCGATCACCGCCGGCAAATAATGCGCGCCGGCCGTCCCGCTGGTGCACACCAACACCACCGGAAAACCCGTCTGTTTCGCCAGCCCGAGCGCAAAAAAAGCCGCCGATCGCTCGTCCAGGACCGGCGTTGTCGCGATGTCCGGATGCCGGACCAGCGCCATGGTCAGCGGCGTTGATCGGGAGCCGGGCGAGATCACCGCATGTTTCACCCCGCGCCGCGCCAGCGTTTCGGCCAGCACGGAGCACCACAAGGTGTTGGTGTTGCGGAAATCCAGGGGTGTCATCACCGCCACCATGCATCCACCCCGCCGGCGGGCAACACGCTTGTGATTTTCCCTATCGCCAAGCCGTCCCGCTCCCTGTTCAGATGCGAGCCCTTTTTTTTGACCATGTTGATCCTCCGCGGCTCCTCCGCCCTCTCCGACTTCCGCCTCAACAAGTTGCTCAACGATCTCGTCGCCGCCGGCCTGCCCGCGCGCGCCGTCTCGGCGGAGTTTGTCCATGTCGCGGAGCTCACCGGCGAGCTCGCTTCCGCCCAGCGCGAGGTCCTCGAAAAACTGCTCACCTACGGCCCCACCCGCGCCGCCGCCGCCGTCACCGGCCGCTCCTTCGTTGTCGCGCCCCGCCCAGGAACCATTTCACCGTGGTCATCGAAGGCCACCGACATCGCCCACATCTGCGGTCTCGCCGCCGTCAAGCGCATCGAACGCGTCATCGCCTACACGATCGACTTCGCGTCCGCTGTTCTCAACGCCGGCGAGGAGGCCATCCTCCGCGCCAAGCTCCACGACCGCATGACGCAGGTCGTGCTGGACAACCTCGAAGCCTGCGACGCCCTTTTCAGCCACGAGTCCCCCCGTCCCATGTCCAGCGTGCCGGTGCTCGCCAGGGGCCGCGCCGCTCTTGTCGAGGCCAACACCTCCCTCGGCCTCGCGCTGGCGGACGACGAGATCGACTATCTCGTCAAGGCCTTCACCGGCCTGAAACGCGACCCGAACGACATCGAGTTGATGATGTTTGCGCAGGCGAACTCCGAACACTGCCGCCACAAGATTTTCAACGCCACCTGGGACATCGACGGACAGCCCCAAGACAAGTCGCTGTTCCAGATGATCAAGAACACCTACAACCTCCACAGCGAGGGCATCCTCTCCGCCTACAAGGACAACGCCGCCGTCCTCGCCGGAACCGTCGGAGGTCGTTTCTACATCGATCCCCGGACCGGCGAATACGCCGCGCACCAGGAACCGATCCACATCCTTTGCAAGGTCGAGACGCACAACCACCCGACCGCGATCTCCCCGTGGGCCGGCGCGGCCACCGGCTCCGGCGGAGAGATCCGTGACGAGGGCGCCACCGGCCGCGGCTCCAAGCCCAAGGCCGGACTCTGCGGTTTCACCGTCTCCAACCTCAAGCTCCCCGGCGCCGTCCAGCCTTGGGAAAAAGACTTCGGGAAACCCGCCCGCATCGTCTCTCCGCTCGACATCATGATCGACGGCCCGCTCGGCGCCGCCGCCTTCAACAACGAGTTCGGCCGTCCCAACATCAACGGCTACTTCCGCACCTACGAGGCCGAGGTCCCCTCGCCCGCCGGTGAAAACGCCACCGAGCTTCGCGGTTACCACAAGCCCATCATGCTCGCCGGCGGCCTGGGCAACATCCAGGAAGGCCACATCAAGAAGGGCGACATCCTCCCCGGCGACCACCTCATCGTCCTCGGCGGTCCCGCCATGTTGATCGGCCTCGGCGGCGGCGCGGCTTCGTCGATGGCCAGCGGCCACGGCGACGAGGACCTCGATTTCGCCTCCGTGCAGCGCGACAACGCCGAGATGGAGCGCCGCTGCCAGGAGGTCATCGACCGCTGCTGGGCATTGGGCGCGGAGAATCCCATTTCCTTCATCCACGACGTCGGTGCCGGCGGTATTTCCAACGCCCTGCCCGAGCTCGTCAACGACGGCGGCCGCGGCGGCAAATTCGACCTGCGCCAGGTCCCCAACGACGAGCCCGGCATGGCCCCGCACGAGATCTGGTGCAACGAGTCCCAGGAGCGCTACGTCCTCGCCGTGCCGCCCTCGCGCATCGAGACGTTCAAGGCCCTCTGCGCCCGCGAGCGCTGCCCGTTCGCCATCGTCGGCACCGCCACGGAGGAGAAGCGTCTCGTCCTCGAAGACCCGCATTTCAACAACACGCCCATCGATCTCCCCCTCGACGTGCTCCTCGGCAAACCGCCGCGCATGCACCGTGTCGCGCACACCCTCGCCCGCCCGCAGCACGCGCTCGACCTCGGTGACCTCACTCTGGCCGATGCCGTCCGCCGCGTGCTCATCCACCCGACCGTTGCCGACAAGACGTTCCTCATCTCCATCGGCGACCGCACCGTCACCGGCCTGATCCACCGCGACCAGATGGTCGGCCCGTGGCAGGTGCCCGTGGCCGACTGCGCCGTCACCGCCGCCGCCTTCGACGTGTACACCGGCGAAGCCATGTCGATGGGCGAACGCACGCCCGTCGCCGTCAACAACGCGGCCGCCTCCGCCCGTCTAGCCGTCGGCGAGGCCCTCACCAACCTCGCCGCCGCCCAGGTCGGCGACCTCGGCAAGGTCAACCTCTCCGCCAACTGGATGGCCGCCCCCGCCCTCCCCGGCGACGGCGCCGACCTCTACGCCGCCGTCAAGGCCGTCGGCATAGAGCTCTGCCCCGCGCTCGGCATCACCATCCCCGTCGGCAAGGACTCGATGTCCATGTCCAGCGTCTGGAAGGACGCCGCCACCGGCGACCAGAGACGTGTCACCGCCCCGACCTCGCTCATCGTCTCGGCCTTCGCGCCCGTGGCCGACATCCGCCTCTCGCTCACGCCCCAACTCATCACCGACGCCGGCGACACCGCGTTGCTCCTGATCGATCTCGGCCAGGGCAAAAACCGCCTCGGCGGCTCCATCCTCGCCCAGGTCGTTTCGCAGACCGGCGAAGCCACGCCCGACGTGGACAGCCCGCATCTCCTCAAGGGCCTCTGGAACGCCATCCAGCAACTCGGCCGCGAGCAGAAGCTCCTCGCCTACCACGACCGCTCCGACGGCGGCCTGCTCGCCACCATCGCCGAGATGGCCTTCGCCGGCCACACAGGCGTGGACCTGGAGATCCCCGCCAGCCACAGCGCGTTCTCCGCTCTTTTCAGCGAAGAACTCGGCGCCGTCATCCAGGTCAAGGCCGACGACCTCGATCATGTCTCCGGCGTGTTGCGCAGCCACGGACTCAAGACGTGCGTCAGCCTCATCGGCACGCTCAACCCCCATCAAGCCCTCCGCATCAAGCGAGGCGGCCAGGAGATTTATAACGAGAGCCTCGCCAGGCTCCGCGACACTTGGTCCGACGTCACCCGCCGCATTGCCGGCCTGCGCGACAACCCCGCCTGCGCCGAGCTGGAGCACGCCCTCCGCCTCGACCGCGCCAACCCCGGCCTCACCCCCAAAGTCATCTTCGACTACACCGCCGCGCCCGCCTTCACCGGCAAAGCGCGTCCGCCCATCGCCATCCTCCGCGAACAAGGTGTCAACGGCCAGATCGAGATGGCCGCCGCCTTCACCCGCGCCGGCTTCAAGGCCGCGGATGTTCACATGACCGACATCCTCTCCGGCCGCGTTTCGCTGAAGGATTTCCGCGGCCTCGTCGCCTGCGGCGGCTTCAGCTACGGCGATGTGCTCGGCGCCGGCGGCGGCTGGGCCAAGAGCGTGCTCTTTAATCCCCGCGCCCGCGACGAGTTCTCCGCGTTCTTCGCCCGCGACGACGCCTTCGCGCTCGGCGTCTGCAACGGCTGCCAGATGATGAGCAACCTCCACGGCATCATCCCCGGCGCCGAGGGCTGGCCGCGCTTCGTGCAAAACCAGTCCGAGCGCTTCGAGGCCCGCGTCGCCTCGCTCAGGATCGAGCAGAGCCCCAGCATCCTCTTCGCCGGCATGGAAGGCTCCGTCCTCCCCATCGCCATCGCCCACGGCGAGGGTTTCGCGGAGTTCCCGTCGGCCGACGCCGCCGCGGCGTTCAGCACCTCCGGGAAGGTCGCCGCGCGCTACGTGGACAACCACCATCAGGTCACCCGTCACTACCCGCTCAACCCCAACGGCAGCCCGCACGGCATGACCGCGCTCACGACCGCCACCGGCCGCGTCACCATCATGATGCCGCACCCCGAGCGCGTCTTCCGCGCCGTGCAGCAAAGCTGGGCTCCGAAGTCGTGGCTCGCCCACGACAACGCTCCCTGGTCCCGCTTCTTCCAAAACGCCCGTACCTGGGTGGGCTGAGGCACGGACGGAGTTTCGCCCGGGCGCGACCCGGCTTCGGGGCGGATGCCTTCAGCTTGGCGGTTCCGGCCTGCGGCTGGCATCGCCCCGCGGGACGCCGCGCCTGAAACGTTTAGGCCGAGCGAATCCACCACTGCGGAGCAGCGCGCGCTTCGCGGAGCGCTTCAGGTCGCGCTGAGGGTTTAAACCAAGGTTTTCCGGGTGGCTGCAAACACAGAACCCACCGTCTCGGTCGTGGGTAGATCGCTGTTCACGCGACCTGATCGACACCCGGTGCACTTACCCGAGCGTTTTTTTTACGCTTAAGGGACTCTGCCGCATAAAATGAAGAAAAAGTCTCAGTTTCGATTTAACTCGCTCCTCAATGAGCCGAGTTAATTGAGCAACCGTTTCCAGATAAGCCGCGTTTACCTGAAAGTTACCCGATGCCCCCCCCCGCCCAAGTGCTGACCTTTCTCACCCAAGGCCGCTGGTATGCTTGCGATTTGTTGTGGGTCCGGGAAATCCTGCGCAATCCCAAGATCACTCCGGTGGACAAAGCGCATCCCGCAGTCCGCGGCCTGGTGCATCTGCGCGGGCAAATCCTGACCGCCCTCGATCTTGATCGCCGCATTGGCCACGGCTCCGCCGCCCGCCCTCCCGTCAAGCGTTGCATTGTTTTCAAAACGGCGACCGACCTGGGCCGGCTTGCCGTGCAACCTCCCGATGCCGAAGCCGCCGGCGCCGATCTGCTCGGCATCGTCGTTGATGAAATCGGCGACATCATCAGCGGCTCCGCGCAGGTGCTGCCGCCCCCGCCCGAGACCCTCTCCGGGCTCGCCCACGAGTGCATCGCCGGCGTCCTCACCCGCCCCGAGGGCCTCACCACGCTTCTCAACATAGGCACCCTCCTCACCGTCCCGTCACCGGCAGCCACCCCCCATGCAATCCAACCTTAACAACACCACCCTCCGAATCGTTTTCGACGGCGACTTGTTGTCCACCAACGTCGATTCCCTCCGGCGCGAAATCATCGCGGTTATCGGCAGCCATCCCGGGACCAAGGCCATCGCCGCCGACCTGTCCAACTGCCGCTTGGTCGACTCCAAGGGCGTAAACCTCCTCATCGCTTTGTTTCGCGAAAGCCAGAACCGGGGCTGGGCCTTTTCGGCCGTAAACCCCACCCCGGATGTCCGCCGCCTGCTGGCCTTGCTCAACCTCACCGAACGCTTCGGCCTTTCCAACCCCAACTGACCGTGAATCCGGAAGAAAACGAAATGCTGGGTCTCTTCGTCCAGGAGGCCGGAGAGCATCTCGAAACCTTGGAAAACGATCTGGTCTCTCTGGAGGCCAACCCGAACGACTCCGCCCTGCTCAATCGCCTTTTCCGGGCCATTCACAGCGTCAAGGGAACCGCAGGTTTCTTCGGTCTCACCCCCATCACCAACCTGGCGCACGTCATGGAGAGCGTCATGGCCCTCGTCCGCGACGGCCGCATGGCCGCCACCCGCGATCTCATCAACCTGTTCCTCGCCGGCTCCGACAAACTCAAGGCCATGGTCTTGGCGCCGGATCACGCTGCGGATATATCCACCTTGGAGGAACGCACCGCCTTGCACGCCTTGCTGGAAATCGAGCCTCCGGCACATGTTTCAACCGAAGAGCGCGCCGGCCTCCCGCTCCACCTCAGCGCGTTCAACATCGATCCGGCCTTGGTTAGAAACTCCCTGGAACACGGCTACAACGTCTACGTCGTGCGTCTGAACCTGGCCACCGACATCGAGGCCAAAGGGCAGACCATCCTCGACTACTTCCGGGACATCGAGTCCCTCGGCACCCTGATCGATTCGGCCACCGACGTGAGCGAATCGGGCGGCCTCAGCGAGGAAGTCACCGGCAAAATCATTTGCTCCCTGCTGTTCTCGACCGCCATGGAGCCCGACCTGCTCCTTTGCGCCTTTAACCTGCCCCCGGAGCAACTCACCGAGATTCCCTCCGATGTGCTCCGCGATTGGGTCAAGAGCCAGCCCACGGTCGTCCCGGCGAAAAGCGTCGCCGTCACCCCGCCGGCCGCACCCACGAGCCCCGCCGCACCCAAGGCGCCCCAACCGGCCCCTCCCGCCCCGGTGGCCTACCCCCACCCCGAGGCTGCCCCGCCTCGCGAGGAAACCCTCGTCAAGGCTCCGCCGGTCGCCTCTTCGGCTTCCCCTGCGCCCGCCGCACCGGCGGCCGTCTCTCGCGCCAAGATCGATGAAACCGTGCGTATTTCCGTCTCCCTGCTCGACGGCCTGATGAACCTTGCCGGCGAGATGGTGCTCGGCCGCAATCAACTGCTGCGCATCGCCTCGGCCACGGGACGCGAGAGAACGTTGTCCTCCACCGGCCTCGACGGTCTGCCCGAGGTCATCCAGGGCATCAGCGGCGTCACCTCCGAACTCCAGCGCACCATCATGCGGGCCCGCCTGCAGCCGGTCGGCGGGCTCTTCGGCAAGTTCAACCGCATCATGCGCGACCTCGGCCAAAAGCTGGGCAAGGACATCCGCCTCGAAACCGTGGGCGACGATGTCGAACTTGACCGCACGTTGATCGAGGGACTCTCCGACCCTCTCACCCACCTGGTCCGCAACAGCGCCGACCACGGTATCGAACCCGCCGAGGACCGTGTCCGCGCCGGCAAACCCGCCCACGGCCAGGTCCGCATTTCCGCCGCCCATCTCGCCGGCCGCGTGCAGATCGAGGTCCGCGACGACGGGCGCGGCCTTAACCCGGAAAAACTCAAGGCCAAGGCGGTCGAAAAAAAGCTCATCACCCCCGAGCAGGCCGCCCGTCTCGGTGAACAGCAGGCCTGGCAACTGATCTTCGCCCCGGGGTTCTCCACCGCTGCGGTCGTCAGCGACGTTTCCGGCCGCGGCGTGGGCATGGACGTGGTCAAGACCAACATCGAACGTCTCGGTGGCCGCGTTGAAATCCAGTCCGTCCTCGGTCATGGCATGGCCATCATCATCCGGCTGCCCCTCACGCTGGCGATCATCCCGGCCCTCGTCATCGGGTGCGGTGGGCGCCACTTTGCCGTTCCCCAGCTCAACCTCCAGGAAATCGTCCGCCCGGGCCCCGAGCGCCCCATCGAAGATTTTGGCGGTTCCCGCATTCTCCGTCTGCGCGACGAATTGCTGCCGGTTCTGGACCTGACGAAACTCCTCGGCCTGCCCGACGTCCACACCGCGGAGTGCCCCGGATTCATCCTCATCCTCAAGCTCGACGACCGCCGCTTCGGCCTCCACGTCGAAAACATCGCCGACACCGAGGAAATCGTGGTCAAGCCGCTCGGACGCTTCCTCCAGGGCAACTCGTTCTACTCGGGCGCCACTCTGCTCGGCCAGGGCGAGATCGCCCTCATCCTGGATCTGGCCGGCATCGCCAACGGCCGGTTGCCTCCCGAAACCGCCCGCCAGGCGACGCAGACAACCGCCGCGGCCGACTCGGAGCGCATCCTGCTCTTCCGCGACGGTTCCGCCGAGACCTACGCCCTGCACATCGCCAACATCGGACGTATCGAAAAGGTCCCGACCGACCGCATCGAACGGATCGGGGGGCTTGATTACCTTCGTCAAAAAGGCGGCCCCACTTTGCGTCTGCTGCGTCTCCACGACCACCTGCCCGTCGCCCACGCCGGCCCCCTGCCCGCCGAGGTGCATGTCATCATCCCGAGGCTGGTCGACCACCCGATCGCCATCCTTGCCGAACAAATCATCGACGCCGCCGACCTGCCGCAGGGCGCGCTGGACGGTCGCTCGCTCAAGGCGCCCGGAATCCTCGGCACGGCTTCCGTGCAAAACCGCCTCAAGGTGGTCATCGATCTCTACGGCCTGTTGCAAGCCGCCGGGATAACCGTCGCCACCCGCCCGGGTGACCTCACCCAACTGCGCGTCCTGCTGGCCGAGGACACCGCCTTCTTCCGCGAAGCGGTCCGCCGCGGGCTCCAGGGCGTCGTTCAGACACTCGACTTGGCCAACGACGGCGAGGAAGCGTGGCAACGGCTTCACTCCGGTCACTACGATCTGTTGATCACCGACCTGGAGATGCCCCGGCTCAACGGCTTTGAGCTCACCGCCCGCATCCGCGGTGACGCCCATCTCAAAAACCTTCCCGTCATCGCCCTTTCAGCCCGCGACAGCGCCGACTTCCAGGAACGCGCCCGCGTCGCCGGTATCAACCACTACGAAACCAAGCTCGACCGTGAACGCCTCTGCAAGGCGATCACTCACCTCCTCCCGGACTCCCACTCTTAAGCCTCACCCAACCTCGCCCGCCGCCTACTGCCATGAAACTCAAACTTACCGGTCGCTTTGTCCTTATACTCCTCACTGTCGGCCTTGTCCCCCTGCTGGTGCTCGCCGGCCTAAGCCTGCGCTCGACCGCCAAAATCGCGGCCGCGTCCTCTGAAAATCTGGAAAAAGCCGCCTCGGGCACGCTGGATACGATCGAGCGCAACCTGTTCGAGCGTTATGGCGACGTGCAGGCTTTTGCCACCAACCCCCTGGCCAGAGTCGACGATGTGGCCACCAACCCCGAAGCCCGCGCACGCCTGGTCGAGGCCTCCAATGCCTACATCAAACTCTACGGGCTCTACGCCCTGAGCATCATCACCGACGCCTCCGGCAAGGTCATCGCCGTGAACACCGCCAACGCGACCGGCAAGCCGCTCGACACCGGTTTCATGCTGGGGACTGATTACTCCAAGGCCTCCTGGTTCCGCGATGCCCGCGACGGCCGCTTCCTCAAATCCGACATTCTCGATGGCACGGTGGTGGAGGACGTCGCCCAGGATTCCGATGCGATGCGTGTCTACGGGAAGGATACTTTGACCATCAGCTTCTCGGCCCCCATCACCAACGCAAAGGGCGAGTTCATCGGCGTCTGGCGCAACCTCGCCGACTTCGGCCTCATCGTCGAAGCGATCATCAAAACCAACTGGGAGCGTATGGACGAACAAAAACTGGGCGCTGCCCAGTTTGCTCTTTTGGATAAGAACGGCGTCCTGCTCGCCTCCTACGATCCTGAGCACGATGGCAGCAAAGACTTCCGCCGAGATTTCTCCAGCCTGCTCAAGCAAAACCTCGCCTCTTCCATCGAAAGCGCCCGCACCGCCGTAGGCCTTAAGCCGGGTATCTCTGGAACCGGTCGCGACTTTGACCCGGTCGAGGACCATTGGCACCTCTCCGGTTACGCCAAATCCGAAGGCGCCCTGGGTTATCCCGGTCTGGGCTGGTCGCTGTTGGTCCAATGCCCCGAGCATGTGATCCATGCCGAAATCGACGCCGCCGACCGTGCGACTTACGCCACCGTGGGCGTTTCGGCCGTTATCCTGGTGTTGGTCGCCTTCCTGGTCGCCCGCTCCATCACCAAGCCCATCCAGAAGTGTGTCGGTGCCATGGACCAACTGGCCAAGGGCGACCTGACCGCCAGTGTCGGCATCAACCGTTTCGACGAAATCGGCACCCTCAGCCGCGCCATCGACACCAGCATCGTCAGCCTGCGGGACCTCGTCGGCCAACTGGCCAAATCTTCGGGCGACCTCATCACCTCCGCCAAGACCCTCAACGACACGGCCATCACCCAGGCGGCGGCCGCCGAGGAGACCACCGTGCAGGCGCATACCGTGGCCTCCGCCGGCGAGGAGTTGTCGATCAACGCGAAGGTCATGTCCGAGTCGGCCACGCAGATCACCCAGTCCACCACGACGGTGGCCGCCGCGATGGAGGAGATGTCCTCTTCCATCCAGGAGGTCGCCCGCAACTGCGCCCAGGAATCCGAGATCGCCCGCAAGGCCGACACCCAGGCCCGCCAGACCCGCGAGCTGATGACCAAACTCGACGAATCCGCCCGCCAGATCGGCAAGGTCGTCGAACTGATCAACCGCATCGCCGAACAGACCAACCTGCTCGCCCTCAACGCCACCATCGAGGCCGCCTCCGCCGGCGAGGCCGGCCGCGGCTTCGCCGTCGTCGCCAACGAGGTCAAGGAACTCGCCCGCCAGTCCGCCGCCGCCACCGAGGACATCCGCAAGCAGATCGCCCTCATCCAGGACAACGCCGGCGCCTCCATGAAATCCCTCGACGAGGTCGCCAAGGTCATCGAACAGGTCTCCCACATCTCCTCGTCCATCGCCGCCGCCGTCGAGGAACAGTCCGCCACCACCTCCGAGATCGTCGGCACCATCCACAACGTCTCCACGGCCTCCGCGACGCTTAATAAAAACGTGCAAAACACCGCCGAGGGTGCGACCGAGGTCGCCCGCAACATCGCCGGCGTCTCCCAAGCCGCCTCCGAAGGCGCCAAAGGCGCCGCCCTCATCAGCTCCAGCGCCACCCGGCTCGACGCCTTGTCGTCCACCCTCAACCAACTCGTCACCCGTTTCAGGCTCTAACCCCGCACCTCTGCCCCTGCATGAAACTGTCCCTCGGCCTCAAAATATCGCTCGGCTTCGCCGGCGTGCTGGTGCTCACCAGCCTCCTCGGCGTCAACGCCGCCCGCGATATGCGGCACACTTCCGAGACGTCGAATCTGCTCTCGCAACGCTACATTCCGCAGTTGGATTTCGCCGGGAAGCTGGACGCCGCCATGAGCCGGGCCCAGCTAGCCATCCGCAGTTATTCCTACACGGGCGAGGATTCATTCCTCTCCCAATGCCGGGAGCACCTCAAGACCGCCGGATACCACCTGGAGGATCTTAAAAAAATCTCCGCCGCCAACCCCGACCTGCTTACGCTCAAGGACAGGGTCCGCCAACTCGTGCCCAACTTCGAAAACTACCAGCAACTGGTGGATGAGACGGGGGTGGACAACCGCGCCATCGTCTCGTCGCGGGACACCATGAACCGCAACGCGGCCGCCGTCATCGCCCAGTTGGAACCGCTTATCGGAAAACAACAGGCCGCCCTGCTCTCCGAAATCAAGGCCGGAACTGACTCCCCGCAACTCGTCGAGCGCACCACCAAGGTCCGTCTACTTACCGAACTCCTTTCCGAGATCAACCGCGTCCGCGTCGCCGCCTTTAACGCCCAGTTGACCAGGAAAGCAGATCTGTTCTCAGAGGGGCTCGGTCGGTTTGACCGCATAACGGCCGTGCAGGAGAGCCTTCGCCCGCTTTTTCACCAACCCGGCGATGTCGCCGATCTCGAAAGGATCCGCAGCGAGATCACCGACTACCGCAAGGCCCTCGACGATCTTTATAAAAAGCACGTCGAGTTGAGCGCCACCGTCGAGCGCCGGGCACTTCTCGGGGCCGAGACCAATGCACTGAGCATGCAGATCATCAACGAAAACATCCAGCGCACGACCGAGATTTCCCGCTCCGCATCCTCCGCCCTCGGCATCCAGGTCAAGGCCTCCGTCATCGGCCTGATCGTGACCTTGGCCCTCGGCCTGGCCATCGCCTTTTACATCACCCGGTCAATCACCCGCCCGATAAGCGAGTGTGTCGGCGCCATGAACCTGCTCGCCCAGGGAGATCTCACCTCCGGGGTCGCCTTCCAGCGTCATGACGAACTCGGCACGCTCGGCAAGTCCATCAACTCCAGCATAGGCAACCTGCGTCAATTGGTCGGCAGCGTCACCCAGTCGGCCGGCGAGTTGATGAAGTCCGCCAAGACCCTCAACGACACGGCCACCACCCAGGCGGCGGCCGCCGAGGAGACCACCGTGCAGGCGCATACCGTGGCCTCCGCCGGCGAGGAGTTGTCGATCAACGCGAAGGTCATGTCCGAGTCGGCCACGCAGATCACCCAGTCCACCACGAC